>CP119317.1:2400000-3000000 GCA_029203125.1 Candidatus Cohnella colombiensis
CATCTAGCGGCTCACATAAACGAGCGAGTTCATTTATAAACGAAATTTTTGTCGCCAAAAAGGCATTCGAAGCATATTTAATCATGATAGCAGCCTGAGGTGTCGTTACGATAACCGGACAGCTTAACTTCGCATAAAGCTTTAATAATGTTGCTGTTGCCGCTTCTTCATCACTACCAATCACAATGCGATCAGGATTCATTGCATCGGCTAACGCCGATCCTTCTCGGAGAAATTCTGGATTCATGATGATATCAAAGTTAACTGGAGTAGCTTGATTCATTACAATCCATTTTCGAATATTTTCATTTGTTCCGACCGGAACTGTACTCTTCACGACGACTAGCTTATAAGCATCCATCGCTTGACCAATCCAGAGCGCCGCTTGTTGCACGTAGCTTAGATTAGCGCTGCCATCGCTATTCGAAGGAGTTCCTACACATAAGAAGATAACAGAATGATCTTGTATCGCTTGTAAGGGCTGTTCAGTAAACCGAATACTCCCCTCAGCAATTTGCTTTGTAAGCAACTGCTTCATTCCATGTTCATAGAACGGAAGGTCGCCGCTGCGAAGCAAATTCAACTTCATCATATCCGGATCAAAACCCGTTACCGTCCATCCTAATTCTGCGAAAGTTATCGCTGTCGTCAGCCCAACATATCCCATACCCATGATGAGAATATCACTCATGAGAGCGCCTCTGTCTGCTTAAGGTAAGGCATGTACTCAGATCCTATAATCGCATTTTCGATCAGGGAATCTTCTCGAACCACATTTTCCGTAATAATACTGTCGCGAACAATACAACGATCCAAGCAAACGTGAGCCCCAATCGAAGCATGAGGACCAATCGTACAATTGTTCAATACTGCACTTTCATCGATAACGACAGGTACGATAATCCGATTGCCTCTTGAGTCTAAAAATTCATTTCGCCCTTCTATTCGATATAAGCGATCGAGCACCCATTGATTAGCCTGTAACCATCTATCAGGTCTGCCTACATCCGTATGCATCTGATAGGTTACTTCATAGGTAAGCGGGTACCCCTTATTCACTAACCACTTCAGCGCATCTATAATTTCGTACTCCCCACGCTCTGAAGGCACAATTTCATTGACCGCTTCAAAAACTCGCGAACTAAAAGCATATGCCCCTAACACCGCTAAGTTGGACTTCGGTTGACGAGGTTTTTCCTCTAAGCTGATAATCCGATTACGTTCAACTTCTGCGATCCCATATTCGTGTGGATTTGACACCTCACCTAGCAGAATGGAAGCGTCATAGTGGTGAAAGTCAATTGCATCTTTCAACTGTGCGAGCGAATGTTCGATCATATTGTCACCCAGCAACAGCATAAAAGAATCTTTCTCAATAAAATCAGCGGCATGCTTTACAGCGTCTGCTATACCCTTCGGATAGCGCTGCTCCACATAATGAATGCACACACCCCATCGATCACCAGTACCGACTTGTTCCATGAACATTTGTCGAAATGCTGGTTTTATAACGATCCCAATTTCTTGAATCCCCAGCTGCACAAGTTTCTCGATACAATAGTGTACGATCGGTTTATTCGTAACCGGCAATAACACTTTTGGCTTCTTGAGAGAAAAGGGTTCAAGTCTGGTGCCGTTTCCCGCGCCAAGAATTAAGCCTTTCATCTGCATACTCCCTTTTCTTATCGAAAAATCCCATTTTACACAGCCATTACAAATCAGTTTTTATAAGCTATGACATGGAAGGCAAGCATGGAAGGGCGAGTATCAACCTTATGCAAAAAAGTGCCATATGTTTTTGTAATTCAAGCTAACATCCAGTTGCCCATCACCATAAGATAAAGCAGTACCTATGTACAAAGTTAATGCACCTTGAAGGGTAGGGGAAATGAATGGATATCCTGTCGATCGTTCGACAATACCTCACCTCAGCAAATGAAGTTACTGAAGTTCAAGTGGAGTATAAAGATGGCAGTACGATGAAATACGTGTTTAGTGCGAAGAAGATGAATGAGGCAGTCAGGGAAGCAGCACTTCTTTCCCTATTCAATGATGTTGTATGGGAAGAGGTTGAGGAAGTTGAGGTTGAAATGAGTAACGGAGAAAAGGTTGAGATTGACCTTGATGACGAGGAGGATGAAGCTTGATCGTAAATCCACAGCAACATTATAAAAGCGGGTAAGTCGCATATATCGACTTACCCGCTTAACTTATTACCCGATTGTAGATTGGCTCTTTCGGTTTGGCCGACGAAGCGATTCTGTCTCATTCGCCCAATTGAGTAAAATATCGCGTGGCATAATGAGCATCCGCGGACTGAGCGTTTGCCCCTTCTCACGAACCCGTTCATTCCCTGCCGGGTGTATGACTCGCATTAAAATTCGCAAGTAAATATTGGTCATCCAGGAAAACAAGCCACGAGGGAGATCAAATGTTTGATAACCGAGCGATTCCGAGCCACGATGAATCATCGATACACCATATAGTGCAACCACTTTTTCCCCATTCGGCGCAGGACCTAATGCTCTCGCAAAATCAGGTAGTGCATGTTGCATCTCTCGAACAATTTTTATTCCAATCTGAAGCGGTGAGCGTGAGTTCATCCCAAGCTCAAATAGCTTCTCATTATCGAAATGTAGTTCCATTACATAATTGCCCGATCGTAAAGTCGTATCCCCTTCTAAATCAATCGGAGGACCTGCATATTTCCTTATTCGGTAGTTGAAGTAGCCTCGATCACCTACAGGCTTCAATCTGAACACGAGGTGAAATAACTTCTCATATAAAAGCCAGAAATATACGACTACCTTCTTGAGCGGACCGATTGTTGGTTTATTATTTTTCACATGACTCACTTGAAGTTGGGCCTCTTTCCCCATGCGATCAGATGCAGCTATTTGCGAGCTCGCACGTTCTTTACGCATCTTCTTGCGGTGCTCTGTCAATTCAATCATTTGATCAATCCCTACAAAGCGATAACCTAATTGGTGACCATCTTGCAAAATGCGCTCAAGTGCTGCAATTGTATTTGCAGGTGCATCGCGATCCGCACCAAACGTCGAACCACAATCGTGAAGTAAAAAAACTTGTCCAGGCTTTAGCTTTCTACGCATCCGCTTGTACAATTTTTCGGCACCGATTTTTTGACGCCAATCTCCAAACATTGAAGTCCATAAAACGATTTGTAAATAGCCAAGGTTCGCATAGTCAAAAACGTTCATAATACCCCAAGGCGGGCGATAATACATCGGTCTCGTTCCCGTAATGTCTTTGATGACATCTGACGTTTTGTGAATTGAACGTTTGACCGTTTTGGGCCGCATTAACCAATTAGAGTGATGCACATAATTATGAATGCCTAAAACATGGCCCTCTTCATGGATTCGAGCTACAATTTCAGGGTATCGTTCCGCATTTTCCCCAACGACGAAAAACGTCGCCTTCACATCATGCTCCTTCAATAAATCAAGCAGCTTCGGTGTATAGAGCGGATCTGGACCATCATCAAATGTCAGCGCGATCTCGCGATCTGTCTTTCCTTTTAAAAACACTCTAAACCCGAAAATACGGCTAATTATCGCGGGTAAAAAAGCGTAAAAAGTTAAAAAATAAAAACCTAGAACAAGAATAAGCTCCATGCCTTCCCCACCATCTATCTTGCTTGAATTATTAAGTGAACGTAAAAAACCTTCATACTATTTTAACATAGGTCCGGTTCAAATAGTCAGGGTGTAGGCATCTTTTTTGAAATCATGTACAATAGCATCATTAAGTACCTAGGAGTGGGACACTCGATGATAACCTTGTATCAGAAATATTGGCGAACCGCTTTTGATCTTTTTATGATTTTTTTAACCGTATGGCTAGTGATGTACGTATTCAGCTATCTTTACAACCTTGCAACACCTGTGTTTTTGTCTCTCATTATTTTCTGGATCATCGAACCCCTAGCTAAACTTCTCAACAGAATAGGAATACGAAAATCGATTGCGTCTGCGATTAGCGTGCTTTTGTTTACACTCCTATTGCTAGCTATATTTGCCATTCTTGGATACATCTTTACCCAACAAATCACCCAGCTTGTATATAACCTGCCTCAATATCAAGAAATGCTGCAAGATAAGATTACTGGGATTACTGATGACTTGAAAAATCAAATCAATTCGATGCCACCAGACGTAGCAGAAAAGCTGAACGGCACAGTCGCATTCGTTACTGATCTTGGTACAAAATGGGCTGTCAATTTCCTGAATTGGTTAATTGCCTTTTTCACATCCATTTCTTCCTTCGTCATTAATTTCTCCATAGCGATTATTCTTGCTTATTTTTTAAGTATTGAAATCGACACGTGGAAAAAGATCGGTAAAGACCGTATGCCGAAGACGTTTAAAATCGCTTTTGACTTTTTGCGCAACAACGTTTTCAGAGGAATCGGTGCTTACATAAAAGCGCAAGGAATTCTCATCAGCATCACTTTCCTCATCATATTCATCACTTTACTTGCGCTAAACGTCAACAACGCCTTCTCCATCGCCTTGCTTGCGGGAATATTTGATATACTTCCATTGCTCGGTGTGAATACGCTGTTCATTCCCTGGGTAATTTATTTGTTCTTCACAGGAGATACGAACTTGGCTTGGTGGCTAACAGGACTGTTACTTGTCGTTATGATCGCTAGACAGCTCCTAGAGCCTAGAATTACCGGACAAACAATTGGTGTTTCTGCCTTCACGATGCTCGTCTTCATGGTTGTATCGTTGTCTATATTCGGTATCGCAGGGCTTATACTAGCGCCAATATTAATGATCTTAATGAAAGCTCTATATGATCAAGGCTACTTCCATAAGTGGATCCGCTTCCCTAAGGACGAATTCAATGTAGCACCACTCGCTCCTGACAACCCTATTCCCCCTGAAGACGGAGCAGCTTCATAATATCACCGAACAACTCGGTTGCTCGATTTCGCATACCGTCAGACTGATCTTCGATTAATACAGCAACTGCATATCGTGCAATGCCTTTCGCAGGCCCGTAACCGACAAACCATTGGTCGTTACGGGCCTGAAGCTTACCAGCGAGTTCTGCAGTGCCCGATTTGCCTGCTAGCGGCCACACAGAAGCTACTAAAGCATGCTTCGCAGTACCTTCATGCACAACTGCCGTCATCCCCTCACGTATCGTAGCAGCAGTTCTTGCCGTAATATGTCCATAGGTCGATGTTGCATCTTGTACAGCAAGCTTTTTCATTACGCTCCCATTCTCATACCGTATTTCACTAACAATTCTAGGTGCTCTAACATGACCGTCATGAATAATGGATACGACCATGTTTGCCGCTTGAAGAGGGGTTACCCGCACATCTCGTTGACCGATTCCGCTTCCTGCTCGTACGCCACCATCCTGTGCATTTTTTTTATTCGTGAAAATCTTGCCTGCTTCTTCCTCGCCTAATAGCTGTAGCGGTTTGCCGTCGATGAACTTATCCGTACGCCAACCAATTTCCCTTCCGAGTCCTAGACGGTCCCCTGTAATTTGTAGCCATGCAGGATCCATCCGCTCTGCCAGTTCCGCGAATACGACGTTGCACGACTTCGCATACGCTTCCTTTAACGATAATCGACCGTGACCACCTGGCTTCCAGCATTTGAGTCCGTATTTTGCATATTCACCTTTACATATGAAGCGCTCATCCCATGTCGTTACACCCGACTCTAATGCAGCGGCTAATGTAACGGTTTTAAAGATCGAGCCTGGCGGAGCTGCAGTAATCGCATGATTGCGCTCATCAGAGCCAATCTTCCCTATAGAATAGGGATCGAATTGAGGTAATGACACCATTGCAATAACGTCTGCGTTAGTCGTATCTAGAACAACTACAGCTCCCTTTTGGATGCTTTTTGATTGCAGGAGCTTCTCAATCGACATTTGCACATCCAGATCGATTGTCGTAATAATTTGGACTGGATAATAGCCATTGTCCTCACGATTTACCCGCAGTCCTATTCCCTCGAGGGGCTGTCGCTTCGCATCCGTCGTCTGATAAACCTTAGTCTCGCCAATTCCACGCAAAATGCGATCAAGAGACCGTTCTAATCCTGCACCACCGATCATGCTATTCAGAGCTAAAGCTTCTTCTGATCGTTGCAGATCGTTCATTAGTTGAAGACGTTCTGGATGCTGTGAAATGTAGCCGATCGCATGTAGTGGCGTAAACGAAGAGGGGTATCTATTCACGTAAGGGAGTACTGCGACACCAGTCAATCCAGCGTCATTGACAGCTTGAATTTGTGTATCCGTTAGTTGTACCGCTGCTTTCGATAGTGCCGACTTCCAGGGAGCAGGCTCTCGTAAATTTGCGAGCCAAGCTTCAAATTGATTGGCCTTCACACCTAATATCGCTGCAACTCGCTCTATTGATTGCTGAGAACCTCTCGCAGCACCATCGATCGGAAAGGCAACTAAGCTTTGCACTGTCTCTCCCGTTAGCAGTCGTCCGTTTCGATCTCTAAATTGTCCTCGTCCCGGGTCGATGATTAAACCATCTGAGCGCTGTGTAATCGCTTCAGTTACCAATGAAGCGCCTACCGTTCGAGCGCCACCTAATGCAAGCTGCAACCACGCTATCTTGCCACCCTCTATCGCTAACAGCGTTGCAATGAAGATTAGAACATGAAACGCTCGTAATGCCCTCTTTCGATTCATATCTTGCAGCCTCCTGGATATGATTCTACGCATCCAAGTATGCCCTTCCTGCACTAAATCAGTCGGAGCCTGATATAATTGATTTGACACTTTCAACTGAACATGGTAAAAATGAATCAATTGAATCCATACGTATAAGGCAACGAAGGGAATTAGTAGCGTTCGAGCATGGAGGTTCAGAGAGTCGGCGGTTGGTGCAAGCCGATACTCCCGCGAATGTGAATTACGTCCTGGAGCATTTTGCATCCGAACCTGCGAATTCGCAGAAGGGCAAGACGGCAGTCGACCGTTATCCGACTGGAGTGGTGAATGTTCATTGCGATCATTCACAATTAGGGTGGTACCGCGATGACTCGTCCCTGTCGATGACAGAGATGGGTCTTTTTTTCGTATTGAACTAAGTAAAGGAGAGATAAACAATGAGTCAAGAAACAACTAACAATGTTAATACTTTGCTGGAAGAACTCGAATACAGAGGCTTAATTCAGCAAACAACGAACCGGGATCAACTAAGTAAGCGTCTAAATGAAGGCAAAATTGCGCTCTATTGTGGATTTGATCCAACCGCGGACAGCTTGCACATTGGACACCTGCTTCCCATTCTTAGCTTGCGACACTTTCAACTCGCGGGTCATCAACCGATCGCATTAGTCGGTGGCGGAACAGGTATGATTGGCGATCCAAGTGGACGTTCCACAGAGCGCTCCTTGAACACGTCAGAGACAGTCGTCGCTTGGACCAATAGCTTGAAGCAACAGCTTTCGCGATTTCTTGAATTTAACGAAGCTGCGAATTCTGCGAAGCTTGTAAGTAACTATGATTGGCTAGCTTCACTGGATACGATCTCCTTCTTGCGAGATGTTGGTAAATACTTCACCGTAAATTACATGCTTGCTAAAGATTCCGTTGATTCGCGTCTCGCTAACGGGATCTCATACACTGAATTCAGCTACATGATTCTTCAGTCCTATGATTTCTATCGCTTGCAGCAAGATCACGGGTGTTCCTTGCAAATTGGGGGAAGTGACCAATGGGGCAACATAACGGCTGGACTAGATCTCATCAGTAAGCTCGATGGTGGCGACGCATATGGCTTAACGCTGCCGCTTGTTACGAAAAGTGATGGCAAGAAGTTCGGCAAATCGGAGTCAGGAGCCGTATGGCTCGATCGCAGCAAAACGTCTGCATATCAGTTTTATCAATTCTGGTTTAATACAGATGATAACGATGTCATCAAGTTCTTGAAGTACTTCACTTTCTTGTCACACGAACGAATTGATGAGTTGGAGACTGAGCTTATGCAACAGCCAGAGAAGCGTGCAGCACAGCGTGAGCTTGCTAGAGAAGTTACTAAGCTTGTTCATGGCCAAGACGCCGTCGATAGCGCCGAGCAAATTACGCAAGCGTTGTTCTCTGGTGACGTTACAAAGCTTAACGAGAACGATCTTGTCGAAGCATTGCAAGATATGCCTACGACTGAAGTTGCTGATCAAGCTGAGATGAGTCTCATGGATCTATTGATCGAGACAAAAGCAGCTCCTTCACGTAGACAGGCGAGACAAGACATTGAGAGTGGAGCTGTCACGGTCAATGGTCAGAAGCAAACGGATGTGAACGCAGTGCTGACCAAGGAGCAAAGATTACACAATCAATTCATCGTGATCCGTCGCGGTAAGAAAAATTACTTCCTCGTCAAAGTTCAGTAGCTCACCTAGATTAAAATGACGTGAAAACGAAGAAATCGCGGTGCTTAGGGGTTATCCCTACGCCGCGATTTCTCTTTTCCCATCACCACGCAGATTAGTGCGACTTTCTCGGCTTATTTCGCTCGATTTCCTGCACCACATATCGATAATGAAAAGAGGGAATGTATCTTCTGGAGGAGCGCTAGCGTTTGCCTTTACAGACGTGAAATTACCTCGCTAGAGGTTACCCATTCAGATTTCACGGCTGTAACAGCAACCGTAAGAAGATACATCACTAAAAATCCATAATCGATAGAAATAGAAAGAAGCTGCCTCATAAGTTTTCACTTATGAAACAGCTCCTTAATAGATTAATATACTAACTTACGACACTGTAAACCGACTTAAAGATTCACGAAGTTGGGTAGATACCGCCTCTAGACGAACAGACAATTGAACGAGTCCATCACTAATATTCATCTGTTCATTGCTGAGCGATGCCACTTCCTCAGAAGTAGCTGATGATTCCTCAGCAACCGCGCTAACATTGCTCATCGCTAATGACAAAGTCCCTTGTGTACCTTCGAGCTGACGTACAGAATTAGTCGCTTGGTCCAGACGATCTATAAATCCACTCATATTATCCTGAACAACATAGAAGATTTGATTCGCTTCCCTAACAGATTCAATCTGTTCTTGGAAGATTGGGTATGCTTCTGACAGTACGCTCACTGTTTCATCAATTTCTAATTGGATCTTCTCTACGATTTCACCAACGACAGTAATCGATTGTCTCGATTGATCCGCGAGCGTACGAATTTCATCTGCTACAACCATGAAGCCTTTGCCTGCGGTACCCGCACGTGCTGCTTCGATCGTTGCATTGAGCGATAGAATATTCGTCTGTTTCGAAATCTTACCGAGTACATCGAGGATTTTACGAATAGAGCCTGTACTGTCTTTCAATTTATCCACTTTCTCTACCATGTTGCGAGTCATATCTTCTGTTTGACCCGTCTTCTCAATAAGGACACCCATGTAATCGGTACCTTTTCGACTTGCTAATTCAACCTCATGAGCCGATTGTCCCATCTGTTCATTTGATTCAATAACATGCTGTACTTGAGAACCGATCTCCAGAGTCATCTCCGACCCCTTCTCCGACTCTACTGCTAGATTAGTAGCACCATTCGCAATTTCTTCCGTCGCAACGGCGATTTCTTTAGCTGCACCAGCTGTTTTACGAGAAGCATCCGTAAGCGCCGCCGCTGTTTCCAACACTTCTTGTGCAGATTGATTCGTTTGACGAACGAGACCTGTAATTTCTTCCATCATTCTATTGAAGCTATCCGATAGCTGTCCAATTTCATCTTTTTTACGAATCGAAGAGCGCACAGTAAGATTGCCTTTCTCGCCTTCGTTCATCAATGTACGCAACTGCGATAAAGGTCGACCCACTGTCAGCATGACGATTACGCCGATTATTGCCGCGATAATTGCAGCAAAGAATGTCATCAACCAAGTCAAATTACTAATGACCTTTGCATCCTTTACTAATGCAGATACCGGAATCGTTCCGACAAGCTTCCAATTGTTATTTTTAATAATCCCCATGGAAGTTAGCATATTTGCACCATCTGCCTTAATTTCCTTGGAACCTACATCTTCAGGAAGATCGTAAGCATAATTTTGGCCAATTTGATTCATATCTGCTGCATATACGATCGTATTCTCGTTCGACACGATGTACGAATTGCTATCATCTCCGAACGAGACGGTGCTCATCTGATCTTCAATAGCTTTAAGCTTAATTTCTATAATAATAAAATATTTGTTCTGAGCAAGATATCTACCTATACCTAAAGTCGGCGAAATTCGCGTGCCATCAAGCCCGCGAGGTAGTGTTGGAATCCATACGACTTTACCGCCCGCATCTTGAACATTTTGCAAGTAAGCGAGCTTTCTTACTTCTTCTTGCTTAATCGAGCTACCTGTCGTAATAAAATGATTTTTCTCATCAAGCGGAATTAAAGAAATGGATTCGATTGTGTTGTTGGCACTCACAACACTCGCCATCTTCTCCGTCAGTTGTCGAGCAGCATTGAACTTCTCATAATCATCAGATACAATCCCTAATGTTGCAAGTAACGACATAAAATCGCCATCTGTTATGAATTGAAGCGATTGCCGCTCATACCCCTCCATGAGTAGCCCAAGCTTTCCTGTAGTGGCAACAGCGGTTTGAACCGATGCGTCCGCAACCTTCTGTTGAATTATCGAACTAGATTTCGAGTAAGAGAACCAACCAAGGGACAATACACATACAATAATACTGCAAAAGATTAATAGAAATAACTTCATCCCCACTGAACGAATCGGATTTTCAAATTTGGCCCCTTTTATTTGCCCACCTACTCTTTTACTTAAACCGCTTACACTTTGGGTGCCTTTTTTCCAATCGATAGACTCTATCCGATCTTTTAATGACTTTTTCATACGCTAGATCACCCTTTTCAACATTATGTAACAACACCTATTTCAACATGTCAGATCGTATTAATTACCCATACTTTTCTGAATGTCCCCGCAAAGCTTCTTCAACGTCAATGACGTCAAAGCCGTTTTGCTAGTTAAAAAAATATACCTGAACAGCCCCTCATCATCTTTCGATGATCTAACGAAGAGTGCTATATCAGGTATATTCGACATGAACTCGCGTTTATCCTTGTGAATTTGCTTTTTTTTTCAGATTCTTTTTCTCATTAAATCGAACGGCTCGACAGGCTGTGCAGTTACAAGTCGAATCTTCTGCATGGGATGGCGCGCTACCGTTAGTGGATTGCCCTCATCATCGAAAATTTCAGTGATGTGCTGTGCAAACTGACGCCCTCCAGGACCAATAAATTCAACTTCCGTTCCTGGCCGGAAATGACTCCGCTGTTGAACTGTAGCAATCCCTGTAGCAGCATCATAATCCAATACAATCGCTGCAAAATCATACGGTGCTGGCTTCTCCTCAGGCTCATAAATATGCTCTTCAGTTCCTGGAACAGTGTAGAAAAACCCTGTATTTAGTGGTCGATTAGCAGCTTTCCCGATTTCTGCAACCCACTCAGGACGCAGTACATATCCTTCAGGATCAGCCATATACGCGTCTATCGCTTGCCGATATGCATTGACTACCGTTGCAACATAATGAATACTTTTCATCCGACCTTCTACTTTAAAGCTGTCAACACCAGCATCAATTAAATCTGGAAGATGCTGAATCATACATAGATCTTTGGATCCCATCGTGAATAAATTATCTCCCGGTTCGGAAACGGACTGTTCATCCGCGTGCAAATCGTACTTCCAACGACAAGATTGGCAGCATCCCCCACGGTTAGAGTCACGATCTGTAAAATGATTCGAAAGCACGCAGCGACCCGACACTGATGAGCACATTGCACCATGAATGAATACTTCTAGCTCGACATCCACGCGAGCTTTCATTTCACGAATTTCATCCATCGTTGTTTCTCTGGCCAAAACAACACGGGGTAAACCCTCATCCTTCCAATACTGCACTGCTTGCCAGTTCATCGTTGATTGCTGTGTACTAAGATGAACTTCCAGCTTTGGTGCAACTCTCATGGCTGTCTCGATAATTACGGGATCAGCTGCAATAATCGCTGAAATCCCTGCCGCTTCGAGTTGACGCAGATAATCTGCAATTCCGTCCAAATCCTCTTGATGAGCATAAATATTCGTAGCAACGAACACTTTTGCTCCATACTTCGCTGCGAACTCCACGCCTTCGCGCATTTCCTCAAAGCTAAAGTTGTCTGCATTTGAACGCAACCCATATTGTTGACCGCCGATATATACAGCATCTGCACCATAATGCACTGCAAATTTCAGCTTTTCTAGACTGCCTGCTGGTGCTAGCAATTCAGGCTTATCTAACCGATTTCTCTTGCCGTAACGACTATATTCTGGAGATAACGTCGATTGTGTCATTGGTGAATCCTCCTCTCATTCCTTAATATACTTGCTCTTTATACAAGAAGCCGAAGCCCAGCTCACGATCTGGATTTTGCAACAATTGAATTTGATGTAGCCATTGATCATCGAGTTGATATTGACTCGAATCTCGTTGCCAAGCGTCTAAGGCGCTGCGATAACTGTTGAGAACAGTCACATTATATTCATCAGACTTGAGCAGTGGCTCAATATAGAAGCTATCTACATTCGCTTTTATAAGCTCAGGGAGCGCCTCAAGCAAGCAAATATCATCCGGACTCATCACGTGTGTGCCATTATCATCCTCATAGACAGGAAACTTCTCATCCGGTCGTTCAGTTTCAACGAGGAATAGTCCGTTGTCTGCTCCCTTACGAATTAACCTTGCTTCCTTACCCAGATGCTCCATATAGCTCTGCAACAAATTCCGATGGGAATGATATATGTTGGTCATCCCGTGTACTTGAACTTGCAACTCCATCTCGATTTGACTGCGCAGATCAATAATTTCATCTTCGTTCAGTTCTCTTGCGATAATGGCGCGGACAGCTCCACGACGTCCCCAATATGCAGATGTCGCCGAATTCGTTCCCGTCATCTCTGCATTCCATTGCATCTTTAGCTGTGGCGTATATTGACGCACATTCATAAGCACTGCAGGATCGCCAAATACGATCGCATCTGCTCCAGCATCTTGAACAACCTTTAAATAATCCGGAATATCCGCGAGTTCATCATTCCGAAATAGACGATTCATATTAACATAAGCTTTCGCACCTAACTGATGAGCGAGCTTTACTGCCTCTTTTAATTGATTCGCTTTAATATCTCCGGGCAACCTCATCCCGAATTTGGCCTCACCAATTAATACCGCTGAAGCGCCCGCTTGTATGAAGCGTTGCATTTGCTCCAGAGATCCCGCTGAAATTAACAGTTCTGGGATCGATGCTGTCATCGTTATTCACCTCCGGTAAATCTTCGACCCGGCATAGGCGTCTCATCATCTCTCAAGAGGTGATCTGTCGCTAATCCCGGGTCGGCTGCACTGTTTCACGAGTGCTTATCAATCTATTTCTTTTCGTTCTTTTCACTTAACTGAATATTTTTCTGATGTTGCTTAAATGTAACTGCGAACAGATGACTATTCGTACCGTCTTTCTTCGTCACGTAGTATACGTAGTCTGTCTCATCCGGATACAGCGCTGCTTCAATCGACTTATAACTCGGTGCAGCAATCGGTCCAGGTGGCAACCCTTGCTGTAAATACGTGTTATATGGGCTTTCAACTTTCAAGTCCGCGGTAAGCAGCTTTTCCTTCTGCTTATCAAGCAAGTATTGGATCGTCGCATCAATTTGTAACGGCATTCCAAGACCGAGTCGATTATGGATAACACTCGAAACAATCGGACGTTCTTCATCTACAACAACTTCACGCTCTATCAATGAAGCAATGGTGAGTAGCTGGTGTACAGTCATGCCTCGCTCTTCTAACGTCAATTGCCATTCCTCTGGCAACTGGTCTAGCTTGCGATCAAGCTCTGCTAGCATGCGATTAATGATCTCGGCTTCTGTACTATCACGCTTCATCTCATACGTATCTGGGAATAAATAGCCTTCTAACGGATATCTTAGGTTGATGTCTTTGGATAACTCGCTCGTCCAAATCGAACCGGACCATAGCTCTGGTTTCGCTGCTACATCCAAAAACTTAGCTTTATCCACTAACCCTGCGTCCGCTAATCTTGAAGCAGTCTGCTCAACAGTGAAGCCTTCTGGAATCGTAAAGCGTATCGTAGCTTCCGCAATAATATCCCCTGCATTTAACTTCGCTACAATCTCATCACGTGTCATACCAGGTGTAAGTTCGTATACACCCGCCTGAAACCGTGAGCCCTCACCCTTCAGCTTCAACCATCCACTAAAAAGAAAAGCGTTCCGTATCAAACCTTTTTGTTCGAGCAGCTCCGCTACACTCTTTGCACGCATCCCTGAGCTTATCGTTACTTCTATCGGTGATGATGGAGATACGGAACGCAAGCCATTCCATACATACAATAGTACACTTGAGCCTATACCGATTACGATCGCTAATGCAATTAAGAATGACCAAAGGAACACCTTCGGCTTACGACGCCGAACAGGTGTGTCGGCTTGTGATTCAGCGCGAGGAATTTGAGCTTCTGTTGTACTTTCTGCGTTATTCTTAACGTTAGATTGTACATTGGAACGTGAAATTCTCGTCTCCTCAAACTGTGTATCCTCTCTATCCAACCCAATTCCCCTCCAGCAACACTTGATTGCAGCAATATCGTAATCATTATAAGAATGGAGTATAAATATATCTTCTGACATGTCTAGAAAAAAGAGCGGTCGCCCGCTCTTTAACTACAATAACACTCAGGGCTGATCATTATTTCCAAATTGCATATCATCATAAGCCTCTGCGACAGCTTCCCACTCATCATCTTCGACGACGGTTTCTAGCTGCACTTCGCCTTCAGCATCTACTGCGACTTGAAAAACTTCAAACGTATCGTCTTGGCGATCTGTCTCTGATTGTAAAATGACATATTGCTTTGCATTCAGCGACAACTCCGCTACAATGTGATACGGCAGCGCGCGGTTCTCATCATCTTCCAACTCAATGATGTCTCCATACAGTTGACGCAAGCTAGTTAGCTCACTCACACTTCTTCACCCTCGACATCATCGAAATCGCCGTTCAAAGTATCGAACGTTTCTTGCACAAGCTCCCATTCCTCTGGATCTTCTAGCAAAGACAAGTGAATGCCATCCTCGTCCTCTTCGTAACGGAAAGGAAATACTTCTGGCTCTTCCTCATTCTCATCGCCATCTGTTGGAATAAGTAAAATATATTTGCGATCTGAACCATCATTGGGTTCAATGCGCATTAGCACCTCAAACTCATCTTCGCCTCCTTCTTCATTAGGAATACGAATAAGCTCGATTTCATCGTACTGTTCATCATTCGACATGTTATTCCCTCACTTTGCTTTAGAGTCTAGATAATTTTGCAACAATAGCGCTGCAGCCATCTTATCTATTACTAGCTTACGCTTACTCCGACTAACATCCGCTTCGAGTAGAGCTCGTTCTGCTGACACAGTCGTCAGACGTTCATCCCACATCTGCACTGGCAGCGTTAGCATCTCTCTGAGTTGATCTGCAAATGCAATACAGTATTCACCACTAGGTCCAATCGTACCGTTCATGTTCTTAGGCAATCCGACGACAATCGATTCTACCTCGTGCTGCTTGACTAGGTCTGCAATTCGCGCGAACTCATCTTTAACAATCTTGCGATCTATAACCTCTAAACCTTGCGCTGTCCAACCAAATGCATCACTAAGGGCGACCCCGATTCGCCGTTCACCATAATCCAGTCCTAAGACTCTCATCGGTTAGCGATTCTGCCCAAGATAGAAACGTACGAGCTCTTCAATCAACTCGTCGCGCTCCTTTTTACGAATCAAGCTTCGCGCATTATTATGACGGGGGATATAAGCAGGATCACCAGAAAGCAGATAACCGACGATTTGGTTTATCGGATGATATTCCTTGTCTTGAAGCGCATCGTGCACTAAAAATAATATGTCGCGAGAAGATATTTCTTGGGGATCCGCAACCACATCAAACTTAACCGTCTGATCCAGATGATTTTTGTCCGATGAACTCATCGTCAACACCTCGCAATCTCAATGATCGCTGTACTAGCCAGAACATACGATCTTTGAATATCATCATAACACATTCTTATGGAGACAGGAAATCACTTGATCTAGATTTGATCTAGATTTGAGCTAGCAAAAGCTGTTCTGCAGCTGCTAATGCATCGGCTAGCTTCGAAGGATCTTTACCGCCCGCTTGCGCTAACTCTGGCTTCCCACCGCCGCCTCCACCACAGATTGGAGCAAGCTCTTTAATGAGCTTTCCTGCATGAACACCACGAGCAACGAGCTCAGGTGAAACGACAACGAGTAGATTAACCTTATCCTCAGAAACAGCGCCTAGTACGAGCACAGCAGAGCTTAATTTCGTCTTTAATTCATCAGCGACGCTACGAAGTACATCCATACTGCTTGCATTAACTTCTGTCGCTAACAAAGTGATGTCACCAATGGACTTCGTCTTACTCAGCAAATCTGCTGCTTCAAGTCGACTAAGCTTACTTTGCAACGATTCATGATCACGTTGAAGCTGGCGAACATCGCCTTGTACCGCTTCAATTCGCTTTGGAACATCTGCCACCTGGCATTTCAGCAATGCTGCTGCATTGTCAAGAATGTGCAATTGCTCTTCCATGTAGTTGTATGCATTGCGTCCTGTTACAGCTTCGATCCGGCGAACACCAGAGCCAATGCCACTCTCGCTTACAAGCTTCAGCAAGCCGATCTGTGACGTATTGCGCACATGACAACCACCGCAAAGCTCAAGGCTATAATCACCTACGCGAACGACTCGAACGATGTCTCCATACTTCTCGCCGAATAGCGCCATCGCACCCATTGCCTTAGCCTCAGCGATGGGCTTCAACGCAATCTCAAGTTCTGTTCCTAACCAGATTTGCTCATTGACGCGACGCTCGACATCTGCCAGCTCCTCTGCTGTAATCGCACCAAAGTGCGAGAAGTCAAAGCGAAGTCGATCAGGGCCGACGAGCGAGCCCGCCTGATTAACATGCTCACCAAGCACTTCCTTGAGCGCTTTATGAAGCAGGTGCGTTGCTGTATGATTGCGAATCGTATCGCTTCGTTCAGCTGCGTTAACTTTTGCCGTAATAACGTCGCCAACATTCAGGACACCCCGTGTTACAGTTACCTGATGTACATGTTGCCCGTGTGGCGCTTTGCTCAATCCAAGCACATCAGCAGTTAGCTCTGCACCAAGCAGCTGTCCACGGTCACTTACTTGTCCACCGCTCTCTGCATAGAACGGTGTTCGATCCAATACGATCAATACCGTTTCGCCTGTACCTACTGCGTCTACGAATGCATTGTTAGCAACGATCGCCTGAACTTTTGCTTCAATCGTTAAATCGTTGTATCCGACGAACTCACTCTTTTCCACATAATCTGCTAGCGGTCCGCCCTGTACCTTCATACTATCCATCTCTTGACGTGCAGCACGTGCGCGATCACGCTGTTCTTGCATCGATGCATCAAAGCCCGCGCGATCTACAGTCAATCCATGCTCAGAGGCATAATCTTCAGTCAAATCGAACGGGAAGCCATAAGTATCATACAGCTTAAATGCATCAGGACCGCTAATTTCACTACGACCATCCTCATTTGCTTTCTCTACAAGCTCAGCCAAGATTGACAAGCCATCGGACAACGTCTCGTGGAATCGTTCCTCTTCCGTACGAATAACCTTCTCGATAAATTCGCGCTTCTCCACAACTTCAGGGTAATAGCTCCCCATCACATCGCCAACTGTAGGTACGATCTCCCATAGGAATGGACGATCGATTCCCAATACTTTTCCGTATCGAACCGCACGTCGAAGCAAACGCCGAATAACGTATCCACGACCTTCGTTAGAAGGCAATACGCCATCACCAACAGAGAAAGCAACTGTGCGAATGTGGTCAGCGATTACCTTCAACGCAACATCATGCTCTTCTTTTGTTTTATAGGTAACATTAGCAATGTTGCTAGCGTGTTCAATCATCGGCATAAACAAGTCTGTATCGAAGTTAGAGTCCACGTCTTGAACAATCGAAGCAAACCGTTCCAAGCCTGCGCCTGTATCGATGTTCTTATTCGGAAGCGGTGTGTAGCTGCCATCTTTGTTATGGTTGAACTGTGAGAATACAAGGTTCCATACTTCTAAGAAGCGTTCATTTTCCCCACCTGTTGTACAATCAGGATCCGACAAATCTCCATACTTGTCACCACGATCATAGAAAATTTCTGTACAAGGTCCGCATGGTCCTTCGCCAATGTCCCAGAAGTTTTCTTCGAGCTTTACGATACGCTCAGCAGGGAGACCGATCTTTTCATTCCAGTAACGATACGCCTCTTCATCCTCAGGATATACTGTAACTGATAACCGCTCAGGATCAAAGCCGATCCACTGCGGTCCAGTAAGAAACTCCCACGCCCAAGTAATTGCTTCTTCCTTGAAGTAATCTCCAATTGAGAAGTTGCCCAGCATCTCAAAAAAAGTATGGTGACGACGAGTTTTACCGACATTCTCAATGTCGTTCGTACGAATACATTTTTGTGAGTTCGCAATTTTCGGATTAGCAGGAATTTCACGGCCGTCAAAATACGCCTTGAGTGGTGCCATACCCGCATTAATCCAAAGCAGTGAAGGGTCATTATGCGGTACAAGCGGTGCACTTGCCTCAATTTTATGTCCCTTACTTGCGAAAAATTCAAGCCATTTTGCACGGATTTCAGCAGCTTTCATCGGTTTCATTGCTAGTGATCCTCCTTAAATTTTGCTTAAAAAAAATAAAAAACGCCCCTAAATCAGGGACGAAAAACTTCGCGGTACCACCCTGGTTATTGCGTCAATTTCGACGCAATCTCCTCTGATCGGGATAACGGCCCTAGCCGACGGAATTGTCTCCGCACTCCGAAACGAGCTTCCTCTACCCTTCGCAATTAAGATTCTCGCAGCCAAGCAGACTTCTGTACCGACGGTTATAACTACTCGGATAGAAGTTTACGTTGGAATCTTCTCTCTGGCATTGCGGACTGCAGTGTACTTATGTTTCGTCTACGCTTTGTTGCTATTCATCCTAATTGAAATTATAGTCAACTGCTTTAGGTGCGTCAAACGGTTTTTCTATGGATATAATACGCTGACAAATGTAACACAATAACTTTCATCGCAGCATAGAACGGAACTGCGAGAATCATCCCTACAATCCCTGCAAGTTGTCCACCGATTAACAGGACAAGAATGATCGTCAGTGGGTGCATCTTCATCGACCTTCCGACAACCTGTGGACTAATCACATTGCTCTCCAAATTTTGACAGATCATATTGACTAGGATGACCAATAGCACCATCTTCCACGATATTGTCGTCGCCATCAACAATGCAGGAAAAGCACCGAAAAACGGACCGAGGTAAGGAATAATATCGAACAATGCGACAAAGCCCGCCATTAGCAATGGATAGGGCATCCCAATGAAGTAATATCCGATATAGGCCAGTACCCCAATACACATCGAAACGATAAACTGACCGCGGATGTAGCTACCTAATGCGGCATCGACATCCTTGAGTAAACGGACTGCTCCATTTCTGCGTTCTCTAGGTACAAGCTGCAGAACTGCTCGCTCGAACAAGTCCATATCCTTCATCATGTAAAAAGCAAGGAATGGAACGATCATCGCAACGAACAGGACATTGAGCACTGCACCAATATTGTTAAGAAACGATGCAATCCGTGATTCAACTTGTTTTTCCAAGCTAGCAATCGACTGATCAATACCATCACGAACACTTTCCGGTAGCATATTGTTATTATTGAATTGGTCGACTGCATTTTGCGCACGCTTCGTAAGTTCAGGCATATGTGTGCTCAGTTCTTCCATCTGTTTCATAAACATAGGTATTACATTCATCAGAATTACAGCGCTGATCGCGATGAAAACAACATATATTAATAAAACAGCTGCTGTACGAGGCACTTTACGGTCATGCAATAGATTAACAATCGGATTAAGGACATAGGATATGATCATCGCAATGAGGAATGGAGCCAGTACTGCCATCAAAAAATCATAGACAGACAACAACATCGGACGAATGAGCACCAATAAAATCAATAGTATGAAGATCAATATTGTATAAATTAGACCGCGAAATAGACGGCTTTGCGTAAACTGCTCCATTCATCCACCCCCTTGCTGCCTGCACTCCCTTCCAGTATATGTACTTGTCCTTAGCTCTAAACCCAAATTAAGAATCAGAAATGCAACTCATAAGTGTAAAAAGACAAAAAAGCACACCTCTTGCGTTAGATACGCATCGGTGTGCTTATGTTTGCTAAATTGAACTAATTCGCATGAAGCTGGTCCAGCACCGGTTCACTGAAAAACAGATCATCTAATGAGCTCAGCGTACCGTCTTCTTCTACTTGGTATACCGACATCTTCTCACCGTTTACAGTCAGCTCAATGAAACAGCTCCAGCAATAAAATTGATGGGAACCAATCTTTCCAATATCCTTGGAACTACAGTTCGGGCATCTCATCATACGTCCTCACCTATCACTTTCCATGTATGGTCTCACTTGAGTATCCGCTCATAGGAGGCCGGCACTAGGATGGCATTCTCACCTAAACGTATGTCCTCAGCCCGCTCCGGCATAAATAGCCTTCGTCGTCCTTCTAACACATCCGAGAGAAAACCGTCCGACAACTCGAATCCTATTATTGGTGTACCCTCATTCTCTTTAAAATAAACATCGCTTACTTCACCGAGATGTAGGCCTTCTTTCGTAAAAACTGGCATGTCCTTTATTCGGATAACACCTGTGTAGTAGGTTCGTAGTAGTTGTTTCAGCTCAAAGGTGTCTAGCTGCGATTCATTGCGAATGATTAACGCATCTTGACCGAAGGCAAAAATCTGATCCATAAGTACAACTTTCCTTGCTTTTCTAAACCAGATTCGACAATCTAGCACGATGCCCACTACACTCCAAAATTCGTCGAACCATATGTCTTTCACTTTTCCTACCCGTTTACCGCTTTCTCGCAGTACAGGTACTCCAAGCAATCGTTGAATTCGGATCATTACTGAACCCCTTGCCAAAAGGCCCTATACTATTTATAACGTAATCTGGCCCAAATGGTTGCAATTATTTGTGTCGCTTTTTCGACTTCTTCTATAGTATTGCCCAATCCGAAGCTAAATCGAACAGCAGATACAATAATTTCTGGGGATAATTTCATTGCAGCAAGTACATGCGACGGTTGCAGTGAGCCCGAAGTGCACGCTGACCCGCCTGAAGCGGCAATTCCTTCGATATCTAGATTCATGAGCATACTCTCGGCAGGTATACCCATAAAGCTTATATTTAAAATATGCGGTAAGCTGTTGTCCGGATTTCCATTAATTCGGAAAGCGTCTGCACCTATCCGCGCAGTTAATTGCTCAATCATCAGATTGCGAAGCTGCAAAACATGTTGATATCGCATTTCACGCTCAACGATTGCATCCTCAGCAGCTTTCGCAAACGCAGCAATTGCGCCTACATTTTCTGTGCCTGCTCTTCGCTTGCGCTCCTGGGAGCCGCCAATAATGAGTGGTTCAAGTGGCAAAATGCCTTTACGCACGTATAACAGGCCAATTCCCTGAGGTCCATTTAATTTATGAGCTGAGATGCTCAATAAATCGATCGGAAGCTCTCGCATTTGCAGAGACATATAACCAAAAGCTTGTACGGCATCTACGTGCATAAGCGCTTTATATTTTCTCGCCAATTCGCCTATTTGTGCGATCGGCTGTAATGTTCCCATTTCATTGTTGCCCGCCATGATGCTTACGATCGCTGTCGAATCATCGATGGCTGCTTCCGCGTCCGAGACAGCAACTTGGCCTAGATCATCCACCGGAAGTATCGTTAGTTTGAAGCCTTGCGCTTCTAATTGCTTGCAAGTATTTAATACAGCATGATGCTCTATTGCTGTCGTAACGATTCCTGTGCGCCCCTTCAATCGCTGTGATAATACTGCACCGTATAATGCAGCATTATCACTCTCTGTGCCACTCCCTGTAAAAACAAGCTCCGAAGCAGCACAGCCCAGTAAATCAGCTAAGCGATCTCTCGCAGCCGTTACGCGCGCTCTAGCGGCGCGACCATGCTGGTGCAGACTCGAGGGGTTGCCCGGACCGCTATTAACAGCGTCAATATAAACTTGAATAGCTGCTTGGCTCATCGGAGTCGTTGCAGCATGGTCGAAGTAAATCGGATTCACGCCTGACACCTTCTTTTAAATGTAAAACATGTAGTTATCAATTTTATTTTCACCTTTGAAATGAATCATATCTGAAAGTGTCGTCGAATCAAGCACTGACGCAATGCTATCACGAATACGTAACCATAGATCACGTTTAGCTGGATCATCTTCTTCTGTAAAATCAACAGGACTGATTGGTCCTTCAAGAATCCGAATGACATCACCAGCTGTGATCGTTTCCGGTTCCTTAGACAGAATATAACCGCCATATGCACCTCTGACGCTCTTTACTAATCCCGCGTTACGAAGTGGAGCAATGAGTTGCTCTAAGTAATGCTCTGACAGTGCATTTTTCTCGGCAATGCTTTTCAGGGAAATCGGTCCTTCTCCAAATTTAGCCGCTAGCTCCATCATAATTGTTAAACCGTAGCGCCCTTTTGTTGATATCTTCAAAGGAACACCTGCTTTCTCGCCAATTGGGCAATTTTAGGTTATAATACTTCAATTTCCAAATTAAATGGGGTTGTCCAATTAAAGGAGGGTATCCCCATAATATATCTATGTTATCATATCTAATCCTGTTGTGGACAAAAAAAACCTCTCATATTCACAAATTCCGTGGAGTAAAAGTGAGAAAAGATATAAATTATGATAAAATAAAGTGGTTTTAACGCAACTCGTTGAGTAAGGAGTGAGAATGATGAGTATTTCTTGGATGGACAAGCCCACATCACAGACACGTGTCGTTGTGGGTATGTCGGGTGGCGTCGATTCGTCGGTTACGGCGTTACTTCTTAAACAGCAAGGTTACGACGTGATCGGCGTATTTATGAAAAATTGGGATGACACTGATGAATTCGGGGTGTGCACCGCAGAAGAAGATGCTGAGGATGTACGCCGCGTGTGCGATCAGATTGGAATTCCTTATTATACGGTTAATTTCGAAGCACAATATTATGACAAGGTATTTGAGTATTTCCTCGAAGAATATCGCCGGGGTCGAACACCGAATCCTGATGTGATGTGTAATCGAGAAATTAAATTTGGGGAGTTTCTGCAAAAGGCGCTTGACCTAGGTGCAGATGTGATAGCTACAGGACACTATGCTCGGGTGGATTGTGTCGAAGGTGAGTATCGACTGCTTCGCGGTGTTGATAACAACAAAGACCAGTCTTATTTTCTCCATGCTTTGAACCAATCTCAGCTTGCTCGTGCGATGTTCCCGATCGGTCATCTGCCAAAGCCTGAAGTTCGGAAAATTGCTGAAGAAGCTGGCTTATATACAGCTAAGAAGAAAGACAGTACTGGTGTCTGCTTTATTGGCGAAAGAAATTTCAAGACGTTTCTAAGTCAATATTTGCCGGCGAAGCCAGGGAATATGGTTGATTTGGTCACTGGTGAAGTCAAAGGTCGCCATGACGGGCTCATGTACTATACGCTCGGTCAGCGTCAAGGGCTGGGCATTGGTGGCTCGGGCAATGGAGAACCTTGGTTTGTTGCAGAGAAAGATTTGGAGCACAACATCCTTTATGTCGTCCAAGGAGATGTGCATACAAGTCTATACTCGGTGGGATTAACTGCGACCGGAGTCAATTGGATTAGTCCGCAGGAGACGCGTGAAGCGATCCATTGTACAGCGAAGTTCCGCTATCGCCAGCCAGATCAAGGGGTTACACTAACTCCGCTTGGTAACGATGAATATCAAGTAACCTTCGATGCGCCTCAGAAGGCGATTACACCTGGGCAAGCCGTCGTATTCTACGATGGCGACATCTGTCTCGGTGGTGGTACCATCGACAAAGTACACAAGCTCGCGCCAGTCTCTGGGCTTGAAATGCAAGCTTGATGTCACTCAACTAAGCTAGACAACTCATCGTGAGAACTGATGCATTAAACCGCAGGTCCAATCGGGCCTGCGGTTTTTTTCGGACATCTCAGCTCAAAAGTGCCATTAGTGCGACTGTTACCCGATTTTTTCGGACATCTCTGCTCAAAAGTGCCTTTAGAGCGACTGTTACCCGATTTTTTCGGACATCTCTGTCCAAATATTGCCGATACAGTAGCTTGATCGCTTTATCTGATACTTTAAACGCATGACACCGAGCAGAGCTTCCACCCACTGGAATAATGTATCCATTAGACACTAATGACTTGATTACTTTTCTACTCGTATCATCTTTAATCTGAAGCCATCCACACACATCCCCAACACGAAAAGGCTCATTCCTATAAAGCCCGCAACGTAACACTTCTCGCTCATAGACAGATAATCCGAGCAAGCTTGCCCCGTCTAAGTTTCCGCTCCGACCCATTAGCTCGTATAGGTTCTTTTGGCAGAATTCTGGCTTCTTCTCTAGTTCATCGCGACTATAGGGGAAGTAACGATACCCGAATACTGCAATCGCCCTGGCCCGTGCCCGCTCAAAAGAAAATCGTTCCCGCGTAACCAATTCTGCATGCGTTACAAAGTTATCTTCTTCGAAAATCGTCCCCAATTGCGGATGAAACACGTCTCCATAAATTCTCACTCCCGATAATCTCACCATTTCATGTTCAAGAACAATTCCATTCAAAGTTCCAAACACCGGGTAACAGACGACCTCTAACAATCGCTTAGTCCCAGTTAAGTCCCGCTGAAGCATTTCTAATCTTTGCCCACTTGCGCCACTCATCTGCTCCTCTAGCAACATCTGAAACTGCTGCTCAAACATCCCCCTCAACTCCTCCCTGAAAATAAAAAAACGCCGCATGCCCCATAAGGACAAACGGCGTGTTCTTCACGCTGTGTGTATTTAAACTTGTGTATCCTATAATTACCCTAAACGGCTCATCTCTTCATCGCTAATTTCGAAGTTGTGATAGACGTCCTGCACATCATCGTTATCATCGAAAGCATCCATCATCTTGAGCAGCTTTTCCGCATTCTCGCCTTCTACAGCGACCATATTTTGTGGCAGCCAGCGAATGCCCGCGGTCTCAAACCCATAGCCTGACGATTCTAGACTGCCTCTAACTGAAGCAAAGTCACCCGGTGCAGTAATGAATTCAATGCTGCTCTCGTCGATGACTACATCTTCAGCACCCGCTTCAAGACCTTCCATCATGACGATTTCTTCATCACGCTCATCATCTTCATCGCGCGAAGTTACTAGCAATCCCTTCTCATCGAACATGTAAGCCACACAGCCTGACTCACCTAGATTGCCACCACGTTTACCGAAGATGGAACGAACATCAGCAGCGGTCCGATTCCGATTATCTGTCAAACATTTTACCATAATCGCCACACCGCCAGGCCCGTATCCCTCATACAAAATTTCCTCGTAATCTACGCTGTCAGCGCCACCTGCCGCCTTCTTGATCGCTCTCTCGATGTTATCGTTCGGCATTTGTATTGCTCTTGCGCTCGTAATCGCTGTCTTCAGTCCATAGTTCGCCTCTGGATTTGTACCGCCTTTACGAGCTTGCACATAAATTTCACGCGCTAGCTTAACAAATTGGTTGTTCTTTGCCTGATCGGCTTTACCTTTGCGATCAGCAAATAGTTTGAATTTTGGCATAACGGCTTACCCCCGAAATCAGATGTCTGAATTAATATTTTACCACCTAAAAGCGTATATGGTCAAAACAGAATTTGAATCTACTAGCTCTGATCCAAACGAAAGCCCCTAGCATAGGCTAGGGGCTTCGTGTCGGTGATTATAGTAATAAGTTCTCGTTACACGAGACTTACAGTTTCACCACATTGGATGCTTGAGGACCACGGTTGCCATCGGTGATTTCGAATTCTACCGCTTGGCCTTCTTCTAGAGTTTTGAAACCGTCGCCTTGAATTGCGGAGAAGTGAACGAATACATCGCTACCGTCTTCTGTCGAAATAAAACCGTACCCTTTTTCTGCGTTAAACCATTTCACTGTACCTGTCAATTGAAAAACCTCCTAAAATCTCGCCGTAAATCGGCGAATACAATAACTATAACTGAATTGTCACAAAGTTGCAATATGTTTGGCAGGTTGCTACCTAGATTAATTCGCTAACTTGACCACCTGCAGCACTTGGCTTGGTATCGGCATAAACGGTAGCTTTGTAGGGAAAAAATCGAATTTTGCAATTCCCTCAAGCCTCTCTATAAGGTTAGGAATGAATTCGCAATATTCCCATTTTAAGGTAACTAATGGATATATTCTAAGTTGTCCTCCAGGTGCAAGCACGCGTAACAATTCTCTCAAAGCGTTCTCATGGAATTCCTCACCAAACTGGTCCGCATATAGAAACAAGAAATGACTACAAACGATGAACGAAAATTGATTATCTGCAAACGGCAGATGAGGTAGCGAAGCAGCGACATATCGCTCCCTTGCAAGATCTTGTCGGAAATCTTCAGCAAACCTCTCAAGCGACTGAAGCCTGATGCTGCGATGTCTTTCTGGTGAGCCATAGAAGCTCCAGTCATAAGCATCGGCATTCGCAGCGATTTTCCCCGATGAGACATCAATTTCTCGCCTTGCTGCTTCGATCACATGCTCAGTTAAACCAGCAAAGAATGGATCCACTGCGTTCGCCCTTGCACCTTTAGCTATGACTTGTGCAGTGAATGAGGAAGCTCCTCCTGCAACATCTAATACGATCTGATTGCTCCAATCTACTTCCTTCAAACTGAACATCGCCTCATATTCCTCATACGAGCGACATGTTGAAGCTACACCGATCTGTGGATACTCTGGTGGCTTTGCATTTGTTGACATGGTCATGCACTCCTCTCAGCTCATCACGCTCATCTAAACTCATCTCAGCTCACTTCATTCAGCAACCATTAGCTGAATTTACAGTATATTCCCATATCACGATCGCCATGTCAATCATTTTTTCTTACTATCCCTACGAGTCACAACGTTGATTTCTGTGTCCATCTCTTCTATGATGAAAACAACAATAAATGCTACGAAAGAACAGGTGAATCTCATGTTTACTAAACATACCGTCTACAAGCATGACAACTACAATATGCTTACAGTAGAAGTCCAAGGAAAAACACTCGTCGTCCGGGAAATTTCCGATCAATGGGGTGAAGTATGCCACAAGTTCATCAGTCGTCCAGAGATGATGAATTGGGCGGAAAATAGATTTCGCGCAGAAGATTTCCCTGGTGGAGAAGATCAATACAAGCAAGTGATGAACACGATACGCAGCATCTAAATTCGCACCTCATGAGGAGGCTTCTTCAGAATTATGGAATCTAATCTCATCTTTATTATCGCTTCCTTCGGGCTAGCGGTCGTCCTTATTCTATCACGCGAGCATATCCCGCAGAAGCTTAAACGCGGTATGTCCATCATCTCCATCTTCTTGGTTGCTTTCGCATTCTTCTTAATCGTGTACAGCTTACTCAATATTGGAAGTTAAAAGTATACCTGAATTCGGTGAGCGTAGAGAACAGACTGATATTCACACATTAAGGAAATAATAATCCGGTATAACAACATGCTGATCTGTTAGCAATTACCGGAGGCATTACATGAAGCTCAATATGCTACCTATCGCTACCTCAATGGTGGCGATCGCTTTACTATGCTCCACCTTTACAACGATGAACAACGATCATTTCAAGAGGAGGCTGAACATTTCAATGAACAAATCGTCAAACCATGTACCGAAAAGACAAGAAACACCACAGGAGCATCGCTGGAAGCTGGAGGATATTTATCCGAATCAAGCCGCGTGGGATGCCGAATTCAAGAAAGTCAAAGCAAAGCTTAGTGAAGTAACCGCGTTCGAAGGCAAGCTCAAAGACGCTGCGACAATTGCAAAATGCTTCACTCTTGAGGATGACATCGGAATGTTAGCAGAGCGTCTATACGTTTATGCTAACATGCGTCTTCATGAAGATATGGCTAATCCGACCTATCAAGCACTATCCGAAAAATCCAAAAAGCTAAGCGTCGATGTTGGTGAAGTGACTTCGTTCATTACACCTGAAATTTTAAGCTTATCCGAAGCCGAGTTAACCGCATTAATCGCTGATCCAGTTGTTGTGAAATTCAAGCGCACCCTTGAAGAGATGCTGCGTGAGAAGCCACACACCTTGTCTAAAAACGAAGAAGCGTTGCTCGCTCAAGTCGGCAACCTGTCCCAGGCTCCGAACACGATTTTTGGGATGCTGAACAATGCAGATTTGAAGTTCCCGAAAGTTAAAAATGAGCAAGGTGAAGAGGTTGAATTGTCACACGGCCGATATATTCAATTTTTAGAGAGCCGTAACCAGGAAGTGCGCGCAGAAGCATTCAAAGCCATGTACAGCACGTATGCAAAATGGAAAAATACACTCGCTGCTACTCTAAACGCTAATGTCACGAAAAATCTATTTTACGCAAATGCTCGCCACTATCCTTCTGCACTAGAAAAATCGCTATTCGGAGATAATATTCCGCAGTCTGTGTACGATAATCTG
Organism: Candidatus Cohnella colombiensis; assembly: GCA_029203125.1. Lineage (GTDB taxonomy): Bacteria > Bacillota > Bacilli > Paenibacillales > Paenibacillaceae > Cohnella > Cohnella colombiensis. The sequence continues at coordinate 2,428,786 of CP119317.1, forward strand.
ATCGGTACGATTCACGAGTTTTTACCGCTAATGCACCGTTACATAGACTTGCGCAAAAAGCTGCTGAAGCTCGATGAGATGCACATGTATGATCTGTTCACACCACTTGTGGATGAATATGATCTTGAAATCTCCTACGAGGAAGCGAAGAAAAAAGTGTATAATAGCCTTTCTCCTTTAGGCGAAGACTACAGAAAAGTGCTGCAAGAGGGTTTTGATAAAGGCTGGATCGACATCTATGAAAATGAAGGCAAGCGCAGCGGTGCGTACAGTTGGGGAGCATACGGTACACATCCCTATGTCCTCTTGAACCATAAAGATAACTTGAACAGCATGTTCACATTAGCTCACGAGATGGGACACGCGATGCATTCCTATTACTCTGACGCCAACAATGATTACCGCAACGCGCAATATACGATCTTCCTCGCAGAAGTGGCTTCCACTTTGAACGAAGCACTGCTCATGCACAATCTGCTCGAGCAATCGACCGATCCAAAGGCAAAGCTTTACTTACTTACTTATTACGCAGATCAATTCCGTACGACAGTCTTCCGTCAAACGATGTTCGCAGAATTCGAAAAGATCATTCATGAGAAAGCAGCAGAAGGAGAAGCATTAACACCTCAGCTTCTCAGCTCGATCTACTATGATTTAAATGTAAAGTACTACGGTAAAGGAATTGTCGTTGACCAAGATATCGAGATGGAATGGGCACGCATTCCTCACTTCTATACGAGCTTCTACGTGTACAAATATGCGACGGGATTTTCCGCTGCAACGAGCTTTGCGAAGCAAATTCTAGATGAGGGTCAGCCAGCTGTAGACCGCTATAAGGGCTTTTTGAAGAGCGGTGGCAGCGACTACTCGATCAACATTCTGAAGACAGCTGGCGTTGATATGTCGACACCAGAGCCAATTCGCCAAGCGATGAGCGTATTCGAAGGATTAATCGAGCAAATGGAGCAATTAACTTCGAAGTAAGATATATATTGTCGAAAATGGGTGGCACAGGTTATTCCTGCGCCACCCATTTCGTATTTGGCCAATTACTACATTCTTCAACAAGTTTCATAAATCGATAAAGAAAAGAGGGAATGTATCTCCAGGAGGAGCGACAGCGTTGCCTTTGAAATCGTGAAATCACCTTGTTTCGGGTTAACCTATTCAAATTTCACGATTTCAACCCGGGGTCCCCACAAAGTAATCAGAATAAGCTTCGAAGCTTTTCTTCACTTTGTGGGGTGGAGCAGCACCGTAAGGAGATACATCCCCATAAGAAATATAATCGAATACATAGTAAGGAGATACATCCCACAAATATATAATCGATACGAAGCTTGTTTGTTATTTCCCCCTAACCCTTCAAGCTACCCGCAGTAAGACCTTCAATGATCTGTCTCTGAAGAATCGTATAGAGGAGCAATACAGGTGCGACACTAAACACAATACCAGTACAAATTAAAGCGTAGTTCATTTGATAGGAATCACGGAACCCTACCATCCCGGTAGGCAACGTCCTCAAAGAGTCTTTATTTATAAAGAAGTTTGCTAACAAATATTCATTCCAATTTCCTAGGAAATTAATGATAAATACGGTGACGAGCGCAGGCACTGTAAGCGGCAATACTATTTTGAAAAACAATCCGTGCGCCTTGAGTCCATCTATGATCGCTGCTTCCTCCAGCTCATTCGGGATCGCCTTCATGAAAGCTGTAATGAGCAATACACTGAATGGCAATGCACCCGCTGTATACGGCAAGAACAACGACCAGTGCTTATTTAAGATGTGTAAATCTTTCATCAGCAGATACTGAGCAATAAATAATACGTTTCCTGGAATAAGCATTCCGATGAGTACCACTTGATATATAATTTTACTGGCAACGCGGAACTTCATTCTCGTAAGTGCGAACGCTGTCGCAGCGGCCAACAGCACTCCTACGACCGCAGATGAGGTCGCCAAGTAAGCACTATTAAAAAAGTAAGTATCAATCTTTGCTTGCACCCAAGCTGTGGAATAGTTTTTAAAGTACAATTCCTTTGGAAAACTAAACGGCGACTGGGCGATTTCGACGTTGTTTTCCTTAAGTGAGGAAAAAACGACGAATACGAACGGAAACAATATGATGACCACATAAGTCATTAATGCGATGTGCGGCACTATTTTCTTGAGCTTGATCGGCATCAGTATTCAATCCTTTCTGTCCTACCCAGCGTAAGTTGATAGATAGCTGTCAGTACCAAGGCGAACGCGAAAATAATGATTGATAATGATGTTCCATAGCCATATTCTCCATATTTAATCGCTTTGTTGACCATGAATGATGCCATAACCTCTGTAGAACCAAAAGGTCCTCCGTTCGTCATCACTAGGACAATATCTACTACGCGCATTGCGCCGGCGATCGATAACATGACAACTACAGAAATAATTGGCTTGATTAAAGGAACTGTTAAGTACCATGCACGCTGCGTAGCATTCGCTCCGTCGATGGATGCTGCTTCGTCAATTTCTTTTGGAATCGCTAAGATCGCAGCCAATACCAATACAATATAAAATCCGATCCACTGCCAAGCATTCGTAATGAGTATCGCGATCAAGGCTAGATCTGATTCCGCAAGCCAATAGATCGGTTCAATACCGAATTTACCTAGAAAAGCCGAGATCGGTCCGATGTCAGGATCATAGATAAAGCTCCATAAAATACCAATTACCGATGTAGAAAGGATGGACGGAATAAATACCGTTGTTTTATAAAAGCCTTGAAATCGTTTCACATTGCTAATCAATAGTGCAAACACGATAATGAGCGGAACCTGCAATCCAACGGAAAACAAAATGAAGTACATGTTGTTAATAATTGCACCGTGAAAGTTCGTGTCGGAAAATGCTCTAGTAAAATTGCTCATTCCGACAAACTGAGTTTCATCAAGTCCTGTCCAGTTCGTAAACGCGTAGAACAACGATGAAAACATGGGGTATAAGAAAAACAACCCGTACATAGCAATCGTTGGAATAATGAATAACAAGTAGACCACGGGATTTTTCAGAGTGTTTTTCATAGTTCCTCCCCACTATAGGAGAAGGAGGCATCCCTCTTAAGTAAGAGTGGTGCCTCCTTACCCATTTCCATATCAGGATTACTTATCTAGAATTTTCAGCCGCTTGTAGCTTTTGAACTGCATCCCCAAACTCTTGTGCAGTTGCTTTGTTGCCGATCAGCTTTTGCAATTGAAGCTCTGTTTCGCTATATACTGTCTTCGGTGCAACTGCATCGAAGTGAACGAATGTCGTACCTGCTGCTTTCATGACTGCCAATACTTCTTTAACAACTGGATCAGTAACTTGAGCAAGTGATTCGTCAGACAGCTTCATTGAAGGAAGCACACCATCTTCTAGCAATCCACGAAGCTGCATTTCATCGTTGTAAAGGTTTTTAATGAATACTTTTACTGCGTTCAATTCTGCAGCGTTTAAGTCAGAGGAGAAGCCATAACCGTTACTAAAGTTCGCGTTCAACGAAGTTTGATCAGCAGTTGCGCCTCGCAGTGCAGGAAGTGCTACGAATCCAACTTTACCTAGCATCGAAGCTGCTACTGCACCTTCTTTGAATGCGGACGAACGCCAGCTGCCATCGAACATCATTGCTGCTTTGCCTGCTGCGAAATCATTCAACATATCGTCGTAGGATTTGCCAAGCTCACCTTTAGTGAAGTAGCCGTTTTTAACCCACTCGCCATAAAGCTCGATACCTTTAACCACTTCTGGCTGATTCCATGAAACCTCACCTGTTACGATACCGTTAGGGAATCCACCCGCATAACGTGCAATCATGGTGTTAAGAAGCATGTTAGGCACCCAAGCAGCTTGCGAACCCATAGCCATTGGTGTAATTCCATTTTGCTTGAATGTGTCCGCTGCTTTTACAAGATCGTCCCAAGAAGTCGGTGCGTTCAAGCTATACTTTTCAAACAATTCTTTGTTGTAAAATACGCCTTCAACCGATCCGCCAATTGGCAAACCATAGATTTTACCATCTAAAGTGAATTGACCGAATACGTTAAGGAACTTATCCTTGATACCTAGTTCATCAAGTATAGGTGTAAGATCGAGTAGACGACCTGCTTTTGCATATTTCAATGCATCTGCATTCCCACCGAACAAGTCGAAGATCTTAGGAGGATTAGCTGCAGCCATTTCAGCTGGAAGCTTCGTGAAGCGGTTAACCGCATCTTCGATTCCATCCAATTCGAACGTTAGACCTGCTACTTCTGCTTCTGAACGTTTAACGACTTCATCGAGAATCGCTTTACGGAACTTTTGCGGTTCACCGATTTGAATATGACGCAATGAAACTGTGAATGGCTCGTTCGTTTCTGTTACTGCAGACTCAGGTTGAGCGGAAGATTCAGACGGCTTCTCACTTGGCGAGTTGGATGACGATGAAGATGCACCATTGTTGTTCTTGCCACAAGCCGACAATACGAGTGTCAATGACAGGACAAGGGTGAGGATAAACATAAAATTCTTTTTCAACGAAATGACCTCCTAGAAAATTGTATATGTTTACTTACACCTTTATTGTAAAATCAATATTCGCTCCTGTAAGGGAGTCAAAGCCATAAAACAGGGATAAGATCATCTAGACGAAATTTCAACATGTGTGCTCTATGCAATCGATCAATTTGATGATGACAGACTTTTATGTATTAAATGGTTTTTGCAGGATTAACACTTATTCTGTCGAATAATTGAAGTTGGAAATATAAGGAGTGAAAACCTATGTACGCCAAGGAACTATCACCAGAGCAGTTACTCAAAGTTATTTTTGATTATACTGCAAAAATCGCCAGCGCTAGCAATCTGAAATCTGTGCTCGTCCATATGGCGAACATGGGAAAAGAGATGATTCGCGCTGATCGTTGTGCTGTATGGTTAATTGATGAACCGAATCAGCAGCTTTATACGACAGTCGCACATGGTGTCGATGAGCTTCGCATCCCCTACGGATCTGGAATCGTCGGAACTTCAATTATTTCAGGTCAACCGATCATTATTAAAGACGCCTATAACGATGATAGACATAATACAAATACCGACCTGCAAACAGGTTATCATACGAAATCGATCATTACTGTTCCTTTCACGAATAATGATGGCCATATTATTGGAGCTTATCAAGCCATTAATAAGCTTACAGAAATAGATTACTTCACTTCGCAAGATTTGGAATACTTGTCACTTGCAGCTTCCTATGCCGGTAAGTCTCTCGAATCCGTCATGCTGCACGAAGAAATCATTGCAACACAACGAGAAATTATTTCTACAATGGGTGAAGTCGGTGAAATCCGCTCGAAGGAAACAGGCAATCACGTTAGAAGAGTCGCTGAGTATTCTTATGTGATCGCATTAGGTTACGGTCTATCAGAGGAAGAGGCCGAATTGCTACGCACTGCTTCACCAATGCATGATATCGGGAAAGTCGCGATTCCCGATTCTATTTTAAATAAGCCTGGTAAATTGACGGAAGAAGAATACGAGGTTATTAAATCTCATACGAAGATAGGCTCTCAACTGCTGCGAGGATCAAAGAGAGAACTTCTCCGTACCGCGGCAATTGTTGCAGAACAGCATCATGAGAAATGGGATGGTACAGGATATCCAGCAGGACTGAGCGGTGAACAGATTCATATCTTTGGACGTATTACTGCTGTTGCAGATGTGTTCGATGCTTTGAGCGCTAAGCGGGTATACAAGCCAGATTGGCCTCTAGATAAAATCAACAACCTGTTCCGTGAAGAAACAGGTCGTCATTTTGATCCACAATTGATTGAAGTTTACTTTAGAGAGCTTCCTAAGCTGCTCGTTATTCGAGAAAGATTAGTCGATGTTGAATAGTTTGCTTATTCATTAACGGCTTTTAGCCAACGATCGGGATAATTCGTACAGATTTGGAATGGTTCTGGTCGTTTCAGAAGCTGACGCAGATCAGAAACTGAATTTACAGTCCAAACCATCACTTCGATGTTTTGCTCGATCGCTTGCTGCAATAGTACTGAATTCAGCAGCCCATAGTCGATCGACAGAAAGTTGGCCTTTAGATCTCGAAGTTTAGAGATTAGTTTGTCAACTTTATTATCCACAATTAATCCTGTACGTACAGTTGCTTCATATTTACGTACCTCTGCAATAATCTCAGGTACGAATGAAGTAATTACTGTATCGTGCAACCGCTTCTGCCCTCGCAAGACGTCCACAACTTGACGGGCGATGAGCCCATAATCATCAGCCTGACCTTTAATTTCCACATTCAAACGGCACTTTCCAGCTGTAAGCTTAAGTACATCCTCAAGTGTAGAAACCGTTTCACCGCTGAAGGAAGAATGAAACCAACTGCCCGCATCAAGTCGCCCCAGTTCAGATGCCGTATGATCGCGCACTTGACCTTTCCCATTCGTCGTTCTTTTCAACTTGGCATCATGGATGACTACAGGAATGTCGTCCTTAGACAGATGTACATCGATCTCCATCCAGTGTACATATGGTTCGTTCATCGCGACTCGAAATGCAGCCATCGTGTTCTCCGGTGCTAAACTAGAAAATCCTCTGTGCGCAACGCAAGGATGTAACGCAGCACGCATGGAAGCATTCATCTTTCATCCTCCTGAGGACAATCTATGACATTGCCCCATTTTTATTGATCTATCACAGTTATCGGCGCACGACCTTGTGGAGCAATTGTCCCCAGCATAACGTTAGCCAATGCCGACACCATCATTGGTTTATTTTCGTATGTGCAGATATAGCTGTCAAGTCCTTCGATTCCTCGACCATCGTAAGGTGTTCTCATAGCGACCAATAGAAATCGTTTATGTTCGATTTCGGCCAACTCACGGAGCAATTGTGATTGTTTCGGGGAAAACATCGCATCATAGGAAGCAAACACAATCGTATCAGCATGTTTAACAGCCGCAAATGACGCTCGTCGCTCATCCTCAGTCGTATGAATTCCGATTCTAACTTCCACTATATCTAATCCTGCAGCGGAAAGTGCAGTGCCTAACGTCCATTGCTGCGGTATCACTTCAATTACTTCTGTACCTGAACGCGCCTCAGTCCATATCACAACCACTTTACCCGAGTTCGCAATAACAGGATCTCCATGTATTACAGTAACAGCTGCTTCGCATAGTTTATTCGCTACAGCAACCGCACGATCGCGATCTATATTTGGCAACGCATTCAATAAAAGCCCTCTAGCCTGCTTCAGCTTCCAAATTCGTAAAGCTGCTTCCTCAATTCGCGCTTCTGTTATTTCACCGATCATCACTGCCTCCATGACCGCTTCTAACGCTGCTACTTGTCGATCTAGACGGTGACTAACGAGAATAAGATCCGCTCCCGCTTTGATCGCCTCCACTGCTCCACGGGCTACGCCAATCGTTTCTGAAATCGCGTTCATCTCTAAGCAATCTGTTACGATTACTCCTTCAAAACCAAGCTGATCTCGGAGTAATCCTGTTAATATCCGCTGTGATAAAGTAGCGGGCACCTCTAGAGGTTCATATGCCGGGAACACAACGTGTGCAGTCATGATCGCATCTACTTGATTTTGAATGGCTTGACGAAAAGGGACAAGCTCTACTTGATTAAGTCGATCAATAGAATGGGCAACTACAGGAAGCGCATAGTGTGAATCAACTGCTGTATCGCCATGACCTGGAAAATGCTTTGCGACAGCCGCGACACCACTGTCTTTGTATCCTGCAATGGCTGCTACACCCATTTCACCAACGAATTCAGGATTTTCACCGTATGACCGAACACCGATGACAGGATTATTCGGATTGTTGTTCACATCCATACAGGGTGCGAAGTTCATGTTAATACCGATTTCACGCAATTCCGCACCGGACCATTTGGCCGCTTCACGCGTCAATTCCCGGTTAGCAGCAGCTCCTTGAGCCATCGCCCCTGGCATTACAGTTACTCCTTCCTCCAATCTCACGACCATGCCACCCTCTTGGTCAATCGCGATGAACAGTGGCGTTCTTGCTTCTTGTTGCAGCTTATTTGATAGTTGCATCGTCTGCTTCGCATGAGCAAGATTTCTACGAAAATAAATGACTCCACCAATTGCATATTCTTGAATGAGCCCCTTGATTCCAGCTGTAGGCTCAAGCCCATCAAAGCCGCACATGAACAATTGACCAATTTTCTCTTTCAAGCTTAGATCCTCGAAGCGTACATTGCGATATAACATTTGATTGCCCCCTAGTTCAAACCTATTATAGATAAATTCTAATCGGCCGAAACCCACCCTTGAAGCCCTTCGTTCTCATGCTTTTTCTGATGCTTTTCACGAAATTCTGACGGTAGCATTCCTGAATATTTACTGAACACCTTTGTGAAATATCTCCGCTCTAAATAACCCACCATGAGTCCGATTTGGGTTACACTCTTATCGCTTAAAGCTAGCAATGATTTAGCCATCTCCATACGCTGCTTCGTCACGAATTCCACGAACGTTTCACCACTATATTGCTTAAACAGCAGGCTGAAATAGCTACCGCTAATACCTAAATAATCCGCTAACAGATCAATACTAAGCTCAGTGGACAGATGCCGCTCAATATAATCTTTTGCTGAGAGCATTAGCACATCACTTGTCTTTTTCTTCATCACATTTTCTAATGATTGATCCACCAGCCGGTTAATGACCTCAAGCGTCTCTCTAATCCCCTGATCACGATCAATTTGCTTCCAGATCGCCACTTCCTCATCATTGGTCAATATGTCCATTGCGCGCATTTCTCGCAGCAAATGTAAACATAAATAATGCGTGATCGGAGCTACCCGCTCGAACGAGGACTCCGGCAATTGTCCAAACCCCTCATTCAATGCCTTCAGCGCAGCTTCCGTCCGATACCGATCGCAGCGCTTCAAGCCAGTCACCATTTCTTCGATGCGATCCCATAATCGCTGAGTTGGATCTGATTGCGATTTTGACTTGTCTGATACAATAACCTCTCTATTTGAGCCTACCGATAGGTTCAAAGTTCGTTGCAAACTCTTGTATATACGGGAAAGCTGCTCTATCGTCACCGAAGACGGATGGAGTGCTACTCGAATTTGAATTTTCAAATAGCTTTCAACTGCACTCATAATTTCTTCGCCCCATACTAAATATTGCTGGCGATCGAATTTTCGTTGCGATTGAACGTCGAAAAGCACACACCATTCTCCACTTCTCACCTGAAGAATCGAATAGGGAATAGGGTAGCTCGCCATCTGCTCCTGTAATATGTTATGAATGGCGTAATTCCACAGCTTACGTTCTTTTTCTTCCCATGACCGTTCTCTTTTCAAATAATTATCGACGTCAACTAGCATCATGGCGAACTTTCGATCCATGCTGTCGTTTTCATCTCTACTCATTAACTGCCTAGTCCCGCTTCCACTTGCATCTACAAGGTGATCGTACAATAGCTTCTCATAGGCGAGGCTGTACACTTCACTCCACTTCTGCTGAGCGAGTTGTTGCTCTCGATACGACTGTCTGATCTGATCTGCAAGTCGTTCTATTGTTTTCGATAATTCCTCATAATCAATTGGCTTCAGTATATAATCATGAACCTCATAACGAATGACTGATCGCACATAATTAAAATCCTGATACCCTGTCATCATAATGACCAGTGCATCTGTATCAAACTGACGAAGCTCACTAAGAAATTGTATCCCGTCCATTACCGGCATCCGAATGTCGCTTAAAATAAGCTGTGGATGGTGCTCGCGTGCACAATTGAGCGCTTGCTCTCCGTTTCTTGCAGTACCAACGATTTCAATGTCCATACTTTCCCATGGAATAATCGCCTGTAGGTTTTTCAATATATTCGCTTCGTCATCAATAATTAATGCTCTAAGCCTCATACCCTTCACTCCTTATGTCCGCGGTATGATACATTTGATGATCGTTCCATATCCCGGTGCACTGCAAATGATCAGCCCATAGCCAACCCCGTAGTGAATGCGTAGACGATCCGCAACATTGCCTACACCAAGCCCTCTGCGTTCACCTATTTCCGGAGTTTCTTCGTACATCTCTTCAATTGATCCAATTCCCGATGCGACAATGTGCTCTAACCTTTCACTAGATATTCCAATGCCATTATCTTGAACGAAGATTACGATCTTATTTCCTTCCTCACGTGCTTGTAAGGTTATACGCCCCATATAATCAATACCTTCAAAGCCATGCTGGATACTATTCTCCACAAGTGGTTGAAGTGTTAGCTTCAAAATCTGATTTCCAAGCAAATCATCAGGAATATCGATCTCATACTCGAACAGGTCCTCGAATCGATAATGCTGAATGTCGAGATAGCTGGTCAAATGCTCTAGCTCTTGTTCAATGCGAATTTCTTCCTTCTGCTGAATGCTGATTCTGAAAATATTGGCTAGCCTTTGCACCATTTTACTAACTTTACGACCTTCATTCTGCACAGCCAAAATATTAATCGACTCCAGCGCATTAAAGAGGAAATGTGGCTTTATTTGCGCTTGTAGCAACATCATCTCCGCTTTACGCTTACGTCGTTGCTCGCTCTTTACATCGTCTAAGAGCATGGACACTCGCGTAACTAAACGATTGAAGCCATTCGCTAGCATCGAGATTTCATCCGTTCCGATCGCCGCTACTTGAGTCGTTAAATCACCCCGTTCAACTTTACGCATTGCTTTTACAATATGCACAATAAAATTAACGATGCGTTGTACGAACATTAGGTTATATACTAGAGCAAGTACGAGAGTAACTACCACTGCGGCGACCATCCATTTAAGCACTAATGCCATATCTCCTGACAAATAAGTCCAAGACGTTACCAATACGACTTTCCAATCCCCAACACCTAGCCGTTGCAACTGTAGATCTTGAATGGTTACTAAGCTTTTTCGCCCATCAAAGTTCAGCGTGCTGCTCTGATCCTCCTTGCTAGATAAGTCAATCCCCTTCTGGGTGTCAACAAGTTCAGCTAGATTGCGACCTTGCGCAGCCCCTTCATTATCGAAGATCACTTTGCCGTCAGCTCGCACGATCAAATATCGACGATCGGACTGCCCTTTTCCGTTGTAAAAGCTAAATATTCGTGACATCTCGTTCATTTGGAACCGGGTTACTAAAATCCCTTTGCTCGTTAACGTATCCACATCAAGAAGCACCCGAATCTGAGTAAAAAAGTTGTTCTCTCCGTTCAGAATCGGGTCCTCATTCGGACCGATCCATACAGGTGCCCCATTTTTCCGAATCACTTCTGTGTAGATTGGACTGCTCTCTAAATCCTCTCGAGCGATTGGCTTGTCCTTCGAAAAGTTGACATTCACAATTCTGTTGTCCGTGCGATACAAGGTTACAGACCTAAGGCTCGGATACGTAAGTAGTACACGCTGTCTCAAACGATCTTTCTCTAATAACTCCAGATAGGCTGGATCACCAGAATCCTCAAAACCAGTTGAACTTGGATCAAGCGACTGTTCCACCGATTCGACACTATCCTCAGTCGTCACCCAGAAATCTGAAAAGTAATTGGCTTCTTTAATCATGTTATTCATATTCCGACCGATTGCACGAAGCGTCAGCTCTGTCTGCTCTACATATTTCTCCTGCGTTGCTTTTTCGAACATCAAATAGGAGACACTACCCAATACGCATAAAGGGATAATAATAAACCCAATGAATCCTGCAAGAATACGATGACTAAGCTTCTTCATTCGTCATTTCACCCCACATGCTGCCTAGGCTTATCAAGCTTATTATAATAAGCCCGGAACCCTTCAATAAGTCATCATTTGTCTCATGAAGGGATAAAATCGTCTAATCCTTAACTGGAAGTAAAAAAAAGAGCTGTGCTTAAGTATCTTACTTAGTCACAGCTCCTGATCGTTGAACATCTCTGTCAATCTATTTAATTCGACTTCGCAACAAGCTTCCCGTCGCTTTTAATCTCGGCATTAATCGATAGTGATGACAATCTCGCTAGCAACGCTTTGCCCGACTCTTCGTCCATCGGTTTAGGTTGGGCAAGCTTAGCGATCATCGGCTCGAACGATAAATCGCAATTTCCATCCTTACTGCATACTGCACTCAGAATACCTGTTTCAGCTGTAGTAGGTGGCGACATTCCCGGAAATACGAAATTTCCTAAACTATAAGCAATCCATTTCCCTTTGTAGCTTTCGAACCCTTGTAGCACATGAGGGTGACTGCCGATGACGAGATCAGCTCCTGCATCTATATAGGAATAGGCCAAATACTTCTGGGATTCATCTGGGGTATCTTGCCTCTCAATTCCCCAATGCACCATGACGACAACGAGATCTGCATTGCTTTTCGCAGTCTTAACGGCTTCAACTGCACGATCAATTGTATAGGTCTCGGCGACACCAGGATTTGTGCGATCTGCCTTCCAGTTCACATCCCAGATTACTCGCGATAAACTAACGAATGCGATCGTAAAGTCTCCTACCTCCATGTATCTTGGTGAATAGGCTGCTTTATCATCCATACCTGCACCCGCATATTTCAATCCAGCCTCATCCAAATATTCCATCGTATCGCTTAAACCTTCCCAACCATAATCTAGCGTATGATTGTTTGCCAGCGATAAAAAATCGAAGCCCGAATCTTGAATAATCGAAACGACATCTGGTGGAGCACGATAAAAGTAATCCTTTAATTGTGGCGGTTCACCACGTGTGGCTGGCGTCCCACGATCCGTAATCGGAGTTTCTAAATTTGCCGCTGCGATATCCGCAGCTTGCAGCCGATCTTTCACATAGATAAAGGGATATTCATAGCCATTAGCTACCATTAAATTGAGCACATTAGCCGCCGGGAGAATATCTCCCACTAGCGCTAATTTCACTTTGTCCGTTTGCTCTACCGCACCGCTGACTGGTTCATCCGAAGCTTGTCCTTCATCTCCACCATCGACGTTTGCTGCTGGAGAACCCTCATCCTCGCTTTGAGGGGAAGATTCGCCTTGAGACGAAGACGGATGAGAGTTTGCTGACTGCTGTGAGTCATTTCCGAAATAAACAAATGGATTTAAGTCCAATTTTGAAATCCAAAATCCTGCGGCAATTACTACTGCACAACCAATAATTATCGTACTCAATACGCCAATAATCTTCCTTCGTTTACGATGCCTTGTATGCTTATTGGCAGCTAATCGAGACCTCGAATTCGACATAATCGTTTCCCCTTTAATAAGCATTCCTGCCCGCTATTATACAGGATAACATATAATATGACGACTCGAATTGTGTATTTGCAAGCATAAGTGTACTTATGGATGGCTTCTTTGTTATTTATGTCGATTATAGTATTTATGGATGTATCTCCTTACGGTTGCTGTTACAGCCGTGAAATCTGAATGGGTAACCTCTAGCGAGGTAATTTCACGTCTGTAAAGGCAAACGCTGGCGCTCCTCCAGGAGATACATTCCTTATTTTTATGATCGTTTTACTAATTATAGACACAAAAAGAAGAGTGACGATACAGTTCATAACAACCTGTTGTGTCACTCTCTCTGTTTAGTCTTAGATTTTCTTAATCTCCAAAGTCGCTCCCGGTTGACACACAATCGAAGTACCTAATATTGCGAATCGTTGCTCACGCGTATTGTTCACTTGGGATGTGATGATAACTTTTTGTTTATCGATGCTTGCCGAATAACGTTGACCAAGGACATAGAAGCTAAAGCGAAGCGCGGTCCATTTTAACGGAAGTGCAGGATCAATCGTAATGGTGTCGTCCTTGTAAGAGAAGCCGGAAAAACCATGTATAGCAGCTTGCCAAGCACCGCCGTTCGCCGCTGGATGAGTACCGCCAATATATAAGTTCCCAACGAATTGCTTGGATTCACCCGTCAGATCAATGGTCGCTGTCTTCAGAAAGTATCGATAGGCATACTCACTGTATCCGATATGAGCAGCCACAAGCGCGTACACACATGGACTCAAGCTCGAGCCATGCTCAGTCCGAGTCTCATAGAAGTCCCAGTTCGCACGAATCGTATGCTCATTAAATCGATCACGGAACAAATGCAGCATTAGCACCACATCTGCTTGCTTTAATATTTGCGTGGTCGTAGCTAGTCCGTTGCCACCTCCTAAATACTCGTTCTTGTTCTGCATTCGCTTCTTCAGATCCGAAAGTGTTACATCCTCCAACTTAAAGTATCCGTCGAATTGCTCAATCAGTTCTGTATTGGAGTCGGGTTGAGGTAAATACAACTGCTCTCGCATTTTATTAATACGAGAGATATCTTCCGAATATTGAAGTTTATCGACTAACGATTCCAAGACTTCAGGATACTGCTCTAATAATTGAATTGTGCAAATTGCAATATCGAGCACATGAGATACCATATAGTTCGTAAAAGCATTGTTATGAACACGTTCATGGTATTCATCCGGTCCCGTTACATCAAGGAGCTCATAACGTTGCGTGTCTTCCCTATAATAAGAATAAGAACAGAAGAATCGCGCGCATTCCAAAATCACCTCTGCTCCGCCATCGAGCAGAACCGTCTCATCTCCGGTAACCAAGTAGTACTGCCAAATCCCCATAGCTACATCCCCGCTAATGTGGATTTGTTTATCACGGAAATAAGTACGCATTGGACGACCTGTGAACACATCCGTAATGTTGAACAATGTACATGCATCATCGCCCGTATCCTGACTCTCCCATGCATAGAACGCTCCTCTAAAGCCGTACTCCACCGCTTTGCGTCTGGCACCTTCTAGCGTATGTATCCGATACATGACCAGGTTTCGTGCCAATGCAGGACTTGTGTACAAGTAAAAGGGGAGCATAAACATCTCGGTATCCCAGAATACCGCTCCTTTATACACCTGTCCCGACAAGCCTCTTGCCGGGATAGATACTTTCTCGGAATGTTCGGGGGCGATGATCATTAATTGATAGATGCTGTAGTTCAGTGCTTGATGTGCGACCTCATCTCCCTCAATTTCCACATACACATCTGTCCATTTTTCAGCCCACTTCATGGCATGAGCTCTATGAATAGCGTCATAACCTTGCTCTCTTGCAAGCCTTGAAGTTTCAACAGCTGATGTGTAAGGGTCATGTACTTCATCATTAGACGTATAGATCGACACATATTTCGTAAACGTATAAACTTTTTCAGGCTCACAGTTCACTGTGAGTTTGCGCAGGTACGATTTACTGCCTGCTTGTACCGGTTGCAAGCCGAAGTCGGCATCTATAGCTTCAGCTACAACTACGGTCTTCTTCTGTTCATGCGTGGTTACACGCAACGTTACGATTCCATTCGACTCCTCATGAAAACGATAGTTCTCGAGATGAGGTCCATTAATATCCCAGATGTCTCCATCTATCCCCGTCTCGATTGTAATTGTATGTGGATGAGAACAAATGAACTCATACTTCATCGCCATCACATGTAGCTGCACCGCGCTTGCCACTCGCTCAGTGGAAACTTGGATAGTCCCACCGTCTCCCAGCTTAAATAGGGTATTACGATGATGTGTAGCGGTACGCATATCAAGTGCTTGTCGATGAGATACAATCTCACTTTCCGGCAACCTCATTTCCTTGCCATCACAATATAATCTTGTATATAAGCCATTCGGCACATTAATCGGTTCACGCCAACCGGTACCTACTGTGTCATATATTCCAGCAACTATAGTGGCGGGAAAGTGTTCTTTTGTAAATTCCTCTGCAACCCCTCTATAACCGAAATAGCCATTGCCAATCATAAACTTATTGCCGTTTGTGGCTATGTTCTCCGGTTTAAAGCCATTCTCCTCAATTATCCAGTTCAAGACATCCACACCTCCATTTTCACTCGAATGGCAATAGCTCGTAAAGCCCCTTGACTACATGGTCAGCGCCAGGTAGTTGGTTGGAGTCACCAATCCCTACGACCATCATGCCAGCTGATTTGCCCGCTTGCACACCAGCTGCAGCATCCTCAAACACAACACACTGCTCCGGCTTTAGTCCAAGTTGTTGGCAAGCGAGTAAGAATACCTCTGGGTCAGGCTTAGCTGCCGACGTTCTATTTCCGTCCACAATTACATCGAATAGCTCTGTAATTCTCAGCTTATCGAGGATCATCATCGCGTTCTTGCTAGCAGAGCCTAGCGCAATTCGAACGCCACGTGCTCGTAGCTTCGTGAGATAATCCTTGGCTCCGAGCAGTAGCTCGGACTCGTCTAGCTCAGAAATATAGGAAACATACTTGTCGTTCTTGCATTCGGCCATCTCTCGCTTCTCTTCTTCTGTAGCTTTCACCCCGCCGATGTCCAGTAAAATTTCCAGCGATTTTGTACGGCTAACCCCTTTCAACCGTTCATTGTCCGCTTCCGTAAAATCAAAACCATGTTTATTCGCTAGCCAACGCCAGGCCAAATAATGATATTTAGCCGTATCTACGATCACACCATCCAAATCAAAAATTGCACCTTTCATCGTATCTAACATGACAACTCCTCCTAAGCTTGCATATGCGCATCCGTTACATTCCTACTGCTTGCAGGCAAGCTTAGTCGAACGCCTTCGGAATCGACTGTGAACGTTTGATCATAGATCCGAAGTTCAACTGGATCACCGCTTGCTGTAGTAACCGTTAGCTGTTCTTGATCGACCTTAACAGATACCACAGTGTTATGGTGTTGAAAGTTAAAGCTGTATCCGTCCCAATGAGCAGGAATTGAAGGCTGAAGTAGTAACGTATCGCCGTCCGAACGCAAACCGCCAAAACCATAGACGATATTCATCCACGCAGCAGCGATAGAAGTTGTATGTAGCCCTTCACGTGTATTTCGGTTGTAATTGTCCAAATCTAACCGCGTCGCAAACTCGAAAAACCGGTAAGCTTCCTCGTGCTTACCGAGCTCAGCTGCAAAAATCGAGTGAATGGACGGCGACAACGACGATTCGTGAATGCAGCGAGGCTCATAATACTCGTAATTGACGCGCTTCGCATCAACCGGAAAATCACTGCTGTACAAAAACATGAACATGAGGACGTCGGGCTGCTTCACCATGTCGTATCGATAGAGTCTGTCATAAGACCAGTGATGATAGAGCGGAAATTGTTCGACCGGGATAGCGTCCACGTCGATATGAGGCATATTGAAGAAGCCGTCATGCTGCTCATAAATTCCGGTCTTCTCATCCAGCGGAATTCTCATGCAAGAAGCAAGGCGCTCCCATTGTGTAAACTCCTCTTTCGAAACGTTCAGCATAGCCATTAGATCAGCGAGCTTCTCAGGAGCTTGTTGTTCCATTTCTTTTGCCACTTGAACGGTATATTCGAACAGCTTTTTCGCCATGAAGTTCAAGTAGCTGTTGTTGTTCACCATGAGCTGGAACTCATCGGGACCCATGACGCCAAAGTAACCGAATTGTCCGGTCTGCTGCCCCCATTGCCCACGACTCTCATTGAAACGGCACAATTGAATCAATATTTCCATCCCCTCTTTATAGAGGAAGGACTTGTCGCCCGCGAGCTTTACATAGTGCCAAATCCCGTATCCGACAGCCGTGCCGACTTGGAGCTGAAGATTGGAATGTTGCCAAAGATCGCAGCTTTCTGACCCGTCGATCGTTGCAATCGGGTAAAAAGCCCCCTCGCAATCCACATCCTTCGCACGTTCCAGTGCATGCT
The DNA here is from genome assembly GCA_029203125.1 of Candidatus Cohnella colombiensis. GTDB lineage: Bacteria > Bacillota > Bacilli > Paenibacillales > Paenibacillaceae > Cohnella > Cohnella colombiensis. The sequence goes on from CP119317.1 coordinate 2,446,520, forward strand.
GAAGCGAGCGGTAACGAAATTCCAACAAGCTGCGAGCAGCTTTGGGGTTATTGAACAGATAGAAGGGCAAGCAGTAGGTTTCCGTATCCCAAAAAGCCAGTCCCCTGTAAGCTTCGCCGGTAAGACCTTTAGCCCCGATATTAAAGCCCGGGTTATCGCCGCGATAAGTCTGATACAGCTGAAAAATACAAAAACGAATACCCTGCTGATTTTCCAGATCTCCCTCAATTGTAATGTCCGATGCCTGCCAAACCTTAGACCAGTAAGCCTCTTGCTCGGCGAGTATGTCGTTGAACGTACGGTTAGAAAAGCTGTGGGCAAGTGCCACACCATTCTGCCACAACTCGTTATCGCTGACCTCTCTGTTCTTCTCTGCAACATTTACAACAATCTTCTCTATTTCCGACGGCTTTCCTGGCTCCAACATTAGCTTGAAGTTAATTCCCGTATACTTGTTCGACTCTTCCTTGCGACACTCCGCTTTATCCGGTAACTGGATCTGGAAGCTGGAAAAAAGCCGATTGCCCGTGCTGACTGTCTTTCCTGTTGCACACATCCAGCCCGTCTCCTCGCCCTTACGGATCATCTCCCAGAAGTTGCGACCCTGGTCTTCATGTAAGGGAGAGAAATCAAGTCCCGATTGAATTTCGACCGGGCCCTCATAATCCTTCGACCAGAAACTTATACGCTGAGCTCCTAAGTTGGAACGTGTCATGCTCACGATCCGTTCGAAACATAAGTGGATTGTCTTTCCGCTCTGCAAATGCCAATCAAACTGCCTAGTATATACACCGGTTTTGAAATCCAGTCTTCTAGTGAACCCCGATATGTGGCTTCTTGCTAGATTCAGAATTTCACCTTCCGATTTAATTCGCGTATACAACCAATCGACTGCATTGACCATGAATCGAAGACTGCGAATAATGCCTCTATAGTGTGCGCCTACTGGTACTTCCTCATATAAACCGTTGAAGTAACTGCCTAGCAAGCTATCTCCATTGTAACCCTCATCTGGGTAACCTCTAACGCCCATGTACTCATTACCCAATGAGAAAATAGACTCCGATACACGGTTACGTGCCACATCAAAGCCTTCCTCAACAATAGCCCAGGGTTCAACCTTCAGATACTTGTCTGCAATTTTTGCCATAGCCACTCCTCCTGATCTAGTCTACTAGTAGCGTACTGAACAGACTGCGAATCAGGAATATTCGATTACATGGATATTGTGTGTGATCTTACGTATTTTGAATGGGAAAAGAAGCTGCCGAGAATAATCCGGCAGCTTCTTGAAAATGAGCAATTCATAACTTTGATACACCAGTCATTACCAGTTATTACCTGACACCCTGATAACTCTGAAGTTCGGAGACTTGTTCTCACCGTAAATCGCACTGACTCCAGCATTATTTACCTTCACATTCGTGAAGCTTGCTTGCCCAACTACTGGTCCTTGTCCTTGTTCGGCACTAGCGACAAGCTTAATCCCGTAACGAGTTGGGTTGTTAATGTTCACATTCTCAACGCGGACGTTCTGCATCGCAAGATTTTCCGGCGACTTCGTCTGGAACATCAATCCGAAGTACACTGAATTGTTAATATCCACGTTTTTCACCAAAATATTTTTGAAGACTCTGTCTCCTCCGAAGAACCAAATGGCTCCGAAGTTTTGATACTCGTTTATTTTGTCGTCTGCCCCGACACTGGTCCAGAAATCTCCACCAGTTCGATCTAATGTTGCACCGTCGATAACCGTATCCTTGTCACCAAATCCTAAAGTGTTGTACCCGAAGCTCAAGCTGCTGATGGTGATCCCTGGATAGGTTAATGTATCTGCGGCATAGAGATTTTGGAACAAGTTATCTGAACCTCCATATACCGCAAAGGCAGCTGCACGTCTTACACTGGTTGCTGTAAGATTCGTGTACTTATTCCCTACATTGTAGGAAACGCCAGAATCAATCGCGCTGAATAGGGCGAACGAATCGTCTCCAGTCCCTCTAGCATAGTTGTTGTCAATTACGTTATAGGAAGATCCATTTGTCATATTGATGCCGTCTGCAAAGGTGTTTTTGATACGGTTGTCTTTAAACGTGTTATAGGAAGAGTTAACTCCCCAATATAGGCAAATGAAGTGCTCTACCCACGTATTTTGGATCGTTACATTTTTCACTCCATTACCGTCAATGAACTTACCTGGTCCGTCAATTCTGTAAACATAGTTCCCCCACGCAGATAAGTCCCGAATCGTTGTACCATCAGCAGTAGAACTAATATTAAAGCCGATGTCTGTATTGGTTTGGCTCTTTGGAGCTACCAATTTGGTATGCCAAGGACCAGCACCAATAATTTCTGTTGCTCTTCCGTACAAAAAGATCTTATTATCCATCGTCCATTCACCAGCAGGAATGAAGATCCCTTTCTTTGTTTGATCCTGCCTAAATTCATTTAACGCCTGCTCAATTGATTTTGTAGCCGAAACTTGAACATATTTGCTCGGATCTGGATTGGTTGCCGGTGGTGCGACATTTTCTGTTTCGATCATATCCACATAGATCCACGATACATCTCCAGCATCCTTTTGGATTTTGATCTTTGTTCCCGTAGGGTACACTGTGTCAAGCAACAGTTGGGAATCCTCATACAACCAGTAAGCGGTTAACCCCGCTCCAGATTGATTATTGTATCCCAATTGGCCAAGCGTGCTCGGCGTCGCATACACGTAAGAGTATTTGGAAGTAACCGTAAAGTTGCCCTTTTTCACTCCGTTCGCATAAATACTAATTGTTCCCGTTGTATTCTCTGCTACGGCATTACGAAGCACAAATGCGTTTGCAGACGATGTAAGTGTGAACTCTACATACTCTCCTGTTGCATCGAGCTGAACAGCAGAACGGCCAGAAGCTTCGCCTGCATAGTCTCCGGGCTTGAAGTTCGGAGCAAGAATCGTTCCATTCGTGCTGTTGGAAGTTGATTCAGCTTCAATAATGGTAAAAGGCATATTAGCTCCGCGACCAATATATAGACTAGTCGTGCTCGTGTTGTTGCCTTGCTTCGCCGTTATTTCATTAGCATCTGCAGTAACGGTAGCCGTCAACATATAGCTTCCGTTAGCCGCTGTCCATGTTCCCATTGCGACATTAACCGATCCTCCAGCTGCTATTGCGCCGTTGTAAGAACTATTTAAGGTACGAATGGTCGCCCCTTGACTATTTTTAAGCACAAGGGTAATGCCATGAGGACCATTGGAGGTTGCGATGTTTCCTTGGTTTTTAAGATTAACCGTATAGGTTACATTGTCTCCGGCACTCGGATTGCTGGGAGTCCAAGTCGTTGTCGGCAAAAGATCGGAGCTCGGAACTTGACTCACAAGCAAAGTAGCGGAATGAGTGTAGCTGTTGTTCGTTTCATCTTGTTCTACGACAGCATTATTCTCATCAACCTTGGCACTGACGATATAGGAACCCGCAATTTTAGCGCCGATATTAAGCGATACATTAGCGGACGCCCCTTGAGCTAATGCACCTACAGAGGTCGTACCTGCCAATATGTTGTTTAAATAGAAATTGACAGCTGTAGCTGCGGAAGCTGCAGTACCTACGTTATTAACCGTTGCCGATAAGGTAATTGCTGTTGTTTCATTCGGCGTGGTTGGTGTCCATGACATGCTAGAGATCGTAAGATCCGGGTTCGGAGCAGGGATACCGAATACTTGGAATTCAGCCACTTGACCTGCTGGAGCACCGGTGTTGCTTGTAATGACTAGGCGCACATCGGCTACTGAAGCCGTGAACGGAATCGTAACCGAATTTCCCGTAGCGGGGTTAAACGTATACGCCACTGCCGATACCAAGTTCGTGAAGCTCGATGAGCTTTGCTCGCGACCTTGAACTTGGATCGTTTGCGTACGAGTCGCCCATTCTGTGGATGGATTGAGCTTGAGTACAACGGAGTTAAGAGTCGCATTTGCGCCTAGACTGACCGTTAAAGTATTCGGATAAGCGCCTGAGCCTCCCTCCCAATAGGACGCTGTATTATTGTCATTGGCATTGGTCGCAATAAAGGTGTGGATGGTCGAGGATGCGGTAATTGGCTTATTCAGAGCCAGATTCGTACCGTTTCCCACCTCTCCGTTACGCGTAACTGTATTGCTGCGAGGTGATGAATTACCTGCGGCATCCTTAGCGATGACATAATAAGAAACTGTTGCACTTGCCGTTTGGTTATCGGTATAGGTAAGCGTTGTACCGTTCACTGAACCCCTCAGCTGGTCGTTCGCATAAATGTCATAGCTGTTTACGCCTACATTGTCTGAGGAAGCATTCCATGTTAACCGGATAGTTCCCGACGTAGGCTGTGTGTATGCCAAGTTCGATGGCGCTGTTGGAGGTTGCGAATCTACATTGCCTAGTTTAAAGTTGATCCAGTTAATGTTGAAATCAAATCCACTCGCATAGACACGAAGCGTCTGCGGACCTGCATTAAGATTGACATTCGCGGTAACGGTTTGCCAATTTTGCCACCCTCCCGTATTGGGAATTGAAGTTGTAGCAAGCGTCGTCTGTCCCGTGCGAAGCTGAATTTGCCCCGAGGAGGTGTTGCTCGCAACACGGTATTCAACCGTGTATGAACCTACCTCTGCAACATTCACGTTATAGTCCAGCCAATCGCCAACGTGAATCCAGCCAACGTTCAATCCTCCTCCTTGATCAGTTGTTGGTTCTGTTTGAACTCCATACATCGCATCCCAATTCTCCGCTTCGATTTTTCCAGGTATCGGCTTCGTTGATACGACAGAAGATCCATAGATTTCTAGCTCAGATAGCTGGGCCGCAGGCCATCCTGAATTTGCCGTAACGAGAATCCTCACATATTGCGTGCTGGTCGATGTAAAGTTAATGGTTACAGTATTGTTTGTCGAAGGATTAAACGCATACCCAGCTGAGCTAACGATTGTGGAAAAGTCCGTTCCATTCGAGCTACCTTGGATCGATAAGGTTTGCGTTCTTGCCCCCCAGCTTGCTGGTAGCTTCAGTACAACCTGATCAATTGCCGTCACACTTCCTAGTTGAACCTGAATCCATTGCGGGAATGCGTTGTTCGAACTCTCCCAATACGTTCCTTGATTTTGGTCTTTAACGTTGTTAGGTCCGTATACATCTGCTTGACTACTCGCCGTTATGTTCTTGCCGAGCGTAAGATTTGCACCTCCAGCAGCCGTTACGACGGCTGCTTGTCCGACAACGGATAAGAATGCCGAGACTATCATAGCTACTACTAACGACCACACGACAACCTTGTTTCTCATCTTTCATCGTTCCTCCTCAATTTGAATGTTTGGAAGAGCGTACAACTCCTCCATTTTGCATTGCAGAATATCGAATTCCCTACACTACTGACCTCCTAGCATTTTCAACTCACAATCTTGGTTGCGCTTACAATTGCGGATATTACAACAAATTCACAATATCTACCTCCCAATTATCAATTTCCTGATACTTCCAGGTAAGCAAATTATAATTCCAACATTTTACATCTTGAATGTGTAAGTCCACACAAATTATGTCAATTATTATGTACGTGCTCATTCACATGGTGTGATCATGACTTTCAGTATTACTCTTGATAGCCTCGTTAAACCTGATATAATAAGCTTAAATGACGAAGAACGTCCTCAACTATTTAATAGTTAGAGGGCGTTTTTTATTTTTTATGAAGGGTTGTGTTGAGCTTATGACAGACTTCAATGAAGCACACTTGGCATTCGTTAGCTACCATTTGGACCGTCGAACTGGTGAGCGAAGAGGAAGATTGGATAGAGGTCACGGGCACGCGGAAATCCTTTTTGCAAAAAATGTATGGTGGCCACTAAAGGGACATTTCGATCATTTGCATCCCGAGTATGAGGTTCTTGATTGGCGGGGCAAGCCATATTATGCTGACTTTGTGTTTGCACCGCATCAATGGAAAATTGTTATTGAAATTAAAGGCTTCACTGAGCATGTGACCAATATGGATCGTAATAAATATTGCAATGAATTGAATCGAGAAACATTTTTGAGCGGTATGGGATTTCATATTATTTCGTTTGCCTACGACGATGTTGCTCATCGTCCAGAACTGTGTATCTATTTGCTGAGGATGATGCTAAGTCAGTATGAATCATCAGAATCTAAAGTTGAACGAGTAAATTTTGCTGATAAAGAGATTTTGCGCTATGCTGTATTTCTCGCTCGACCCCTTCGCCCAATCGATGTTTCCAACCATTTCTCGATCAATCATCGCACTGCGATTGCACATCTGAAACGGTTATGCCATATTGGTTGGGTAAAACCAGTCCCTCGAGGATCAGGTCAAAGAATTCTTTACTATCAAGTGACAAAGAATGGTTTGGATAATGGTCTAGTATAACTAAATGGATTTCATGCAGTTAGTTTTATTTATCTAAGCAATATACGAGCACTAAGTGGATTTCCTACAGTTAGTTCGCATGTATCCGGCATGTTCCATAAAATTATTCCGATCTAAATGTAGGTTTTCCATCTAGATTCACTGAAAATCGATTTTAGCCACATATTACCTGCACCTTTTACAGTTAGCACTATTCGTTCCCTAGTAACCAGCAGTTTGCACCCTCCGTTCCTTTGTTACCCAGCAGTTAGCACATTTCGATCCCTAGTAACCAAGCAGTTGGCACTTTTCGTTCCCTAGTAACCAGCAGTTTGCACACTTCGTTCCCTTGTATCCCAGCAGTTAGCACATTTCGTTACTTTGTAACACAAGCAAAAACGGTAAGTCCGTCCTTGGACAGTGAAGGAGCTTTGTGGAGATATTCCGCAAAATATAACAAAAAAACACGCTTCATTCAGCGTGTTTTTATCGATTGTGCCATCAGCTCACGTGCCGCCTCTTTGCCTTGTGCAATGCAATCCGGCAGGCCGACACCATTGAATGGAGCTCCGGTTGCGATTACACCTGGCATCCGATGCTGCAATTGCTCACGGAATGCAGCAATCGCATCCACATGACCTACAGGATACTGTGGCATGGAATGATTGAGCCGCGTAATCTCAACAAATTCAGGCGCTGCGGTGATGCCCATTAGGCGCTGTAAGTCTTGATGGACAGCTGCAGTCAACTCTTCATCCGAAAGCGATACGCCGGTCTCATCCCCTGCTCGTCCAACATAACAACGAATCAATCGCTTTCCTGAAGGAGCTGTATGCAGCCACTTGGATGAAGTCCAAGTACTTGCTGTAATTTTCGTCCCTTCACCCTTCGGCGCAAGAAAACCTGATCCGTCGAGCGGGTGATCTAAGCTGGCAGCATCATAACCAAACACCACATTCGCTACAGACACATATCGCATATTTTTAAGCGCTGTAACATCGGTATGCGGTGATAGTAGCTCTGCTACATGATAAGCAGGTAGAGCGAGTACCAGTTGATCCGCTTCTATCGTAGTCCCATCAGCGATGTGAATGATATAGTCTGTAGCTGTTGCCGATTGTGTAGCCCGCTTCTGGATCGCATCGACCTTAGCATTAACCCGAATCGTACAGCCGTAGGCATGCAGTCGTGCTTCTAATGCTTCTACCAACGTGGAAAGTCCATTACGAAACGTCATAAATGCAGATGGAGGAATACCGGAAGGAGTAGATGCTTGCTTCACATTGGAATCAGCTTCGGCTTTAGCTTCATCATCGGACTCCGTTATGGCTTTAGCTTCATTCCCGGATTCGACCTGAACTTTCCCTTTAGCTTGATCCAATTCAGCCTGCTTCGCTCCAGCAATCGCTCCAGTAATTAAGCTGCCATACTGTTGTTCAAGCACTTTAAATTGCGGAAATGTAGCCTGTAAACCTAGCTCATATAGGTCGCCTGCATGGATACCTGCAAGCAGAGGCTCGAAAATCCGTTGCACCATCTCAGAGCCCATTCTACGTTCCAGGAACGCACCTACAGACTCATCCCCATCCGCTTGCCCTACAGGGACTTGCTGTTCTGCAAGCGCTCTTTGCTTTCCTTCCTCCGATACAAGCTCCGTCTGCATAAATTTCTCAATGTTAGCGGGTACACCTAAGGTCAGCCCTTGCGGCATCGGGTGCAGCTTACCATCTCGAGCAATATACGTTCGTTTCGCCTCTGGATTAGTACCTGTTAATTCGCCTTCTAATCCTAGCTCCTGCGCCAGATGAATGATTGGCAATTTGCGTGCAAGGAACGAGTCCGGACCGCGCTCAATGACGAAGCCGTCACGTCGCAACGTATTGATCCTACCGCCTAATCGGCTAGCCCCTTCAAGCACAGTCACCTCTATAGACTCGCCCTGTTGCTCTGCATAACGATACAGATAAAAAGCAGCGCTTAAACCGGTAATTCCACCACCGATGATTACGAATTTACGAATAAGTGAGTCACCCATCACGATAATCCTTCTAGCGCTGTAAGAACAGAGTCCGCAAGTACAGTCATATATTGCGGGTCATCGTTGAGCATCCGAATTCGTTCGAGATGAATGTCATGATCATGAGCGAGCCGTTGCGCTTCAATATCCAAATCATATAATACTTCGAGATGATCAGATACAAATCCAACCGGAGTGACAAGCATATTGCGCACTCCTTCCTTGCACAGGTTGACCATCGTCTCCAAAATATCTGGCCCTAGCCAAGGCTGACCCGTCTGTCCTGCACTTTGCCAAGTGAATTGCCAGTTCGTGAGCCCCAGCTTGTTCGCTACTGCACGAGAAGTTTCAAGTAGCTGCTCCGGATATGGATCCTTCATCTCCAAGATCTTCTCAGGCAAGCTGTGCGCACTGAATAGCACCATTGTATCCTGCTCATTATCGAATTTGCCCAAGCCTTCCTTAACCCGTGTACTAAGCGCATCGATAAGTTCAGGATGCAGATGATATTCACGAACGATTGCTAGCGCAATTCCGTGCTTCTGCGCTTCTTCCTGCGCACGCTTCATATACCCGCCGACGCTCATTACCGAATATTGAGGTGTAAGTACGATTGCCACAGCGTGCTTAATGCCGTCTGCTGCCATCGCAGCGACACCATCTTCAATAAAAGGAGCCGCATGCTTGAGACCCTGATAGCATACGAAACGTCCAACACCCGCTACTTCATCAAGCTTATGTTGCAATGCCGTTACTTGCCGATTCGTATTTTCTCGCAGTGGGAACACCCCACCAACGATTGCATGATAGCGACTAATCAAGTCTTCTAATTGCTCGGACGTTGGCGGATGACCTCTGCGTATGTGCGTATAATAAGCTTCAACGCTTTCCATATTCTCAGGAGTACCGTAGGACATGACCAGAACTCCGATTTTCCCATCTATATGGTTGCTCATCTGGACACTCCTTTACGAATTTGGTCTTCACTGTAACTATGGATATAATCTGTCAGGTCTTTGAGCTTATCGAGTGATGCTTCCGGAAACAATCCATGACCCAAGTTGAAAATAAAGCCAGGCTGCTGCATCCCTTCATCCACGATATGACGCGCATGCTCATGAATGATTGACGTTGGTGCAGTTAGCACAAGAGGATCTAGGTTCCCTTGAACCGCAAATTTACCCCCTGTGCGTCGGCGTGCTTCGCTCAGCGACAAGCGCCAATCCACACCGATAACTTCGATCTGCAAAGCGGTTAGATGGGGCATCAATTCCCCTGAGCTAACACCCGGGAAATAAATTTTCGGAACGTTGACGTCAGCTAGCTGTGCAAAGATGCTCTCCACATGAGGAAGCACATACTCTTTGAAATCACGCGGTGCAAGCGCGCCCACCCAGCTATCAAACAGCTGAATCGCTTTCGCTCCTGCTTTTACATGCGCACGCAAATAGGTTGCTGCCATATCGGACAGCTTGCTCATTAAACGATGCCATAGCTGCGGCTCACTATACATTAATGTCTTCGTCAGACGATAAGACTTGGATGGACGACCTTCTACGATATAACTTGCAAGTGTAAATGGAGCTCCACCAAAGCTGATTAATGGAACGTTAAGCTCCCGATCTAAAATTTTGATCGTCTCCAGCACATGGGACAAATCTCCTTCAACATCAATTGGCTTAAGTCGATCGATGTCGCTGGCAGTTCGAACAGGATTGTGGATAACTGGACCAATATCTTTGACGATATCGAAATCGATCCCAATCGACGCAACGGGATTCATGATATCCGAATAGAGAATGGCTGCATCAACACCTAGCTTATATACAGGCATTAACGTTACTTCTGCTGCAAGCTCAGGCTGACGGCATATTTCAAGTAAAGTGTACTTTTCTTTAATTTTTCGATAGTCAGGGTCATATCTGCCAGCTTGACGCATGTACCACACTGGAACCCGATCTACAGATTCGCCACGACATGCACGTAGAAATACATCGTTGTAACTCATCTCTCTACCTCAACCTTCATTAATACTATCTCTATTTCATTATGCCCCTTTTAATTAAACTGGACAACATCACACGCATTGGGAGTATGACAATAGTTTGACAAAGCCATCCTAAATTCAATACTTCACTTATGATATACTATCGTTTACAAATGTCGAATAATGAAAGGAGCACAACATGCCACGTTGGAAAATTAACCTCATTGTGCTCTTTTGCGGAAATTTTCTAGTCATGGCGGGCATGACGATGATCATTCCGTTCTTATCCCTATATTTGAAACAGGATCTAGGTTTGACGGACGAGCATGAGATTGGCATATGGGCCGGTTTAATATTCGCTGCTAACTTTGTTACATCGTTCCTTTTTCAACCCCTCTGGGGAAAACTGTCGGATCGATACGGTCGGAAAATGATGCTTCTACGCTCTGGCTTTGGGATGTCGGTTGTTATGATCTTGATGGGTTTTGCGACGAATGCGTGGCATTTACTACTGCTTCGAATGCTGAACGGTGTAATCTCAGGATTCGTACCTGCAGCGGTATCTTTAGTGTCCGCAACGACACCAAAAAAACGCATGGGCTTCGTGATGGGGACGCTTCAATCAGGAGGGACGGCAGGCGCAATTCTAGGACCATTCATCGGAGGACTGCTCGCAGATTCCTTCGGCTTCCGTCCGATCTTCTATATTACTGGAGCGTTGTTGTTTCTTGCGTCTGTAATTTCATGGTGGCTCGTCCAAGAAAACTTCGATCGTGAAGCAGCGTCCCATCAAGTTCAGGAAAGTGTCATTCATGGATTTCGTGAGTTAATGAAGATTCCTCAGCTTCCGGTGCTCCTCACGATCACATTCTTCATTCAATTCGCGATGCTCGGACCGATGCCACTCATCCCGTTGTATGTAGAGAAGCTACATGGAACAACGGCGAATTTAGCGTTCTTCGCAGGGTTTGTTGGATCGGTTACGGGAATGTCGAACATGATAAGCTCTCCATTGCTTGGAAAGCTGAGTGATCGAATTGGAGCGACACCGATTTTACTTGTCTCTTTACTTGGTGCCTCGCTGACTTTGCTCCCACAAGCCTTTGTCAGTTCCGTCGGTCAACTGCTCGTCTGGAGATTTCTGCTTGGATGCTTTATGGGAGGTTTATTACCTACTGTAAACTCGCTCATTCGTCGCCATACACCTGATGGCAAGGAAAGCCGAGCCTTCAGCTTCAACAGCAGTGCGTTAAGTCTTGGCAATATGGCTGGACCAGTTATGGGTGGCGCGTTATCGACCTTTTTTGGCATAGAAGGATTGTTCGTCATCTCAGCAGTCATGTTGTTCCTGACCTGCATCTGGGCATCACAAGCGCTTCATTCACGTATAGGCAAAACAGCTGAGAAATAAACAAAACACGCCGATTCCCCTCCAACATGGAGATGCGAATGGCGTGTTTTTATAAACATGGAATTAACAATTGCATGGTTTAGAGCAGATGGCAAGCAACGAAATGACCCGGTTCAACCTCGCGGAATTCCGGCATAACTGCTGCACACTGATCCATCGCATGTGGACAGCGTGTGCGGAACGGACAGCCACTTGGCGGGTTCAATGGACTAGGAATTTCACCTTGAAGCACAATTCTTTCACGACTCTTCTGTACTTTTGGATCAGGAATCGGAATTGCGGACAATAGCGATTGTGTATATGGATGCAGTGGTTTAGCATTTAGCTTTTCCGAAGTTGCAACCTCCACAAGCTTACCCAAGTACATGACACCGATTCGATCTGAGATATGCTTCACCATCGCCAAATCATGCGCAATGAATAAATATGTTAAGCCACGTTCTTTTTGCAGCTTCTTAAACAAATTGACGACCTGTGCTTGAACGGATACGTCCAACGCAGAAATCGGTTCATCGGCGATAATAAATTCTGGCTCAATGGCAAGTGCGCGTGCAATGCCAATCCGCTGACGCTGACCGCCCGAAAATTCGTGTGGAAAGCGGTTTGCATGCTCCGCGTTCAAGCCTACGTCACTTAGCAGCTCATGAACACGATCACGCTTTTGCTTGCCCGTATAAAGACCATGAATTTCGATGCCCTCGGCAATAATCTTGCCGACAGTCATACGTGGATTAAGCGATGCGTAAGGGTCTTGAAACACCATCTGCATTTTACGATACAGTTGTTGTCTATCGCCACCCTCGAGCTTGTGCACATTTTTACCGTTGAACAACACTTCGCCACCCGTCGATTCATAGAGACGAATGATCGTGCGTCCAGCCGTCGACTTCCCACAGCCTGATTCTCCCACTAACCCGAACGTTTCTCCGCGCTTAATGTTGAAGGTAAGGCCGTCGACAGCCTTCAATATTTTTTTCTCACCTAAATTAAAATGCTTTTGCAAATTGTTCACTTCGAGAATGTTATCCTGTTCAGCCATGTGCCTTCCCTCCAATCTCTACAGGGATGTCGACCTGTGGCGCATCCGGATGGTTTAACCAGCAAGCAGCCGTATGTCCTTCTGAAATTTTGAAATGCTCTGGATCCTCGTGGCAAATTTTCATCGCATAAGGACAACGTGCTGCGAATGCACAGCCCTTCGGCGGTGCAAATAGATCCGGTGGTGTACCCGGAATCGATGCCAAATCCTTTTGCGTATCACTATCTAGACGCGGAACAGAACGAAGCAAGCCCCAAGTATAAGGGTGTCGTGGTTCATAAAAAATTTGGTCGAGCGTGCCCTGCTCAACAACTCGCCCTGCATACATCACGACAACCCGTTGAGCCATCTCTGCAACGACACCTAGATCATGGGTAATCAATATAATCGCAGTTCCCGTTTTCTCTTGAATGTCGCGCATTAAATCGATGATTTGCGCTTGAATCGTTACGTCGAGTGCTGTTGTAGGCTCATCTGCGATCAAGAGCTTCGGTTTGCATGCAAGCGCCACTGCAATCATGACCCGTTGACGCATCCCGCCAGATAACTCATGCGGATATTGATGGACTCGTTCATCAGGATTGGACATTCCAACAAGCTTTAAAAGTTCAATCGCACGTTCATTGGCTTCTGCTTTTCCAACCTTCTCGTGCTTCCGAATTCCTTCTGTAATTTGAGCTCCGATCGTCATTGTCGGGTTAAGAGATGTCATCGGGTCCTGGAAGACCATCCCCATCTCGTTACCGCGAACATGCTCCATCTGACGCTCTGTTAACTTTGTTATTTCATGCTTTCCATCAAAAAGGATGGAGCCGGACTTAATGAAGCTAGGAGGAGTCGGAACTAGTCTCATGATCGTTTGCGCGGTCACTGATTTTCCGCAACCCGATTCTCCCACGATCGCCAGTACTTCACCTTTATTCAGTGTGAAGGAGACGCCGCGGACGGCTTGCACTTCACCCGCATACATTTTAAAGGAGACATGCAGATCCCTGACCTCCAATATTGGATTTGCCTTGTCCATACGATACGCCTCCTTATTTTCTCATCTTTGGATCGAGAGCGTCGCGAAGACCATCTCCCAATACGTTAAAGCTAATCATAATTAAGCTGAAAACAATCGTTGGGAACAACAACAGGTGCAGATGATATCTCATGACGCTTGCACCTTCACTGATTAGTTTCCCTAATGAAGCCATAGGTGGCCTAATCCCAACCCCGATAAAGCTCAAGAACGATTCAAAGAAGATCGCTGACGGCACAGCGAACGTTATCTGAATGATTACAAGACCAAGTACATTCGGTAATAAATGTTGCAAAATAATTCGAGCAGGCTTAGCTCCTAGCGTGCGAGCAGCTAATACATATTCCTGTTCCTTCAGCAGCAAAATTTGACCTCGCACTAAACGAGCCATCCCTACCCAACCAGAAATCGCATAGGCGATAATGATTGATGTTATCCCCGGGCCCATAAATACAATGAACAAAATCGCAAGCAGCAATAGCGGAATAGAGTAAATAATCTCGATAATCCGCTGCATGACGCTATCCACTCGTCCGCCGAAATAAGCAGAAATCCCACCATATAGAACCCCAAAGACTAAATCGATTAATGCTGCGGCGAGACCGATGAACAATGAGATTCTAACTCCCCACCATACACGCACCCACACATCTCGACCGAATTGATCCGTACCGAAAAAATGCGTAGCAGATGGAGACAGATAACCATCCTTAAGATATTGCGTCTTATAGTCGAAACCACTTATGAATGGTGCTAAGATCGCAAACAAGCTTAAGATAATCAGAATAAACAGCCCGGCCATCGCCATCTTATTCAACTTGAGACGGCGCCATGCATCCTGCCAATACGTCTGAGAGGGCCTAAGAATGACTTCAGCATTAGCGACCTTTTCTAAAGGTTCAAATTTATCTTTCGCAATAAGAGCCATAAGCTATTTCCTCCCTGCCAGACGAATTCGTGGATCAATGAAGCCATATGCAATGTCTGTCAGGAACACCACGATAACAAGAATCGCAGCATAGAAAATCGTTAAGCCCGTAATCATCGTATAGTCATTCGTATAGATGGACGAAACGAACTGTGAACCTAGACCTGGAATGGCAAATACAGTTTCAACGATTAACGTACCTGTTATTACATTCACTGCGATCGGGCCAAGAATCGTAACAACCGGTAAGATCGCATTCCGAATCATATGCCCCATAACGACAGATTTAGTTGAAAGCCCTTTGGATTTCGCAGTCTTAATATAATCCTGATGGGATACTTCCAGCATCGAGGCACGCATCATCCGAGCTAAAATAGCGATTGTACCGAACGATAATGCAATTGCGGGAAGAATTCGATGCTCTGGTCCTTCCCATAAACCCGGAGGAAACCAGCCTAGCTTTACACCGATGAATAGAGAAAGCAGCGGTGCGATAACGAATGAAGGAATAGAGATCCCGACAATCGCAATGAACATCGCTGAATAGTCTCCTGCCTTATTATGCTTAAGCGCAGCATAGACGCCTAAACCTAGTCCTACTGCAATCGAAATAATTAATGACTCAAATCCGAGCTCTAACGAAGCTTTGAATTTTTGGGAAATGGTACTAACTACCGAGCGACCTGGGAATTGATAAGAAACTCCTAAATCTCCTTGTAGTACATTGCCCATGTATTTGAAATATTGTTCCACAACAGGCTTATCTAGGCCGTATTGTGCTTTCAATATCTCAAAATTTGCGGGTGACATCTTTAATTGCGCTTCACCAAATGGGTTTCCCGGAAGCATCTTCATAAGAAAAAATGTCGCTGTAATGATAACCCATAAAGTGATTAACATGTAAACGATTCGACGCAACACAAACTTTAGCATGGGCTTTCCCCCTTCCGTATGACATGGTGTTCGAATTGTGAGCATTACCTGTAAGATTAAAGAAGGAAAAGGCCGTTCAATCAACGGCCTTCTCCAAGCTTATTAAGTCAACTCGAGCCTTATTTAATGGATGTCCATTTCAGTTCAAATTCAACACCGTATGCTGGCAAGATCATGCCTTGTACTTTATCCTTGACCATGACGTTCAACGTACGGGAGTAAAGCGGTGCAATTACACCTTCATCCAGCAAGATTTTCTCTGCTTTTACAAGGTCTGCCGCACGAGCCACAGGATCGATGCTAGTTTGAGCAGAAGTGATCAGTTTGGTATATTCTGCATTCGACCAATCTTGTGTATTGAGCATGCTACCTGTTACGAACATATCCAGCCAAGTCATTGGATCGTTGTAATCTGCTCCCCATAGTGTAGAGACGATATCATAATTTTTGTTAAGCTCATTCTCTATACGCGTTGCATGTGGCATTGGAGAAATATCGACTTTAACACCGATGTTTTGCTCCCATTGACCTGCAAGGAACTCAAGTACTTTAGGTCCTGTGCCATTGTCATCGCCCATAATTGACAACTTAGGCATTGCAGTGATGCCTTCTTCTTTCATTCCTTCAGCAAGCAATTTTTTTGCATTTTCCACGTCAAACTTCGTTGCAACATCACCAGCAACTTCACGGAATTGTTTACCGTTCCCATCCAAGTTCCCTGTCGGTACAAAACCTGTTGCAGGTGTTGAACCTTGCAGAATCGTTTCTACAAGCGCATCACGATCAATCGCTGCTGCGAATGCTTTACGAATCTTTTCGTTTTTGAACGCAGGAACTTTCGTTTGTTGGAAGTTCAAGTAGCCCGCTGTAAGCTCTTGCTTCTGAACAAGTTCCTTGCTATCTTTCAATTGCACATATTGTTGACCGTCAAGCACTTGATAATCCGATGCACCAGAATCATACAAGTTAAGACCTGTCGCATTGTCTTTAAGAATATTTAATGTTACTTTGTCCAACTTCACAGTATCTTTATCCCAGTAATTATCGTTCTTTACAAGGACAAGCTTTTGATCGTGATCCCACGTTTGAAGCACAAAAGGTCCTGCACCAAGCACTTTACTAGCATCTGTCCCGCTAGTATCTCCAAGTGGCGATACGAATTCTTCCTTTTGTGGATAGAAGTTCAGGAACGACAATGATTCCGTGAAGAAAGTAACAGGTTGCTCAAGCGTAATTTGTAATGTTGTTTCATCTAACGCAACTGCGCCAAGCTTGTCCTGTGCAGCTTTTACTGCATCTGCACCTTCAGCAGCGAGGATGTCATTACCGCCCTTAATCCATGCAACCATGAAGCTATAAGTTGCTTTTGTCGCTGGATCAAGAGTTCTGCGGAAGGAGTAAATGAAATCTTTAGCAGTTAGCGGAGAGCCGTCTGCCCACTTTAAGCCTTCACGTAATTTGATTGTATAAGTTAAACCATCTGCCGAAATTTCAGGCAACGCTGCAGCAAGAGCTGGCTGTGGCTTGTTATCAGCATCCATACGGTACAGACCTTCACTTACAGCACCTAAAATCGTAAAAGAAGCGGCACTTTCTGCAATCGATACATCAAGAGCTGGTGGATCAGTTCGGAAGTTCATCGTTAATTCTTGCTTTTTGCTGCTTCCTCCAGATTCAGAATTATTGGAGCTACAAGCAGCCAATAAACTTCCTACAACAGTTAATACTAAGAGCAGTGAAACAATGCGTTTAATCTTCATGATGGTTGTCTCCTCTTAACTTTTGTTTTTGATTATATTCCCATTTTCTGAACATTACAATTTTATAAAGGATTGTTCACAGAAATGTTAATATAACCTCCCCTTTTTATAAGTAACATTGTAAATTTTACTCGTATATTACGAATCATTCAACGAACTTATATTTCCAGTTAAGTTCTAATTCCTGGTACACTTACTCTTGCTAGAGCTAAACCATCATATGCTGGAAGATGAACACCTAATAATTGTGGATGATTAGCGATTGTCTCATTAAACTTTCTAACCGCCATCACTGATGGCCCTTGCTTCGTAACATCTAAGATTCGCCCGCGCAACAGTGTGTTGTCCGCAGCAATGAGAGCGCCGTCATTGGCAAGATTTATACACCATTCTAAGTATTGTGGATAGTTTTCTTTATCTGCATCGATGAAAAAGAAGTCAAACCGCTCCCCCTCATCCGCTAATTGCTGCAAGCTTTTCTTCGCATCTCCAATGCGATAGCTAACTTGTCCACCAAAGCCACAGGCGTTCATATTCGATTGTGCAACATGAGCAAAGTCCTCTCGCAGTTCAAGTGAAGTGAGCGTACCTTCGCTTGTTAGTCCTCTAGCAAGGCAAACACCGCTATATCCGCCAAGCGCACCAATTTCTAATACCCTTTTTGAATGGGATACAGAGACGAGTAAAGTAAGCAATCTACCGTACCCGGGAGCAACAGAAATTTCAGGCATTCCCGCATTTTTAATCGTTTCATTAATGTGTGCAAGAGCTACATCTTCAGGAAATAATAAATCGAAATATTGATCTGCATTAAAATTCATTGTTAAAATCCTCCAATAATTTGTATTTCACACTAAAAAAAAGCTATACTATCTTTTGTTTCTTATTTAATATTCCTATGACAAATATCATTGTTTTGTTAGTGGATGATTGGTAACGAGCACGAAAGGAAGTTATATTTTATGATTAATCGTTTGAAGACAGCTTTACTCCACTCCCTGATGTGGGTTTGGCGTGGCATCGGATTTTGGCCTTATTGGGGCTTCATGCTGCTCATTGTGTCACTCTTGTACAAATTAGACTGGCTCGATCGCCAGTTTAATGTAGGTGGGATGAACCAATGGAAGTGGTCTGTTAACCTTGGCGCATTGCTTCTGATCTGCTTTTGGACAATATTATTAAATCGGCGCGCAAGGGCATACAGCCTTTTACTATTAGATATCCTACTCACATTTATCATTTTCGCAGACCTTATCTATTTCCGTTCATTTAAGGATTTTATCTCTGTTCCTGTTTTACTTCAAGCTGGACAGGTGGGCGAACTAAAAGCAAGCATCAAAGATCTCATCCATATTGAGGATTTATGGTTAATTGCCGATCTCCCGTTCGCTTTCATTATAGTAGGCTGGATCTTCTGGCGGTCATATATGCAGAAGAGAAATGCAAAACTCATTCAACATGCCACCCACTTATCCATTACCGATAATCGTAAGCCACGGCGCTTTTGGATTAGATTTGTGCCTGCCACAATTGCTTTCGCACTCGGCTGGGCGCTCATCTTCTTCCCAGTCGAGCAGCAGAAAAATGGCTGGGCCAGTGGCTTGTTCGTCGGCAATTGGTGGAACGTTCCGATCTATAATGTGACAGGCTTATTCGGTTTTCATGGGTATGACGCTTATCGGTATGCGAAGGAAAATTGGTTTAATACGAAGCTAAGCGATGAACAGAAGCAGGAAGTCTATCATTGGTTTGCAGATCGCCATCAGCTTCAGCAGCAGATGGAATCTGAACCCTTATTCGGGCAATATCAGGGCTACAATGTACTCGTCATACAAGCAGAAGCTTTTCAACAATTCGTAATCGGACAGCAGATTGATGGAGTCGAGATTACTCCTCATATTAATGAGCTGATCGGTAAGAGCATCTATTTCCCTAATTTCTATCATCAGACAGGTCAAGGAAGAACTTCAGATGCTGATTTCTTAACTAGTTGCTCAATGTACCCACTGCCTACTGGTTCAGTGTTCATACGATTTGCCACGAATAGCTTTGATTGTGCACCTTCGATTCTGAACGAACAGGGCTATGACACTACCGTTCATCATGCTTACGATGGAAGCTTTTGGAATCGATACAATATGTACAACAACATGGATTACAATCAATTTTATAGCTTGGAAAACTATACAATAGACGATCCGCTTGGCTGGTCTTTAAGTGATGAATCGTTCTTCCGCCAAACGATGAACCAACTTAAATTACGTGATCGTTCTCCGTTCTATGCACTAGCGATTACAATTTCTGGACATCATCCTTTTAAACTCACTGAGAGTAAAAAAGATCTAAATGTCGGAGCATTCGAAGGCACGACCTTCGGAAATTATTTGCAGGCGATGCACTATGTCGATTCAGCAGTAGGGACACTCATTACTCGTCTAAAGAACGATGATCTCTGGGATAATACGATCGTCATGTTCTACGGAGATCATGACAATTCACTTTTTGACTGGGACGCTTACGAGCAGTTTTTCGGCTCACCATTAACTGACTTGGACAAAGATAAAATCATGCGCCAAGTTCCCTACTTCATCCATCTTCCACAGGATGCCAATGCCGGAATCGTCGAGAAGGCAGTCGGACAAATCGACACAACACCTACAATGATGCATCTGCTCGGAATTCCGATCGATGATCGGATATTAATGGGCGTTAGCATGTTATCTGACGCACCGAAATCTGTTGTTTTTCGCAACGGTGGGTACACCGATGGCCAGCTCTACTACGTGCCAAGCGCTGACGGGATCATAAGCAATGGCACCTGCTATCAATTGACTGATGGAGGGCAAGCTACAGATTCTAGCTCTTGTGCTGCAGGTGCAGTTGAAGCGATGCGTGACCTTAGTGTCTCAGATCGTGTCATTGAGTACGACCTCATTACAGAAATGCGAAAGAAATAGTGCATTCAAAAGAGGGTGTCCCATAAGTAACTTAATGGGGCACCCCTTAATTAATTTATATCGATTATGGTTTTTAGGGATGCATCCCCTTCCGGTTGCTCTTGAGATCGTGAAATCAGAATTAGTAAATTCTTGACAAGGAAATTTCACGATCTCAAATGCAAACGCTTCGCTCCTACAGGAGATACATTCCCTCTTTTCTTTATCGATTTAAAACTTAGTGGTCTCAAGCTACTTCAAATATTGACGGGCTTTCTCGATCGCTTCGTCTTCGGTCGAAGCTTTAATATATCGCCCATTAATGAAGATGAACGGATACTTCGCACAAGGACCGCAATAAGACTTGCATGCAACCTTAACTTCTACATCCGGTGCAATCTTCTTGATCTTCGAAAGCATACTCTTCACACGAATATGCTTACACTTATCACAGATCCGAATGTCGTTGCGTGAGCTTGGCGAGGTACCTTGATCAATGATCTCCATGATTACCTTTAGTTGGGTTCGTTATAACGAAGCCTTCTTGTGGAAAGTAGAGATAGTCAACTTTGACACCATCAAGGAGCTCTTCGCCCTTTGCAAGCAGTACATCGATCCCTTTATCCGTTGATACAAGTTCTTCTTTATCTGTTTGCACTCCGAGGTCCATACCGTAATGTGCGTGGTCTCCGTGGCTGTGGGTTATAAACACACGCAGCTTTTGATCCGCGTTCTCTGGCTTGTCCAATTCGCGACGCAGTACATTAGCTGCATTTCGAGTTATTTTACATTTCATCATCTTTCAGCTCCCGTCTCGTTCTTCTCATTAATTGTAATGAATGGAGTAGATTCATGCAACATCACTTTATGTTCAGGAAGCCTCTTTAACACCTTGTAGCGTCTATTCCGTTGAGCCAGCTTGTATTTCCCCTTATTTACTCCCCAATGTCGCAATATCCCACTCGCTCAGTGATGTATGATGAGCGACAGGGATATTGTGACGATGGGCCTCAATAGGATTTAGGAAGGCGATAGATCGAGTGCTTCAACAAGCAGCTTCATTACATCGTCGTACACTTCGTCAAAATTATCTAGTGGCAAGGGATTATGTCCCCACCCAGCCTCGACTGTGAAGCCAGGCCTACGAAAGTGTGAAATAAACCAGTCCTTGTAGCCAGCATCGCTACCTTCTAAATATACCGCACGATAACCGGACGCGCGTGCGAGACGCTCTGCCCAATCCTTCGACTCTGGAGGCTCCTGATTGCGATAGTTCCAATAGATTTCTTCTCCTTGTGTGTGCAGGGCCAGCACTGCATGAAAATCTTGCTTCAACGTCCACTCCATAAGCACTCTCGCTTCTGGCTCTGTAAGAGGTGCAGTACCTCCATAATCACGTGGACCAGGTTCCCTAATCGCACGTCGTTCTTGTTCTTCCTCCCAGTGGGCAGGGAACTGATCGTTCAAATCTACACCTCTTGCATTCGCCTTCCAACGATGGAAGCGATCAGTTCCACGATTCCATTCTAGCAATTGCTCATAATTGGGATACTGTAGAGACAAGCCCTGCTGAACAAGCTCTACTCCGTCTGGATTCAACATCGGTACAATCCATAAGCTACATCGATGAAATAGTTCATCCGCATCCTTTATACCCAGCTTGTTACATGTGAAGAATGCATGAGCATATTGCTCAGCAAATTTCATTAGAAGCAACGATGTGATCCACTCATTCGCATGACACGCACCGTTGAAGTGCCATCGGAAATCGCCTGACCCAATGCGAATGGCATATATAGGTTTGCCCAACACGCTCGTACCAATCGTACTGATTGTCACGAAGGGGTACGCTTTCTCAAGCTTATAGATACGTTCAGCAAGCTGCCTTGGGCCAAAATCACAATCCAAACGACTCAAACGACTCCCCCCTGTCCGACAGCTTTTGAATAAACCGACCACTATTGGGACACGATTCGTGGCGTACGCCAAACGACCGGTACATAACGAAGCTGATCTCCAAGCCAATGGTGTGCAATTTGCTGGAATGTACGCAGTGATCCACTGCACATGAACTGGTGAATCGTAGGCTGATTTTGTACAACAAGCTCATCATTGGCCATCATAATTTCCTTTACTTCCTTAACAACTGCTTCAGCAGAGTTAATCAACTCTACACCATCGCCTATCCCTTTCCGTATCGGTCCGCTAAGAAATGGATAATGTGTACATCCTAGTATGAGTGTGTCTATTGCACGATTGCGAAGAGCTAGCAATGAATCTTCCACAATGAGATATGCTTCTTTCGAATTGTTGTTACCCGATTCAACAAGCGGTACGAATGATTGACATGCAAGACTTATCACTTCTGCACTAGGTAAGTGCAGCTTAATTTCTCGTTCGTAGGCTTCACTTTTTATTGTTCCTTCTGTACCAATTACACCGATTACACCTGATCTCGAATGGGCGATTGCTGCTTTAACGCCTGAGTGAATTACACCAATTACTGGAACAGTAACGTATTGGCGTATATCTTCCAGTGCAAACGCTGTAGCTGTATTGCACGCAATAACAATAAGCTTTGGTTGATATTGAAGCAAATAATCAACCACTTCAATTGTAAACCTCTTTATTTGCTCAGCTGGTCTAGATCCGTACGGCGCTCGTGCAGTATCACCGAAATATAAAATATTCTCTTGTGGCAGCTGGCGCATCAGCTCTTTCACGACGGTCAGCCCACCTACACCAGAATCGAGGACCGCAATCGCATGTTGCACGAGAACACCACTTTCTACGAGGTTATATTCGTTCATCCCAATGCTACATTATGAACGTTTATACCAAAAAGTGCGGATCAAATTATAGCAAGCAAAACTTCTTCAGCGTCCTCATGACGCTGAAGAAGCTTTGCTTAGCATTTACAAGCCAACCGATTGATCATCGTCTTCTAAATCTGTATGTTCAGCTTCCATCTCTTCGTTGCTGTTTACAACTGCGCTACTATTCGCCTTACGTGAGCGAATATCTGTAATAAAGCGCCCAGCAGCTTGCTTCGTGTCTGATGCCAAACTTACTGTGCGTTGGGCGAAGGATTGAACAGCTTCACCTGCTTGACGGCTAATATCGACCGTCTTTTCGCCAACCTTATGAGCTGTCTGAGCAATATCTTTGCGTAGCTCCTTGCCTGGCTTCGGTGCGAACAGTAACGCTGTCACTGCACCTGTAATCGCACCTGTTAACGTTCCCCACAGAAATGCCTTCTTGTTCGACATCTCATTCACTCTCCTTAAGTTAGATCCGCACCCGATCCCGGTACCTACTTTTCTTGACTGTCAAAATGCTTCGCAATCAGCTTGCTGATCATTGACCAGCCCGACATCTGTTCCTGGTCCATCGCTGTCGCAGTCTGTTGAAACGTCAATCGCGCTTTCCAGAATGATGAGACGGATGAAGCAGACTCCGCAATGACCTGTGCAGCGTCCCCCAATGCTCGTGCACCAGAAGTGAACACTTCTACGCTTTGCACACTTCGCTGACTGCTCTTAGCAAGCTCATTAGCGACATTAGTTAGCGCATGAAGTTGCTTTAAAGTCGCCTCCGCTTCTTGATTGAGTCGAATGGCAGATTGTTCTAGACTTTTAAGAAGGCGGAATAGCTGAACCAATCCGGCAACCCCCGCTGCAGCTAACGCAAGCACACTCACAGTCATTGCATAAGCCGTAATTTCCCACGCCATCCTCATCCCTCCTGCCACTGAACGAATCTCAGCCATATGTCAGTCCCGGGCGAATGCCCATGCGGTTAACGACAGTATATGACGATGAGTGGAGAAACGTTAATCATCCATTCTCGCTATTAAGAATAGCTGGTAAAAAAATAAAAAAAACCTGCTGACACCTTCAAGGCGCAAACAGGTTCTACTAGTCAATATTAGGTTAATTTCAAGTATATCTAAAGATGCTGAAGATGTTTTTGCTTAGGACGTATTTTATAAGTACAACAAGCTGCGCCATCAGCCAAACATTGTGTTCGTTCTACGTCTGCATCAAGCAACTTCTCGAACAATTGCTGTTCACACTCACAAGCTTGACGATATCGACAAGCAATTTGTGATATCGGACAATTATATTCGTACAGCTGATAAACCTCGAATTCGTCCGTAGACTCCCACTCAGCCATATATCCGCCGGCATTCTGAATTATCGCTAGCTCCATCACACGATCTTTTAAAGATCTATGCTGCATGCGCTCCTCATAACGAGCTTCGAGCTTATCGCGTCGTCCAATAAACATACTATCAATCATTTGTGCTCCAGAAGGTTGTTCCTCTAGTTCCGATAATAAGTCCAGCGTTAACTGCGAATACTTTCTCGGGAACCGTTCATCCGCTAATACAGTCAATGAATAATATAAGACTGGGCGACCCATTCCATGACGAACAGCCCTTGCCGTAATGAGACCTTCTTCCTCAAGCTTGTGCATATGTCTACGAATTGCCATCTCAGTAACTTCGAGAGATTGCGCTAGCTCCCTGATTCTGCAGCTTCCTTGTACCTTGATCAATTGTAGCAATTGACGTCTTGTAGATCCCTCTTCATTCGGCAGCACATAAATCCCACCTTTTTTTTACAGAGTTAGCTCCCGTATTAGATATTGCTTCACTTGATCATTGAATTGGAGTAACAAGCTTGGAAGACTATGTGCGAGAGGGTGAAGCTCTCTACGCGGCCAATACTCATATTCTTGAACTAGCGCTTTACGCATCGTAACGAGACGCTTCAACGGCTCAGCAAGCTGCTCGCTCACTACACCTTCCATCGCAATAATTTCTACAATATCTTCATAGCTGCTCGCATCGCGCATGATGAAGCCATC
The DNA here is from genome assembly GCA_029203125.1 of Candidatus Cohnella colombiensis. Lineage (GTDB taxonomy): Bacteria > Bacillota > Bacilli > Paenibacillales > Paenibacillaceae > Cohnella > Cohnella colombiensis. The sequence continues at coordinate 2,471,817 of CP119317.1, forward strand.
GATTAGCAAGTTTCCAACGTCCGTCACAATCTCAATTGCAAGGTGTAGAGCACGCTCCTGAGCGAGCCCCTCCATCAAAGTGCCTGTCCAAGATGCTGCTGCATCAGAGAGTGCTTGCGACACTTCGGGGATACACTCTAAATATCGATCAATGCGTGCTTGATCTACATTGTACACGAGTAGTCAGCCCCTCTCATCTGCGCTTGCGTTTTGCTTTTCGTTTCAACCAGATCGTCATAATAATCGCGCTTAAGATGATGACAAGCACATACGTCATCATCTGGTAGACATCACCCATGTTCAGCGGATCTTTCTCCACTTCAATCTTCCTCTCAGCTTTCGTAATCGACGCTGACCGATGCTTCACGCACAGTCGACATATGTTCAATGACGCCTTTATGAACGGGATGTACTTGATATGCATCCAAGTCAGCCATCGAATCAAACTTCGTCACCAAGCCGATATCATAAGAGCGCTCTGAATGTAAAATGTCAGTTCCAACCTCAAGATGTCGCAGCACATCGATTTTCCCTTCCATGTCCTTGAGAACAGCAACAGTGCGCGCAACGCTCTCAGCGCTACGATCTTTTAATTTAAATAGTACAATGTGAGTAATCATGAGTTCACACAATCCCTTCGACTGAAATACTTGGAAAAAAAGGAGCCTTGGGGGCTCCTTTCTCCAGTTACTCTACTACGATTTTTGCTACCATGTCGTTATGGCCTGTGCCACACATTATCGAACAACGAATCTCATAAGTACCCGGTGTGTCGAATGTAAATTCTGACTCAGGATTTTTACCATCAAGCTCTAGACTCAATCCTTCGAACTCAACCCCGTGATTGCCTAATTTGTTCACGAATTTAATCTTGTAGTTGGTTCCAGCTTTCACATGATACTCATTTGAATCGAAGCTGAAGTTTGTTGCTGTGATTTTTAGCAATTCTTGGCCTTCGACAAGATCTGCTGCTTCATTTTTCGGTTTCTCTGGTAATGCGGTTGCCATCAAATAAACTCCCATGGCACATGCGACTACAACAATGGTTGATAAAAGCCACTTATGCATCGTCTGCTCCCCTGCTTCCTAAATTGTCTACTACTTATATTACCTAAAATCGATGTTCGAACTCAAGCCCTTCGATGCATGAAAAAATAACTTTTTTAACTTTTGTCAAAATGATGAACGTTTTCCTTGAAGAAAATGGAACTATTCATCCTTTGTATCATCCTCAACACGATCTCTGAGCACTTGGATCAAGCGTCGTAAGCGTGGAGGGAAAGGCATTCCCAGTCGACCATAATTCTCCATAACGGATAGTAACTCATTGACAATATAGAAAGTAATCGCTCCACCCATCGCAAGCTCGATCTCAAAAAGCAAATCGATTCTGTGCGCGATCATAACTATAAGCAGCATGAGTCCTTTCTTGAACAATCCCCAAAAACCGATATTACTATTCAAACCGCTTCCATCCTTCATTGCAGCAGCGACCCCACTAATATAGTCAACTGCCATTACAACAAGTAAGAACGTCAGCGATTCGTTCCACATTCCGAAGCTAAATGATATTGCCGCACCTAATACGACGCAGATGGATCCTAAATATACGTGCATCCCCTCAACCCCTCACAACAATGTCTTAAGCATTATATGCGAGTGGGACAAGAAGGGAACAATTTGATGATGAATTCTCAGTCAGTATTTTTTCGCCCGCTATTTCTTCTTAAATTTCAATTTGAACACAAGGAATATAATGATAACCACGACAGCAATAGCGAACGCCTGCCAGCCAAGCTTGTGCAACCACTTCAATACAGTATCCCATTGTGAGCCAAAGTGATTGCCTAGAAAGATGAAGAGGCCACACCAGAATAACGCCCCCGTATAAGCATAAATCGCAAAAGAACGGTAGGAATAGCCGATAATACCCGAGAAGTAACCCGTGACATGGCGGACACCTGGAATAAAATAACCAATAAACACTAATAGTTTACCATATCGTTCAAACCAATGTCGTGTCTTCTCCATTTTAGCTGGTGTAATGAAAACCCACTTTCCATACTTCTCGAGAAAGGGACTACCAGCTGTTCGTCCGACAAAATAAGTAATTGTCATCCCGATCGTTGTACCTGCAAATGCACACACAAAGGCAGGCCATGCCCGTATCACACCTTCATAGGATAAATAACCTGCATAAAGCATCGTTGTCTCACCAGGGAAAGGCAACGCGACATATTCGAGCAATAGCCCGAGAAATAACACTTCATAGCCATATTCATTAAACAATGCTACGATATCAAACTTCATTATGTAATAGCCCCATATCTCTTCAATAAGTTGTGTTACCAACATAGAATGACCTTAAGTTATTATAACATTTCACAATAGCTTTCGCTCGTTGCTCTGTCTGTATAACAAAAAAAGCTCAAACCACTATAGGCTTGAGCTTCCTTCCATGCTTATATTTTAAATGCGGATAACTGTTCCCTTAGATCATGCGAAGTCGACTTTAATGTGTCTGCCATTTCGATCAAATCGTTGGAAATGTTATTCTGCTTCTCGGAAAGCTGAGTGACCGTATCCATCCCCTCGCGCACTTCTAAAGAAGTATCAGCCATCTGCTCAACAGAGGTTACGATGGATATCATCCCTGTGGAAATTTCGCTCATCGCCTGAGTAATCTCATTCATTTGATCTGCTAGTATACCACTTTGATGCTCTAATTCAATGAAGGTGCTGTTAGAGCTTTCAGAGATTTGCTTCGTCTTCATCATCAGCTGCTCGAATGAATTGAGGCTCACTTCACTCTTCTTCATATCTGAATGAATTTGGTTCAAATCGACTGCAATCTTCTTCGACAATTCACTAGTTTGGCCTGAGAGCTTACGAATTTCTCCAGCGACTACTGCAAACCCACTTCCGTATTCACCCGCTCTTGCAGCTTCAATCGAGGCATTAAGTGAAAGTAGATTCGTCTGCGTTGTAATGCCATTAATACTCTCAAGAAAATGAACAACATTACCGTACCGTTCTGTCATCACTCTCATCACCTCAGAGAGCGTCTTGAATTCTTGGGTTGTATCATTCACCAACTGTACAACCTCATGCATCTTCTCTGTTCCCATTTGCGAAGCATCGCGCATATTTTGCATATCACTATTAATCGACTGACAGGATGCTGTTATTTGCTCAGAACTTGCGGACACTTCCTCTGTAACCGAGGAGATTGACATATTCGATTCACTCTGTATCATCATCCCCTGCTTACTAGCCGCTACTGCTTGCTGCGCTGTATCTGCCGCTTTCTGATTGTTGCTCAGGAGGGTTTGCATTTGATCGGATGTTTCTAGTACCTGTTGACTAACTGTAACAGTAGATGTAATCGTCCTGCGTAGATTTTTCCCCATCTCTCTAAGCATCTCATCTATCATTCCGAACTCGTCATAGGCTTTAAGCTGTCGATCATATGTAAAATCATTGTTTGTGAACGCTGCAATGTGTTTCATAATTCCAGATAAATTTTTTCGAATTTGTAGAATAAGTCCGATTAGGGACAGTACAGGCAATAGGGTCAACAAGATAAAATTGAAAGTAGCCGCGCGATTTGAAGATTTAACTCCTTCCGTTAAGGAAGCAAATCTTGGCTCTGCTGCTTTTTCAAATCGGGCTTGAGCATCTTCATCTATTTTACTTAACTTCTCAAAATAGATTCCTAGCGTTCGAGCGCGCATCAATTGCTTGTTCGATTCAGACATAATAAGCTCATATTGATTATGCTCTTTCATCAGAGTGTCATAAGCGATTTTCATTCTTGCTGCTAAAGATCCGAAGGAGTCACGATATTCCACAGACTCTGTTTCCTTATCTAGCTCAATAAGTGTCGCTTCAAGCGCTGTGATCATATCTGGAATTTTCGCCAAATCATTATCCAGCTTTTCTTTTCTCGTCTTCGTATAGTTTTCCAACACATCTACATACAGCAAAACCGAAGCATTCATCAATGTCGAGACGTCATTATATTTTGCTTCAATTTCGTTGAATCTCTGTGTATTTGCCACCTCATTCTTTACATTGCTATTTTGCGATAAGATAATTACACCTGCTACTCCATTAACAATCGTTAATATAAGTAATAGAACAATCATGCGATGTGTAATTTTGGAGCGAAAAAACAAATTTCTCACGGTTCCAAGAAAGCGCTTACCTTTCGACTCGGGTGAAAGTTTCTTCATCTTGACTACCCCTCCATATCATATTGCACAAGTTGTTTGTGCAAACGTTTGCATAAGGAGATTATAGCACAACATTTTCTCAATGGACATAGCCTTTAATTCTATTCAATGCTTCTTCACCAGCTCTAAGCCATTTTCCCTCTTGTTTGATCCGATCATCTGGGTCCAACGGTTTCTGAAATTGATTTAATCCTACAACATCGAGCATACTAAAATCTTCATCATCTTCTCCATTTCCCGTATGTACAATATGTTTGATCAAAAAGGGACCGCCGAATTGTACCAATGCTTCGTCTTGATCGAACTTCCCCTCAATCGCCTCTGCTGGAATGCGCAAATAGATCGTTACACCCTCATTTTGAAACAGGATGGAATCGAAGTAAGCGTGTCTATACTCCCAATTGTTGCTAATTTGAAATCCCGCTTCCTCAAAAGGCTTACGTATATTCCCGTAAAATACTTGTTTACCTTCTAGTTCTGATGAAATATGAAGCATTATCTCTTCCTCCGTGTTCCTATTCTCAGTTTCGTGCATAGTCATAGCTTTGCAAATTAAACAACTATTTATTCTCCTGTTACAATATTGTCTAATAAATTATCGTGCACTTTCGCAGGATTATGCCCACCTGAGCTTTGATTTCGGCCTCATTTTCCTCGAATAATTTTGTATAACGCACAAAAAAACGGCATCTCTGCCGTTTCGCTTGTACAACACTTACTTGTTGAACTGAGGTAATAAATCTGAATGAGCTTGAATCATTCGAGATACCGCAACATAAGCGCTCTGCTTGTCCGTAATCGCAGGATCAAGTGTGATCGCTCGGTTGACTGCCTCCAAACTACCGGTTGCTGCAGCTTCTGCAACGAGCTCATGTACATCAGAGAGGGTGCGGATCAATTCTGCAAGCTTAGGTGGCAGTGCAGGTAGCTTCTGTGGATGCAACTCTCCTCCACTGATGACTACGGGTACCTCAACAATGCGTTCATCCGGTAGTTCAGCAATTGCACCGTTATTTCTTACATTCAAAATATCAAGTACAACCTCTTCTCCCCCATGTATTGCGACTGCTACCGATACGGGATGCTCCCAGCTTGGATTAGAGAATAGATCGTGCTCACTGCGTTCGCCCCTTGCAATCTCCTGTAAATCTAAGTTCCTGCGAACACGTTCTTCTTCCGTACCATGATAAGGGGGTTCAGTCGTATACACAATGTCCTCTTGATGGGGCAAATATTCTGCGTGATGATCGACACTCCCGGCTGCAACTGCTCCATATTCGGCTAACCAACGTTGCATGGCGCGTAGTTCTCTTCTCATATCATCGTCGTGTTCATCGAACATTCCTGCACGAATATATTCATGGAGCGGTTCAAGCAAATTTTCACCCGTTTGCTTATCCTTAATCTCAAGCACCCAAGCAAAATGATTCAATCCGCCGGTTACGACAGATATTTCAGAGGGATGCTTTCTAACAAGCTTTGCCAAGAGAGCATATTCTCCATCACTTCGATAAGCAATATTGCAAAATCCAGCTACTCTTATCGATGAATAACGATTGATCGCCGTAACTACCCGCGGCATCGGGTTCGTCACGTCGAGCAGCCATGCCTGAGGACATAGCTCCTCCATATCTCGGCATACATCTAGCAATAGCGTAATGGAACGCAACCCATTTACAAGTCCGCCCAGTCCACCACACTCCCTGGCTTGATCCGGCATATCGAATTGTTTCAAAATATTATAGTCCAGTTGCCACCGCTTTGCCCCCTGTACGGCTGCGGATACGATGACGAAATCTGAATTCGGAAGTGCCTCACGACGATCGGCAACCGCTTGAATCGTCATCGATAACCCATACTTGTTGGCGATAGATCTACCCGCCTCCGCCATAGAGGTTGCAGCTTCCACGTTTGGGTCGACCAGCATAAGCTCGCAACCCTCCAACCGATGCTTAACTATAATATCTTCTAAAACAGTTGGAGCGAACACAAAGCTCCCTCCACCGATTAAAACGATTTTCATCACTCTTATGCCCCTTTCTACTGTCACCAAGGATTGTCCGAAATACTCTCTTTGCCTACATGCTCCGATTGATGCCTAATTTAAAGTATAATAGCTGAAGAGTCATCGCTCGATAACCATAAAGGCTGAGCTCTCGAAAATAATTAACCAAATGGGACATTGCAAGGAGGGGATGAAGTTGAGAGTAACGGAAATGAAGTATCGTTCACAAAGCTACCCCAATCGCAGATTAGAGCTTTATCTACATGGGATGCATTCGGCAACAGTCGGAAAAGGACAGCTTTGCGAACGCCATTTACATCACCGGATGCTGGAACTGAACCTCGTCCTTAAGGGAAGTCAGACGGCTATTATCGACTCGAAAAAGCTTGAGCAGTGCGCTGGAGAGGTTGTAATCATTCCGCCTATGCGGCTTCATGAATTTATAGTTGAGCATTCCGAAGAAACCAAATACTTCGTTATTCATATTCAGAATGTAGGGCACCAGCTGCTACATCACCTATACAAATCCGAAGTCTACCTATATCCAAATGGAAGTTCACTCCATAATAAAATTCAACCGGTTCTACACCGACTGCTCGCATTATTGCAAAACGATTGTTCAGACAATCGCATTATTCATACCTGTTCGGAATTACTTATACAGTTGGAAGACGAATTTATCCCGGAGGTAATAGAAGATACTAAACCAGAGGTACATCATTTAGCAGAGCAAATCGCTAGAGAAATCGAACAGCTCTTGTTTGCGATGGAACAGACTGAAGAGGGTAACCTGCATTCTAACTGGCTGGAGACGATTTCCCAACGACTCGGGATTAGCCGGCGGCACTGTCATCGCATTTTTCAACAGACTTACAATATGTCTCCGCGACAATATTTTTCCATCGTCCGTCAACAAGAAGCGATGCATATGTTACTCGGAAGCAGTGAGACACTAGAGAAAATTGCCTATCGGATTGGTTTCGAGAACGTCCAAAGCTTTATCCGACAGTTTACAAAGTGGACTGGCATCACACCGGGGGTATTTCGAAAAAGAGAAGTAAACAACCGAAACTACTTAACACCGATTGAGCTTTCTAATGACTAACTTACACCTCTATTCCATGTCAGAATAGCTTAGCCCACTCCCATGACCTCAGCGCAATGGCAACAAAACCGTAAATTCAGTTCCTTCATCCAGTCTGCTGCTTACGGAAATCGAACCACGATGCATCTCCATAATCTTCTGCGCGATGGAAAGTCCAAGGCCGCTACCTCCTACGGCATAGTTACGTGATCTGTCTGCCTTATAGAAACGTTCGAAGATTCTCAACTGATCCTGTTCGGTAATTCCCTGCCCTGTATCGGCGATGCGAACGATAGCATGATCTTTCTCCATTGTTAGTGTGATATTTATTTTTCCACCTTGGGGTGAAAACTTTATAGCGTTATGGATGATGTTCACCCAAACCTGGCTCATCAGGTCTTCATCCGCAACAACCGTGACCTCTTCCGCTTCTACATTCATGTCGACTTCTTTTTCTTGCCACTGCGGCTCGCAGGCCAGAATTAATGCGATCAACTGCTTATCAAGACGATACGTTGTTGCATGAAATGGGTTCTGTACGGAATCCAAAACTGCTAGCTTCATCAGATTGTCACTAAGCTTTGATAACCGATAGCATTCCGCTTCGATAATAGTCAAATACCGTAGTCGCTGCTCCCGCTCCAAATCTTCATTTTTAAGCGCCTTGGCGAAGCCACTAATCGACGTAAGTGGAGATCCAATCTCATGCGATACATTCGAGATGAACTCCTGTCGTAGCTCTTCCATAGCTTTTAGATTGGCAGCCATATCGTTAATGCTATTCACCAACTGTACAAAGGGATGATTCTGCCTCTGTCTCCCGTTCTTCCCATCGACTCCCGATTCGAGATTGACACGAAAGTCACCTCGCGATATGCGTCTTAACGCTTCGATCAACTCGCTAAAAAGATGATGCTCTCTTTTGCGGACAAGTGGACCTACTATCATAATGATGATACCGAAGAGAAAAAAACCGAGTGTTGCGTTAATGAGTAGTGCAATTAATCCATGGGGCTCCCATGTCGTTCGCGAATAGACAGCCTCCGTAAGATAATATACCGCCGTCCAGCAAATAAACAGCGCAACAATGACACCTACGAAGTTCACAATAATATGGAACATATTCGGTCTCTGTTTCATCGCTGTACCTCCAGACGATAACCCAATCCCCGAATGGTGCTGATCCGGAAGGCGTGACGATTATCAGGAAATCTTTCACGTAGACGTTTGATGTGTACGTCGACTGTTCTTTCGTCTCCCTCGTAATCGTAACCCCAGATTTGCTCTATCAACTGATCACGCGTAAATGTTTTACCGGGGTAGCTCGCAAGCGTAAACAGTAGCTCGAATTCCTTGAGAGGGAGCGTCATCTCTTTATCTCCCACCATGCACTCGAACGAGTCACGACGCAGCGTAACATCTCCAATCTGAAGCGATTGCGAAGCTATAATTCGATATCGTTTCAATAATGCTTTCACTCTAGCGACTAGAACCATAGGGTCAAATGGTTTGACTAGATAATCATCCGTTCCTAACGCAAAACCTTTCAAGATCTGAGACGACTCTCCTTTGGCTGTAAGCATGAGTAGTGGCAGATTACTCTGTCCACGTAGCTCACGGCATAGCTCCCAACCATCCATTCCAGGCATCATAATATCAAGGATAACTAAATCGACCATGCTATTGGCAACAATTCGCAATGCATCGAGACCGTCCGTTGCTTCAAGTACGTCCAGTCCTTCCAACCGCAAGAAATGTCCAACCAGTTCTCGTATATGCGGATCGTCATCAACGATTAGTATGCTAGTCATGCTTGCACCTCCCAACCTTTTGCCAACTTTGACTTTCATTCATCTTATTAGTCGTCTTCTACGTCCGGCGCATATAGGCACGCACCGTAAGCGGCGCGAAAATAGCTACTATTACGGCAGCACCAATAAGAGAGAGAGTTAGATCCCATCCTGCAGTTCCAGTGTTAGCTAACGCTCGGACAGCGGCGACAAGATGCGAGATCGGATTGATATCAACAAACCACCGTAGCCAGTCTGGCATCGTATTCACGGGTACGAAGGCATTGGAAAGGAACGTGAGTGGGAAGAGCACAATCATCGATATTCCCTGCACGCTTGAGGCTGTACGAGCAATTACACCAAAGAAAGCAAACACCCAGCTGATCGCCCAAGAGCAGGCAATGACAAGTACTGCAGCGATCGCGACATGATAGAGACCTCCATCAGGCCGATAACCCATCAAGTAGCCCATGACAAAGGTAAGCACTGTCGCAATAGCATATCGAACCGTGTCTGCCAGCAGCGCACCCGCCAACGGTGCTATCCGTGCGATAGGCAATGACTTGAAACGGTCAAATACACCTTTATCCATATCCTCGCGCAGTTGAACACCGGTGACAATAGAAGTCGTAATGACAGTTTGTACGAGAATGCCCGGAATAATAATGGGCAAATAGCTCTGCACGTCACCTGCAATAGCCCCACCAAAAATGTAAGTAAACATGAGCGTAAAAATGATGGGCTGAAGCGTAACGTCGAACAGCTGCTCAGGTGTGCGCCGAATCTTCAGCAGACCGCGATAGGCCATCGTCAACGAGTTGCGCACGGTTTGGCCAAAGCTCGTGTAATTTTTCAATCGGACTCTCGCATCCGGTTTGATAGTCGTACTCCTCATACTTTTGCCACCTCTGCTTCGGTAGATTCCTGTTCCAACTGCTGTTCATTCCCCTTTGCGTCATGACCGGTAATCGTTAGAAATACTTCGTCGAGTGACGGTTTCTGTACACTCATCTCTGCCAGAGGGATCCCTGCCGCACGTAAAGCGATCAGCAAATCAGTAACTAAGTCGGCATTCGCTATTGGAGCAGAAATTTTTCCTGCTTCAGACGACACATTAGCTTGAACGTTGAGTACTTGCCTTATTAAATGACAAGCCTCCTTGATGTGCTGTGATTGTTGGACTCTCAAATGTAATGAAGAGGTGCCTATGGACGCTTTCAATTCGTCCACGGTTCCCTCGGCAACTACACGGCCACGATCAATGACCGCAATTCTGTCTGCCAGTTGATCCGCTTCATCGAGATATTGCGTTGTCAGCAGTACGGTTGACCCCGTATCCACCAAGCGTCGGATCGTATCCCACATCTGTGCACGGGTACGAGGGTCCAACCCGGTAGTCGGTTCGTCCAAGAAAATAAGCGGTGGCTGTGCGATGAGGCTCGCTGCCAGATCCAAGCGGCGTCGCATCCCGCCGGAGAAATGTTTTAGCGGACGCTTCGCTGCCTCAGTCAGTCCAAATTCCTCAAGCAAATCATATGCTTTTTGTCGCGACTCTGCACGTCCTAGTCCGAGTAACCGGGAGAAGATGACCAGATTCTCGGTCGCGCTTAACGCTTCATCGACCGATGCATACTGGCCAGTTACCCCGATCAACTGACGGACGATCTGCGACTCCTTCACCGTATCATACCCGAAGATTTTCGCGGAACCTGCATCCGGCCGAAGCAAGGTCGCCAGCATGCGAATTGCTGTCGTCTTCCCTGCCCCATTCGGACCAAGCACACCGTAGATCGTACCTGCACGTACATTCAAGTCTATACCATCTACCGCACGGTTGTCGCCAAAAGCTTTCACGAGTCCGCGCGCTTCAACAGCCCATTCATGATCCATCGTAAGTTCCTCCCTGCAACTAAATGTTTACAAGGGAATCGTACCTCATGATTATGAACTGAATATGAATCAGATTGCTTGCCGAACAAAAAAATGGTGCTCCAAGTTTAAACCCTGGACACCATTTTTCATTTCATATTATGATTTTCTATTGAAGTTGTCGTCGTACTTACATAATAAGCCTTAATGCCCCATCATCGTTGATGGGTCTGGTCTTTCCCCTGCTTCTACAGCATTGTGGTCCTCTTTCACACGCGGTTTGCGCAATGTGAGGCTGATCAGAATGCCAAGAGCAGCGATGCAAGCCGTTAAGAAAAAGAGGTCATCATAAGCATTCGCCTGAATTTGCAGTATGTTGGGGCTTGCCTCAGCTTGATCCATGTAGTGAGTAATTCTTGACGTTAAGAACCCCGTTAATCCGGCAATCGCGAACGACATGACAACTTGCTGCGTAGCTGTCGTTAGCGGAGTTACCCGACTAACGAGTCTGAGTGGCGCCGAATTCAATACATGGGTATTGATCGCCATCATCGACAGCCCCATTCCGACCCCCATTAATGCAAGTGGGAGCATGATCTGAAGCTTCGAGCTTTCAAGCCCGATGTGAGATAATAAATATAAAGCAACTGTAATTATAATTAGTCCGACGAACGCAAGCGGACGAGCGCCTAATTTATCGAACAGCTTGCCACCAATTGGCATGAAGATGATTGAACCAAGCGCCATCGGGAGCGTCGTTAATCCGCTTTGCAACGGAGTATATCCAAGCAGATTTTGCAGGAACAACGGAACCATTAGAATGGAACCAATAAGCGCAATTTGCGAAATCCAAGTAAGAACAACCCCGCGCGTGAAATCGGAAGAGCCGAATACTCGAAGTTCTAGAAGCGGTTGCTTCTGACGAAGCTCCACGATGATAAAGATGATGAGCGCAACGCCCCCAATGATCAATCCTGTCAGCGTCCGACTTGAAGTCCAATTCGTTCCGCCTTCACTCATTCCGAAAGCTAGCATGGAGAATGCGATTGGTGCTAAAACTATTCCCCAGATGTCTAGTGCAGGAGTTTTGTGCCGTTCGAGCACTGGCAAGTATTTAATGCCTACTAACAATGCGGCAATACCGATCGGCAAGTTAATCAAGAATATCCAATGCCAAGAAGCGAACCCGATAATCCATCCTGACAGAATAGGCCCGGCAGCAGGTGCGAGAAGCATAGGAATGCCAAGCATTGCCATAACAGAGCCTCTCTTATTTGATGGTGAAAGCTTGAAGATCATAGCCATCCCGATTGGGGCGACCATCCCTCCGCCAAGTCCTTGAATAACGCGGAACAGCACAAGTTGTTCAACCGTCTGCGCGAGTGCGCATAGTACCGATCCGAGTGTAAATAATGTAATCGTTATAAGGAAAATCTGTTTGGCTCCGTACCTATCTGTCATCCAGCCTGCCAAGGGGATTACAGCTGACATGGCTAGAGTATAGCCAGTAATCGTCCATTGGATCCCTTTGAGTGAGGTGTCGAAGTAATGCTGAAGATTGGGAATTGCGACATTAACGACTGTGCTATCCAGAATAACCATGATCATTCCAATGATTACGGCCATTAATGGCATAATTAGCGATGTAATTGAGAATTCTGGCTCATTTGTTGCTGTGTTAGGCTTTGACATCAGTTTAGTTCCTCTCCTTGACGATATAAGATAAACATTTTACTATTGACTTATTGTTTCTGCGGAAAACCAATGGGTCAAACGATGAACGGCAAAGTATATTTTACTTGATTTCATTTCAATGTCAACAGTTTTTGAAGGAGGGAAAATGTTGAGTCTAATTAGACAAAATATACTGGAGTCCGCCACGAGATATTTTTCAATGAATGGTTATGCGGCCACCTCAATTCAGGACATCGCCGATGATTGCGGCATAGCTAAAGGGTCCTTGTATAAGTTTTTTCAGTCGAAGGAAGATTTGTTTATCGCCTTCCATGATTCACAGCAGAATGCCTTATATAGTGAGATCGAAAGCATTAGAGCAAACGATACAATAAGCTTGAAGGAAGCTTTTATTCTAGAGACAGCATGTCACTTTAAGTTTTTCCTGAACAATAAATTTATTATGCATGACATTAAAGAACTAGGACCTTCCAAGGGACAAATCGCTCCTTATTTCTACCGTTTAAGAGCTAATCACCTGATGTATAGCAAGGATGGCTTGCTACGCTTTCTCGGCGGCGAGATCGAACCGAATATTTGGGATTTAGTTATGATGTATAGCGGCACCATGCGAGAATATATTTTTCTGATTGTTTTTGAGAATAAGCCTCTTATTGTTAGCGATGTAGCTGCTTATATTGTTGACCGAATAGAGGAAATGGCTTCGTGCATCATCCAGAAGAAAACAGAGCCGATTTTGCAGAGTGTGGTTATGAACGATTATTTGCAGTGCGAGCTGGAGGGCAGAACAATCTCGTTCGCAGCTTGTCGGACAAACCTGCTGGAAAACTTATTATCGACCATTAAGGAGCTTCCGATTACAAATTTTCGGAAAGCTGAGCTAAGTGATGCCGTCATTATACTGCAAGAGGAGCTAGCAAAAGAAAGCCCCAAATCTGTCCTCGTTCGTGCACTATTAGAATTTGTCGGGCAGCAGCATGAGCTTAGTAATTCGACCAAGCTAATAGAGAAATATGTTGCATTGCAGCAAGGTCATTGCAACTGATTTATTAAATCAGAGGGCCGGAAGACGATTCCGGCTCTCTATTCATGCAAGAGGGGGATTTCATTGGCGACAGTATTGGTTGTAGACGATGAGAAGCATATTCGCGAACTGATTAGACTTTATCTAGAGGATGAAGGCATGGTCGTCGTTGAGAAATCGAATGGAGAAGAGGCGTGGCAATATTATCATGAACATTCAGTCGATCTAGTCGTGCTTGATGTAATGATGCCGCGTATGGATGGTTGGGAGCTGTGCAGTAAGCTCCGCGAAGCAGGCGATAAACCGATTTTAATGATTACTGCCAAGGGAGAGCCTGAAGAAAGGATTAAAGGCTTCAAGCTGGGGACAGACGATTATTTGGTGAAGCCATTCGAGCCAGTAGAGCTCGCACTGCGAGTAAAGGCGCTGCTTAAGCGCTATCGGATCTCGATATCGCAAACTGTCAAGCTCGGTGTTATTATTCTCGACAAAACCAAATATCAAATTCGTAATATGGACACAGGACTAACAGACTCTATTCCTCTGAAGGAATTTGAACTTCTATATATGCTAGCCGTCCATCCGGGACAGCTGTATACCAGAGACACTCTAATTCAGCACATATGGGGTTATGAATACGAAGGCGACGAACGGACGATTGATACGCATATTAAACGCCTGAGAGAGCGATTTGGCGAATACGAGTCTTATTTCAAAATTGTAACGCTCCGCGGTTTAGGGTATCGGCTTGAGGTGTATCATGATTAAATCGCTCTATTTCCGTATGATTTGTATTTTCCTTGGCTCTGTAATATTCAGTATCATCATCGGCTTCGTTATTACTAATCAGCTCTATAAGGATCAGTTGATTGGGCTGACGCAGGACAATCTGATCGCGAATGGCAAAGCTATCATTCAAGCTTATAAACAATCTGAACCCCATAGTCGAGAAGCATTGATTGAAGGGATGTCCGCGTTGCCTCTTTATTCCGTCCGTCTATATGATGAAACCGGAAATACCGTTACTGAAGCTGGCTCTGTTGCGAATAACAATCATGCATTCGTTGTGAGTGACGAGCGGCTTGCCTCTGTTCTACAGGGTGGCGTAAATCGGGAAAAGCCGCGGAAAGGCTTTGAGCATATCGGGGTCGGCCTGCCGTTTGATATTGAAGGCAAGCATTATGCTTTGTTCATCCAGCTGAATTTAGCCAAGTTAGGGTCAACGTTCGGAGATTTATTGAAAACACAGCTGCTTATTGTACTGCTGTTCGGGAGCCTCTTAATCTTGTTGTCCGTTCGATATATTGTGCGTCCCATTCAGCATATGACCAAAGCAACCCGTAGAATGGCTAAAGGTGATTTCAGCATTCACCTGAAAACGAAGCGCCAGGATGAGCTCGGACAGCTTACGATAAGTTTTAATCAGATGGCGCATGAGCTTGGCATGCTGGAGAAAATTCGGCGTCAATTCGTTTCGGATGTGTCGCACGAAATCCAATCCCCGCTAACTTCGATTAAAGGGTTTACACAAGCGCTGAAGAGCAAAAAGCTGGACGAGGAAAGCCGCTTGCGGTTGCTTAACATTATTGAGGAAGAAAGCAATCGCTTATCGCGTTTGAGTGAAAATCTTTTGCAGCTATCCTCTTTGGAGTATGAGCATCTTCAGCTGAATTTACGTAAATTCCGGCTCGATGAACAAATACGAAAGGTGATCATTTATTTGGAACCCCAATGGTCAGCTAAAGGTCTCGATATCGAACTGGATCTGAAAGAAATACAACTTACTGCGGATGAGGACAAGCTCATTCAAGTATGGGCGAATCTCATCGGCAATAGCATCAAATTTACTGACTACAATGGGAGCATCCACATAGCCGGTAAGGAGACAGCTCGCGGCGTTGAGATCGCCATTACGGACAATGGGCAAGGCATCGCAGAAGAAGAAATTCACAACATATTCAAACCGTTCTATAAGGTCGACAAATCGAGGGAAGGCTCGACTAACGGCAATGGAATCGGCTTATCGATCGTGAAGCGAATTGTTGACTTGCATCACGGTGACATCCAGGTGGAGAGCATCGACCAAGAGGGAACAACTTTTACCGTTTTTCTTCCCAGTTCACAATGAGTACAAATAAGAGAAGTATACTCTCTTATATATAAAGGAGAGGAGCAAGAAACCATTGGGAATTCTAAGTAAATTAAGCCTAAAAAACGGTGTTGCTGTTGTTATTCTATTTGTGCTCATATTGGCTTACGGAGGTTACTCTGCAACACAAATTAAGCAGCAGACCTTTCCGGATTTGGAGTTTCCGGCAGTATTCGTGATGGCGTCGAATCCAGGAGCATCTACGGAGGAGATGGAGAACGAGATTACGAATCCCCTTGAAGCAAGTCTCCAAAACTTCAAGGGCTATGACACACTGTCGAGCACGACGACAGAAGGCAGCGCGACTGTGTCCATTCAGTTTCCCTTCGGGACGGATATGGACAAGATGTCCGCTGATATCGAGCAATCGCTCAATAAGCTGAATATTCCTGCTCAAGCGAAAGTATCCGTTCAGCGGTTATCATTTGGCGCTGCGCCGATCTATCAAGCAGCGGTTTTCTCACCTGATAACAACTCTAAGGGGCTAGAGGAACGCTTGCAGAGTGAAATCGTTCCTAAGCTGCAAGCGCTAAAGGGAGTTAGCTCTGTCAATCTTAAGGGCATCGTTTCCGAAGAACTGCGTATTGTTGTTGACAAGGAGAAAGCCGTTCAGCGAGGGATTACATTGAGTGCTATCCAAAGCGCGCTGCAATCACTTAATTATGCACTCTCGCTTGGCTCCGTCAATCAGGATAATACGACGATTCCGATTCGCTTAAGTGGCAAAGTCAGTTCACTAGATCAGCTTAAGCAATTGCAGCTCGGTGTAGCACCAGCCCAAGGGGCGACATCCGGTATGCCGGCAAGTACGCCTACGCATCTTGAGGACATTGCCACAATTACAACAGTCTCTTCGCAAAAGGAGATTTCCCGTTATAACGGTCAATCTAGTTATATTGTAGAAGTCGTCAAGAACCAGGATGCCAATACGCCTGATGTAGCCAATGAAGTAAAGGCGCTGCTCGCAACCTATCAGGAATCGCATGTACTGAATTTAGATGTGATCACCGATCAAGGTCAAGAAATCGAAAAGTCCATTTCGTCACTCGTTCAGGAAGGGCTATTCGGTGCCTTATTCTGCGTGATCATTATCTTCCTTTTCCTGCGGAACATTCGGGCAACGATCATTTCATTGCTCTCCTTGCCGATTTCGATCTTCGCAACGATTGCCTTAATGGATCAAATGAATTATACGCTTAACATAATGACTCTAGGTGGAATTGCCGTCTCAATCGGACGAATTGTCGATGACAGCATCGTCGTTATCGAGAATATTTACAGATGGCGCCAAGAGAAGGGCGACCAATTGAAGGGCAGGGAGCTAGCCTATCGGGCGACTAAAGAAGTTATCAGTCCGGTATTCTCCTCCACGATTGCGACGATAGTCGTATTCGCTCCACTTGCATTCGTAAGCGGAATTATTGGAGAGTTTTTCCGCCCATTCTCGCTTGCGGTCGTCATCTCCCTGGTGACATCACTGCTCGTTGCCGTCATGCTCATTCCTGTGTTTGGAGCAAAGTTCTTCAACAGTGTGAAACCGCACAAGCAGGATAGCAAGCTAGCGAATGGGTATGAGAAAATGATTCGCGGAGCATTGAAGAGAAAGAAGATGGTGCTCAGCCTGTCGATTTTACTGTTATTCGCTTCACTGGGTACAATCCCGCTACTCGGTTTGGAATTCATCTCGGCAGGCAGCGTTCCAACAGCGACAATCCAGTTGACCTTACCTGTGAAGAGCAGCCTGGAACAGACCGATGCAGTTACAGCAAAAGTGGAGCAATATATTCAGAGCTTGGAGGGTGTCGATAAATTCGAAGCGTCGATCGGCGGGGCAGCCGGCAACCGACTCGGAGTTGGTGCCACTCGTAAAAATAGTGCGAATGTCAGCGTTCAATTCGTCGATGATACGAATATGGATGAGATGATTAGCAAATTAAATTCGGAGCTGCCAGCGATCGTTACGAATGAAATGACGGATGCTTCTGTTGTCATTAAGGAAGGCGAGCAACAAGGTATTCCATCAGGCAATGGAATTGATGTGAGACTCTATACGAGCAATCCGGATGATCTTGTGACCGCTGCGAGACAGGTTGAAGATCTCATGAAACAGAACAGCGAATTGAAAAGTGTTACGAACAATATGAATGATGTGACACCGAAATGGGAATTGACCTTGAATCAGAAAGGCATTGATGCGAAAGTCAGCCCTTATCAGATTATGCAAACCGTTCACGAGCAATTGAGACCGTTGAATGCAGGGGTCTATTCATTGGACAATCAAGAGCGCTCTCTATCGTTAGCCTATGAGCAACAGATTACATCACGCGAGGATCTTGAGAACATTCAAGTCATGACCTCTAGCGGGATGATGAAGCTCAAGGACATTGCGACGATTTCGGTACAAGATGCTTTAATTACAGTTAGTCATGACGATGGCAAAATCTATGCTAAAGTGAGTGCCAAGGTCAAATCTGCTGATACTGCGGCCGTAACGAAGAAGGTTAAGCAGGATATCGCCAGCCTATCGTTGCCAAGCGGTGTGGAGATTAGCTATGGCGGAGGCTTAGCGATGATTACCGAAGGGTTCACAAGCATGGGGATAGCTATGGTCGTCGCGGTCGGTCTTGTATTCCTCGTAATGAGCATGAATTTCGGAGGCTTGAGGACACCGTTGATTATTTTATCCTCATTAATCTTTATTCCGGTTGGTTCACTAACCGCCTTGCTCATTGCAGGACAAGCATTATCAATGAGTGCGATGATTGGGATGCTGATGCTCGTCGGAATCGTCGTGACGAATGCAGTCGTCTTGCTTGATCGGGTGGAGAACAACCGCAAATCTGGGATGCAGATTACTGAGGCGATCATAGAAGCAGCGAGAATTCGTCTGCGGCCGATCTTGATGACTGCATGTGCAACGATCCTTGCGCTTGTACCACTCGCAATGTCCGGCTCATCAACGAGCCTCATATCCGGAGGGTTAGCGATCTCCGTCATTGGTGGCTTGTTCACTTCTACAATCTTAACGTTAATTGTTGTTCCGACGATCTATGAGATGGCTTGGAAGAAGCAGAAGGTAAAGGAAATCGACAATTTCTAAAGAGCTTACACTTTTCCCGTACAACTGTATGATTAACGAAGAAAATGCGACACCGATTCCGAACTTTCGGACGGTGTCGCATTTTTGTGAGGTATTCCTCTGTTTTCTTAGTCTGTCAGCTTCAATATTAGCCATATGATCCGATGGACTAAGCCCATGCAAAAACAAAAAAAACTGCATCTCTGCGGTTTGGTGTGTGAAGAATGGTGGACTCTCAGGGATTCGAACCCTGGACCAATTGATTAAGAGTCAACTGCTCTGCCAGCTGAGCTAAGAGTCCATATGATGTAGGTTATTCGGTTCAACTTGGTGGACCTTAGCGGGATCGAACCGCTGACCTCTTCGCTGCCAGCGAAGCGCTCTCCCAGCTGAGCTAAAGGCCCCGATGTAAGGCGACAAAAAATATATTACCATGTGCTACTAGGGGATGTCAACTCATTTGTACGAAGTTTCTTAAAAAACTTCATGAGTATGTGAAGTTTCGCCCACACGCATCCCACGTCAAGTTGCTACATCCCGTGCTTGCTCATGAGCCCATTTAATTCTTTGAGGAACATATTGATATCTTTAAATTGTCTATATACAGAAGCAAACCGCACGTAGGCAACCTCGTCCACACGATAAAGCTGTTCCATTAATAGCTCGCCAATCATCCGACTTTCGACTTCTGCCTGAGCCGTATTTCGTATTTCACGTTCAACTTCAGAGACGACTACCTCTAGCTGTCCAACAGAAACTGGTCGCTTCTCGCATGCACGAAGTAAGCCGCGCAAAAGCTTATCACGACTGAATTCCTCGCGACTTCCATCCTTCTTAACGACGATCAATGGCGTTTCTTCAATCATCTCGAATGTTGTAAACCTACGGTTGCACTTCTCACATTCTCTGCGTCGACGAATCGATTTATTCTCATTCGCCGGGCGGGAATCTAAAACCTTTGTACCGCTATAATCACAAAATGGGCACCTCATATCGTTTAATCAGTCTCCTTTTGAAGTAAGTTATATTTTCCAACCCTATTCATACATGAACATCCGCAAACAGCACATAATACTTTTACAAACCGCAAGGAGGTGAACAACAATGGCTTCCAGTAAACTCGTCCCGCAAGCACAAAATGCACTGAATCAACTGAAATACGAAGCAGCTCAAGAGCTAGGGATTGCCATCCCACAAGACGGCTACCAAGGTAATATGACCACAAAAGACAACGGTTCGATCGGGGGTAGCATTACCCGCCACCTCGTTCAGATCGCTGAACAGCAACTTGCAGGAAAATAACTTCCACTACTAATACCGGGAGCTTTGAAGTGCACGATCACTTCAAGGCTTCCTCTTTTATTTTATACGGAATTAGAGCGTTTCGTATAATTTTTGATATTTCTTATAATAATACAACACACGTTGGACATAATGTCTAGTCTCACCATATGGAATATTACGAATTTGTTGCTCTGACCCGTCCCATACACCTTCGCCAACCCATTGTCGAACCTTACCTGGACCAGCGTTATACGCAGCGAGCACCTTAGTTAGGTCGCCATCGAATTGTCTGAGCAATTCTTTAATGTACCAGCTGCCAAGTGCGATACCTGCATGCGCCTTTTCTCCAACATCTACTAACGATATGTCTCCGAAATCCTCTTGCTTGATAATCCACTTTACTGTTTCCGGCATAATCTGCATTATGCCTAGTGCACCCTTCTTCGATCTCGCATCCGGCTTGTAATTCGACTCAACACGTATGATCGCTGCAACCAACAGCGGATCGAGCTTGTACTCGTTTGCACCTTGCTTAATTTCTTGCACATAGGAGATGGGATAAATAAAGCGCCCTAACCAATCCGACTGCACGATAACCGCTGCGAGTACAATTAACAAGATTGACAACAGCAATCGTGTGCGTCTCGTTTTTTTCGTGCGTGCTGTATCCCTTGCATCGTTCTTACGCCTCGTCATCCTAGCCTCTTTTCTCGCCACCAACGTTCAATCTGCTCTTCCGTATTCTCTGCTGAACTGTAATTATCAATCACAATGTCTGCTCTTCGCTTTTTCTCCTCTATGTCCATCTGAGCTGCGAGCCGTTGCTCTGCTTCTTCTTTCGTGAGGCTGTTGCGTTCCATTAAGCGGGGCAGTTGAACTTCTCGCGGAGCATATACGACCATAATTTCATCAAAATATTGCTCTAACGACGATTCAAACAATAATGGTACTTCAACGACGACCGGCTGATGCGGTGTCTGCTGTTCATAACGGTTCATTCTCTCATTCATTACAGTGCGAATGGCTGGATGCGTAATCGATTCCAGTAATTTGCGCTGCTCATTATCAGAGAATACAATCGCTCCTAGCTTCTTGCGATTTAGTGAGCCATCGTCATGTAGAACAGCTTGTCCAAACGCCTCAGTGATCTGTTGCAGGGCAGGCTGCCCGGGCTCAACAACTTCCCGGGCAATTTGATCAAGATCTATGAGGTTCGCACCGCGTTTCACGAGAAGCTGCGCGACTAAGCTTTTACCAGTAGCAATTCCACCTGTTAACCCGATCTTCATCCTATCTCTTCCCTTTACAACAGTTTGAATACACCCATTACGATAAGAATGATTCCAGGAAGCAGTAGCAGTTGCTTAACAAACCGCCACCCAGAAACCCAGAAACCAAATCGTG
Source organism: Candidatus Cohnella colombiensis (assembly GCA_029203125.1). GTDB lineage: Bacteria > Bacillota > Bacilli > Paenibacillales > Paenibacillaceae > Cohnella > Cohnella colombiensis. The sequence continues at coordinate 2,493,435 of CP119317.1, forward strand.
TACCTAACCAAAGAAATGAACCGCTCGACACTGCGATCAATATTGCTGTCGTAATCGGTGGAAATCCCACGAGTGCCGCACCGATTCCTGCACCGAATGCGTCAAGGGAAAGCGCCATACCTAATAGCAAGGCTTCTCCTGCACTAATAATACCAGATCGATCAATATCTGCTGCTGAAGGCGATCTTAATATTTGAATAATTATCCCGAACACACGAAGCTCTAATGATACAATCGGCTTTGGTTCGCGATCTACTTCAGCATGATCTTGCAACTGTTCAGCTTCTAAACCTGCTCGCTCTAACTTACGTTGCCGAATAAATCGAACGAGCGCCCATAATCCAATACCAATTAAAATTACAGCCCCGATTCGTGAAGCACCCGTCGGAGACATCCAATTCAAGAATGTCACCCCGACGAGCATCGCGAGCAAAATCACAAGTCCTGAGCATATTGAGATGATTGCGACTGATAGTGCGGGTATTTTTATTTTACGAATGCCGTAAGTAATCCCAACTCCGAAACCGTCCAAACTCACTGCAAAAGCCAATAAAATCAATGAAGCAATATGTGCCAGCATGCTGCGTTCCCCCTGCATAGATGCTATCCGCTACTTGACGCCCCGATTGGGCTCCTAGGCGGTTCTGTTCATCCTATGCAGGCTTCTTGAATATTGCCCCGATTCCACAATTTATTACTTTATCTTCTGACATCTTGGACAAATATGTGTGCCTCGTCCGCGTACGACTGATTTCTCGATCAAGCTCCCACATGTGCGACAAGGTTGTCCGGTCATTCCATACGCTTTAAGGCTCATCTGGAACATGCCCATCTCCCCTTGACCGTTCACATACGATTTGATCGAAGAGCCCCCCGCTTCAACTGCAGCCGTCAATGTGCCCACAATCGCGTGGTGCAACCGTTCAAGCTCTTTCGGCTTCAAGCTGTTCGTCGGTCGCTCCGGATGAATACCCGCAGTGTGTAACGCTTCATCGACGTAGATATTTCCAAGTCCAACGACTAATTCTTGATTCAGCAGCACCGGCTTGATCGGTGCCGACCTTGAACCTAAGGCTCGTTTGAATGCATCCAGTGTAAAGTGCTCATCCAATGGTTCTATACCTAATTTATTCAAAGGACGCGACGTCCATTCTTCACCTGGAGCGAATAGATGCATCGTTCCGAATTGTCGCACATCCTTGTAGCGTAGCTCCGTATCATCTGTAAAGTGGAAAATGACATGGGTATGCAGCTCTGTGGGCTCATCCTTATGATATACGCCATATCGTCCCTCCATTCGAAGATGGGAGACAAGCACGAGATTATCCATGATAAGTCTGATGAACTTCCCTCTGCGCTCAACAGCTCGAAAGCTTCTTCCTTCTAGCATTGCAGAGAATACGTCAGGATCATCAGGATGCTGGATAATTCGAGGAAGCTTCACCGTAACTTTAGCTATTGTCTTCCCTACAATTAAGTCATTCAACGTCCTACAGACGGTTTCCACCTCGGGTAATTCCGGCATAGAGTTCACCTTCCTGTTGCTGTCTTTATTACTTCGCTTCGTACCAGTTCGACCCCACGCTTACATCTGCCACAAGGGGAACATCTAGCTGAAGCGCTGCGCTCATCACCTCAGGTACAAGCTTCTCCATCTGTTCCAGCTCCTCTTCGGGAACCTCGAACACTAATTCATCATGTACTTGCAAAAGCATCCGACTGCGAAGACCATGCTCCTTTAGAGCATCATCCATATGAATCATCGCAAGCTTGATTATATCTGCTGCTGTGCCTTGAATTGGTGTATTCATGGCAGTACGCTCCGCAAATGAGCGCAAATTAAAGTTAGATGCATTGATTTCCGGTAATTGTCTACGTCTTTCTAGCAACGTTGTCACATAACCATCCTGTTTTGCTTGCTCTACAATCGTATCCATGTAGCGTCTTACACCCGGGAATGCAGCGAAATATTGTTCAATGAACGTCGCCGCTTCCTTCCGTGTAATGTTCAAGTTTTGCGACAATCCGTAATCGCTAATCCCATACACGATACCGAAGTTAACTGCCTTTGCTTGACGACGCATATTCGAATCCACCTGCTCCGCCGATACCCCAAATACATCCATCGCAGTCTTCGTATGCACGTCCATCTTTTTCAAGAAAGCTTCTTTCAATCCTTCATCACCTGAAATATGCGCAAGGACACGAAGCTCAATTTGAGAATAGTCAGCAGCAAGTATTCGCCAGCCTTGCTCCGAAGGAACGAACGCCTTACGAATTTGTCGTCCTTCTTCCATTCGGATCGGGATGTTTTGCAAATTCGGGAATTGACTCGATAATCGTCCCGTTGCGGCGATCGTCTGACGGTAGTACGTATGAATTTTTCCTGATTCAGTTCTAACTTCCTTTAACAAGCCTTCTATATAGGTAGACTGAAGCTTCGTAAGCTGACGATATTGAAGGATCAGCCTTACGATTTCATGATATGGCTCTAGCTTTTCTAAAACTTCAGCGTCTGTGGAGTAACCCGTCTTCGTTTTTTTCACAACAGGCAAGCCCAGCTTATCGAAGAGTACTTCTCCTAATTGCTTAGGTGAGCCGATGTTAAATTCCACACCTGCAAGTCTGTGAATTTCCTGCATCATCTCTTCAATCCGCTGTCCGAACGTAACACCTAGCTCTTCTAGTGCAGATGCATTCACCGATATCCCTTGCTTCTCCATGCCAGCGAGAATTTGGGATAATGGCTGCTCCAGATCATAATAAAGCCGATGCATGTTCAGTTTCTCCAATTGTTCTGCTTGCTGTGGATAAATTCTACGGATCGCATCCACTTTCGCTGCCAAATGTGCTGATAGCTTATCCTCATCAGGGATTTGGAACTTCGCACCTTTACCGTATACAGCTTCATCAGAAGAAATTGAAGCTAATCCTTGTTTGTAAAGCAGACCATTCAGTGACGGGTCGGCTTCCGTAGGATCGAGCAAGTATGCCGCTAATTGAACATCATAAGCTTGGCCCTTCAACCCGATCTGTGACTGAGCTAAGATGAGCTCTGTACGATGCAGATCATAGCTGATCTTAGATGCATTTGCATCTTCAAGCCATTCAATGAAAGGTTTAGCTCTTACATCAGCTAGTGATTCATAAGGAATAACGTAGATTTGACTTCCTGCTGCGAGAGCAATTCCGATCCCTACACTTTGATGCGGATTATCACCTACTGCTTCGAGTAGCATCGCTTCGACTTGCGGGAGTGCTGCGACGAGAGGGTCCCAGCCTGTTTGATTGACGTTCAAAACCTCATACGAAGGAGGTTGTTCCGCACCTTCAGCTTGTATGGATTGATCTGCACCAGATAGATCCAACCGCTCAACGAGTGATTTGAACTCGAGCTTGCGTAACGCTGCTGCAAGTGTTGCAGCATCATAGCCTTGCCATACAATATCATCAAGTGTGTGGGACAATGGCACCTCACGAAAAATTGTCGCCAGCTGCTTGCTCATCCGTGCATCATCGCTATGTGTTTCTATATTTTCACGAAGCTTACCCTTCAGCTCAGTGACGCGGGCAAGCACTTCCTCGACAGTTCCGTACTCGTGCAGTAGCTTTAGCGCTGTCTTCTCACCTACGCCAGCAACGCCAGGTATATTATCGCTTGCGTCACCCATGAGACCTTTCAAATCAACAATTTGCGCAGGTACGAGTCCGTATTTCTCATGCACTGCAGCCGGAGTATAACGTTCAACTTCAGTTATACCTTTGCGAGTTATACATACACTCACGTTGTCCGATGTAAGCTGAAGCATATCCTTATCACCCGAAATAACAACCGCTGTTTTACCTTGGTCCTCTGCAACTTTGGTAAGTGTACCGATGATATCGTCTGCTTCATAACCTGCAAGCTCAAATTGCGGGATCGAGAATGCTTGAAGCAATTGCTTTAGCAAAGGAAATTGCTCTGAAAGCTCTGGAGGTGTCTTCTGACGTCCACCTTTATACTCTGCATAACCTTCATGTCGAAACGTCACTTTACCTGCATCGAATGCAACGAGCACATGTGTTGGTTGTTCTTCTTCAAGAAGCTTTAACAGCATCGTCGTAAATCCGAATACAGCGTTCGTATTTAAACCACTGCTATTCGTTAGTGGAGGGATCGCATAAAAGGCTCGAAAAATAATACTGTTCCCATCAATTAGCACGAGCTTGTCCTTCTTTTCGCTCATCTTTTTCATCCACCTCGCCGACATTTTCTATATCGACATCATACCATAAGGCTAACTGTGTCGCACCAATCCACACTTTACTAATGCTATAGACTACTCTGTCAAATCCATTCGGTTATTATATTGGATTGACCTATCCTGTGGTTCACATTCAGACTTCCTGACTTCCTGTCTTCCTGACTTCCTGCCTTCCTGTCTTCCTGTCTTCGTGACTTCCTGTCTTCCTGTCTCCCTGTCTCCCTGTCTCCCTGTCTCCCTGTCTTCCTGAATTCCTGTCTTCCTGACTTCCTGTCTTCCTGTCTTCCTGTCTTCCTGTCTTCCTGTCTTCCTGTCTTCCTGTCTTCCTGTCTTCCTGTCTCCCTGTCTCCCTGTCTCCCTGTCTTCCTGAATTCCTGTCTTCCTGACTTCCTGTCTTCCTGTCTTCCTGTCTTCCTGTCTTCCTGTCTTCCTGTTGCAAAAATTCAGCAATCACGATGATTTAAGGCGGGAAAACCGCTTTAAATGCGCTACACTCGCGCTGCACGATGATGGATCATGCCTAAACACAACAAAAAAACTAAGCAGAAGGTATCTCCGCTTAGTCTCTCCAAACTATTTATGTGTGACTGGCTTTTCACTTGGTCTACCTAATAAGTATCCTTGCCCATAATCAAACCCGATTGCACGGACAAGCCTTAATTCTTCTGGACGTTCAATTCCTTCTGCTACCGTACGAATATTCATACGCTTTGCATATCTGATGAACGTTCGCAGCATATGCTTCTTCATCTCGTCTTGATCTGCATTGCTGATTAAGGATCGATCAACCTTTATGTAATCTGGATTCAGCTCCACGATCGACTGAAGCGATGAATACCCTGCCCCCGCATCATCAATCGCGATCTCATATCCCTGATCACGGTAGTGAACCAGAATTTTCTTCGCAGCGTTAAAGTCATCAATCGAGCTGCGCTCCGTTAATTCCAAGACGACCTGATCCGGCTTCAACCCGCGTTCCTGAAGCCACCTCACTGTTTGTCCCGATACAAAATGGGGATCATTCATAATTCCCATAGATACATTCATGAAGATTTTCTGTTTCGTCTCTAGCTCAGGACAGTAACGAATCGCTGTCTCTCTTGCTAAACGATCAAGTGCAAAATCTTGATGATGTCGCTCTGCGAACTTGAACAATGCGAGAGGCCCATCGAACAAGCTACCTTCCGGACAACGAGTTAACGACTCATAACCAAATATTTTCCCATCGGCGAGCTTCGTTATCGGTTGATAGACACTCTTGATACTTCTTTCCTTAAGCATTCGATCGAGCTCTACTTGCAAATTCCAGTGCTCCTGATCTTGGAGTGATGCGTTCATCTGAGCACTTACTTTCATCACACCTTCATAGATTACAGATCGCAAAGAGAGTTCATTCCATCCACTCAGCACAGCAAATCCAATGCCTCTTTCTTGATACCGCAAATCATTGAGAGTTTCTCTACCTCTTCCTCCTGCTTGCGTATCGATCGCTTTCTGAAGACGATTAGATAAACCTCTTAAATAATCATCTGCATCAGACAGGGTAAGATGGCTTGGCAGAACTGCATATAGCCATAGATGGGTGTGGATTGCATCAGCAAACCAAATATCTCTTCTGCCCATCGTTTCAAGGATCCATCCTTGCCAATCGAAATTATTCTCATGGAATTGGGCCGCATAACCACTAATAAAATCAGCTAGATCGATGCCAATAAGTCCTATATGCTTCTCATGATCAGATGAAGTTGCAAGACGATCCATACCGAACCAAGACGTTGTTCTCATCATCATTTATGCGTTCAACTCAGGACGCTTCCCTGTCACAAGATAAACAACACTCTCACTAATGTTCGTCGCATGATCCGCAATTCTTTCGATAAAGCGACTAACGAAAGTAAGCAACATAGCCTGGCCTACAACTTTGGGGTTCTCTACCATCATCGAAAATAACTCACGGAAAATCTGAGAGTACAGCGCATCTACTTCATCGTCATCCTTCGCACTCTTATAAGCGAGATCGATGTTTTCTGTTACATACGACTGAACAGACTCTGTAATCATCGTACTTACAAGCTCTGCCATGCGAGGAATATCAAGCAGTGGCTTAATGAGCGTCTGGCCTTCTAGTCGAATAACGGTCTTAGCAATATCGACGGAAAGGTCGCCCATACGCTCCAAATCTGAAGAAATTTTGAAAGCAATCAAAATACGACGAAGATCTTTCGCTACAGGCTGTTGCGTCGCAATCAACTTCGCACCAATTTCACTTATCTTCTCTTCCATTTGATTTAGCTCACGGTCTGCATTCACGATCAGCGTTGCCTTCTCGACATCAATTGTCTTGAGCGCTTCAATCGCTTGCATCATTGCTTGATTCACTTGCGAACCCATCGAAGCGAGCAGAATCTGCATCTCTTCTAACTCTTGATCGAACTCTCTACGTTTCACCATCATCTAACATCATCCTCCCCAGAATCAACCGAATCTGCCACTAATATAATCTTCCGCGCGTTGGTCCTTCGGATTGGAAAAGAGTTGTTCTGTATCCGAATATTCAACGATTTCACCATTTAAGAAGAATGCCGTTTGCTGCGAAACTCTGGCAGCTTGATGCATGTTATGAGTAACCATAACAATCGTATAGCGATCTTTCAGCTCTTGAGCCAGCTCTTCAATCTTCAATGTCGAGATCGGATCAAGCGCAGAGGTAGCTTCATCCATGAGCAGTATATCAGGCTCAACAGCGAGTGCACGCGCAATACAGAGACGTTGTTGCTGTCCCCCAGATATGCTGAGCGCTGAACGCTTAAGATGATCCTTAACCTCTCCCCAAAGTGCAGCAGAACGCAAACTATTTTCTACGATTTCATCTAGCTTTCTGCGATCGGTAATTCCGTGGAGTCTTGGGCCATAAGCAATGTTATCATAGATTGACTTAGGAAATGGATTCGGTTGTTGAAACACCATACCGACTTTTTTGCGAAGAATTTCTACATCTACTTCATTCGAGTAGATATCCGTACCGGCAATCGCAACTGTGCCGTCAATCCGTGTGTCCGGGATCATATCATTCATGCGGTTCAGCGTGCGAAGTAACGTGGATTTACCACAACCAGACGGTCCGATGAATGCAGTTATGGCTTTCTCCGGAATGTTAAGTGAAACACTCTTTAATGCGTGGAATTGTCCATAGTACAAATTCAATCCATTGATTTTGATAATTGCACTCATCTTCAAATCTCCTTCGTAATTGGTAATGAGATTACCCGAATCGTCCTGAAATATAATCGCTTGTTTCAACTTTCTGTGGGTTCGTAAACATCTTGCCCGTCTCATCGATCTCAACAAGATCACCCATAAGGAAAAATGCGGTTCGATCTGAAATACGTGCTGCTTGTTGCATGTTATGCGTTACGATGATGATGCAATATTCCTTCTTCAGCTCTCCAATGAGCTCTTCAATCTTCGAAGTCGAAATGGGATCCAACGCCGAAGCCGGCTCATCCATCAAAATGATATCAGGAGTAACCGCAATCGATCTCGCAATACAAAGACGTTGTTGCTGCCCGCCTGAAAGTGCAAGCGCTGAAGAATGAAGACGATCCTTCGTTTCATTCCACAATGCCGCTTTCGTAAGCGACTCCTCTACGATTTCATCGAGCATCGACTTTTTTTTAATTCCGTGATACCTTGGACCGAAAGCAACGTTCTCATAAATCGATTTGTGAAATGGATTAGGCTTTTGCCATACCATTCCAATTCTTTGCCTTAGCGCTGTAACATCGGTAGAAGGACTATTAATGTCCCGATCCTTTATCCATATTTCACCAGTTACCTTTGAGCTTTCGATAAGATCATTCATCCGATTCAAGCTTCGTAGAAAGGTCGATTTACCACAGCCTGAGGGTCCGATTAAGGCAGTTACTTGCTTCTGTTCAAAGTCAATTGAAATGTCATTTACAGCCCGGGTTTGTCCGTAAAACACTGATAATTTTCGAGTAGATAATCCAAAGCTAGCCATCGTTTTTCTCCCCCCTATTTAATAGCTGTAAACTTACGATACATATACCGTCCTAGCCATCTCGCACTTAAGTTAAACAGAAGTACTGTAATGACGAGTACAGCGGATGCACCAGCGGCAATTTGGGCAGCATCAGGGGCAAGACCCTCTGAGTTAACTTTCCAAATATGAACCGCAAGTGTTTCAGCAGGGCGGAATGGATTAAGCGGTGAAAATGGACTGAAAGGATTCCAATCTGTAAAGTCCAAACGTGGCGAACTCATCCCTGCTGTGAATAGTAATGCAGCAGCTTCTCCAAACACGCGTCCAGCAGCTAAAATTGTTCCGCTAAGAATAACAGGAATCCCAATCGGAATCATGACCGATCTGATCGTTTTCCATTTCGAGATACCAAGCGCCAAGCTCGCTTCCTTCTGCTCCTTTGGCACTGACTTCAGACCTTGCTCTGTAATCCGTACCATTAATGGCAAATTGAACACCGTTAAAGCTAGCGCTCCAGAGAAGAGGGAGAACCCAAAGCCAAACAAATTAACAAGAACTAGTAAGCCGAACAAACCTACTACGATCGATGGAAACGAGGATAATACTTCTACGATGAGTCGAATGAAGTTCGTAAATTTACTCGGCTTCGCATACTCACTCATATAAATTCCTGCGCCTAATCCGATCGGAATCGTAATGATCATCGTCAACACCAAAAGGAAGATCGAGTTAAAGAGCTGCGGTCCTATGCCACCGCCCTTACGGAAGGACTGTGGTGCAGAAGTTAAGAAATCAAAACTAATGTGGCTTAGTCCCCGCACAAGAATATAGCCAAGAAGACCCGCAAGCACTAAAACGATCACACTAGCCAACATAATAATGATTGTTGTTGCCACTTTATCTGCTGTCTTTGCTTTCATCCGAGCTTCGATCTCCTTTCAAGCCAGCGTACGATGAATACGAATACGAACGTCATAAGCATAAGAATCATCGCTAATGACCAAAGCACATTGTTTTGTATCGAATTCATTGCTGTATTCCCCATGCTCAATGTTATCGCACTCGTTAATGTCGATGTCGATTCAAATAGCGAGCGCGGTATGTGAGGAGCATTCCCGATTACCATCTGTACAGCCAATGCCTCACCGAAAGCACGCGCAATCCCGAGCACTATCCCGGTAAGCTGTGCAGGAAGCGTCGTTGGTAGCACGATTCGATAGATCGTTTGCCAACGAGTCGCACCTAGTGCGTAGGAGCCTTCCTTCAACCCTTTCGGCAAAGCAGCGAGCGCATCTGTGGATATTGACGTAATAATCGGCAGAATCATAACAGATAATACCACGGCACCAGCGGCAATCCCTACCCCTTGACCAGGAAACCAATCTCTGAACAACGGTACGATGACGCTTAGCCCAACAAAGCCATATACAACAGACGGAATACCGGCAAGCAGTTCAATTACCGGTTGCAAATACTTACGTCCGAAATTAGGTGCAATTTCGACCATAAACACCGCTGCACAAAAGCTGAGCGGTGCTGCAATAATTGCTGCAAGTAATGATGTGCTAAAGGAACCCACAATAAAAGGAAGTGCACCAAACAGTGGAATATCAGCATCCGGGCTCCACTTCAATCCTGTAAGTAAATCAAGCGGATTGACATGGTTAACGAAAAAGGTGCTTAACCCTTTAGATGCAACAAAATAAACCAATGAGAATATAGACACAATGAGAAACAGAATACAGATCGTCGTATAGATCCGTCCTACCCATTCCTCAGCAATATGTGGCGTACCTTGTTGTCGATCATGCGACTTTGCCATCGTTTTCTCTCCTTACAAAGTCAATCAAGAGGTGATTCTCACCTCTTGATTGACTTTTGATGTGTCGCTGATGATTATTTGGTAATATTGCCTTCAACATCGCGTTGCACTTGCATCTCGCTCATCGGAATATAGCCTAGTTCCACTACATCATTCGATTGAATTTCGTCGCTCATCATGAAATCCAAGAACGCTTTAACGATTTCGTTTGGCTCACCCTTTGTATACATATGCTCGTAAGCCCATACTGGATAAGTTCCGTTTGCTACATTTTCAACATTTGCTTCAACACCATCATATTTGATAGCCTTAATCGAGTCATCCAAGTAAGACAATGCAAGGTATCCAATCGCACCAGGAGTTTCGCTTACGTACTTCTTAACTGTACCGGAGGAATCTTCTTGGATCGAGCCTTGAAGATCTTCTGTCTTCGTTCCAAGTGCAAACTTCTCAAATGTTGCACGTGTACCAGAGCTTGAAGGACGGTTAATGATTTGGATAGCTTGATCGTTGCCGCCAACTTCACTCCAGTTCTTCACTTTACCTGTGAAGATGTCGATCAATTGTTGCTTCGACAAGTTATCTACATTCACATCTGCATTAACAACAGCTGCGATGGATACGACAGCAACTTTGTGATCTACAAGCTCAGCAGCTTTGGCAGCATCTAGCTTCTCTTCTGCGAACACATCGGAGTTGCCGATGTCTGATTGACCTTCAGATACTTGCGTCAGACCTGCGCCACTGCCGCCACCTTGTACTTGAATTGCAACACCGCTATTGTTGTCCATGAACTTGCCCGAAGCATTTTCAACTAGCTTTTGTAGTGCAGTTGAACCTGTAGCTAAAATCGAGCCTTTCAGCTCAGCGGAGGCTGAGGAAGTTTCTGAAGGAGCTTCCGAAGCATTACCTGATTCCTTAGGGCTATTATTGTTGCCGCAAGCAGCAAGAGCAAACGTAAGCAACACGACCGACATCAACATAAACATTTTTTTCATTTCTGTAGTACCCCTTCCAAGTCTTCTTATTTTGTGTACATGACTTATTGTAGGAGTTCTACGTTAACTGAAAACCGTATTTTTGTTAACGCAATGTAAAAATCACATTAATGTCGAATGTACTCACATTTACTATGCCTATCTTCTTCTATCTTTAATCCACAATGGTATCCGAAACATAAAGTTGATCATAAGCACGACAAATAGCAAAACTGCAGCTGTCTTATCGGAAATTTCAACTGCATCCGGAACAATCGCTTCCGATTGTACGTACCAAAGATGAACAGCTAACGTTTCGCCTGGAGAAAGTAAGTTGAAGTCCCACATTTCACCTGAAGTCGTAACACCCGCGGTCAAAATAATAACTGCACTTTCACCGAATGCACGACCGGCAACAAGACTAATCCCAGTAATAATTCCATTGATCGCTACTGGAATGAGCACGCGCCGAATCGTTTGCAGATGTGTAGCCCCAAGTGCAAAGGATGCATGCTTCATCTCTTTAGGCACACCGCGAATCGCTTCTTCTGTGACGCGGGTCATTACCGGCAAGTTCAAAAATGCTAGGCTAACAGCGCCCCCGATAATCGTGAGACCAATTTGGAACATCTCTACGAAGATCGCTATTCCGAATAATCCGAAAATAATTGAAGGAACTGAAGCTAATCCTTCTACACAAATTCGCACTAACCCAATTAGCTTGTTATTCGGAGCGAATTCGGCTAGATAAATCCCCGCAGTCATTCCTAGTGGAACAGAAATGAGCAATGAAATAAACAGCATATAAAAGGAGTTAAACAATGCGGGCCCAATCCCGCCACCTTCTTCAATTTCACTCGGTAAACCAATGATGAAATCCCAAGTAAGCGAGGGCATACCTTTTTCCAAAATAATAAATAGCAACGCACCAATAAACAGAACGACCACCGAAGAAATGAGCCATACAAATACGGTGAACACACGATTATTAAATCGGTTCAGCTTGTTCGTAGACATATTCATACGTTTGCTCCCTTCCTCTGGAACAATCGCACGATAATGATCATGAGCAGCGAAATCACAAGTAATATAAAGCCCATCATATAAAGCGCGTAATTCCAAGTTGAATCGAAAGGTACATTCGGAATTTGCATGACGATGTTACTTGTTAGTACGGATGTCGGCTTGAACAATGCATCTGCGATTTGAGGCGTGTTACCAATTACCATTACGACAGCCATCGTTTCACCGATTGCTCTCGCCATCCCTAGAATGACACCATACATAATCCCACTGCGAGCGGCAGGAATGACCACTTTAAAGATCGTTTGAAACCGAGTTGATCCGAGTGCATAGGAGGCTTCGCGATATTTTCCTGGAACCGCACTAATTGAATCATCACTAATCCGACTAATCGTAGGAAGAACCATTATAGTAAGAACAAGAGCGGCGGCTAACAATCCGTCTCCCATATTCGTTCCTGTAACATCTCTAAGCAAAGGTATGAGCATCGTTAAGCCTAGAAAACCGTAAACGACTGATGGAATACCTACAAGAATATCTAAGATTGGACGCAAAAAATTTCTTAACCATTTCGGAGCGATCTCTGCCAAGAACACCGCAATAAAGATGGAGAATGGTACTGAAATTAACAATGTGAGAAACGTGAGTGCAAGCGTTCCGAATATAAACACGAGTGCCCCAAAGCTATCTGTCTCTGGTGACCAATCTGTCGAAAAGAAAAACGTTGTTAACGAAACTTCTTTGAACGTAAGCACTCCTGTTTGAAACATAAAAAAGAGTATGGAGAATAGGATGAGGCAGACGAACGCTGCACTAAAGATACAAATCACTTTAAAGGTACGGTTATAAAACAAAAGACGATTTTTTCGATCCAACGTTTTACCCGAACCTGCTTTAATGCTCTTCCCTAGTTCATACCCTGTGGCTAGCTGTCCATCTGATGCTGAAGTGGACATAGGTTTCTCGCTCCTCCGATGAAGAAACCAGCATTGCGCGGAGCGCAACGCTGGTCGCTTCTACTTGTGTTATTTGATCGCAGAGATCGGAATGAATTTAAGCTTCTTCAGGGAACCATTTTGGAACTTCGTGCTTTGGATATACTCGATGAATGCTTTAGTCGCACCGTCTGGCTTGCCTTTCGTCATGAAATAACCATAGCCCCATACTTTGTAAGTGCCTTTGATAATGTTAGCTTCAGTCGGTGCAACGCCATTGATCTGCATAGCTTTCATCTTCGACGTTACATATACTAGGTCGATATAACCGATAGCATTAGGTGTCGTTTCGATAGCAGTCTTCATATCGCCACTCGATTTAACTTCCTTGTAATTGCTGCCTTTGCTCATGAACTCCGAACCATCCAATGCTTTCATTTGGAAGTTAACACGAGTACCGGAACCGAATGCACGGTTTACAACGATAATATCAGCATCAGATCCGCCAACATCTTTCCAGTTCGTTACTTTACCGGAGAAAATGTCTTGAAGTTGCTTCGTCGTTAAGTTATCCACTTTCACATTTGAGTTTGTTACCGCTGCGAAAGGAATAATAGCGACTTTATGTGCAACTTGACCATCAAACTTTTTGAAGCCTGGTACGTCTTGGGAAGCATCCCAGTCAACTGCACCAATATCAGCAATTCCTTTACGAACTGATTGTGGACCCGTAATCGATCCTGCAGCAGATGCTGAAATTTTCACTTTCGGGTTAAGCTTCTTGAATTCGTTCGCAGCTTGCAATGTTAATGGAAGCAATGCGGATGAACCGTTAATCACGATTTTACCTTTAAGACTGCTTGCAGCACCTACGACGGAAGAAGAAGTCGTGATGAGTGCGATTGCCATTGCAGCAATCGATAATTGTTTGAACCATTTCATTTGATATGTTCTCCTCTCAGAATCCCTTAGCGGGTAATTGGCTTCCAAAGACCATTTGTATTCACGAATACTTGACCGTCTTTTACAATGATAACTGGCGCACCATCTTTAACGATGATTTCAGATACGCTCTCGTCTACTGTGTACAGTTGCGTTTTAGCGCCTGTAGTCGCATCCACTTGAATAATTGATTGACCATTGTTAGCACCAGCAGTTAATAGAGTCCATTTTCCATGAGAGAAAGTAGCTTCATAGATATCTGCATCAGCAAACAATGTTTTTGTAGTCTTATCTTTGTTGACAGCAACAAGTGTTGCATTGTCAGCAGTTTCGCTAACGCTCACATAGTAAACATTGTTACCGTCTGCGGATGCTTCGATGAATACTTTGTCATCTGTACCCGTAGTCAATTGCACAGCTTTGTTATCTTTAATAGAAGGATCTACTGTATACACGAACAATTGTGGCTCAGTACCCTTCATATCGATCGTTACGTCATCATTGTCAACTGGAGCATTGCTGTCTGCAACTACAGCACCTGGCTTCGTGATCGCATAAGTGAACACTTTACCGTCAGTTGAAACTTTCAAGTTTGACTTGTAATCTACTTTATCGCTAAGAATTGTCTTGATTTCAGCTGTAGCCAAATCTAGCTTTGCGATAACAGTTCCTTTATCGCCTTGAAGGAAGTAGATAGACTTGCTATCCGCAGCCCATACTAGCTCAGGTTTAATCGAATCGTCCTTGCTTACTTTCCATGACAATCTAGTATTCAAATCGATGAGGAATACTTGACCACTTACATCCGTGAAAGCTGCCAAAGTGCCACTTGGAGAAACAACGAGATCAGAACCCTCTGCTACATTTAGCAATTTAAAGTACTGTCCTGTTTGTACATTTACCAAGTAGTCGATGCGGCCGTCTTCTGTTTCTTGTGATGCGATGATACGGTTAGCATCTGCCCATTGCACATGGCTTACGTTACCAAGCAAGTTTGCATCGATCCATATTGCACCAGAAGCATCCTCTGCGTAGTTAGCTCCGAGAGCTTCAGCAAGCTCTTGCGGATTTACATATGCTGAGCTTTGTGCGAATGTAACTGGAGTTGAAAGCTCTTCCGAGTTTCCATCAACTTTGATTGCTTTGCTTCCTGATTTCAATTCAACAAGATGATTATTCAACTCTACTGTGTAAGATCCTTTGCTTACAACTGTA
Source organism: Candidatus Cohnella colombiensis (assembly GCA_029203125.1). Classification (GTDB taxonomy): domain Bacteria; phylum Bacillota; class Bacilli; order Paenibacillales; family Paenibacillaceae; genus Cohnella; species Cohnella colombiensis. The sequence continues at coordinate 2,508,596 of CP119317.1, forward strand.
AGGTCAGCGCCAAGCTTTACACTCAAATCACGAAGTGAAACTTGCTTTACGCCATTCACTTGAATGGAACGAAGGTTAATCGCCTTGCCGTTTACGATGTACGAGGATTGCATGACTTGCACATTTGCTGCTTTAGTTGCTGTTGCTGCTGACACCGCGCTGACAGAGGAAACTCCGACAGCTAACGCAAGTACAGAGACGATAGACGCTTTTTTAAGAAACATCGACTTTGATCACCCTTCTGATTTTGGTTAGTTACTAATCCTAAAGTAATTATAGTTGCCCATTGTAAAACGTCTGTTAAACATTGGTATTAGAATTGTTAATTTTATCTATTACTCTGCAATTGTGTTACGAGCTTCGTAAATTCATTACGAATGTCGCTGGAGATGTCACTTGCTTCTTGAGACGCTTGCTTCAATCTAGTCGCCGCCTCATGATTCATTGTCGATGCACTCCAAAGCTGAGCGAACATATCTTCCGTCCTCTTTACTTGTACAAAGCCTTGATCTGCCCCTAGCTTTCCTTCATGTACAAGCGATGTCACACTACCCACTGCTTCTGACATCGATTGTAGTTGCTTCGTAATTTGGGAGGCAGACTGCTTCGTCTGATCTGAGAGATGACGAATTTCATCAGCAACAACTGCGAACCCACGGCCATGTTCCCCAGCGCGAGCCGCTTCAATTGTCGCATTAACCGCAAGTAGATTACACTGCTCTGCAAGCTGTACAATTAATCTGATAATCCCGTTAGCTGCAGCATTACGTTGAGTCAACTCATCAATTGCAGCTTCTTGCTTCAATGCAATGCTTGACCACATTGTAAATAGCTTCAGCATTTCACCAACATCTGCACGACCTTTATCTGCAATCTCAGCAATTCGATCACTACAAACTTGCGTATCCGTCGTCGTCTCCACCAGCTTATTAACTGAGCCGTGAATATGCTCAACGAGAACTTCCGTTGCTCTAACTGTACGAACTTGACTACTAACCGCTTCCTTCTGCAACAATTGCGATGCATGCAATAAATCATCTACTGTAATGATACCTGCGAATTTTCCATGCTTCGTCAAAATAACAGCATCATAGAATGTCGCTTCGTCTCTGGATAGAGATTGATCGATGAGATGCTGTAGCTCCATATCTAGATCTGCAGTGAGTGGCGTTGAATCCATAATCTCGCCAATCGATCGATGTCCAAATAGCGACATGCCGTATAAGGAGCCAACGACTCGGAAGAAGCGATATCTCATTAACAAACCAATCGGTTGACGAAGCTCATTGCATACGACTGCGCAATCTACGTCTTTATTTTTGCGGAAGAGAACGACAAGCTCATCACAGGACTGACTTTCATCTACGATAGGACAATGCTTCAACCATTGATCGACTTTGATTGGCTTATTATTTGGGCTAGGTGACATCGTGCTGCGAGTGGGTGTGGCGTTACCTGTTGATGGTTGCTTGGAAGATTGAGAACTCGGATTTATAGTAGACTCTGCATAGTTGTCATCTTGATTCGTAGCTGCGCGTTCCAATACTGAAGTACTTGTCATTGGAGAACCTCGATTCTTATATAAATATTGGAAAATCACTTTTCCCAACTTCAAATTACCAATGTTTTGTCATCTCCCAATCCGATTTGTAATAACGGAATATTAAATCGTAGATTTTGTCGATTTAGTCGCTAATTGCGACATCCGTCACCACTATATCCGCCTTGTCCACCGCCAAATTCATTGGGGCATCAAGAGGATTCTCTGACTTTGGTCGGTGAGGCTACTTTGATGTGCTCAGAGACGAAGCGGACATACGTTCCGTTAATTACGATTTTAGGCACACTTTTCTTTTTTTTCGGACATACGTTCCACTATTATCCACTAACCCCCTGATTTCAGACCCATTTTCCTCGAATAACGGATCTTGTGACCGATCATTTTCTATAAAGTTAATAAATAAACAATTAACGAATCTCTTGTCCGCTATTGATGCTTAATGTGGGTAATTAGTGCGGTATTGGTGGTGAGTAGGTTAACGGGAGTAACTTAATTGTGTGTATTGTGCGTTTAGAGCGCGGATAGGTTAATCGGAGTAACTTAATTGGTCAAAAACCTGCTTCGAAGCTCCCATAGTGGGGAATTAGGTTAAAGGGAGTAACTTATAGTAACTTATCTATTAAAAAGAGCTTTCCCCCTCGCTTCTAAGCGATGGAGAAAGCTCTTTAATTGATTACTATTTACATATCGTCAACGTTCACCCAAGAGCCTTGCTCGATCGAGCGTTCGACCGCTTCGAGCACCTCTTGACACTTCACACCGTCACGGAACGTCGGAGTAAATGGTGAATCTGTTGCCAAGTGCTGCAAAAACTCATAGATAATATGAACGAAAGCATGTTCATAGCCAATGATATGACCTGTCGGCCACCAATTGCCTGCATACTTATGAGTAGGTTCAGTCGCGAAGATGCGGCGGAAGCCAGCCACGTTCGGCTCATCCTCACGGAAGTATACTTCAAGCTCGTTTAATTTCTCTAAATCCCAACGAATCGAGCCTTTACTACCGTGGATTTCAAAGGTGTTATGATTTTTGCGCCCTGCCGCGAAACGAGACGCAACGAACACCCCCATTGCACCGTTCTTGAAATCAGCGAGGAAGCCAGTTGCATCGTCTACAGTAACTTCACCGCGCTCTGTTTCAGATGCTATACCTGACAAGCCAGACGATGATGTTAGTATTGGACGCTCCTTCACGAATGTACGACTATGACCGACAACGCGATCGAACTCACCGATGAGAAAACGCGCAAGATCAATGCTATGGGCATTAATATCTCCATGCGCACCAGAACCCGCCACTTCCTTCTTCAGACGCCAAGCAAGCGGAGTCTTCGGATCTACGAGCCAATCCTGCAAATATGTCGCTCGATAATGATAAATTTCACCGATTTGTCCCTCATCAATTAACTGCTTTGCCAGCTGTACTGCTGGAAGAAAGCGATAGTTGAAGCAAATGCCATGCTTGATTCCCGCTTTCTCTGCTGCAGCCAGCATCTCGCGTCCATCCACAAGGTTTAGCGCAAGCGGCTTTTCACAGAATACGTTCTTACCTGCAGCAATCGCTGCGAGTGCAATTTCTTTATGCGCATCGCTTGGTGCGTTAATATCAATGAAATCAATGTCTTCACGGGCAATCATCTTACGCCAATCTGTCTCGTACGATTCCCAGCCGTATCTCTCAGCTGCTTCCTTAACTCCTTGTTCGTCACGTCCGCAAATCGCTTTCATCACAACGTTAGCAGCTAAGTCGAAAAACATACCGACATCTTTATAAGCATGGCTGTGCGCTTTGCCCATAAATTTATAGCCGACCATCCCGACATTAATTTTATTGTTTACGCCCACCACATCTCACCGGCACTTTCTTTCAGAATTAAACTATTGAGAAAGTTTGCTGCCTTCGTAAAGCCTTCATTTACACTCATCAGTCCATCTTCATGCTCGATGCTAATGGTACCGTCGTAGCCCACTAGTCGCAATGTGCTTACGAGATCTTTCCAGAACTCATCGTCATGACCATAGCCAACTGTACGAAACACCCATGAGCGGTTCATGATGTCGCCATAATTTTTATTGTCGAGCACGCCATTGATCGCAGTGTTGCGCTTGTCGATCTTTGTATCCTTCGCATGCACATGATAGATCGAGCTACCCAATGCTTTAATACATTCAAGCGGATCCATACCCTGCCAGAATAGATGGGAAGGATCGAAGTTCACACCAATATTGTCTCCTGCTTCTTCTCGAAGACGTAATGCCGTTTCTGTGTTATACACGAGGAAGCCCGGATGAGCTTCAATCGCTACTCTTACTCCGTGTTTACGTAAAAAAGCAGACTGCTCTTTCCAGTACGGTATCGCAATTTCGTTCCACTGCCATTCCAACACTGTTAAGAAATCAGGCGGCCAAGGACATGTAACCCAAGATGGATATTTGGAATTTTCGGATTCCCCAGGGCAACCGGAAAAAGTGATTACTGTTTCTACGCCCAGCTTTTCTGCTAATTGTACGGTAGCTACAAAATCATCATGATGCGCTTTCGCTGCCGCTTTGTCTGGATGAAGTGGGTTTCCGTGACAGCTAAGTGCGCTAATGGTAAGCCCGCGACTGTCGACCGCATCACGAATCCTTCTGATTGCTGCATCATCATTTACAATACTTTGAGCGTTGACGTGCGATATGCCCGGATATGCTCCTGTACCAATTTCAACCGATTGCAACCCTGCAGCCTTAACGGTATCTAGTGCTTCCTCAAATGATTGCTGACCGAATAGAACGATAAATACGCCTGACTTCATGCTCGATCCACCAAACCTTTCCTAGTGAAATTATTGCGCGATGAAAATTTATGTACGCGCGTTCATCAAACATAATACTAGTTTACATGATAACGCACACAATTTCTAATGAAAATTGTAGTTTCACAAAAAACTTATATCACGTCGGCTTGCAGGGTTGCTTCTTTCAATTTACAATGAGTGTATCATAGCCAGCATAATTCTTCGCTTTTTGATGGAGGTTGTTATGCAATTTTGCCATCTAAGGAGATGAGCTTGTGCAGGCGGTAAGAGAAAAGATCGAATACGAGAACCCCCTACTATCATTAAAGATCTGGCATGAGAAGCGTCATGTTCCCGGCATAATTGATTGGCATTACCATCCCGAATGTGAACTATTACTCATTACATCTGGCCAGCTTGAAATTGATTTAGGTGATCAAACCTATACGATGCATGAAGGCGATGTCATGATCCTTGGCAACAGTCAACTACACCGAGATCGAAACAAGGGCGGATTACTGGATTACATCGTGCTCCAATTTGATTTGAACACTTTTTTCGATCAAAGCACGATCCCCTATCTACAATATTTTAATGAAACAAAAGTTCCACTGAGCGAGATGAACTACATTTTTCGTGAAAATGTAACTGCTCGTACGGAAGCAGCAGAATGCATTCAACACATTCATCAAGAAGCTTATAATAAGGATAGTGGGTATGAGCTTGCTGTGAATATGTTAATTAAGAAGCTTCTACTCATTCTGATCCGTAACGATAGCAAAGGGCTACTCGCCAATCAAGATCGTGTTGAACGCATACGACTTAAGCCCGTGCTCGACTTCGTTGAGGAGCATATTCATGATCGAATTTCCGTTGAGGATGCTTGCCGTTTAGTCAATATGAGCTATTATTACTTTGTTAAGTTTTTTAAAAAAATGATGGGGCTTTCCTTCACAGAATATGTAAATTTCCGAAAGATCAAACGCGCTGAACAGCTTCTACTGACACGCGATATGAGCGTAACTGAAGTCGGTGACCAGATCGGTATGGCTAACATGGCTCACTTCTATAAGATGTTCAAACGATTTAACGAGTGCTCTCCCAAAGAATTTCAACGCAAAATGCTCGCTTGGGGTCGGTAATCCCCTTTTTAGTCAAAAAAACAGCTCTTCTAGGCTTAACGGCCTGAAGAGCTGTTTTTGCGATTAAGGATAAGCTTGTAGCCCACACCACGAATCGATTCAATTTGTACCGTTTGCTGGTTGAGCTCTAACCTCTTCCGTAATGAACTCACATGGACATCAACTGTACGTTGTCCTCCTATATAATCGAAGCCCCAGACGACATTCATCAGATCGTCTCTCGTAATGACTACCCCAGGACGTTCGGCTAAGTAAAGTAGCACTTCGAACTCTTTCGGTCGTAGCGAAATCCATTGATCGTTAAGAAGCACTTCGTACTTCTCCGGATAAATTTGCAAATCACCATATACAATAACTTTATCATCCGAAGTAGATTTAACTTTAGCGTTGTCCTCGTTGCGTGACCGTCTCAATACAGCCGAAGCCCTTGCTAGCAATTCCGCCACACCAAATGGCTTCGTGATATAATCGTCGGCTCCCAGCTTTAGCCCTTGAACGACTTCTTCCTCTGCGTTACGTGCGGTTAATATAATGACTGGTGTTTTCACTTCATGCTGACGGAGCTTCTGTAGCACTTCAAATCCATTCATTCCAGGAAGCATAATATCTAAAAAGATAATTGCATAAGGCTCATGAATAGCCTTGTGCAATCCTTCGGCTCCATTCCCTACAACATCTGTTTCATAGCCTTCTTGAGACAAATTGTAGGACACTAATCGAGCAAGTGTCGGTTCATCTTCAATAATCAGCACTTTGTCCGACATTGATTCCTCCGGTCTAGCAGATCAATTTCTATCTGCATTAGAAGCTTTAATAGTTTAAACTTAACATAGGCTTGTAAACAGAACGTCAATTTATTGTTATCGGAATGTTAAACTGTTATGGCTGCAATAAGGGAAGTTCAATAATAAATTTAGATCCAACGCCTAATGTGCTCTCCACCCGAATCGAGCCATGATGCAGCTCAACGAGATGTTTCACGATCGAAAGTCCAAGTCCCGTACCACCCGAGCTTCGCGATCTTGCCTTGTCTACTCGGTAAAACCGTTCGAATATTCGAGGCAAGTCTTGTTTAGGAATTCCTATACCTGTATCCGATACAATGATCTGAATCTTATCCTCTTCATCAGCCGTTGCTGCTTCGATCAGTTCAGCACGCACTTTAACCATTCCGCCATCAGGTGTATAGTTAATTCCATTTTGCAATAAATTCATTAATATTTGGCCAATTCGATCCTCATCTGCTTCAAAGAACAATTCCGCCTCAGACTGAATATCTAAATTAATATGCTTTCTCGAAGCTTCTTTAGACATCAGCTCACGCATTCGTTCGAGAATTGCCGCCATATCAAGCGGTGAGTATTGCAAAGGTGTACGTCGTGATTCGATCTTAGATAGCTCTAAAATATCGCCAATTAACCGATTAAGACGTTCACTTTCGTCATGGATAATCGTCAAAAAGCTTTTCGCCGTATCCGGATCGCTCATTGCACCTGACAGTAGTGTCTCGGCAAAGCCTTTCACAGCAGCCACTGGTGTCTTCAACTCATGGGTCACATTTGCCACGAACTCACTTCGCATATTCTCCAAACGGCGGATCGAAGTCACATCTTGAAGGACAATCAATAGACCTGACTCTTGCTCTACATTTACCATCAATGGAACTAAGCTCACCGATAACTGACGTTCTTCAGGATAATATACCGTCATCTCCTGATGTACATACTGCGGATTATCTAGAGCATCATGTACAAGATTAATCAATTCATATTGTTGCCTATTTTCAGAATACATACGACCAACTCGTTCATGGCTTTGACTGCCGAGTAACAGCTCTGCTTGACGATTGTACAACGTAATTATTCCATCATCATTAATCATAATGACGCCACTCGTAATGTTGTCCAATACGCTTTGCAGCCTCGTACCGTGCTGACGTACTTCGTCAAGCTTTTCTTGCAGACTGCCCGCCATCGCATTAAGTGCCCGAGCGAGCTCACTTATTTCATCGCGTCCAAGTGCAGGTATCCGAATCGTATAATCCATATTCGCCATCTGGATTGCAGCAGCAGTCATTTTTTCCAATGGTCGCGTGACGCTAAGTGCGATACGGTAGCTCACAACAGCCGCTAGGGCAAATAGGAGAAACAAACTAAAGATCAGCGCAAACCACATTTTGTTCAGACTGCTTTCAACTGCACTCAAGCTCATTGCAAGACGAATTATCCCAACCGTAGCATGACTAGACTTGTCTTCGACCTTCATGGCAACATACAGCATATTTTGCTTCAAAGTATCACTATTTCGAATGCTGCTACCTGTCCCTGATTGGAGCGCAGTTTTAACCTCGTAACGATTTAAATGATTGTCCATCGTACTTGGAACATGATCTGAATCGCCAAGCACTTGGCCGTCTTTATCAATGTACGTAATCCGCATGCCCGCAATATCTCTAAATCGTTCAGCCTCGCCTTGTAAAATAGCTGATTGCTGCTCAACCGAATGTTCGGTCGGCCAAGGTACAGCAGCATCTAACACATGCAACTCGCGAATCATATGCTCACGAAGCTCAGACTGATGATTTTTTTGATAGGAGCTGCCCATTAACAAACCTGCAGCGAGCACAGATAAGCCAATCAGTAGCATAAACAATGCGGTGAGCTTCCATCGAAATTTCGTCATAGCTTGCCATTTGCTCCTTCGGTCTACATCAAAGTCATTACACCGTTTAGTTGAACACAGGATCCTTGAACTGCTTCAATTTCGCTAAAGAATCTTTATCGACATCAGCATGTAAGCTATTCCCATGTGAATCCATCGTTACGATCGCTGCAAAGCCTTCGACTTGAAGATGCCACATCGCTTCTGGAATCCCAAATTCCATAAAGTCGACTCCGTTAACGCCCTTAATACATTGCGCATAATATTGCGCCGCACCACCTACAGCATTCATGTACACCCCACCATGCTCCTGTAAAGCTGCTAACGTCTTCGGTCCCATACCGCCTTTGCCAATGACCGCACGAACACCGAATTTCTTCATGATGTCTCCTTGATACGGCTCTTCACGAATACTTGTTGTTGGACCAGCTGCGCGTACATGCCAGCCTTCATCATCTTTTGTCATCACTGGGCCACAGTGATAGATTACGCCACCATTCAGATCAATCGGTGCATCGTGGTCTATCAAATGTTTGTGCAACGCGTCACGACCTGTATGCATTTCACCATTCAAGATAACGACGTCACCAACCTTTAGGCTGCGCACATCTTCCTCAGATAGCGGCATTTGCAATACAACCTCACGTCGCTCAGCAGACGTTAATTGTTCAGGAACATCATTTTGCTTCGACGTAGTCATCGGCACATTCGTACCACCTTCATAAACCCAATTCATGATCTCATGGGTCGTACCATCAAGCACGATGCCCTGACGACGATAAGCCCAGCAATTATATGCAACCGATACGAAAAAGCTCGCCGGCAACCGATTATTAACCCCTACTTTACAGCCAAGTAATGTCACATTACCGCCAAAGCCCATCGTACCAATTCCAAGTTGGTTAGCCTTATCAAGAATATAATCCTCTAGCTTAGCTAGATCAGCGATTGGATTCACATCATCCACATGCCGGAACAGTTGCTGCTTCGCAAGCTCATAACCAGTCGTCCGATCACCACCGATGCCGACTCCGATAAAGCCAGCGCTGCAGCCTTGTCCTTGTGCTTGATATACCGCATGTAAAATACATTTGCGAATGCCATCCAAGTCACGACCCGCTTTTCCTAGCCCTTCGATTTCGCAAGGCAAACTATATTGAATGTTTTTATTTTCGCAACCGCCACCCTTTAAAATGAGACGAACATCAACCTCATCCTTTTCCCACTGCTCGAAGTGAATAACAGGGGTTCCTGCACCCAAGTTGTCTCCCGTGTTCGCTCCTGTTAATGAATCTACTGAGTTCGTCCGGAGCTTTCCTTCTTTCGTTGCTCTAGCAATCGCATTTTTAATTTCACGCTTCATAATAATTTGGTTAGCACCAACGGGTGTATGAACGATGAACGTCGGCATCCCTGTATCTTGGCAGATGGGGGATACATTGCATTCCGCCATCTCAATGTTTTGTGCAATTGTCATTAATGAAAGACCCGCACGAGTCGCTTGATCCTCTGCCGCCTGTGCTGCAATAATTTTACGACGTACATCCGCTGGTAGGTTAGTAGAAGTTTCTACAATGAGTTGGTATACACTTTCTTCGAAGTTAGACATGTTGATTGAAACTCTCCTCTCTAGTCGGTACATCTCTTTAGTTATATAATATCACATAGACACGCTTTTGGAGAGCAAAGGAGTTTGACGATGGGACATCATTTTTTAGCTTATTTGTATCGTTTGCAATTCATTAAGCGCTGGAGTCTGATGAGAAATACAATGTCGGAAAATGTGGCCGAGCACACGTTTCACGTAGCACTCATCGCGCACTCTTTATGCACAATTTCTCGGGAAATAATGGGCCGTGATGTCAATCCGGACGAGGTTGTCACCTACGCTTTATTTCATGATGCCACAGAAGTGTTTACGGGAGATATTCCTACACCTGTAAAACATCATAATTCGAAAATTTTATCTAACTTTCGTGAGATTGAATCATTGGCTGCAGATCGTCTTCTCGCAATGGTGCCAGAACCACTTCAGGACACCTACCGACCACTGTTGCTTGGCAAACCGGAAAATCCTCATCTTGCTCAAATTTTGAAAGCTGCTGATTTACTCGACGCCTACTTGAAATGCGTGAGTGAAATGTCGGCAGGCAACAAAGAATTTGCCACAGCGCGCAGACAAAGCGAAGAAAAGCTAAGAAAGCTTGATATGCCCGAAGTGGAGTGGTTTTTGACCCATCTTGCTCCAGGCTTCGAGCGAACAGTCGATGAATTAACAGAGGATGATCACGAATTGTAGCATCAAAAAACGGAACCAAGCAGTAGTTATCTGCTGCTTGGTTCCGTTTTTATATTCGTACGTTAGATTATGCATACCAAGGATCTTGCATGAACCAGATGATCACAATAAACAATACGAACAAAATTGTGCTAAGCGTACGCACTTTGCTTATATGAGCACTCACATTTTGTCCACTTGCTGCTTCAACTGTTATTTTTTTGAGTGGCCCCTGAATGATCCCAGAAAGTGCGCCCATCGCTAGGAAAATGACAATTACGATGATGATCCATGGCACTGTATAACCAAGCTTGCCACCAGCTGTAAGTAAGTAACCACCTGTAATGAATTGAATTCCAAGTGAATATTGACCGATTTTACCTGCTGCCACCAAACCACTAGCCAAGCCCCCTTGAGCCTCGCCAGAAACTTGATTGAATTTGCCAATTACAAAAGGCAAAATTGCATAAATACCCATCCCTACCGCACCAATGATGTGTAGGAATAACATTATCGTGTTCATTGCTGTTGTCAACCTCCAATAATTAGTTATCATCTGCCAACTCTAGTATACACAAATTCAAAGGTAGTACCAAATTTGAAAGCAGTACCAAATTTGAAAGCAGTACCAAATCTGAAAGGAGTACCAAATTTGAAAGCAGTACCAAATCTGAAAGGAGTACCAAATCTGAAAGCAGTCAACAAATCGTTGAAGGTCAATGTCACAATATCCCCCTCGCTCAGTCCGCGGGACCATTTCGGGCGGAGTTGTGCGATATAATCGTACATCTCGGGCGTGATCGCTACTTTTGAGCGGAGTTGTGCGATATAATCGTACATCTCGGGCGTGATCGCTACTTTTGAGCGGAGTTGTGCGATATAATCGTACATCTCGGGCGGGTTTGCTACTTTCGGGCGGAGTTGTGCGATATAATCGTACATCTCGAGCGGGAATGCTACTTTCGGGCGGAGTTGTGCGATATAATCGTACATCTCGAGCGAGAATGCTACTTTCGGGCGGAGTTGTGCGATAAAAAAAAGAGCCCGAAGGCTCTCTCATGGACGAATAGCAAATAATTATGCGTTATCGACGATTTGGATGACATTTCGAACAGATTGCGCAGACTTATCAAGAGCTGTTTTCTCTTCATCTGTAAGGTCAATCTCGATTACCTTCTCGATTCCGTCACCACCGAGTACAGCAAGCACACCCATAAAGAGGTTATTGTAGCCATACTCTCCTTCAAGCAATGCAATTACAGGGAGAATACGTTTCTTGTCCTTCAAGATTGCTTCTGTCATCTGTACAAGGGAGGCAGCAGGCGCATAGTATGCACTACCGTTGCCGAGCAAGTTTACTATCTCTCCACCGCCAACGCGCGCACGTTGCACGATTGCATCAATGCGATCTTTCGGAAGCAACTTCTCAACTGGAATGCCACCAATTGAAGTGTAACGTACAAGTGGAACCATGTCATCACCATGACCACCCATAACAACACCGCGTACATCTTCAACAGATACATTCAGTTCTTGTGCAAGGAACGTATTGTAACGCGCAGTATCAAGCACACCCGATTGACCAATTACTCGATTTTTCGGGAATCCGAGCGCTTTGTTCGCTACATAAGTCATTGCATCAACTGGGTTAGAAAGAATAATTACATAAGCGTTGGGGCTAGTCGCTTTAACATTCTCACAAACAGATCTAACGATTCCAGCATTCGTGTTCACCAAATCATCACGGCTCATACCCGGCTTACGAGCAATCCCTGCAGTAATAATAACAACATCCGAATTCGCCGAATCCTCATAATTCGCCGTACCCACAATATTCGAATCAATCCCTTGAACAGGTGTAGACTCCATCATATCAAGAGCCTTACCCTTCGTAGGATTTTCCAATTGCGGTATATCAAGCAATACAACATCTCCGAGTTCTTTCTGAGCAAGCATGAGGGCAGTAGTAGCCCCTGTAAACCCAGCACCTACAACCGTAATTTTCGCACGTTTAATCGCCACTGTTAAACTCCTCCTTATAAGGTTTTAACTAATCCGCTGATAAGCGAAGCGACATCAGTCCCGCCACTCAGTAGGCGGTAAGTTTTCCTCGTTGATGGGCGCGAAGCCACATCAACCCCGCCACGCAGTAGGCGACAAACTCTCTTGACCTTGAGTTGATGGGCGCGAAGCCACATCAACCCCGCCACTCAGTAGGCGGTAAGCTTTTCCCGTTGATGCGCGAAGCCACATCAACCCCCGCCACGTAGGCGGAACAGCGCAAAAAGCTTTCTTTCCGACAACAGGCCCCACTAAGGGGGCCTGTCGATGTCGGAAAGAATGCGAATCCCACCACGAGCCCCTCTAACCTTCCACTTCAGTAACTCCATCCACTAAAGCGGCGGCGGGTGTCCAGAGGGCAGCAGGCCCTCTGGAATCCCCCTTTGGACAAAGGGGGACTTAGGGGGATTCGACTCACATATTAGAAATAATCTGATCAGCAAACGCCGAGCATTTAACTTCAGTCGCGCCTTCCATCAAACGAGCAAAGTCGTAAGTGACGATCTTGCTGTTGATTGAAGCTTCCAAGCCTTTGTAAATCATGTCAGCCGCTTCAAGCCATCCAAGATGCTCAAGCATCATAACACCAGACAAAATAACGGAACCTGGGTTTACTACGTCTTTGTCTGCATATTTTGGAGCTGTACCATGTGTTGCCTCGAAAATTGCATGACCAGTCAAATAGTTGATGTTAGCTCCTGGAGCGATACCAATTCCGCCGACTTGCGCAGCAAGTGCATCGGACAGATAGTCACCATTCAGGTTTAGCGTTGCAATAACATCAAAGTCAGTTGGACGCGTCAACACTTGTTGCAACGCGATATCTGCGATTGCATCTTTGATCAAGATTTTACCTGCGTCAAGCGCTGCTTTTTGCGAAGCGTTAGCTGCTTCTTCACCTTGAGCTTCTTTCACACGATCATATTCAGACCAAGTATATACTTTATCGCCGAATTCTTGTTCAGCAACTTCATAACCCCAGTTTTTGAACGCACCTTCAGTGAACTTCATAATGTTACCTTTGTGTACGAGCGTAACCGACTTGCGACCATGCTTGATTGCATATTCAATCGCTGCACGAACGAGACGCTTAGAGCCGTCTGCGGAAACAGGCTTTATCCCGATCCCCGAAGTTTCAGGGAAACGAATTTTGTTAACACCCATTTCATTTTTCAGGAATTCAAGCACTTTCTTCACTTGCTCTGTACCTTCTTGATACTCGATACCTGCATAGATATCTTCTGTATTTTCACGGAAAATAACCATATCTACCAGTTCAGGACGCTTCACTGGGGAAGGTACACCGTCAAAATAACGAACAGGACGCAAGCAAACATAAAGATCGAGCTCTTGACGAAGCGCAACGTTCAGGGAACGGATACCGCCACCGATTGGAGTCGTCAATGGACCTTTAATTGCAATAATCATTTCACGAATTGCAGTCAGTGTATCTGCTGGCAGCCACTCGCCGTAAGTATTAAATGCCTTCTCGCCGGCAAATACTTCATACCAAGCGATTTGTTTTTCTCCGTTATATGCTTTCTCAACTGCAGCATCTAGTACGCGCTTGGATGCTTTCCAGATGTCACGACCAGTGCCGTCGCCTTCGATGAAAGGAATGATTGGGTTATTAGGAACGTTCAACACACCGTTCGTAACTGTAATACGTTCTCCAGATGTAGGTAGTTCAAATTTTTCGAGTTGCATGTTTTTTATCCTCCTTAGATTTCGTAAGAAACCGGCGTTCCGCACTTCTACAGTAAAACGCAGAAGGTGGTTCGCCGGTTAATAACTGTGATTAGATTAACCGCGTTGTGCAATCGGCACGTAGTGTACACCGACTGGACCTACATATTCTGCACGTGGACGAATCAAGCGATTATCCTCGAATTGCTCCAAAATGTGGGCAGTCCAACCAGATACACGGCTGATTGCAAAGATTGGTGTGAACAAGTCGCGTGGAATGCCCAGCATCGTATAGCAGGAAGCGGAGTAGAAGTCTACGTTCGGCTTCAGACCCTTCTGCCCTGTTACGAGTGACTCGATTTGTACAGACATCTCATACAGTCTAGTATCGCCATTCAGCTCACCTAGTTGTAGCGACATCTGCATCAAGTGCTTCGCGCGCGGGTCACCGTTCTTATAAACACGATGACCGAAGCCCATAACTTTTTCTTTGTTATTCAATTTATTTTGAATGTATGGCTCCACATTATCCAACGTACCGATATCATCTAACATAACCATAACTGCTTCATTCGCCCCACCGTGCAAGGGTCCCTTCAGAGCACCGATTGCTGACGTAACTCCAGAATAAATATCTGATAAAGTTGCAACCGTAACGCGTGCTGCGAACGTTGAAGCATTAAGCTCATGGTCAGCATGTAGCACAAGCGCCTTATTCATTGCTTCTACTGCAATTTGATCCGGCTCTTCACCTGTCAGCATGTACAAGAAATTATGTGCAATGCTTACGCCGTGCTTAGGAGCGATCGGTTCCTTGCCTTCGCGAATACGCGCATAAGCAGCAACAATTGTCGGAAGTTGAGCTTGTAGCTTAATCGCTTTCAAAATATTCGCTTCACGGTTCATTTCGTTCGCATCTTGATCGAATATCCCTAATGTAGATACCGCAGAGCGAAGCGCAGCCATCGAATTGCTATCATGCGGGTATAAGCGCAAAGTTGCGATGACTTCAGCTGGAACTGCTGCATGATCTCCAAGTTGCTTCAAAAGCTCGTCCAATTGCTTCTCTGTCGGAAGACTTCCATGCCAGAGCAAATACGCAACTTCTTCGAAGCTTGCTTGCTGTGCAAGCTCATCAATATTGATTCCACGATAAGTTAATACACCATCGATAATCGAACTGATCGAAGATGCTGCTGCAACAATTCCTTCAAGTCCTTTCGTTGCCGTCATATCCATCTCTCCTTTTTACAAAAAGTTGCAAGTCAATCGAAGCGATCAAATGTTCGTCGATTAACCGATAAATACGTCTATGCGCGAGAAAAAGCGAGACTTAACGAATAACAATAAGCAAAATATGAAATACACCAATATTTTAGCCCTTTTTTAATGATAATCGATTTCAGAGGCGAATGGAACCTATTGTAACATAAAAATGTCTTATCACGATCATAAAGGTTCTTTTGTGAAATCGATAGTAGTGATACAATAATTCGAAACTCGTAGTGTTGTTGGAGGCCGACTAATGATGATCAATGAATTCACAGGAATTATAGATATCGGCTCGAACACCGTTCGCCTTGCAGTATATCAATTAACTGAAAATGGCGCTTACCGGGTCATCGATCAAGGGCGCTGGTCCGCACGTCTCAGTCAGAGAATGACTACTGACGGTCTACTCCCAGATGACGCTGTGAACGAATTAATCGAGGTGCTACGTCACTATCAGCGCATCTGTCAGATGCATGGTGCGGTCCACATTCGTGCCGTTGCAACCGCTGCGTTGAGACAAGCAGTCAACCAAATCGAAATCATGAAACGCATATATAGTGAAACAGGGCTAACCATCGAAATCTTGTCTGGTGAAGATGAAGCGCGAATAGGTAGTCATGCTATGTTATGTACGATGCCTATCTCCGACGGATTCGTCGTTGATATAGGTGGTGGAAGTACTGAAGTAAGTCTATTGATCGATCGAAAGGTCATTGCCGCTATATCCATTCCGATCGGATGCGTAAATACCGCTTCACGATTTGGCTTAAATGGGACAGCAGTATCGTCTGCGATACTTTCTGAGATCAAGTTAACTATTCAGCACGTCATCAGCAACGAAAAGTGGATGATTACGCATCCTAAGCTCCCATTAGTCGGATTAGGCGGTACCGTTCGCGCACTTGCAAAACTAGAGCAATTAAAGACGGGATATCCGTATTCACAGATACACGGCTATGAGCTAAGTGCTGACGCATTGTCAGATACCTTAATAGAACTTGCCGCAATGCCCGCTAACAAACGCAAAAAACATCCTGGTTTATCAAAAGATCGAAGCGATGTCATCGTACCCGGATTAGCGATACTGCTAGCAATTACAGAGCTTGTTGATGCATCTCATATCACTGTTTGTGGTGTAGGTATAAGAGACGGGTTATTTTTAGAAACTTGCTTACCTCAGTATCAGCCGCAATCAACCAAAGCAGTTCTCGAAGAAAGCATTCGCAATTTAATTGCGTTATATCCAACCGCACCTGAAAGTCATCTTGCACAAGTTCAGAAGCTATCGCTGTCATTGTACGATCGACTTTCATCCTTACACCGACTCCCTTCCTACTCACGTAGGTTGCTAGACACAGCTTCGCGCTTATTTCGTCTAGGAGCAGTAATCGATTTCAACGACAGTGATAAACATACGTTCTATATGCTGCTAAACACGCATTGGAACGGGCTCTCCCATCGTGAGATTATTTTGACAGCTGCGGTAGCTTCTTACTCGGGCAACGGTCAATTGAAACGCAATTTAGCACCGTATCGCGCCCTTCTGAGCGAAGGGGATTCTGAGCTAGCGGCAAAGTTAGGTGTTCTCCTCCAATTTGCAGCCTCCCTTGACCGCAGTGAAGCGCAAGCGATTCATGCGATTGAGCTGATCATCATTGGCAGCAAGCTGCATTTGATCGCACATGCAAGTCATCCGCTACCCGTGGAGCAGATGGAAGCCGAGAACATGAGCAAGGAATTCAAAAAAGCTTGGGGGCTAACCCCCAAGCTTGAAGTGACCACTCATTAATTGCTCGTTAATTTCCAGAGATCTATATCAGCAAGAGCAAATTGGCTTCTTAGAGGTGCATCCTCATTCGTTACGCGAATGTATGCGCCTCTAGGATGCAGTTCTCTCGCTTTGACATTATCTCGAATATTGATATTCAGTAAATTCAATAAATTTTTGCGAAGCTGAATATCATTTACTGGACAGAGCAGCTCCACGCGTCGATTTAAGTTCCGCGTCATCCAGTCAGCACTTGAGATATATACCTCATCCGTCCCACCTGCGGCTACTGCAATAATTCTCGCATGCTCAAGATAACGGTCAACGATGCTTATGACGCGAATATTTTCACTTAGCTCTGGCACTCCAGGTCGGAGACAGCATACACCCCTTACGATTAATTCAATCTTCACCCCAGCCTGAGAAGCTTCATATAGCTTATCAATCATCGATTTGTTCGACAGCGAGTTCATCTTCGCAATGATTTGTGCAGGTAGACCCTTCCTCGCATTTGCTATCTCACGATCAATCAAGTCGAAAAGCATCGGCTTTAATCCAACCGGAGCAACGGCGAACATTCGCCAATCATGTGGGGTCGAGTAGCCTGTCATCTCATTAAACAAGGCAGACGCGTCGGCGCCAATATCAGGATCGCACGTAAAAATTCCCACATCCGTGTAGAGGCGAGCGGTATTCTCATTGTAATTCCCTGTGCCCACATGAACATAACGTCGCAGCGAACCTGACTCACGACGGACGACGAGTGTAATTTTCGCATGTGTCTTTAATCCAACTAATCCATACACAACGTGACAGCCCGCATTTTCCAACTGGCGCGCCCACGCGATATTGCGTTCTTCATCGAATCTCGCTTTAAGTTCAACGACGACCGTCACTTGCTTTCCTGACTCTGCGGCCCCCGTAAGCGCACGGATTAATACTGAATTTGCATTTACACGATACATTGTCATTTTTATTGCTAATACATCAGGGTCTGATGCTGCCTCGGTAATAAAATCATTCACAACTTCGAACGATTCATACGGATGATAGACGAGTACGTCTTTTTCCCGCACTACCGATAACATATCATCAGCTTCTTCAAATTCTTGCGGATAAACCGGCTCAATCTTGGGGTATCTCAAGTGCTCAAAACCCGGCAGCGAATTTGCAAATCTCGATAAGAAAGTAAGATCCAGCGGTCCATCGATCTCGACTAGATCATCGTCCTCTTGCATCTCAAGCTCTTCTTTCAACAATTCGAGCGCGTGCGGATGTATATTTTTCTCAACTTCCAGACGTACTGGTAATCCACGACGTCTCCGGCGCAGTTCCTTTTCGATTTCTTGCAGCAGGTCATCTGCACCCTCTTCATTCAGCGTCAAATCGGAATTACGCGTCACTCGGAAAGCGTGAACAACCTCCAATGTATAACCACTAAACAGCAAGCTGATATGTTCTTTAATGATCTCTTCTAATAAGACATACGTCATTCTACGAACATTTTTGCGACCAGGTACTTGTACAGCACGAGGTAAAATCGAAGGCACTTGTACTATGGCACAAACACGTTTTTCTATCGCATCCTCTGCAATACCTTCTGGTTGCAACACAACTGCCAGGTAGAGCTCCTTACTATGCACAAGCGGGAACGGGCGACTTACATCAACAGCCATTGGCGTGAGCACAGGGAAAATAATATCTAAAAAATAATCCTTCATTAACTGCTTCTGCTCATCATTCAGATCGCGGAAACTCGATATGAGGACACCTTCCTTGGAAATCTGACGAAGTAGCTCTCGATACACCTTATACTGCTGACGTACGATACGCAACGTTCGCTTCGTTAGCCGTTTAATGAGACCTTGAGGAGTATATCCCGTAAAATCTGTATTGGAATAGCCCACTTTGCGCTGTTCCTGCAATCCTGCAACCCGTACACTCACAAACTCATCCAAATTGCTCGACACGATGGATAGAAAAGAAAACCGTTCCAGTAGAGGCGTACTTACATCTTCTGCTTCTTCGAGCACACGACGATTGAACTCTACCCAGCTCAAATCACGATTGATGTACTTCTTCACACCTAACATCTTGCAGCCCCCAGTCATCGAAACAACACTTACACTTTACAACCCATATCTCTATATTATGTTTGTGAATTGTAAACCTGACGTTAACGAGGAATCAATTTTGTGTAAAATCAGCCACGATGAATTCCAATCGATCCTCGTTTTAGGAGACGTTCAAGCCAACGATAGAGGAACATTCGGTACAGTGGACGAGTCAGTGGAAACAGCATCGTCAGACCGATCACATCGGAAATAAATCCAGGAATGATGAGCAATATACCACCCACCCATACGCAGAGCCCATCGAACAAAGCAAAGCCCGGAGGTTCCCCCTCGCGAATTTTACGTTTGACCTCCTGCCATACACGACGTCCTTCTATCCGTACTAACCAATATCCGAGGCATACACCTAACAAAAGCAAGCCTAACACAGACCAGCCACCTAACCAACGTCCCATCTCGATGATGCCCCAAAGCTCCAATGCAGGAAAAGCAATTACAAGTAGGAGTGGCAAGTTTTGTATGAAACCCTTCTTCTTCACGCTGTTCATTCTAAATTCACCAACTCCTTCATTCGTGTAAACCATTCAGGAGCTTCGCGATCGAATCTAACTAGCTTCCATTCTCGGTTTACCCACACATGCTTCGTTTCCCCACCTACTAAAAGCTGACCCGGCGGTTCTTCACCGATAAAGCGCTGGTTTCCATCCTCGGTCAAGTTTCCAAGTATGACTCTCGACTTAAATTTGACTCGAATTCCATTAAATTCTGCCATTTGCGTGCAAATGGTCACCCAATCATCATATCGTGCGGGTTGTTTGAAAGAGGCTTGTGCGTCCGTAACCGGTAGCAATAAACCCCGCAGTTCCATCTCTTTATAGTCTACGCCGGCATGACGAACCCATTCCGTTCGTCCGATCTCAAACCAGTTCAAATAGTTTGCATGGTAGACTACGCCCATTTGATCCGTCTCTTGATAGCGTACTCGAAGCGGATGTAAAAACCATAACCCCATACGCCGACCTCCGTTGCTTCCATGGATACAGCAAAGACGGCACTGCGTGCCGTCATCGCCTTTAAACTATGATCATTACAAAACATTAAAGGACTTTAGCTTGACCAGAATAAATAACACCATGCTCTGCATATATCGTAATTTCTGTGTCATCCTTCAGCAATTCTAATGCATTCGATACACCAACGATGACCGGAATGCCTAAGTTAAGTCCAACAACAGCCGCATGACAAGTAATACCGCCACATTCTGTAATAACAGCTGCAGCCTTCTCGAATGCTGGCATATATTCTTTATCCGTAGAAGGTGCAACAAGAATAGCCCCTGGCGTCATCTTGCTGATCGCTTCTTCCGGAGTACGCGCGGAAATGACTTTTCCTGTTGCGCTAAGAGAACCAATACCTTGGCCCTTCGCGATTAATTCGCCAACATTGTGAATCTTAATCAGATTCGTCGTACCCGAACGTCCTACAGGTACTCCCGCCGTAATCACGATCGTATCGCCAAGACGAACGATACCGGACTCTATTGCCCCTTGAACAGCAATATCGAACATTTCGTCAGTTGTGTCAGCCATCTTCCCTTTAACCGGAGTAACACCCCATACGAGTTGCAGACGACGCATTACACTATCGATTGGTGTAACTGCAATAACTGGAGATTTCGGACGGTACTTGGATACCATACGAGCAGTATATCCACTTTCCGTAGAAGTCACGATTGCGTTCGCTTCCAAGTCAAGCGCAGAATTCGCTACAGCTTGGCTGATCGCTTCAGTAACCGAATTCTGTTGCGCATTCGCTTGCTTCGTGAATATTTCACGATAATGCAGAGCCGATTCCGCACGTTCAGCGATGCGTGACATCGTTTGTACCGATTCAACAGGATAACGACCAGCCGCTGTTTCACCTGATAACATAATAGCGTCTGTTCCGTCGAAGATCGCATTTGCAACGTCGGAAGCTTCTGCGCGAGTCGGGCGCGGGTTCCGTTGCATCGAATCCAACATTTGTGTTGCTGTAATAACCGGCTTACCCGCACGATTACATTTCTCAATCATCATCTTCTGTACGAGTGGAACTTCCTCTGCAGGAATTTCTACACCGAGGTCACCACGAGCAACCATAAGACCGTCGGATACTTCAAGAATTTCATCTAGATTATCTACACCTTGTTGGTTTTCGATTTTTGAGATGATTTGAATATGACGAGCATCATGACGCTCCAACAATTCGCGAATTTCTAATACATCGCTTGCACGACGTACGAACGATGCAGCGATGAAATCTACGCCCATCTCGATCCCAAACTTAATGTCGCTGATGTCTTTTTCTGTCAACCCCGGCATTGAAATTGCAACACCCGGTACGTTAACACCCTTCTTGCTCTTAATCGGGCCGTTATTAATTATTTCACACTTTATTTCTGTGCCTTGAATGTCGACAACCGTCATTCCAATCAAACCATCGTCGATGAGCACTGTAGCTCCAACGGTAAGGTCGTTTGGCAGATCAGCATAAGTAACAGGAACACGGTTTTTATCACCAAGAATATCTTCCGTCGTCAGTGTAATAAACTCACCTTGTACGAGCTCAATTGGCTCATCTTTGAGTTTGCCTAGACGGATTTCAGGACCTTTGGTGTCGAGTAGAATCGCCACCGTTTTGTTGAGCTCTTGCGAAGCTTGGCGGATCGTCTTCATCCGATTGCCATGCTCCTCGAAATCACCGTGCGAGAAGTTGAGTCGAGCGACGTTCATTCCGGCTTCAATTAGCTTCTTCGTATTGTCTAACGATTCGCTAGAAGGACCGATTGTACAGACGATTTTCGTTTTACGCATGATTGTCATTTCCTCCGTTATCCATCCAATTCATTTATAAGAGCTATTCAAGCTCTGCGACACCAAACTGCCCGATTTTACGGAACTTTTGGTATCGGTCTTCCACTAACTGCTCGGGGCTCATTTCCAGCAACTGCTGAAGATGGCGCCAGATTGCTTCTTTAATCGATTCAGCTTGTAATGCAGGATCACGATGCGCGCCACCTTGAGGCTCAGGAATAATATCTTCAATAACACCTAGCTGTAACAAATCTTTCGCAGTGATCTTCATCGCTTCTGCGGCTTGATCTGCTTTGGATGCATCCTTCCAAAGAATGGACGCTGCTCCATTAGGTGAAATAACCGAATAGATGGCATTCTCCAGCATTAAAACGCGATTACCCACACCTAGTGCTAACGCGCCACCACTACCGCCTTCACCAATAACAATGCAAATAATCGGAACACCGAAAATCGCCATTTCTCGAAGGTTGCGAGCAATCGCCTCCGATTGTCCTCTTTCCTCAGCGGTATCTCCAGGATAGGCGCCCTTCGTATCGATAAATGTAATAATCGGACGACCGAATTTATTCGCCTGCTGCATGAAACGAAGTGCTTTCCGAAACCCTTCGGGGTGCGGACTTCCAAAAAATCGCTGAATGTTATCCTTTGTATCCTTACCACGCTGATGACCGACTACTGTTACCGGAATTCCGTTCAGCTTCGCAATTCCACCGACAATCGCTAAGTCATCGGCAAATACACGGTCACCATGAAACTCTATAAAATCTGTAAACACCTGTTGAATATATTCAAGTGAGGTTGGTCGTTGATGATGTCGCGCCATGTGCATAATTTGAGGGGCACTTAATTGACTATAGATCTCTTGCTCCATCTGCTTATAGCGTTCTTCCAATCGACCGATCTCATCGGTGAAATCAATCTCTTTCTCTATACCAAACTTCTTCAACTCATCAATCTTCTTACGTTGTTCGGCGAGCGGCCGTTCAAATGGCAATTCATTGGGCATCGACCGGCTCTCCTTTCCCCACATGCATATCAAGCAATCTAGTTAATATCGACTTCATATCCTTGCGAGGGATAACCTTATCCAGTTGACCGTGCTTCAAATTGAATTCTGCGGTTTGGAAGTTGTCCGGAAGCTTCTGACGAATCGTCTGCTCGATAACGATCCTACCCGCAAAACCAACAATGGCTCCTGGTTCTGCGAAATTGTAATCCCCAAGACTTGCAAAGCTGGCAGACACGCCACCTAATGTCGGATCGGTAAAGACAGAGATGAACAATCCGCCATCTTCTTGATACTTCGCAAGAGCAGCACTCGTCTTCGCCATCTGCATTAAGCTCAAAATACTTTCTTGCATTCGTGCGCCACCTGATGTTGAAAAGACAATCAGCGGCAGCTTCTTCTGCGTGGCTAACTCGATCAATCGCGTTACTTTTTCACCGACCACAGAGCCCATGCTTCCACTGAAGAAATCAAAGCTCATCACACCGATTGCAACGGGAATTCCACCAATTTCACCTTCACCGGTGATCACTGCATCCTTGAGGCCAGAGCTTGTCTTCTGTTGCTTCAGCTTGTCTGTATAACCTGGAAATTCAAGCGGATCTTCAGAGACCATGTCTTTATCAATCTCAAAAAGACGCCCCTCATCGAGCGTCATCGAGATACGCTCCCAGGCGTTCAAACGGAAATGATGCCCACAAGTCGAACAAACTTTTAAATTCTTCTCCAACTCTTTACTGAATTGAATAGTTCCACATTTGGGACAACGATTCATCAAGCCTTCAGGTATTTCCCTCTTCGTCTTGTCTGAAGGAACAACTGCATATTTTTTCTTCTGAAATAAATCTTTAAACACAGCGGCACCTCACAAAAAGAAAATGGCGAGCGTCTTGTCCATACGGCATCGCCAACGTCACGAGGACGGGTTAACGTATTGGAATATTAGTGCAAAATACTTCCGAGCACTTCCTGTACTTCCCCAACTTCTCCAGACGGTACTAATATTTCATATTGCGGTTTGGTCAAGTTGATTGGACGAACCTGTACAAGAAAACCTTCATCGGTCAGACGCTTCTGAATTCGTTCGGCGATCTTCGCAGTCTGTGCGATATAGATGACCGTCCACATGAAGCGTACCCCCAATATCATAGTCATTCATAAGTTCATAAGAAACGAAAGATAAAGAAATCATAGCACAAATGCTGTGAGACTAGCAACCAACTATGAACAGCTGCGTCTTGCATTTCTATTGCAATGACAATTGTCATCGGGGCAAATTATTTGCGATTAGGAATTGGAAGCCATGATAGTACACGCTGAATTTTCCAATCCCAATAGCCCCATTCATGCTCGCCTGGCTCTTCCTCATACGTCAATGCAAGTCCAAGCTGCGTAAGGTGATCTCGGAACCGAATATTATCCTCATAGAGAAAGTCTTCTGTCCCACAACATTGATAAAGCAAAGGAACAACGCCTTTTGTTGAAACCTGATTAGCTAGCGCAAAAAGATCGTTTGATGAGTTTTTCAACTGGTCAGCAGTTCCAAACATATAGGTCATATCATTTACAAATTCATCTCTCGTAAGTCGTGTACTATCGACCGCACCAGACATGCTCGCCACTGCTGCATAGCGATCAGGATGCGATAATCCGAGCTTCATTGCTCCATAGCCCCCCATTGAAAGACCAGCAGCAAAGTTGTATTCCCGCTCCGGTGATAATGGGAACATCGATCTGACCCGCTCCGGCAATTCCTCGCTAATAAATGTCCAATATTTCGCGCCATAAGCCATATCCGTATAGAAGCTTCGATTAACTGCAGGCATTACAACTGCAAGCTGGTATTCGGCAGCATAACGCTCGATCGATGTTCGGCGTCCCCATACCGTGTGATCGTCTGATAAACCATGGAGTAAATATAACGTCGGGAGTGGACCCTCAATCTTTTCAGGTAATATGACGTTGACAGAAGTCATGATCTCCAGTGAGTTGGAGTAAAATTGACATTGTAAAAAAGCCATTCTTCACACATCCTCTTTGATGTAATAGGTTGTAATTATTTTACACGAATACTGCCCGCTCCAAGAATTTTCTCAACCTGATCGCACAAGGCCTGCGTCGGATGAACTCGATACTCATCCGTGAGGGCAAGATTACGTTTGGTACGCTCATAGCGGAGCACAGTTTGAACGTCACCAGCATGTGATTTAAGTAGCAGCTTAAGCCGAATAAGTGTTGCCGGTTGCTCGTGCGGTTCATCAATGCGAATGTACACCCGTTGATCAGAAGCATTCGAATGAAGCTTGCTTATTGTCTCCTGCGGTTTGCTCGAACTTGGACTTGAACTCGGACTTAAGCTCGGTTTAGTGGCAGGCTGTGGTTTGCTCGAAGTCGGCCTTGATCGTTGACTCATTCTGCGCAGCCGTTCAAGCTGAAGCTTCAAGTCAGGCGCGTCTAGCAGCATTATATCGTCAGCAAGCAATTTGTAATCCTCGTCCCCTTGCTGCACTTTCGCACGCACGAGCACGAGAGAGCCTTTCTTAACCTGTGTAGCAACGTTCTTCCATACACTGGGGAATGCCACCAATTCAACCGCCATAATGCGGTCTTCGAGTTCTAAGAACGCCATAGATTGCCCTTTGCGCGTTACAAACGGTTTAAGCGATACAATCATACCTGCTGTAAACACAGCCGCACCATCTTCGGCATCTGCTATGTCTACCAACCGATCAAGCCTTTCTGTATCCATAAATTGATCATAGGTATCAAGCGGATGTCCTGATAAGTACAGTCCCATTAATTCACGTTCAAGCTCTAATGTTTGCGCTTGCGAATAGGGAGGGATGTCAGGAAGATCGACATTCCAATTCGGAGCTTCCTCGAAATCGAACAGCTCTATTTGCAGCTCTTCGCGCTCCTTACGCCATGCAGCAGCTGCTTCGATCGTCTGCTCTAATGCTGCGTATTGCTGCGAACGATGTCCTGGCAACGTATCCAACGCACCTGCTAATAATAAAGATTCGATTACGCGCTTATTGCACACACGTGTATCCACTCGTCTGCACAGGTCGCTTAAGCTAGTAAACGGCTCCTTCCGTCGTTCACTAAGTACACTTTCAATCGCTTGCGTGCCGACATTTTTAATGCCTGCGAGACCATAACGAATCGCACCACGTCCACGTTCAACCGTACTAGGCACAGGTGTAAACAGCGTACCACTCTCATTCACATCTGGTGGGAGCACTTCAATGCCCATATGACGGCATTCATCTACGTACTCTGCAGTTTTACGTTGATTGCCGACAACTGCCGTAAGCATCGATGCCATGAACGCAGTAGGATAATGTGCTTTTAAGTATGCGGTCTGAAAAGCGAGCACTGCATACGCCGCAGCATGCGCACGCGGAAAGCCGTAATCCGCGAAGCGAACGATCAAATCATAGACATTGTTCGCTTCAGCTTCAGTATAACCAAGGTTTAAGCTCCCGCGAACGAAAAATGTCCGCTGCTCATCAAGCACCTCGCGTTTCTTCTTGCTAACAGCACGTCGCAGTAGGTCCGCTTGTCCTAACGAAAAGCCCGCCATCACAGATGCAATCTGCATGATCTGTTCTTGATAAACTATGATTCCGTAAGTATCGCCTAAGATCGGAATCAAATTTTCATGCGGATACTCTACCTCGATTAAACGATGCTTGCCTCGAATGAACTGCGGAATAAACTCCATCGGACCCGGACGATAGAGCGCAAGTACGGATACAACATCCTCAAAGCTGTTTGGCTTCATCTCCTTCAAGACGCGGCGCATCCCTGCAGACTCTAACTGGAATATGCCGGTCGTCTCCCCGCGTCCCATCAACTCGTAAGTCGCAGCATCCTCATAAGAGACTTGCTCCCACAGCAATTGCTGTCCCGTCTGCTCTTGAATCCATCCCATCGTCCGTTCGATAATCGAAAGCGTACGCAAACCGAGAAAATCCATCTTTAGCAAGCCAACTGCTTCTAGATGCTCCATCGAGTATTGCGTCAGTGGCACACCGTCCGTCCCTTCCTGCAACGGTACATAATCGGTTAACGGTGCTGAGGATATTACGATCCCCGCAGCATGGGTTGAAGCGTGCCTTGGCATTCCTTCTACCCGCTGTGCCATTGCGATGAGCGATGCAGTATCCCCAGCACCCTCGGCAAGAGCACGGAAATCTGCACTTTCACGCATGGCTCGCTCGATCGACATCCCGGGCATTCCGGGAATTAATTTCGCAGCCTTATCCACGTCCCCATAAGGTAAATTCATGACGCGTCCTACATCGCGTACTGCAGCACGTGCGGCGAGCGTCCCGAACGTTATGATCTGGGCAACGTGCTCACTGCCATATTTGTCAACGACATAACGAATGACTTCATCTCTTCGCTCATCGCTAAAATCGATATCAATATCAGGCATACTAATCCGCTCTGGGTTTAAAAACCGCTCGAACAGCAGCTTATGCTTCAGGGGGTCCACATTCGTAATTTTCAGAACATAGGCGACGAGACTGCCCGCGGACGAACCCCGACCAGGACCTGTCGCGATCCCTTGCTCATGCGCATATCGAATGAAGTCCCAGACGATCAAGAAGTAATCATCGAACCCCATCTCTCCGATGATCTTCAGTTCATATTCCAAGCGATGAATCGCTCTTGTACGAAACGCTTCGTCCTGCCATTCCGGCAACACTTCGAACCGCTCTGATAGCCCTATTTTGCATAGTGATCGTAAATATTGACCCGCAGTCTGATCATCCGGAATCGGCGCGAACTGCGGTAAGATGTGCGCTCCAAATTGAAGCTCCAGATTGCATCGTTCAGCGATCCGTACCGTATTCGCAAGCGCATCGGGAACATGCCTGAACAGCGTCGCCATGTCCTCTCCACTCTTCAAATAGATCTCATTGGTGGACATCTTCAATCGATTTGGATCATCTAACGTCTTACCCGTCCCAATACAGATGAGTACGTCCTGTAGTCCGTAATCGTCCTTTTGCAAATAGTGCGAATCGTTCGTCGCAACGAGCGGAATACCGGTTTCCTCCGCAAGCGTTAGCACATCTGCAGTAATCTTCTTTTGATCCAAGATGCCATGATCTTGAATTTCAAGAAAATAGTCTTCTCCGAACACCTCTCGATAACGGAGTGCAGTCTCTTTAGCCTTCTCATATTGATTAGACAGGAGCAACTGCGATAGCTCGCTGCTCATGCAGCCACTCAAACAAATTAGTCCTTCTGAATGTGCAGATAGCACCTCAAAGTCGATCCGTGGACGATAGTAGAATCCTTCCAAATGTCCGATCGACGTTAGCTTCATGAGATTCCGATAACCGATTTCATCTTTTGCGAGCAATGTAAGATGATAGGTCGGTTGCTCTTTGCGTGACTGCTTCTCATGCCGAGAACCTGCGGTAATATAAGCCTCCATCCCGATAATCGGCTTAATCCCGTGCTCCTTGCAAGCTTTATAGAAAGGAATTGCCCCATACATCACTCCATGATCCGTAAGCGCAAGTGATTGCATGCCAAGCTCCGCCGCTTTAGCCGTCATCTCTTTGATGCGTGCTGCGCCGTCTAGCAAGCTATATTCACTATGAACGTGCAGATGTACGAAATCACACATCGTTAATCCCTCTTTTATTCTCATTCAATCGTTATCACTAATTGTATCATAAGGGGATAGACCCGTCCCATACATATAAGTGTGGAGGGATGAGCATGAGTGAATTTTATGCGAAAGCAGCTTTCAGCTTTTTAATTGCATTCGGTGTAGTCATTGGTGGAGCACTCCTTGCGGGAATGGGTTCTGTATTATTGTGGACACCCCCTAAGGATAAAATGTTGATCGTGGCTGATAACTTGAAGATATGGGCACTCGTCGCCGCAGTTGGTGGAACGATCGACCCCATCCGTGTCATTGAATCCCATATGCTCGAAGGGTATTTATCGCCTGCAATGCAGCAGATCGGCTACATCTTATTCGCTTTTCTAGGTGCGCATATGGGCACTTCACTCATTCAATGGATGTGTCATACTGGGGGGTGAGGTAGCCGATGCGTATTCCTAACTTCGCTAGATTCCAACGCTTTATGCAGCTTACCGCATTTTTCGTATGTGGCATGATAGTTGGAAGCGCGATATACAGCGCTCTTTTGAATGATCAATATAATCTCGCAATCATTAGCAACCGCGAGCTCATCGATCAACTGGATAGTATAAAGAAGGAACTGAAACAGAAGGAAGAAATTCATAAGTCAAACGTTATTAAGCGGATTGTGGCGCATATCGAGGAGCAGCAAGGGAAATCTCCAATTGATAAAATAACAGAGGGCGAGCTGAAGAAGCGACTAAGAGCAGATATGGAAATTTTCCTTGGACGGAGCATCTATTCGATAGATTCAGATGCCCAGCTCGCTCGTATTTTGCTGGAAAGTAAAGTTTATGAAGATATTGGGGATAAAGATTATGAAGTAAACATTATGACGATACTCGTCGTCGATAATGTTTTGCAAATCTGGGTCGAAGTGAAGCTACACCTTCCGAAGTAACGCAACGATATGTAAAATATGCTACAATGAGGATCGTTACTAATCGATTCAAGGAGTTGTTTGATGCAATGGTTACAGTGATTTTATGGTTAAGTATCGCGATCGTGATTATCACTTCTATTCTATCGGTCGTATTTAGCTTTAAGTCCCGCAGATCCAGCGACCTTCGATTGCGTGGTTTATATGCCGCCAATATGAATATTAACTTAGGATTGATGCTTATTTTCCTTGCGATCATCCAAATGTTCATGTTTAGCGGCTCCAGTCTCCGTGTCGCCGTTGGGGCCATCTTCTTGTTGCTTGGCATATTTAACACATTCGCAGGCTCGCGCAATCGCTCGCACTTTAGCCGGATGTGAACCTCATATACGATTCACAACGATTACGTCTGATCGAATACTTGTACGGTTAACATTGCTTTAGCGATCGTTTCCCCATCTTGTGTCGTCAATACCTCTAGCTTCACATGCCGTCTACTCGCCTCGATAATGTGGGGAACGATTATCACCCGTGCATCAATTGTTGCTGTGCCGAAGAAATACGTTGTCATATTGTCGAGGACATGCTCCCTCTTCCCTACATCTGCTACGACACGACTAGCCGCCTGTTGCATAATTGCCGTAAGTACGCCCTCTGAAATCGTGCCTAAAGGACCAGACATCTGCGGGGTTGCGAGGCCTTCGAAATAAAGGTGTCCTTCCGCATCTCTCTGTTCTGCAAACCCACTCCACATTAATGCATCGAACGTCTCACCCAGCTGCGAGGGGCGATTCGCAAATTGCATCGTGCGCAGCACTTCCCCACGACTAATCGTTCCGATCAGCTTACGCCCGCGATCGACAACTGGCAACAATTCAATTCCTTCAGAAACCATGCGGTGCGCTGCCGAAGTAATCGGCGTATTCATCGTAACTGTGAGCGGACGTTTCGTCATCAGCTTTTCTAGCTTCTGAGTCGGAGGAGCACCAATGACGTCCTTCGCTGTGATCATGCCAATAACTTTATTCCATTCATCCGTAATTGGAAACCTCGAACTGCCCAACTCCATACTTAGCTTATGGAAATCAGAAACCTCAGCGGATTGCTTAAGTACACCCACGCGCGAAGAAGGATCGATCAAATCCCCAATAATCATAATTTTCCGCTTAATAAGCTGATCGTACATCGCGCGGTTAATCATTGATGCTACAGTAAACGTATCATAGCGACAGGTCAAAATCGGCAACTGACGCTCATTCGCAAGCGCTCGCACCTCATCACTTGTATTAAAGCCCCCGGTTATAAGTACTCCTGCGCCATGCTCAAGTGCAGCGCGGTGAGCATTTTCACGGTTACCGACAATGAGCAAGCTCCCCGCATCGATATACGCCGTCATCTCATCCAGCTCCATCGCTCCGATGATGAGCTTATGTAAAGTTTTCTCTAGCCCTTCTTCTCCACCTAACAAGCTTCCTTGGACGATTTCTAGCACTTCCGCAAATGTGAGCTGATCTGGATTGCCTCGTCGCTTTTTATCTACTCTAACGGTACCCGTTCGCGCCTTCGTACTTACAAAGCCTAGCTTCTCCGCTTCTTTAATTGCACGGTAAGCAGTGCCCTCCGATACTTCCCGTTCTTTAGCTAATAGTCGAACGGAAACTCGTTTTCCAATTGCCATCGATTGTATAAATTGCAATAACTGCTCATGCTTCGTCGACTCATTCGGACTCATCTGCTTTCTAGACATGCGCGCATCCTACCTTCTGAGCAAGATCAATAATATGAATATACATCAATTATAACCATACCCGTCCAATATCGAACAGCAATAGAAGCAAAATAGGCTGTCCCACAGTGCTTGCGCACTCGGAACAGCCTATGATCTCCCTTAACTTGCTCGTCTTATGTGAAGATCTTATAGAGAATGTACATCGCTATGGCATACCCGCCTACGGACATATAAAGGAATGAAAAGCGACGCTCGACGCCGACCTCATGCAGTTCCAATGCTTGCAACGCGAGGATAAGCAAACTGAATACCGCAATTGCAACCCCAATTACGGTTGCAAGCTCAAAGTTGATGAATGCGATAACGCCTGCAACGATATAGCATGCTCCGAACAATAGCTGTGTCCCGCCGAATACGGTTGCGTTTTCTAGCCATGCGCGTTTACGACCGCCAACCCAGTTGCCAATCAACGTCAATGCGGCAATGATCGCAGCTAGCGACAAAACCGATAGCACCAAAAACTTGCCTGGAGTAACAAAGCCGAATGGCATGTAAAACGGCGAACTCACTGAACGAATGGCATTCGCAAGTCCGCTGAATAAATCTGAAATATCGTTTACACCACCCACATCACCCGCACCTATTTCTTTACGCAAAGCCCACACGAAGAAGAAAAAGCCAAGCACGCCTACAGCGGAACTAATCGCGCTGTAAATCCACTCCGTTGCCGAATGTAGCTTTGTGCTGCTGAACGGATTCGTTAACAATCCGACGAGCCTCTTCACATCAAAGTTTGCGAGGGGTGAAGGTGTTGTAGCGGTTACTGGTGCTACAGCAGGTGCTGACACTGGTGAAGCTTGTGTATATTCTTGGTGGTCCACTGTGTTGTCTAAGTTGGGGGTCGTATCTGACATTAGACGATTCCTCCTTGGAACATACCATGAATTATTCGTTACATCTTTGACATTCGACGGTAATTTTGGAAACCCTTTAATTTTGTAGCATTTTTAGTTGATAAAACTCGCCACGAAGTGCGATAAGCTCATCATATGTTCCGATCTCGATACATCGCCCTTGCTTCATGACCACAATTCGGTCCGCGTCACGAATCGTTGAAAGACGGTGAGCCACGATGAATGTTGTACGTCCTTTAATCAGCTTCTGCATCGCTTGCTGCACATGATACTCCGACTCATTGTCGAGCGCTGATGTCGCTTCATCTAGTAGGATGACTTTAGGATTACGGATCAGTGCACGAGCAATTGCAATACGTTGACGCTGTCCACCCGACAAGCGCCCGCCATGTTCGCCAATAGCAGTTTCGAGTCCATTCGGAAGCTGATTGATCACATCCTCAAGATGCGTCATGCGAATAACCTCTTGCAGTTGCTCCTCCTTGACCGTCGGTAGTCCGTACGTAATATTTTCCCGAATTGTCCCTGAAAAGAGTACCGTGCTTTGATGAACGACTGCCAATTGCTTCCGATAGCTCGTCATGTCCAGTTCTTCCATCGGCACGCCATCCACAAGCACTTGACCGCTAACCGGCTTATTGAAGCCGATAACGAGGTTCAAGATGGTCGATTTCCCCGCTCCAGATGCACCGACGAATGCAATGCTTTCACCCGCTTTCACTTCCAGCTGGAAGTTCGCGAGCACATGTCGCTCTGAATTCGGATAGCCGAAGTGAACATCGCGGAAGTTAAAGCTTCCTTTAATCGCCTCCACTTTCCGTTTCCCTTGGTATGCCTCTATATCCTTCGATAGCAAAACTTCCGTAACCGAATAGATCGACTCGAATCCTTTTGCAATCTGCGGATACACGTTCAGCAGTTGGGAAATAGAACCCAGAATCATACTGAAGAACGATTGATAAAGAACGACATCCCCGACTGGAATCTTCCCTTGATAAGCAAGAACGACAGTGAATGCCAAGCATAGTACTTGAAACACTTGAAACGTCACCCAGGAAAATGAACCAAAATAAGCTTCAACAATGTCGAGTTTATAGCCTTTGTTGCGTAGGTGATTAAGTGTGTTATCGATTTTCTTGATCTCCGTCTGCTCCAGTCCATGTGCGCGTGTGACCGGCATCATGCCAACCATCTCCGACACTTGACCGGACATCGACTCGATCTGCTTGCGGAACTCCATGTTCGTGCGGCGGATCTTTTTCCGGAAGAACGTAATAACAAGTAGTGCCATTGGAATCGTTAGGATGAAGAAGCCCATTACCACGAAGCTGCGAGAAGCCGTAATCACAATCGCTACGATCACGCTGATAATGGCTGGGAAGAAGGCAAGCATGATCTGCTTGGACAGCGTCTCAATCGCTTCAACGTCTCTAAGCACTTTAGCTTGCAGTTTACCCGCCGCTAACTCGCCATGCGCTGACATCGACAAACGTTGAAGCTTGCGCACAAGCGTGCTTCG
Source organism: Candidatus Cohnella colombiensis (assembly GCA_029203125.1). Lineage (GTDB taxonomy): Bacteria > Bacillota > Bacilli > Paenibacillales > Paenibacillaceae > Cohnella > Cohnella colombiensis. The sequence goes on from CP119317.1 coordinate 2,542,459, forward strand.
CAGACCTGCTTCAACATAGCGAATTGCCTTACTCATATAACTGATATGCAGCACCTGGGTCGGGATATTCTGAACAATTACAATAACTAGCAGACCGATGTTCCACCAGAACGTCGCCATCCCATATTCATCCGGCTTTGATGCCATATTAATTAGGTTGGCAGTTACGATCGGTAGAATATAAACCGGCGAATGTTTCAGCATGAAAAACAATATCGATAAAAGGAGCTTGGTCCAATGTTGACGATAAAGCTGAAATAAAAGTCTTGTTGGCTTACGTTCGGTTAATGAGTCATCATTTAACAACTCTTCTAAATCGAATTTGACAGTTTCGGACGTATTTGTTGCTTTGGACTGACTAGATTGATTCATTATTGCACCTCTGAACACGCGTTTATGAATTTCATTTTCAATCATTTGCACGACTTTGTAAACCCTTTTCGACAATTTCAACCTTAAACCATGGCAAGTCGATCTTTTATTCTCAAACCAATAATGTAAAACCCAGCAATATGTTACGAATATTTGACAACGTACAAATTGTGTTTACCGTCACAATTTACCAATTGCTCCTATCGTATATTGAAGCTGTAAATTGAGAGGAGAGCTTCAATCCTCCGTTGGAAATAGCAAGACCCTCAGCAGCAAGCATTAAAACGAGATGTTGCTTTTTTTTAAATTATGATTGTGAAAAAAATCACTTTACTGGGAGGCGTATCACTATGAAAGCACTCACGAAAGGATTTGCACTCGGAATTATCGTCATTCTTCTCTTGTCTGCCTGTTCGAAAGTCGCAAATAACGATGCTAGTCATCATGCAAATGAGACCGCTACCAAGCAAGCAGTTGCGGCTACCCAAGCAGAAGAGAAACTCAATCAACCGCCTGTTGAACCTGTTGTAACGAGAGATGGCAATAAAGTTCATATCGAGATGACTGCGCAAGTTACAGATGTGGAAATCTCTGATGGCGTATTTTACAACGCATGGACATTCAATGGCACTGTTCCTGGTCCTGTATTGCGAGTGAAGGAAGGCGATGAAATCACATTCACTTTGAAAAACATGGACCCTTACATCCCGCATTCGATGGATTTCCATGCTGTACACGCAGCACCTAGCAAAAAATTCATTGATGTGATGCCCGATCAAGAAGGAACGTTCACTTATCCTGCTAACAATCCTGGCGTCTTCATGTACCACTGCGGTACGAAGCCGGTTCTCGCCCATATCGCGAATGGAATGTATGGTGTCATTATTGTAGAACCAAAGGATGGCTACCCTTCTGATTCTGAGATCGACCGCGAGTATACGATTGTGCAAAGTGAATGGTACAAGGAAAATGATATGGAAGCGTTCCTCAATGAAGAACCTGAATATGTTGTATTTAACGGCAGTGACTTTGCGCTGAAGAAACATCCACTACTTGCTAAAGTTGGCGACAAGGTGCGGATCTATGTGAACAATGTCGGTCCCAATGAGGTATCTTCCTTTCATATCGTAGGTACAGTGATGGATCGCGTGTACTTAGATGGCAATCCAAACAATGTCCTATATGGGATGCAAACAGTCATGCTGGCCGCGAGTGGTGGTGCAGTTGTAGAAGTGACTGTAACTGAGGCGGGCGACTATCCGATTGTAACACACCAGTTCAACCATGCTTCTAAAGGTGCTGTAGGAATCTTAAGAGTCACTGAGGATGGTTTAGATAATGGTAATGCGGTAATGGGGCACTAAACTAATAATTGGAATATTTATTTAATTCAGTTAAGATGGGATCATATTCCGGTTGATTCGTTAACGTGAACAACACATGAAGGATAAGGATCAATCACGATCACAAGGAGGATCTGAATGAAGAACAATACGACGGCTACACTTCTTAAACAATTAATGCTGTTCCAAGATCTTAACGACGAGGAACTTGCGCGGATCGAAGATATTATCATCGCTCATCAACATGCGAAGAAATCTACGATCTTCAACGAGGGCAGCGAGAAGGAAGCCGTCTTCTTCATTCAAAGTGGCTTAGTGAAAGCCTACAAAACGGATGAGAATGGCAATGAACAGATCGTCTCTTATCTGAAATCTGGCGATATGTTTCCGCATACCGGTTTATTCAACCAGAGTCCATATCCTGCTACAGCGGAAGCAATCGTTAACTCCGTCATCTGGGCGATTCCGATACGAAGGTTTGAGCTGCTATTAATGGACACCCCCTCCATTGCGATCAAAATATTGCGTGTGATGGGCGACAAAATCCGAGAGCTACAGGAGAAGCTGCAAGTGCTCTCTGGACAAGATGTTAAAAATCGCATTATATCCTTTCTTATCCTACTAGCTGAACAGCACGGGCAGCAGAAGGATAATACAATAACGATAAATCTTCCGATGACCCACCAAGAATTTGCAAATTCTGTAGGAACGACAAGAGAAACGGTTAACCGCCTGCTAAACCAATTAAGCAAAGATAATTTGCTTAGTGTCGATCGTAATCGCTTCATTATTAAAGATATGGATGGGCTTATGGGACTACGCGATCCGAAATAAATTCCGATTATGTGATCCGAATCACAAGACCCTCTCCTCCTTATCTTTATAATTTGGACTATAAGCAACCTATTCATAAGGAGGAATGTACTCATGAGTCAATTTGCTGCAACGATAAACGCGACAGAGTTTCCGCCACAGCTAAAGCACAAGGTCATCTTTGAAACTTTCAACCATCTCGAGCCCGCTCAAGCGATGTTGTTAATCAACGATCATGATCCGATCCCGCTTCACTTTCAATTCGAATCGATGCACAAAGGTAAATTCATCTGGGAGTATATTGAGCAAGGACCAGAAATATACCAAGTGAAAATTAGTAAATCCTCCCTGTAGGAATAATCACAACTCTTTCGAAGGAGGAGGACTTCGCATGGAACGTCAGAATGCCAATGTCGTTGAACTGGATGTCAGGCCGCATCTTCGCAAAAAACTTGAGCCATTTCAACTAATAATGGAAACTGTAAAGAAGCTGCAGAAGGACGATATCTTTTTGCTTCATGCGACATTCAAGCCCACACCGCTATTAGGTGTACTCAAGATGAAAGGTCTCGTTGGCAAGGCAGAACAGCTCGGTAAGGAGCATTGGATCACAACGTTCGTTAGTCGTAAAAATAAGCATTGGCTAGACGATTCGGTTGTTGCTAGCGATAGCGATGACGAAATGTTCGATGATGTCGCTGTTAGAGCTTCCGATGGGGGTTCAAGGCTCATTACGCTCGATAATCGGGGCTTAGAGCCCCCTAAGCCGATGATGCGCACGTTAGCCGCATTAGAACGCTGTCAGTCTGGAGATCAGGTTCAAATTCATAACGATCGCGTTCCTCTCTTCCTAATTGAGGAGCTGAACCAGCTTGGATGCCCTTTTGAAGTTGAGGAGCAGCCGGACGGATCTGCGGTCGTCACCATAAGCAAATTGTAAGGAGGCGTGAACGATGACTCGTCTCCCTTTCTTTTTTATCGTTACAGGGATGATCGGTTTTGTGAGTTATCATGTCGCATCGCTATTCACACTTGCCAATTGGATGACGGATCAGGCTCGCGGGCCTGAAGGTTGGTTTTATGCACATCTCTTCGTTTTAGGCTGGGCGACGATGCTTGCGATGGGTGCCGTCTATCAATTGATTAATGTGATCCTACAAGGAAAGCTATATAGCGAGAAGCTTGGGTATGTACATTACGTCGTATTCACCATCGGTCTTGCAGGGCTATTAGTCGGTTTCATTCAATCGAATATCCACATGATCGCAATTTTCGCTTCACTTGCATTCGTTGGAATCGTATTGTTTGTCTGGAATATCGCCACAACGTTAATTCGTGCAAAGCAGTGGACTACGATAACAATAAGCGCTGCATGCTCAATGATGTATCTCTTGCTCACAGGAATATCCGGTATGGCAATGGGTCTTAACTTTGCATTTGGCGCTTGGAATGAGCTACATGATCGTCTGTACGGCACCCACATCTGGCTAGGTACGATAGGCTGGTTCGGTTTACTCATCACAGGCTTTAGCTACAAAATGCTGCCGATGTTCTATCTTGCTCACCATTATCCTGAACGGATGCAGAGATATGTCTTACTGGCGTGGAATGCTGCAGTTATCGTTGGTGCTTGCTCCTTCCTCTTTGATGGAGGCTCGTGGTCACTCGAAATTGCTATCATCCTGCTCGCAATTGCACTTATCCTATATACTATTCATCTGCTCCAAATAAAAAAACATCGTCATAAACGCTCTCCCGGATCGGGTATCGCTTTTTCGATGTACGCTAATCAGATTTTCGCACTCATCGTTGTTGCACTAGCACTTTACGGTTTGTGGAAGCCTCAACATCTGCTTGATACGAATATCGTAATTTTTGCTACATGGTGTTATCTCGGGGGCTTTGTATCCTTCACGATTCTCTGCTACGCTTCTAAAATCGTTCCATTCTTATGGTGGACTTTCAAGTATGGCAAGCACGCAGGCAAGCCTGGCACACCCGTTATGAACGACTTGCTCAATGAACGCAAGGTGAAGCTGTTGTTAAGTGGCGTTGCGTGTGCATCGATATTAATGCTTTTTGGGTTGTTTCTCGAATCATCGCTATGGATTGCTATATTAGGCGCATTGGTATCTATAACATCTATTGCATATATGGCGTTAGTAGGATGGGTATTTAAGAAGTAAAGATGGGAGTGGATACGGATGGACGATCATGGACATCTACTTACATTATTGCAAGAAGTTTATGACCCCGAGCTTGGCGTCAACATTGTAGACCTCGGACTGATCTATGAGCTACAGGAAGATCCCGACAAAGTATACGTTCGCATGACGCTCACGACACCAGGATGTCCGATGCATGACACCATCGTTGGTGGAGTCAAATGGGTGCTGCGAGAACAAAAGCCTACTATTGAAGTCGACGTTGTCTGGGAGCCTAAGTGGTCACCCGATCGGATGAATGATGCTGCGAAACAATTCCTCGGATACTTCTAAGCAATAGGAATCGCCCCTTCAACTGGCCAAGATTGACGGCCAATTGAAGGGGCGATTGATCATTCAGGATTATTCTGCATTGACCATAATTCCCGCAACTTGGGTCAAGCGTTCATATAACAGTTCTCGCGCTTCCCCTGTAAATCCGATATCATCCATCGCTTCTCGCATGCACCTAAGCCACGCAATAGCACGCCTTGGTGTAATCTCGAAGGGGAGATGGCGCATACGCATTTGAGGCGGACCATATTGCTCAGAGTATAGAGACGGCCCTCCCGTGAATTGTGTTAGGAATAGCCGTTGCTTGTACATAATCGACTCAACGCCATCGCTAAATAAAGGTGAAAGATCCGGGTCAGCATATACTTTAGGATAAAAAGCTTCTACGAGTTTGTTAATCGTATCCGCTCCACCCATTGCTTGATACAAGGTTTCTTGTTCATCGACCAGCATAATAGCAACACATCCTTTTCTTCTGACTACCTTACTATTGTAGGCATTCGGATGCATGGTGAATGTGATAAGCGTCACAGCAGCACTGGTGTGCTTCCTTCAACTCTAAAATTCCAAACGGATCGGACATGAGGGACCTTATTTGCTTGAAAATGCGCATTTCTTGCTCGTTGCGGACATGAGGGACCTTATTTCCGAAAAATCATGCATTTTCTGTGCTTAAGAGCATAAATAAGGTCTCTGGTGTCCGTTTTCACACCTACTATCCCTCTATATTCACATATAGCGTCTCTCATGTCCGATCAGAAAGGTTTACGCCTTCTAACACGTGCAAAAAACCTTCTCTAACGCACCCTAATTCAAGGTTGTCAGAGAAGGCTTGGGCCAGCAGTTCGGTCGCAAATCTTCACGCCACCAACTTCTGTTAAATTTTGAGTTCCCCGAGTCTGATTAGCTCGACAACAGCTTGCGAACGACCTTTGACATTCAACTTTTGCATCACATTCGAGATGTGGTTTGAAACACACCCAAGGCATTTCTTTTTACTAAGTTCGTTATGACTCAAAATGGTCCAAATAAAACCGTTTAATCTTGGGGTCCAGTTCATCTTCGACAAGTGATTTCACGAATTTTTTTCTTAAGATTTCCTTTGCCATTGGATTACTAAGTATCTTCTTGACCTCAACTTCACCAAGATATGAGAACCAATTTAGATTGAACCTTTGATAATCAAAATCATTCTCTTGCAACACTAAATCATAAAAATCATCGATTCCGATAAATCCAGAAAAGAGTTCTTTATTAATTATCTTGTTATGCCGCAAAAGTGAAACAACAACTCCTACTGCACTTTTTAACGGATTAGGGTAACTTCGTACTTTGCTTTTTTCCGTTTCATCTTTCGTTATTTGCAAAGTCTGGGATAGCTCTTTTTCAAATACTACGCTAGGAAGTAAGATATCTGCATTACAAGCCGCACCATATATTTTTGCATCAAAAGATTGTGATAAGAACTTCTGTACATTCACATTGATTAATTCCTGATGTTCTGGAACCAAGAACCTATACACTGGTATTAGCAACCGTAGTACAATACTCCGCTTATTATTTGATAGTGTTCCATACTGAATCGAATGGATAAGCTTTTCCGTATCTATTTCAATTTTCAATCCATCAATTACCTGTTTATCAATTAAATTAATAAGTCCTTGAATGCAATTGTTATTGTTTAACGCATCGAGTTCAAATCCCCCTTGATTTCCATTGTATTTTGAATCTAATATTTTGTTCACAAAGGATACAATTAACCTACTAATTAAATCTGCTTCTATACTCTGGTTCCGATTCTGAGCATATAAAAACTTTAATAATGTCACATATATATCACTTTCCACATACGTGGATCTTAACAGCGCAAGCATTTTTTCTACAATCTCATCGAAGTCTTCTTTATTAATCTTAATCTTTCCGAACAAGCAAAGCATATTTTTCAGAATCTCTCTTAATCCTCTGGTGTACTCAACTTCTAAATAACTTGTTATTAGATTTGCAAATAATCCCCTCAATTGAATACTTGGGCAAGATGTATCGATTTCATCAATTTTAAATTCTTCGAACAATTTATCAAGTTTTTTCCATTCCAAATATTTAGTTGTTATAATGATATCTTTATCTGAAAAGCGGTGGTTCGGTATCCTATGAAACAAAAATCCAGAAAAAAGATCGTCTGAGTCTGGTTGTACTTCCGACTTTTCTTTTACAGAATAAGTACTGAGTAGCGATTTTACATAATAAAAGAAATACTCTCTAACCTCTGAGTATTGATCCACCATAATGAAATTTTGATGTGTATAATCAAAAAACTCATAAACGTCCCTTATCATATTACTAACAGATGTTGGAGTTGAAGGTGGACCATTAAAACTGGTATCTAAATCTTCCGTCACCTTTTCAGCTAATTCTTTTATGTGAAATAGTCGTTGTGACACATATCCTTGTTCCTGCAATAAATCGTGAATGAATCTAACGTTGTCCTTATCCTTTCTTGTCAACATCTCAAATACGTCTTCAATTTTAATGTTTGAATTATCATAAGTATCAATTATCTTATTTATTTGTTCTACAAATACAGTTTCTCCTAGGTCAGTACCCAAAATTATCGTTTGATGTCCAATTCTATTACGTTTAAGCTTTCCAATTAAGTAACGTTTGTTGAATTCGATGATATATAGTGAAATAATATTCTTTTTACGGTAAGACTCAATCGAGATCTTCTCAAGAATTTCAAAAGCAGAAACAAACTGATTGACTAGGTATTTTGCATAAGCTCTCATCAATTCATTGATGATTTTGTTATCATAATCATTCATTGTTTTATAGTCTTGCTTGGCTAAAAGATTTATTGAAAAATAGTTGTTTGATAAAACATCTTTAATGATGCTTGTCTCTTTTTTATTTGAAGAGTTCAATATAAATGATTGATCCGCAATGATTATTTTTGTCAGGTTTATTTTTGATAAGGTTAAGTTTATATAGTCAAATTTACGTTTAGTTTCCCAATCTTGTTGTTCGTACGATTGTTTTATCGTATTTAAACGATCAATAAGACCGATATAAAAATCATTTTCTTCAGTGGAAGAGGGGATAATTTTCAAAGCTTCTCCTTCTTCGATTAAGTAACCAATGTCCAGTAAATTGACCAAATCTTTCACTCTGATTTTATTCAAACTATCAAATGACTGAAATTTTTCATAACAAAAATCTAAAGGATTACGGACTGATTCCTTGTATCGAAAAATGTAGTCTAAAATTCTAACAACATTTTTCCCTTGGGGATCTTTAAGCTCAGGCACTTCTTTATCAGAATATATTTTTGAAATATCCCATTTATCAATTAAATTGACACCAAGATTCTTGAAGTAATCCTTTTCCACCGAAAGTCTGGGGCTATCTGAAGAATCAATCAAATAGGCTTTTTGAAAATGGTCGCCTAAAATACCTTGCAGATTTTTCATTATTAATTTCAGATCATAATCCTGAAGCGAATACCCTACAAAAAGAACCGTATTATTAATAAAAATTGACCTGACATAAGATTCAATTAACTTAAAATTTATAGAATAATTTAAGTAGTCATCCTCTTTTAATACGATATTTTTTCGGGTCAAATCCCCGTGCATTTTGATAAGCATTCTTCCATTGGATGAGTAGGGAAGATCAAGGTCCTCTTTTACTGTATCGTAGAACATAAAATGTTTCTCTATTGCTTGTTCAATTAAGTTGTCATAATTTGTTGTCATAATGTGCCTGGGTTTAAACTTTATGATGTAATCATGTATTATATTGGGGGACAATGGTACATTAAAAATTTCCATTATCTTTTTAAGGTATTCATTTTTCCCCCTCTGGTTGTAATAATATTGAGGAATTTTCAAATAGTCATCTGAATTAATTTCTCTATCAATACCTAATCCTGATGCAAATTCTTTAACAAGACCAGCCCAACTTGGCAAGTTAGAATTTGCTGAAACACCTGCACCTACAAATATTACAAGATGATCTCTGTTTATTGCGTCCAATATTGCTTCGATATCTAGATTCTTTTTTATCGTCATCGTACTGACACCTCTGTTTTTTCCCGAATGGGTTCATTTATTCTATCTCTTCTCAGGTAACAACATATAGTGATAGTTAAATTTCAGCATTCTACACTCCATGCAATAATTTTACCATAATTACCCTCAATAGAACTTAATATCATTCGTCTCGCTCATCATCTACCGAGGCTAATAATCATTTCTTGCTCCTTTCCACTACACATAGATATCTTTGACCGACCATGAATAGTCATTTTTCGACATTCCTCACTTTTGAGATAATAACCAAAAGAGGTGAAGCCGATGAAATGGGGAGAAATCACCGAATTGCATCCAGGTCGCTTTGTATTGGTGGAGGTGATTATAGCAAGCTCCAATAATTGTGTACGTCAGTTGAAGGATATATCGTTTATTCAAGATTACGATAATCCGCAAGAAGCATGGAGTGATTATAAGCATTTTCACAAGCTACATCCATCACGCGAACTGTATGTATTCCACACTAGCCGAAGCGATGTAGAGGTGGTTGAAGAGTTCTTCTCAGGTGTGTGGCGGTAACTATGAAGATACATATCCAACATGGAATGCGTAATCCTGTTTAATACTGATTGTATTGTTTACCACATAAAACAAGCGATGCTCAAATTTAAGCATCGCTTGTTTTGCTATCTATGAGAAACCTCTGTCTTGTCTTCATATCCCAATTCTTGCAATGACAACCCAAAAGTTGTCATAACCTGAATATCGCCAGAACGATCTACTTTAATTTCTGAAAGCAACTTCTTCAATACGAACTGCATTTCGTCAAATGAATCAAAATCCATATCCAACAATTCATCTAACATTTCCATCACTTGCTCGTATAGTTCAGTTAAATCAGATTTCTTTCTTCGTTCCTCCGACAATTCCGCCAGTCTCTTCTCACATTTTATAATTTCTTTTTCATAAATGCCCTTCTCCAAATTGTACTGTTCGTCATCATGGAAATTCCCTGACATTTTTTCGCGACGCAGTTCAAACAGATATTTGCGGTTATCTGTAATTCGCTTTTGCATTTTTTGCATTTCACTTTCCATATCTGACTGATTAAATTGGATGAGACTCTTGTGTTTCTCTAACAATTGTTCTGCCGAAGTAATGCTGCGAAGTACCTCAGACAAGGTGTCCATTAACTCATCACGAAACGGATAATAAGGAAGCCAATAGTCATTGTTGCAGCCTGCATCACCTTGCCTTCTTCTTCTGGAACATATAAGATACCGATACTCCCTGCCATTACGATCTGTTCTTTTACTTTTGGATCTCATGCTAACCATCGAAGAACCACAATGCGCGCACTTCATAATTCCTGCAAAGATATTGATCTTCTGCTTGATTCCGCCACGCTCGCCCCCACCGCGTTCAAGCCGTATTGACTGTGCCAGTTGAAACGTTTGCTCATCTATAATGGCTTGATGTGTAATGACTTTGTCTGCATAACGCCACTCGCTCTTCGGTCTTTGCACTTGTACTTTTTTTCGTTCAGAAGTGTCGTTGACGTTTGTATACACTTTTTTAGTTTCATATTTCGAGGAGCGGTTTTTTCCAATATAAGCCTCGTTTTGAAGAATCCGTTGAACCGTTGTAATGCCCCATACGCCGTTCTTAGGAGAAGGGATACCTTTATCATTTAAGTAAGCGACAATCGCCTTTTCACCCATTTTATTGGCGGTATAGAGCTGAAAAATTGTACTCACAATATTCGTCTGATGCTCGTCAGGGACCAGCACCTTTAAACCGTTTCTGACTTCTCTAATGTATCCATACGGAGCTCGACTTCCTGTAAAGTTCCCTTTAAGCGCCGATTCGCGCTTACCACGACGAGAACTACGGCTGATAGACTCGCTTGCCGACTGATTGAAGCTAGATATTATGGAAAAAAACATTTCGTCATCTCTGTCCGAGTCGAATAAATCATCGATGGAGATCAATCTGATGTTTAGAGCATTGACCAATTTTCGTTTTAAGCTTATCGAGTCTCCAATGTCACGAGCAAAACGAGAGAGTGATGCAAATATGATAACCTGGAACGCACCGCGCTGTGCATCTCTAATAACTTGTTGAATCGCTTGTCTGTCGGTAATGTTCGTTCCTGACTCACGGTCTTCATAGATGATTTCTTCTTCTGTTCCCCAACCCATATCCTCTGCATAATGCTTGCAAGCTGAAATCTGATGCTCAGGGCTGTCTTTCTGGCTATCCTTAGTCGTACTTACACGTACATAAATAGCTGCCTTTTTCATTTTTAATTTCTCCCTTTATATAAAAGCAAATCCCTTTGGCATGTGATCGTATACCAAAGGGATCTCTGGATTGTATTGAGTTCAAGCTATATTCCACTTGGTTACACTGCACGTCCTAATGCCGCGATTTTTTTTACTCGGTTGTTGTTGGCATGGAATTCATCCACATTCTTCTTAACGACTTGCCTTGCAAGATCGTCGATAAGCTCAGGCAAGTTCCCTTGACCTGCTTGAATGTGAATACGAAATGATTTATTTAAATCCCTAGACATAAGGGCATTCTCCTCTCGGTACATCTATATTTTATTTTTATGTGACTCCAAGTTTGTACCATGACTTTCCCATGAACACGTAGAGGTCGGTTCTCCATATTTTGCGTTTATGAATTATAGCTCGATTAATTGAATTCGATAAATTTCAAGATCTATCTTTTAGCTATCAAGCCATACAACCTATGTTCATTTAATAAGATTTAAATGTTAGTAAAAACAGAAAAGTAACCCTCTACCTTCTGTAGACGGTTGCTTTTCTGTTTTTATGGCTGTTGATTCAGTTAGAGATGGTTTGCAAAAATAAAATAAACTTCTCAAAAGCACCACTTATAAAAATGCAAATGACGATTACAAACACGATATCTCCGATAATAATACTTTTGATAGCTCGTTGGGGCTTGTTTCTAATGAGTTTGTACATTTTAGCAAAGTAATCAAACAAAAAGAAAATAAACATTGCAAGCCCTCCAATCTGAAAGATTAGGAAATAGGCTTCTGGTTCGTATCCATTATTAAATAAGTTGATTAGTGTTTTAGGTGCTTCTAGTACATTAATACTAGAGAATTTACTCATAGCAACTTCTAAGTTTTCAGGCGGATATAGGGGGTTGTTGAACAATATAATAAGCCCAAACACCAGTATCCAATATATGAACAAGTAATATCTATTAAATGTTGAAATTGAATATTTAAAGTACACAACGGAAACGGCAGTGACGAGTCCAATAGCCATAACTCCAACTATGGAAAGCATCACTAATTCCTTGTATTGAACGAAGAAAAATATGGAAAAGGCGAAAAAAGCTAGTGCGATAGCACCTTGAATGAAAGCTAAACTAGAATCATCTGAACCTCCAGGAGATGCTGTTCGAGCAGGTGGAGGGTTATGTGTGGTTGGGTGATGGTGATGTTCGTGATGATTATATATTGTTTTTCTTTTATCGGTTGTGTTCATGGTGTTGAAGCTTCCAGTAACATTACGGTTATGACTATTAGTATGAATAGTTTTTGTTTTTTTCACTGCTACAAAGAAACCAACACACGTAAGAAGAATACCAATAATGCTAAGCCATGTACTTAAGTCCAGAAAGATTCCTCCCCAAATGTTTTGTCGAACTATACATAAAATTGTAAATGTTGGTTGGTATAAACTCAACATAGAATTATTATTCTACAACGAGTTTTTTTGAAATCCTCCCTTTTCATGCAATAATTTAGAGCTACTCAACACATAAAGTGAGCCTAAAACTCGCCACGTAAAGTAAAGGGAGACAATTAATATGAGACATATTGAAAGTTTCATTCACTATTTAGAAGAACATGATCGAAGTGATCATACTATTCAAAAATATGCAGATTCGATTCGAAAATTTAAGAACTGGTTTTCTAGTGATAAGGGAATCGAAGATGCAACTATTATTGGGATCAAGGAGATTTAAGACTATCGCAAGATACTGTTTGAAAAAAACTCGCCCGCTACGTTAAATCAAAAGCTGTCTGCCATAAAGACATTTTACAAATTCTTATTTGAGCAAAGGTTATCTCTGCGGATCCGAGCATACACGTCAAGATTAGAAGATTAGTGATAATAGCTAAAGTCAGTATTTAACCAGAGCGGAAGAATTGAAAATCCTTAACCGTGCTAAGCACACAGGTAAAAAAGAATACGCAATTGTTCTTATGAGGACTGTAAAAAGCAATTACGGTTGTACCGTTCGCGTTCCCTCTATCATTCTGCATTTTCAGAATTGGAATAATACCGATCTCCAGCCCATCTACACGATCCGTCCAAAACACCTCGCCCCGTTTAACAGGCATCTCTCCACAACTGGTACAGTTCTTCGTTCGTGGTTGAACTTCATTTCCGCATCTGCAAATCATTTAACTCTCCCCTTATTATGTAATACTGAAGTATATAGGAGATTTTTATATTGGCTAAATGAAGAAAAAACCAAGCAAGCAGCCTTATATGTAAATCCCCTATAATTTGCCCCTTTTTTTTTATTTCGTGTTATCTAATCCGAAGAGCCTTGACCTATAAGGATTTTGAACAGTCACCTTCTTACCTCTCGTTATCTAAAATCACCTTGTATTAAGGCTACCTTCTAGAACGGTCTTCGAAAATCGGACAGGTAATCCGTCTAAAATACACGTAATGTTTTGATGTCCTCTGCTGCTTTTTGTAGCTTTAATTCATATCGAAACACTATTTGATTCAATTATCCTTATCAAACGTACTGGTTCCCCTTCTGGTGCACTTTTAATAGGTAAGAGTATAACAGTGATAAGGCATTAAAAAGTGTCAGGTGAGCCATTTATCAAACGATGAGGCAGATTCCAACCTCCAACCACATTTCTCTTTCAACTCTTCAACTTAATCTTTTTCTTGAGCAAAAATATCTTCATATTGATTATGCTGAATATAATAACTCGTTCTTCTTTCAACCATATTCATTAACTGTGGATTTAACTTTTCAATAATATACCTAGCTATTAGTTCGAGAAATATATTCACGTCATTTATATGTTTGTAATTCATTGAATAGTCATACCTTGCATTCCCTCTACCACCCCCGCCATGGGCTACTGCATTTCTCCCAGTTGCATAGATAATACTTCCAATACTTTTATTTTTAAGATAAGGATGGTTGCTCCACTCTAACTTAATTTTTTTGATTTCTTCTTTTAATTTTGTAGTTACATTAACGTATTTTGCTCTCCTTTTTCTAACAATCGCTGTTCCATTTTCATTTTCATATGTTCCAAAATCGACATAATATAAAGGATTAAATCTATGAGCCATTATTTCATCAGCGTAATACTCTATAGCTTCTTCATGAGAGAAGTCTGAGGGTCTCATCAATGGTTGATAATGCTTAACAATACCATACTCAATCACCCTATACAGAAATACACATCTTGGAAGAGACTCGAATTGTTTCAGTGATGCATGGTATAATTCAAAAATCATTTCGTGTTCTGAATCTTGAATGGATACGATATTGTAATCATTCTTTTGTTTTAAAATTGGCAGTTCAAGATAGAACGGCTCTTTTCTATTTCTGTCAAAGAAGTTTTTTTCTCTAAGCCTCAGCATATCTAATAAATCAAATTGTTCATAGAGTTCTAAAAGCTTTCTATTGAAATTGTAGTTCTCAGTAAAATAAAAAAAAGGACTGCCGTTGAAATATGCCAGTATGTTTAACAAAGCATTCTTGGTATCTTCAGTAGTATTTTCATTATAAAAGACAGAATAACTATTCGATTCAGTTGCTGCAATCGTCACATCTTTATAAACAATTATATCCTTCCGATATTTCGAAATTGAGTAAGGACCAATAAATTTGCTAAAAGTATTAATATAGTCAGCAGGATGATTTTGCAGCTTGTACAACTCCTGATTAACATCAGCGATTTTTTGTTTCAGTTTTGCTTTCATATATTCACTCAAATTTTCATTTAATGATTTCTGTCTGTCAAACTTTTTGAAACGGTTCAGCACTCCAAATAGATATTCTTCTTGACCCCTAAGAGTTTCTGAATAACGTATCTTAACTGTTCCATTAATTAAATTCTTTAGAATACGTCGGTATATTTTTCTTTCTGATAAGTAAACTTTTTTATACTTATTAAGAAAAAGTTCTTTTTCCTCATACGTCTTGCATGCGTTTCTATCACGATTCAATTCAACGATAAGTTTCGAATATCCTTCCAGCTCATAAAAGGCTAACACAACTGGAACTTGTGAATAATCATATTTTGAAACGTCAATAACGTGTTTATCAACAGAGGCTTCAAGTTTTTTTAATTTATTGTTTAATACCATAAAATGACCTCTCTTTTAGCACTCGTGCTTCATAAAGAGCTACCTTCATGCTTGATATTATTACAAAACAAAAGAATCTCATCTTTTAATTTAGGCTCGTGAATAGGTACTAATGTTGTGGCTTTGTCCCCAAAGGAGTTAATTGATGCTCCTAATAAATAATAATTACGTTCATCCACAATAATATACCTGTCGTGGAGTTTTTTATATTTTGATACTTCAATTTTTCCCCTCTCTTTCTTAAAGAGTTTATATACAGATTCCGAATCTCCCTGTAAATTACTTGTATGTATTTGAATACTTACTTCTTTATTTGCATTCTCTAATAATTCAAAGATTGTTGAATCAATATAAGGATCTATAATGATAATCTTTTTTTTAGCTGATATTATTATTTCTCTAATTTTCTTATTAGCACTATATGCAAGATCACCTGAAAAAAACAGAGGCTCTTTAATCACGTTTTCATCAATAGAATATTGATTCCAAATTGCCTCAAACCATTCTGCTTCGACGCTTGTCCAGACAGGCTCTTGAATCTTATTGGTGAATTCAACCCTGTCATAGACCTTTGGAACATTTCCAAGAACAGCATCACGATAGTAGATTGATACATTATCCATAACCACACTAAAACCTAAGTCTTGCAAATAATGTTGATCAATATGGTCTACAATTTTCTCAACCCAATTTGTTATACTTCCAAAGCCGTAATTATGCCTCATAAGTAATAACGGGTTTCTATCATGAATCAGAAATTTAAAACTAATATAGTTATTTCGAAAATCAAACTCATCTTCAACCATCATATTTTGTTTAACAAATATCCTCTTTCTTGATTTCGAATCTAGCCCATAGCTCCCCTTGTATAAGTTTGAAAGGATATAATGCTTTGAACGATTTATTCCCTTTTTGGTTAGCTCATAAGTAGCCCTAGTTAGATAATCAATATTTCTTAGCAATTCCTCTTTAGATAAGGAGTTCAAAATAATATCATTGTGAGTAAATCGTAGATTAATCATTTCGACCAATTTGGTTATTTCATTGCTTGTCACTTTTTCATACCCTGACTCAATTTTTTCATAAATCTGGTCTAATTCTTTCTGCATTGCCATTCTCCTTGCTTAACTATTCATTTAATCGAAAAAATTCTTTCAGGTGAATATTTCGACATATTTTTTCCTTTTCCTTTCATAGCAAATGAATACCGACCGCAATCAGGGTTTTCGAGGCTCCCTTATCCTATTCTCAATGATTGTTACTTATAAGTTGATGAATCAATTATCATTCTCGTATTTTATAATTGCTTCAAATTGGAGGAAATAATACCCCTAAGTCGAGGCTTGTAATAAAGGGGGCATGAAATTGGACAAGGAACTCTCTGCTACATTTGAACTATTAATTATATAAATATTCCATGATGAGATTTCACGAATATTAAAAAAGTTCCTTGAACCTCATCAGCAAAAACGAAAAAAATATTAAACCATAAATGAGATTTCAACTTTAACTGGCATTGGTCTGCTGGTCTTCATAGGAAACTCAAGCAGATATTAAAGGACCATCTAATCGAAACTCTTTATCATTAGATTTGAACAAACACTCGAATACAGCTAAGTTAGTTTAATTAATAAGAAGCGGACGCCTCTGAACAAGAGGTCCGCTTTTGGGGATATTTACTCTGTAAATTTAGGCGAAGCCTTTAGCAAAACCAAATAATTAAACCTAAATATAATCTGCAACTTTCGTATCTAACCAGCAGCACGTGTAATGTAAAACGTGCCTACTTGGTATTATCATTCCCCACAGTCACAGAATTACCCCTCATAGCATTCAAACGCTCAATCTCGACTAAACCCAAAAACCCAATGAAATCAAGGCTTTCAGACGTTTTAGAATGGGTGTGTTTCAAAACACATCACATTCGAGATGTGGTTTCTGACCGTTTTCTCGCTTATAAACAACTGTTGAGCTATGTCGCGTGTCGTCTTGTCCTGTACGAGCAACTCGAAGACTTCCCGTTCCCGATTCGTAAGGAGAAACTTACTCTTATGGTCGCTGCCTTTCAACGGCATTATATATGTTTCTCTATCTGTCTCACTGTTTCCCGTTATGTGCTAAAAGGTACTGATATGTATGATTATGTACCTTCTATTATCAGTTCTCATTTCCCTCCTCATACCACTCGAAACATCTGTTTCCTATGTTGATTTGCATCAATAAATGCATCAAAACAAAAAGAGCGACAGATCGATTGATCTGCCACTCTGTAAGCTATTCATTTGAGTTACCTTCCAACCATTTTACGAAGGGCTTCTTCGGGATTTTGAAGTTCCTTCCGATCCTTATGGTGTGAAAGCTACCTGACTTAACAAGATCATAAGCCGCCGTCTTGCTAATGTCAAGATACTCTTGGATGTCGGCTACAAGCATTATTTCGGGCAACTCCTCGACTGTTTTTGCCATCATCGCCACTCCTGTTCTATCCCGTTATGTTCTATCCTATTCACGTTTTGGTTTGTCTGATTCTATTGTTCCGCTTTCTTTCTCAACAGCTATATCAAGCGACAAAGCCAGTTTATAAAATGCTTTCCATCGCACCTTCGCGTACGTTCCCTCGCTGATCTGGGGCTGAAACTTTTGTGTATACACGTTGTAATCTGTTAGGTATTCAGCATCCTCACACATATAGCGCTCCTGAAGGAGAAAACGTTCCATGCGTGGTAAGCGACTGACGGCTCTTTCCATACGATCACAATACTGTTTGCGCTTAGCTGCCCAATCTGCATTGCTTATTGCGATACTTGCCGTTTGGTCAGAAGTGGTATTCGTTGGGCCGTGGAACCGCTCTGTATAGCCCGCTGTGATGCTCGCCTCGCGCTCGTCCGCATCAAGGTATTTGGATAGTCTGTACTTCTCTAATGCTGCTTCTACCGCCTTCTGCGTGGCTCGCCTATCGAGTTCAGGAAGCTCAAAGGCTAGTTGCATCCCATCACCTCACTTGTTTAGAGAGGGGCACCGAAGCGCCCCGCCATTGTTAATTGATTACTGGAAAATCGCTGTCATCCTCAGATTCTTCTTCCTTTTCGCCATCTACATCGTCAAAGCTCAGTTGATTACCATCAATTTCTACTATGCCATCCTTATTGATGGTGCCTCGCAGCCCCTCACGGTAGGCTTTCTGATGTTCCTCGAATTCTTCAATCGACTCATCCGATTCAGTGATTGTCAGCTCCACATCAGATCCTGCCATCTTGTAAAACTCGAATGACTTTTCTGCCGAAGCGTCACCTTTAACCTCGAAGTCTAGCACAGTCTTTTTCGCGTCTTTAGACGATTTCTTGAACTCTGCAGTAAGCGACTCGTCAACTCCGTTAATGCTGATGATGACCACTGAGCGAGTTAATGCGTTGAGCTCTGGTTTCTTTTCGTCCTCACCTTTAACGTAGAATTGCACAAGTTCCTTTTTACTGTCCTTCGTTTGCTTATTGAAGCCTGCCTTAATAGTGATTGACATGGATAATTGCTCCTCTCAATTTTGGGGTTTGTATAGGGATAGGATGGATTAAGTGATCTCCGTCTCTATCAGATTATGTTGTGTCATATATCTGTCACTCCGATCGATTTGAGAATGATACGTGCGTGATCAGCACCGTGGTACGAGACGTCATTAGTCCATCCGCTGTTTAATGCCTCGTACATTTCGTAATGATCATTGTCTGTATACCACTTTATACCCTCTATCAGCTTCTCCCTGTCTTGCTGTAGGCGTTCTAGTTCAGATAGGAGAACCGATATGTCGTTGCGAATGACAGGGAAGTAAACGTCATTAGCAAATTTACACTTAATCTCCGCTATCTTCTTATCTGACTCTTGCAATGAACGACAGGATAAGCACAACTCATGACCTTCATATGCTTTCTTAAATATGTGTTCTTCTAGTTGCAGGTTCTTTAGACACTTCAAACAGTCAAATGATATCTTCTGTTTTGTCAAAGTCCCATCACCGCCAATAGAGCAGCTTTGCAGCGTTGCTCAGGAGATGCATGCATCACTCTCAGATTGAATGCCTTGCCTAGTTCACGCCCTCCGATTAGCAATTTTATTTCAAGTAAATATCTAACCTGTACCTCTGTTGGTTTTTGCAAGATTTCTTCTTCTACTCCCCATGCTGCGGATATGTCGTAAGAAGGTTTGAAGTCATTGACAGCATATGGGGAAAAGTCATTATCATCGTTCCAATACTCTTTACCGTTATATTCGCCAATGTAGATGTGCCAGCGCATAACATTCTCCGCAACAAGCTTATCCATTTTAGTTCCCGGCTCCATCGCTAGTATCTGCTCTCTTGTATATGTCATGCCTATTCCTCCTTTGCTTGATCTTCGAATTGTGCATCTATTGATTCATTCTTCTTAGTTTTTCTTGATGGTAGTTTTCGCTGACTGCTCCCATAAAATCTTTGTGCTTGATTATGAACAAATGCACAGCTATGAAGCCTAATCGAAATCCCTTTACGTTCTTTTTCCAGTCAATCCCCACTGTCCAATCTCTATCAATTTCAATGAGAATAAACATTAAGTTCCTCCTTCACAGTTTGTGTCTACTATTCAGGGATAGATAGGCTCTATCCCCACTAATCATTACGCTTTCCCCTCCAGTAGATTAGGATTGTCCAAAACATCTGCTATACCCCACTCAATGCCATTCAAACCAATAGACAATAGCTGTAACTCATCTTTAAACGCAGGAATAAGTGGTTCAAGGAATAATTCGTTTGTTGGTAAAACATCTATTACTCGAAACCACATTCCGTTTATGTGTAATCTGCACCGTTTCATCATTCTTCCACTAGCTGCGATTCGTACGTGCTTGCCTTTAAGCGCTTCAAGTTCAGCCTTGTTGTGCCATTCGTAGCTAGACATCTTTATCACCTTCCTCTACTTCCGTTTGGAATGATCTACGGAAATCGTGAGCGACGACCATCATTTCATTAATCTGAAGTTCAAGACGTTTGATGCAGTTCTCCAAGTAGCCAAACTCTTTCCATGCATGATTTGTAGGGTTTACAAAAGATCGCTCTTTCGTGTTTTTCCAAACGAATCGAAGTTGCAATGCCATATGATCTATCATTGCTTGTGCCTCTTCATATTGTTCCAACAACTTCGCATATCCTTCATGTGTGCTATTCATGATTTATCACCTTCCTCCACCATTGTTTTCCAAGTAACCTTTTCCTTTCCACAGCACTTACACTCGATGTTGTACTTAGCAATTACCCCTCGTATCGGACTTTTTTTATGTGTCCAGTCCACTTAGGTGTGGTATAGTCATGTCCATACGCTTTGCACAGGATATTCACGCTTTATCACCTTCCTCTCGATCTCGTATCCTTACATATCCATTTCCGCTGCACATCGGGCAATCGGGGTGATTTTCAGACTCTGTATACCCCGTGCCTCTACACCCGTAACATTTTTCTACTTCACCAGTTAAGTATCTATCAGACATCTTTATCGCCTTCCTCTGTAATGCCTGGTATAGTGATGCCGAGCGCGAAAAGCGTATCTCTCACTCCTGCTTGATAACCCGTATGCAGTTCCGCATATGGAGTGTTGTTGTACAGTTCATACATCTTCCGTACATTCTGTATCCCTGTATCCTCTGTCTCTCTATGAGAGAGGGCTTGATGAAGAATCGTGTACACCGGAGTAGGCTCACCGGCAAGTTCCCATTCCTTCTGCATTGCTTCTTTTATAGCCTCTCTTAGCCTTGTAGCTTCTCCCTGATCGGGGATTCCAAGAACGACGTATCCATCCTGTTGTTCCCAGTCTGTAATATAGGTGATGGTTCTGGTCATTTCTTCTCCTGAAAAGAGTTCAGCGTTCGGAAGATATTCCTTAATGAAGAGCTTGTCTCCGACCTGATAATCACGGTCATTCAAACGGATTTCGAAAGGCTTTAATCCTGACTTGACCGCTTGAAAGTATTCCGGCCAACATTTCAAATGATGTACTTTCATCCTTTTATCCTCCTTACGTTTCAGATATAATGCTCCATATTTTTGTAATGCTCGATGAGGCCTCTCTTCATTAAGTCAGCATACTTGTTTTGAATAACGCTTTCTGTCTTTCCGAGTGCAAATGACATCGCTCGTCGCCCATCGTGTTTGTAAAACTTCGCAAGGTAACAAAGATCATCCTCGGTAAATTTCTGGCCATGATTTTCGTGGAAATCAGGATGGTATTTGATTCTTCCGAGATTATCAATGATGAAACCATCTCTGGCATCCTGTATTATCCGAGCTCCCATACGCTCACCACCACCTTAGTTAAAACGGCAACTCGTTAATATCCTGAAGCTCTAACACATGCCAGACCAGTTCCCCAACCTTAACTGTCCCAATTAATCGAAGGATATAGTGGTCGTCAGGGACTTTGATGTCCCACCCAGTTCCGACGCACATAACAGGAACTTTCTCTTTCTCGCGGTCTGGATCGTCGACCAAGGCATAAACTACGATGCAATCGCGCTGCTCGATAACTGAAATGAGCTGAGAACCGATAGGCACTTCGATGTGTTGTACATCAGCGCTTGGCATGATGTAATGCTTGAGTATCTTTGACATTTGGTGGTTCTCCTTTCGTTAAAATAGGTTCGGTTGTTCGGCTTCATTAGCCGCTGCTTCATGGTTGCGCACGTTCTGCGCATAGTAGCTAGGCTTCAATTCAATTGATACGGATTTGCGCCCCATTTTAACCGCCATGTAACCTTCCGAACCAATACCTCCAAATGGACTTAATACTGTATCACCCGGATTGCTCCATAGTTGTATCGCTCGCTCGATTACATCGAGTTGCAATGGTGCGATGTGACGCTCATCCTTATCGTCTCTGGCCGATCGATGCTGCAGGGTGTTTGTTTGGTTGATGTCCATCCACACTGGGCTTGCGTAGCGCCTCCATACATGGTGTGAGTAGACTGGATCATCATTATGCAAGGATTTGTCTTTGTGAATTCTGCTATCGGTCAGGTCAGGTTTTTTCTTCGGAACATTAGGTTCATCAGTCCCCGCAAAGCTAGTCAACCCATCGGGATGAGCAATTGGCTCGGGGTTTATACCTGGCTTACGCATAGTCAGAAGATAATCAGGCAATCCTTGCCTACACATTGCAGAGTCTTTCGTGAGCTGCTTGTGCATCAACCCTAGCGCTTTAGTGCGTACAGCTTCGATCAATGGATCTTTCCAGATCGTCACTTTCGAGTGATAGATGAAACCTGCATCCTCGTACATCTGCCGTAACTGCGCGGGAAAGTCCTTCAATCCGATAACCCCATCACGCTCTTTCATCAGCGGAATATCCATGCAGTGGATTGAAATTAACCGACCTGGCATCGTTGTTCGAAACTGTTCTTTAATCAGATACTTGTAATGCTCACGGAATTCATGGCCATCTTTGGAGTTACCCATATCGCGTTCACTATTCGAGTACACATACAATCCTTCGAATGGTGGCGAAAACACCTCGTAATGGATGCTGTCGCTTGGGATGCCTCTCATGACCTCAACGCAATCACCGTGGTAGACTGCATACTTATCTGTAATGATTTGATCGATGACGTTCAACTGACCTCACTCCTTACCCATGACGGAATGATCATCCGTTTCATAGCGTCATATTCCGTTTTCTCCGCAGCAGTCGATTTGATATTCTTACTGGTGATCGCCTTGGTGTGTTGGACCATTGCCTGGTACATAGCTTCGAACTCGGCTTCCTTGCGCTTTACGTTAGCGGCAACCGCGCCCTCCATATCCGAAACGATCATATGAGCATTAACCTCGTTTTTCTGCCCAAATCGATAACAACGTCGTACAGCTTGATAGATTTGTTCGAATGAGTCTGTTAGTCCGACAAACGCCATATCCGAGCAGTGTTGCCAGTTCATCCCGAACCCTGCTATAGACGGCTTAGTTACAAGCGCTCTAATCTTTCCGTCTGCGAAATCCATCATCGCTTTGGCTTTGTGTTCTGGTGTATCAGATCCCTTGACCTCGATTGCTCCGTTGATCGCTCTTGTGAGTAACTCCGACTCTCTGTTCAGGTCGCACCATACTAGGAATGGTTTGTCAGTGCTATTGGCAAGCTCGGCAGCCTTCGCTACCCGTTGCTCAATACTATCCCTGCGAGCTCTCTGTCGCTCCTGTAAGGTCAATGCTTCTACCGCGAACAGATACCCATCTGCGGTCGTGCTCGTCTGTACAACGTGATCATGGACGTTAAGTGGTGGCAAGATATAACCGCCATCCTCATACCCGAGATCAGATGGCTTCTGGAGCATTACCGCCCAACTCGCTACCCACTCCCAAAACTTATCTTCTGCATGTCCCTTTAAGCGCCATTTCTGCGTCTCACCACCGTCATGGACGAAGAACATGGATAGCATTTCCGAACGACTCATAACCCCCAGAAACTCAGCGTGATTGCCAAGCTCCATATAGTCGTTCGGTGCTGGTGTAGCTGTACAGGCAAGCTTGTAGGGTGTGTTCCGAAACGAGTCAATAATCTGATTCCGCATCATGCCTGAGTAAGATTTGATAATTGAGCTCTCATCCAGGACGATTCCCTTAAATTTATCTGGATCAAATTTGTGTAGCTTTTCGTAGTTTGCTATATTGATTCCGTGTCGAACATCGCTCTGTTGGTCGCAGAGGTTGATGTCGATGCCTACTGCTTGCCCTTCTCGTACCGTTTGTGAGGCGACCGCGAGAGGGGCAAGTATTAATATATTTCCCTTCGTTTCTTCATGGACTTGATGCGACCATTCGGCTTGCATCCTGGTCTTCCCCAGTCCAGTTCCTGCGAATATTGCTGCCTTTCCTTTTCTCAATCCCCAGCGCGTTATGTCTTGTTGAAATGGTGCTAGGTGGTCGTTGAGGTTGTTGACGACAAATCCAGCTTCAGGCATTTCAAATCGCTTGTTTTCTAGGAATTGTTCATACGATTCGATCTTGTCTCACCTCCAAAAGTAAATCTATAGATTGACTTTATTGATGTTTTGATACCTGTTTTATTCTGAATCTACATTGGTAATCGCAATTGTCCGGATGATTCAATCCAATACGCTTCTTCTGGTGTATCCCCATCAAGCAATACTTCGAATATTGCTTCTAGGACCTGAACAACGATGCTGTTTCCGGCCAATGCATAGAGCGTAGCGTTTCGCAGTCCTGGCTTCTTCGGAAACTCATTTAGCATCAGATCAAAATCATTGTCATCGAAACCAAGCAACCGCCAACACTCTCGTTCTGTTAAATACCGATATTGCGGACTGTTCAATCGAATAATTCCGGCATTGGGACAACGATCTTGACGTTCAGTTATCGTGTAACAAAACTTATCGATCACATCTAATTGCCTTTTGTATGTGCCGGTCGGAATTGGATTGAACTCTTTAATTTTCCCGAGCTGAGATGGAATGTTGATCAAGTATTCTGCTGGAATCTCATCGTCCGGTCCGTATTCCAAGAACTCTTTTATATCTCGCAATGGCTGTTGTTTTAACTTTCTAAAATTGAATGATTGAGTCCCTAGCAGCGATATGCAGAACACTCTTTCACGAGCATGGGGAATACCAAATTTCCGAGCATCCAGAACATCAAAAGAATTTGTATAACCTAGCTCTGTCATGTCGTGAAGATAAGAGTTGAATACTGGAATCACACCACGATCCAGCACGCCTTTGACATTTTCCCAAATGACTACTTTCGGTCTCCAGTCGCCCATTTCTTTGATGATCATCACTGTTTCATTCAACAACTGCGACCTTGAATTTTCAGCAGCGCCTTTTCGTTTTCTGTTCCCTCTGCTGTTGTCCTGACATGGACTTCCATGCACGAGTATGTCAGGCTTCAAGTTCCAGCCCCGTATGTCTTGTGGTTTGTGTAGATGGTCGTACAGGGCGTTATAAGCTTTGACTCGATTAGGCATGATCTCAACATAGTCGATCGACTTATGATCTATACCGCGATTTATGAGGGCTTTGCGTGGTGCTCCGATACCGCCAAACAACTCTAATATCTTAATCATGGTCAGTTGCGGATTCTTCTCCCTCATCCGCGAATGGAAGTGGTAGTTCTCCGGGGAACTCGTCCCACGTCCGGCCGTCGAGCTTTCGTCCTGCTTTGCCTTTTCCAGCCTTACACATTGGAACTCCATCATCTAGAAGGATGTGTTTACGTTCGTAATCGAAGTTTCCGGGATTTGCACTGTACTCTTGCGCGTTCGGTAACCATTCTCCCCACTGTTTGAACAGGAATGAAACTCCTGCAGCCTGACACTGATCTCGCAAGCTACGCGCCCACTCGGGATGCATCGGACGTGCTCCGTGACCACTCTCTCCACCAGCGATTACCCAACTTATTGGTGATTCGATTGAGTTTCCAAGACCATCGGTGAATATCCATCCTGATAGATCAACCGGACCAAGTAGCGGCTCGCATGACAGGAATCGAATTGCCGCAGGCGTTTGAAGGAGTAGAGGAATTCGCTCATCCGCTGCTTTCTGGTTCTCGACTGATACGCCTATCCACACATTGGGCAGTAGAATCGGTCCAGATCCTCGGAGTACTGATACTCCTCGAGCTATTCGGTGTGCGTTGACCATGATCCAGAACACTTGAGAGTTTAGCAGTCTACTCATCCACTCAGGGCGCTTAGTAAGCAATTGGAATGTGTGTTGATTGGCCATACTCATCACCGCGAATACCTCGGCAATAAATTTGTCAGGCACACTCTCATGAAACAAGTCACTCATGCTGTTTACGAATATCTTGTAGGGCTTCTTCCACTGGAGAGGTTCGTCCAACTTCTCAGGTACCAGCATCACCTTACCTGTCCAGTTAACGCCTGCACCATCATTCTGAGTCAACCCTTCAAACGGCTGCCCTTCACCAGCAAATCTGTGAGCTGTCTTGATCGCGTAGCAGTTGCGACATCCTTCTGAAACTTTGGAGCAACCTCGCAAGGGATTCCAAACCTTGTCAGTCCACTCTATCGATGTATCGCTCACCTCGGACCCTCCCCTCTTGGTTGCTCATCATCAAGCAAATCATGCAACCACTTCTCAATCCGTCTCAGGTCTGCGATGAGCTCGCGTACATTGGTTGCTGTTGATTCTTTGATCTTTTGCTTTAAGAGGTAACGGAAAGCATGCTCGATGCTCGTGAGATACGCGATAGTGGATACCGTTTCCTCGCCTGCGTTTTTACCTTCCTTGACTACGCCATACTCTTTGAGGATGAATTGGAACGAGTCACTTTCGAGATACAGATTACCTTCGATTTGAACCTTCATTTTTCCACCTCAATTCGTTGTCCGATATGGAAGCACAAGATGAAGAGCATCTTCGCTACCATTCGGTTTAATGATGATCGGGCTCATTGGTCCATTGAAACCGACGAACGTCTCTTCGCTGTCGATAACCTTCAAAGCATCCAAAACGTACTTCGAGTTAAATGCGACCTTCAACTGCTCGCCGATAAAATCCTTAACAGGCAACTGCTCCAGTACCTTACCGATTTGGGTAGATGATGACATGATCTCAATACCTTCAGATCCATCCTCTTCGATTGTTGCGAGCCTCACAATGTTCGTTTTCTCTTCACGGGAGAGTAGATAGGCTCTATCAATCGCATCGTTGATTAGCTTAGTGTCAATGACAACCTCAGTCTTAAACTCGTGAGGAATGATCTTCGAAGTGTCTGGAAACGTACCTTCCAACAACCGTGAATAGAATAAGATGTTGCCAAAGCGGAAGAGTGCTTGATTGTCAGCAATTAAGATGTCTACTGGAGCTGACTTGTCAGGAAGTACCTTCGCCAAATCTAATAAGCTCTTGCCCGCAATGATGATATTAGATAGCCTGAGATCTGATTCGATCTTGATCGAATGACTAGCGAGCCTGTGCCGATCCGTTGCGCGGAACTGAAGTTTGCCATCAGATAGCGCCATCAACACCCCGTTAAGCACTGGTGTACTCTCATTAGTCGATACTGCGAATGCTGTGGAGTTGATCAGTTCGACGAGTTGATCTGAAGGTATCGCGAGTGTGTCGGTTTTTCGAATGTTAGGTAGCTGAGGGAACTCTTCAGGATCCATCCCAGCCATATCAATCTCTGACTTGCCAGATACAATCCTCGCATTTAGACCATTGACCTCGACAACAACCTCATCCTTTGGTAGTTTCTTGACGATCTCTATGAGGAACTTTGCAGGAAGAACAATGCTTCCGGTAGTTTGTACCTCACCTAGCGTTCCAATCGCTGTATCGAGCGCTATGCGACTCTGGATGGATAGCGTTTGATCACTCGCGGTTAACGTGACCGCATCGTGATCGGCTGTTACCTTGATGCCACCTAGAATCGGTATTGTTGTTCTGCCTGAGATTGCCTTTGAAACGTGCTGGATAGCTGTATTGAGTGCGTCACGCTTAATTGTGAATTTCATCCTGTTTCCTTCCCTTCTAAAATTCCTTGTATGACTTCTAATTGATAAGGCAGGTTATCTAGTGTCGGGAGCAGTTCGCGGTACAGGTAGACGTTGAGAGCTACTCGAGCGATGATATAGGCATCTATGACGTTATGAGACTTGTGGGTATATCCGAAGTGTTCCAGCACTGCAGCTCGCACTGCAGCCTTCTTCTCTTTGTCGTTCAATCTGCGTTTACTTCCCTTGTCACCAGTCCAACCAGTAACTCCGACATACTTCTTAGTAGAAGTTGGATTTAATAGATTGAACGTCATTCCCTTGCGGTGTACCATTGTCCGCAATCCACCGTGGATCATGCCAGTAGTGATACCCTTCTGAGTTCCCATTGCTGCACCCTCAAGGACGATCTCATCACCAGGATTGAGCAGTCGATAGAGATTGTTCTCAAGAGAGACAAGCTTCTCTGTCGTGATGCCACCTTTCTCTGACTTTCCCTCACCCTTGACTTCTAACTCTTCCAGCACATTTCCGTGAATGTCGAGTGCCACAAAACCAGTTACTGTAGCAGGGTCGATTCCGACGAAACGCATTGTCCCTCACTCCTTCTCACTGCCATCATCGATTTCGACCAAGGAATGCGATGTGTGATCTTAAAGTAAAGGGGGCGCTGCTCGGCTTCTGTGCCTTGTCCACCACTCCCAACGTAATACCTGAGCGCTTCTTTTCTCAATGCATCACGATGGGTCATGCAGACCGGAACACGCGCCCACGTTTCACTTGCTAGTACAGTGCATTCAGGTATCTTGCATTGCTCATCATTCATATGATTTCATCCTTTCCGATCAGCCCTAGCTCCTCATAGATTGGTCTTAAATATGGGAGTTCTCGGGCGAACAATCTCGTATTGTAGTGCTCGACATGTGCTGCTATGCGGTCGTAGGCGTTGATGTATTTTGCCTTATCCTCATCCGATATCAGAGGATGCTCAATTGCTGCTGCTCCGTTTCTTAGTCGCTCCAGCGCCTGATCGTACTCCTCTGGTGTTTCGATTGGCTTTATTGGAGTCGCCATCGTCCTTTGCACCTACCTTCAGATCAGTTTCAACGAACTTTTGATGCCACCATTTGAACTCCAGCCGAAAGCGGTTGAGCCCGATATTTCTGCCCTTAGCGAATATTGAGTCAATGATCTTCGAACTGTCTGGTAATTGGTCATCAGGGTTGTACCACAGGAATTCAACCACATCCGAATCCTGTTCAATAGAACCCGATTCCTTAAGGTGACTCAGTTTCGGTTCTTCCTTGTCTACTGCACGGTCAAGTTGGGAGAGCATAATGAAAACCAACTTGAACCGCCTTGCGATATTTTTGGATGCCTTGGTGATGCGACCGATAGCTTGCGCTCTCGTTTCACCTTTCTTCTCGGGGATCTCCATGATCTGAAGGTAATCGACGATGACCGCAGCTACTTTGCCGTACTGCTTTTTAAACTGCTTAACCGTTGCCCTGATCTCATCGATAGATACACCAGAAGAGTCTTGAACGAAGATCAATAGATTCTCGCAGATTCTATAAGCCTCGTTTATGCGATCCCATTGAGCGTCTGTGAAGCCTTCTGTACCGCCATTGTTAATGAGCTTGTCATAGTTAACTTCAGCGATCATGGAAACCATCCGATCAATAACCTCTGTCTTGTCCATCTCTTGAGACCAGAAGAGTACAGGCCCCGCATTTAAGTTGTGAGAAGCTATTCCATAGAGCAATTGGAGAGCTTTTGCTGTCTTACCCACACCAGGGCGACCAGCTAGAACATAGAGCCATCCCCGCCACAGTTGCGCCCATTCATCGAACTTCTTGAACAATCCAGTCTTAAGCTTCTCAGCCTTTGATTTTTTCTTCTCAAAATATTCAGTCCGCATATCCCTGAAGCTTTGCATCTTCGATGATTCTTTTGGTCTGAGTTCGTCGACCTTGTCTTCGATAGCAGCAAAGTAATCCTCGTCTGAATCGAAGTCTTGACGCGATAATGCAACAATCTCGTTTCCAACCTTCTCGCCCCTTCGCCTTAGCGCCTTTGACCTCACGATGCTGGCATAATACTTAATGTTCTCTGCCGATGGTGATGAGTCAGACAACTGCATGAGATATGCGACATCGATCTCTCGCTTGAACTTAACGAACTGATTTGTGACGGTGATAATGTCGATTGGCATATCATTTTTATTGAGCCATCTCATAACTTGAAAAATTAATGCGTGGCTCTCAGAGAAGTCTCTCGGCTCTAAATCAGGTATGCGATCAATACTGCTACTATCAAGGAAAATTGCTCCAAGTACCGCCTGCTCAGCTTGTAAGCCGTGCGTTATTGGATCCTGTTGGGTCATAGACAAACGCCTCCGGTTCGCCTCCCGCTGCTACCCATTGTTGATGGGCGATTTGCTTGTTGCGTTGATATATTTCAGGGTCGATTCTTTCTTCGTATTCGACACGAGCGACTTCTGCTATCGTAGGTGGGAACTGGTTGGTCATGATGTGATTCCGAATGTTAGCCTTCGCTCGCTCGAATGGTACTGGTGCAAGCATCTCTATCCATAACTCTGTCTGCTCATCCGTCCATGGGCGGTTCGGGTAAGCTGTTGTGATCAAAGCCATGATCTTGATTGCTTCCGTATCTTTCACGTCGCTGCGCCTCCTCCATCTTCCGGCGTAGTAGGTCTTGGTTTTGGTCAAATGTCGTTGATCTATTGCTGATATTAACCATTTCAATTGGTTGATTAAGGTAGCGATCGAAGTTCGTTGGTCGAAATAGAGTTGTTGGTCTGAGATATTCGTTAAACTTCGGATCGTTTAGCCAATGAACACATTTGACATCGATCACGTACTTGAAATCATCTAACGTCCTGCCTTCTGCAATCCTTCCGTTTATTAAATCTCTGGTCGGTTTCGACTTATCACTGAACCGCTTATCGGTCTTCAAATTGAGATAATCAATGATTTCCTTATAAGGAGGAAAACCCACATATATCTCTTCTTTCTTTAAAGATTTTCTTTTATCTTTCTTGGGTAGCAGATCCGCTCCCCCTAGTGGTAGCAAATTTGTACCCCCCTCGGTAGCGGATTCGTTACCTAGAGCATTTTCTGGTGCGTCTTCTTTTGGTACTCGATCTGCTACCGAGATCCATGATTCATAGTCCTTGTTAAAGGCTATTTTTCTTGGTCTTGATCCTAAGGCATCACTTACAACTTGTAGCATGTTCTTGCTTATCAGAGACTTAATGCACCTTTTAACTTGAGTGGGATGGATACTCGTGGCTTCGGAAAGGAACTCGACTGATAATATGTGGGCTTTGCGGTGGAAGCCGTAGGTGAACCTCCAGACCGTAAGAATGATTCGGAATTCAGTTCCGCTAAGCCCAATTTTAACGATCCACTCAAGCAACTCATTTGATATTCTTGTGTGCCTATCCGGCTGCGGACTTGCCATTCACCTCACCCGCTTTTTGTCTCTCCGAAAACAGTCTGGTAAAGCTCGTCTATCTTCTTGGCGAATCCTATTGGACTTGTACCTCGTGGTATTCTGCTGTATTCTTCTAGGAGCTTATCGATGCCGTGTTGAAATCTGTCCCACGGTGTTTGTTCGATGGTGTAGCCATTGACAAGGGCGCGGATGAAGTCATTCCCGTTTGTGTTTTTGTAATCAATGATCGCCAGTGCCTGTTCGTTGAGGTCCGTATCGTTTTCAAATCTAAGATGATAGAAGAAGTCGATATTTCCGTACGCTCCCGGACGTTCCCTGAAATACTCAATCGCCTCAGCGACTTCCCTCGGAAGAGTGACCTTCTTTGCTTCTTGGGCTTCGTCTCTTTCGTCTAACAGTTTCGCATTTCGCTCCATAAGTCTTTGATGCTCTTGGTTGGATTCTTTGAGTGCTTTTCGCAATTCATCGATTTGCTTCAGCAGTTCATCTTCCCGTCGATTCGCCATTTCACAAATTTTACGGCGTTCTCTTTTTAATTGGATGACTTCATCCCGAAACCGATCTGCTACAGCTACAGCGCGTTTCTCGTCAGCTTCCGCGACTTCTAGTCGAGACATCAATTCTTTGACCTTTTCACGGCGTTGGAGTAGTTCTTGATGGACTTCGGTGTATTCGGCAAGCGAGTAGGTAGGCTCTTCTGGTAATTCGATGCAAGCACTTATTGAGATCGTTGAACCTGAATATTTACCATCAATCACTTGATATGGAGCAATAGAGGGGAATGGTGAACCTGGCATACGCCTTGCATCGAATATCGTTCCGACCGCAATTTCACCAATCGGTTTAATTAGTTTGATCTTCAATTCGCAACTCTCCTTTCATACAACTTCGATTTGATAGTGCTTTCCAGCTTGCAATCCCTTCGCCCTAAGAGCCCTCTTGACCGTTCCTTCTGCAAGTGCTGGAAGGTTGTTGTTGGCGCTCATGTGGGTCAAATAGATGTGTTCACCTTTGCCCGTAACGAGTTTTGTCAATGCTTCAGAAGCTTGATCGTTCGAAAGGTGACCGTTATCCGAGAGAATGCGAGACTTGGTGAAATCGTCGTAGTCGCCGTCGACCAGCATATCCCTATCATGGTTACACTCGAATACATAGATGTCGCTGTCTGCCATTGCCTCAATCATCTGCTCGTCCACATGTCCGGTATCCATTAGCACAGTCGCTTTCTTGTCCGTGGTCCTGATCGTGTAGCCGAAAGGTTCTAGGGCATCGTGGTGTACTGCGAATGGCGAGACTAGCATCATTGTGGAGCGAAGTGCATCAAAGCCTTTAATCGAACCAACCTTCATTACATGACCTGTATCAAGCCTGCCGATGTCCTTGAGTGTTCCTTCGCTCGCATAGACTGGAATCTTGTACTTGTCGGCAATAGCAATGCCTTTAACGTGGTCGATATGATCGTGTGTCAAAAAGATAGCGTCTATTTTGGTGGGGTCGATATCACGCTCTAGCATGATCTTTTCTATCTTGGTCTTGGGAAGGCCCACATCGATTAAGATACTGACCTCGTCGTTCCCGATCCAGACACAGTTTCCTTTCGAAGAAGATGCTAAGACCTTGACTATCATTCGAGTGGCAGATCATTAAACGGACCTGCTCCATTTGCTTGCGTTGCTTGCTCCATCTCTTCGATTTCAAGCTTCATAACCTTGAGTAGTGCCTTCAGATCAGCAACCGTAGGCTTACCGTTCTTAAATTTCGCCTTACCGCTGGTGTACTCAGCGCGCTTATCTTTATCGTGAATTCCGAGTTTAACGAATGCTTCTTCAATGTCTTTCAATAACCGGACTGCCTCTTGATCTACTGGAGGAGTCGTTGGTTGCTCATCGTCCAACGGCTTAAGGTCATCGTCTGCAGGCGGTGTAGTCGTCTTAGGTGGTTGCTTCGTCTCAGTCTTAGTTGGTTGCTTGTTTAGTGCGTTAGCTTCTTCAGTGATGTCCTTGCGCTCAGTTGGAGCGTATGGGTCTATGGAGTCCACACCATTCATAGATTCCATGTGATCCTCGACCACAGAAGCGATATCATACTGCGCTTTAATGGATCTAAAGCCAACATGTTTTTTGAACATATCTGGATCCGGTGAACCGTCATCCATTTTCCAAAACTTTTGATTTTGGCCTTTAAGCATCTTTTGGACTTCCATAACATCCATCAAGATAATGACGTTCTTCTTGCCTTCGCGCTTGGCTATCGAATAAGCGCCAACTACCTTTCCGCGAGGGAATTTGATCTTATGATTGATCTTGGTGATAACACCCTCATCATCTGTTTCGGCTTCAAAATCATCGATCTCGTTGTCGCAAACAACCTGGTTATACACACCTTGGAAACCTTCGGATTTCTTAGCTAATGAGAGCAAGCCTTCGTATGAAACACGAGAATCCAACTTACCACCATACAAAATTGGAAAAGCGTGCTTCAATGCAGGATCAAGGCCCATTCGATTGCACTGATACATGAAAAGGTTGAACTGAGGAATGGATAAGTCCTTGCCGATTGTTTCTTTCATGGTCATGAGCTCGGCAACACCGAACTCTCCGATTTGTTGTAGCTGATTGATATCAACAGTTTGCAGTTGCGTACTCATTGTTTATTTGCCTCCGATCGGTTCAAGGTGTTTAGCGAAGTACTCGCCATCTTTGCGAATGTGGTGGTCCATGTTGCCACCAGCGACTATGATCTCTTCTTTATCCTCGTAGTAAGGTGTGATGATTTGACCAGCTACAGGTAACAGTGCAAGGTCAGGAAGAACTACGCGGTATTTATTAACCATGTTTCACCTTCCGTTTCCCGCGCTTGCGGAGCTTGTACTGATAAGCGGTAGCCTTACCGCGTTGCTTGGCAACGTACGTTTCAGAGCGAGTAAGTGGTTTGCCTTGTTTGGTTTTGTACGAACGGCGTGAGAGACAGAAGCGGACATACTCGGCGTAATAATTCGAACGAACATGTACGCCATATGGCGTTACGTACGGTAATTGTGCATGCGAAATATCGTGAATGTTCATAATGGTTAACCTCCATTTATTAGTTCGTAATTTGGATTTTTGAAACGAAACCGCGAAGCCCAAACGTTTGATTGACGTAAATCAGAAGCTCAACATGAGACATAGGACCGGTAGTCTGAGTGCCGTTGATAAAGCGCCAGTACATTTGTTTGCTCATTTTGTAGATCATGGGTTGCCTCCAATCTTGAATGACTCACCAGATACTGCCCGGCATATGATCGCTTGCCCCATCACTCGTATATCGCCTGTGAAGCTTTCAGCGTTGTCCAAGAAGATCGGAGCAATGACGTTGTATTGCTTGGATAAGACCTCGATGAGTTCCATACCAGCCGTGTACTGCTCACCTTTTGAAAGCTTGCGATAAGGCTTGTCATTCATATAAATCTCGAAGAATGGTTTACGTTCACCGTCTCCCTTGTTCTCTTGGAAGAGTTGGAGCGTGAGAGTCTGGAACAATCCCTGCACCTTATCAGCCATGATCTCAGCTTCTTTGGCTAAGTAGGATTTAATAGCATCGAGCACTAACACTGACTCTTTGAAGCTGGCATCAATTTCTTTCTCCTTGGCGCGAGCTTCCTCTATCGACTGCGCTAGACGCTCTTTGCCTTCGCTGGATTTGATCTGGTCGACCAACTGATAGCGAGTTTCCTGCAGTTCTCTTAGCTCGTCTGCATCGAACGTTGAAGGCTTGATTGCTGCGAGCTTGGCCTTCTCCGCTTTGTACTGTTCGTTACAAGTGGCGTGCTCGGCCTTATATCTGAGAAGATCCTCGTCAGCTTCTTCTATTGCCTTTTGATGCTCCTTGATAGATTTAGCAAGAGCCTTTTCAGTAAGTGGTTGACCGCACTTTTCGCAAACCCCATCAGGTTCAGGAGGTTCGGACATAATCAGCTCCAAACGAACGCTAGTGGCTTTGTATTGACCAGCAATCGATTCAGCTTTTGTCTTGATGTTTGAAATATTTCGCTCAATGCTTTGCTCTAGTTCCACATTCTCACGATCTTTGGTCTGCTTTTGGATCTGGTCGTTGATCTTATCCTCAATGCTCGTGAGTTGAATATTTAGTTCAAGCAACTCGGAATGAGTGAGTGGCTTAGCAAGATCTAGTTGCTCCTGCAACGTCTTGGTGACAGCCTTAGCAGCGATCAACGCCTTGTCCTGACGGTTCTTGTTGTCGCGGTGCTTAGCGTCTAAATCTTCGAGATTACTCTTCTTCAGCAACTCAGCGAGCTTGTCCGAATGCGGTTTAGGTAGGCGTGCAAATACTTCTTTATTGGTTGGATTTTGTACGTTTTTGAGCATTAAACCGCGTTGTTCTTCCCATTTTTGCGAAAAAAAATAGCCCGGCGAAAAGAGGGACAAAAATAGGTTTTTATCGAACAGTGAATCGACGAACTCTTTATATGGTGTAGCATCCTTCACGATTTCGTTAATGAAGAATTTGTTCTTACCATTCTCGATCCATCGACTGAGTAATATCTCCTTTCCATCGACCGAGAGCAACAGGCTGACTTCGACTCGATCAAACTCATAGGTTGTCGGCTCAGGTGATAATGCCTTGATTAACGTATTGCCTAGTGGATCTGTGCCGTACAAGCACCAGCTGATCGCTTCGCCTATCGTTGACTTGCCAGCCCCATTCTGACCGCTGATGTTGACGATCTCACCGAGTGGAATGGTCAAGTCACGGTGATTCTTGAAGCAGTGGAGCTTTAACTCCTTGAATGATATGTTCATGTGCGCCTCCTACAGTTCTGCTAGCTCTGATTCGAGCTGCTGGATTTCTTGGAGAGTTACATCAATGAAGAGGTTAATCATAAGCGCGAATAGATAAGTGCGTGAGCTGCTGGGAAGAACTCCTTTGTGGTGATAATCGTTGATATATACGCTTCTTGTCGGAGTGTATATTTCGATATTTCCCGAGCGCTTTACCCGCTCTATATCTCTCAGTAGCTCTTCTATGCGATCAACAATTTCTCTCGCCTTTGCAGCTCGCCCCTCCATATACTCCAAAGTCTTTCTGTCCATTGGCTTACCCCTTTCAGATTTTTGGATTATTGCAGTGTTCGAAGTATTGGATGGTCGTTCTCGATTAGTGCCATTTCATGTTCGAT
The DNA here is from genome assembly GCA_029203125.1 of Candidatus Cohnella colombiensis. GTDB lineage: Bacteria > Bacillota > Bacilli > Paenibacillales > Paenibacillaceae > Cohnella > Cohnella colombiensis. The sequence continues at coordinate 2,579,058 of CP119317.1, forward strand.
TATTAAGCGACGGTCGCCATCGCATACGTCTAGCCACTCACTATACAGTTTGATGTAGTGCTCTGCATCAAAGGGCATTCAGACTCATTCCTTTCTCAGCTAGCTTAATGTCACGGTACTGTTCAAATGGTATATCGCGTATCCAAGGTTGATTGAGCGTGACATAATCGCTGTGATAATAAGTGGCTAGCCTGTCGACCATGAGAGCTACGGTCCCTTTATCGGATGCGGTGATAACAGCATCTGTCATTAGGCGGATTGTCTCCTGTGCCTTAGCGTCTGCTACCGCGCGAGCTGCTTCGTGGCCCTTCATAATCCCTGTGGCGAACACAGGTCCGGATGTTAACCCTTGCGCTTTGAGCATTTCAGCGAATTGGCTCATTGCGATTCTCCTTTCGTTCTTCTAGCAAAAACTCTATCCATAGCCGTGCGAGCCATACGATTTCACATACCCAGATGCCGATCACTATTGAGAAAAAGTATTTCCATATCATGATTGCAACTGCTCGATTTCGGCGCACAATTCATGCTGCCATTCAATGTCGTTAGTCTCTGATGCGAGGATTGATAAGTTATGAATACGGGCCATCTTAGTGCATAAGGATTCGTTAGCTCGAAGGCATTGGAGGAGCTCGGATTGTAGTTTGAGTCTAGTCTCGGGGGTTAAATCGAGATCACGATCAAGTCTGCGAGTTATCTCTGCCATACGTTGATGAATGGGGTGAATGTTGATCGGCATGCTTGTCCGCTCCTTTCAGGGCTTGTCCTTCCAATTAATTTAGATAACCTGCAGCTCTCAATAAATCTTCATGAGGAACATCTAGTGCTTCAGAAAGGTGTTTCAAAGTTTCTGGTCGAGGTACCTTTCTTAACCCACTTTCTATCCGTGAAATCTGGGCAACACTTACGCCTGATTCCTTTGAAAACTGAACCATGTTCATTTCCTTCGCGATTCGTAGATTCTTAATGTAAGAACCAAGATCAGTTTTCAAGACTTCTACCATTTTGACTCCTCCTCCCCTTTACCTTGAGGTAAATTTTACCTCTGGGAAAAATATAACCTATATTTACCTCGTGGTAAAATGGGAAAGTAGCCCAAATTAGGCGATATAACCCCAAATTTACCAGCAGGTAAACAGTTTGCTCACTGTTTCTTTACCATACGGTAAATTTGGTGTATATTATTGAATTGTAGGAAACTGGATAAAACCAAATATCGAGGTGTCCGAAATGACAGAGCGTTTAGGTTACTTTTTAAAAGATTTGCGCGACGCAAAAGGGTTCACGCTAGCACAGGCTCAAGAGGCATCGGGAGTTAGCATTGCCCAGTTGTCTAGGCTGGAGAATGGATTGAGAGATAAGCCAACAAGTGAAACTCTTAAAAAACTAGCTTCAGCATATGACGCTTCATTTCCTGAACTCATGGTTAGAGCTGGTCACTTCACAAAAGAAGATTTGTTGAAGATGGAATTGCCACGGTTGGGTGAAGAATCGAATGAGGAAATACAGAGGAAATACAGGGAGCTAGAAGAATACGATAAAGCATTCTTAGCGGAGGCTAAGGCAGAATACAACAAAGCTCCCGCCACAAACGAGCAGGAGCTTCTTGATTCAGCTGTAGAATTATCTGATGAGGAAGTCAAAGAAAGATTTAAATTCAAAATTGACGGGCGGGATTTGACGGAAGAAGAGTATAAACGGATGATCGCGGCTGTTCGAGCGGAACGGTTTTATAAGGAGTAGAAGAATCTGCGATGATGTGTCTTAAATAATCAGGTTCCCTACCCATTGCTATCGACAGCTCCGTTAGGTCTATTTCTTTTGGTTCGATAACCAGTCAACTCCTCGTTGTGAATTTGACTGTGACTGTTCTGGGTGTAGCGGTTTTCTGATTATAGCACATAAATGCGAACAATATACGAACACTTTTAGAAATATTTTCCGACAAGTCTCGACATAGAAGGGAGATACATATGGCATTCTCGCTCGGGGAATGCCTATTACGATACCAGCTAAAACGGAACAACATGAAGCCTGCTGAGTTTGCTAGAAGGATGGGCGTGAGTCGGCAGTACGTTAATGATTTGATGAAAGGCGAAACTACAATGAGCCTCATTTTTTCAATTAACGCAGGCTACATTCTCAATTGCGAACCAACAGACTTTTACCGCCTCAAGCTGGAAGTGTAATAGGCGTTGAGCAGATTTTTTGCTCCACCCCCTGAGTGTTTTGTAAGTCCATAAGCTTACATATTGCGATACCGTCAAGTTGTTCCACTATTGTAAGATCGTTTTATTTCAGTTTCAATGCAATTTATGGTAATTTACGTCATTTAATAAAAACAATTCAATTTACCTATAACCTATTAAAAAGAATGTCGAAACACTAGCTCTTTTTACACCGAAAAGAAAAGTCGCAGGGTATAAACCCGCGACTTTATCTCATTTAGCCCCCCTACGTTTTTTAATATCCGCAAGCACCTCCGCGATTGGCCTTCCATACTGCCTTGCATGTCGCTTAGTCAGGAATGAATTATCCATCGATTCATATCGCTTGCCTACCATCGGCAATGCATCACAGACGAATGGAGCCTCGTATTCGCCTTCGTGCAACCAACACCCAATGTATTGATATTGCTTTGTAGCATCGAACGCCTGTTGTGGATCGGCAAACGTCTTACCTAGGTACGGCATAAGCTTCTTATAGGTATCAACATGCGTGTTTTTGAATAAGTGCCAGTTGATCGATGCTGATAGAAGTGTGTCAACAAAGCCTGGATATTCATTGAACGCACTAAAATCATGAAAGACAATCACTGGTGCAAGGCGATACTTTGGTCCTTCCCGCAGCATACGCTTTGCGAAATGCACAAGTCCCTTTGACATGAATTGATGTGGTTCGTTTAGCACTAAGAATGTGCCAGCTCCTTTGCCATCCTGTGCCAACTTAATGAGAAACGTCAACATCACGATCCAATACCCCAAAGTCTCCTTGATCCTCTCTGGCATCGGTATTCCGTCAGGCATACGGCATCTGATAATAACAACCTTGCCATCTTGTAGCCATCTATAAAGATCCATCTTAGGGTTGAAGCTTTGGCAGAACATCGGCTTTAAGAACTCACTTCCAATAATCTGATTAAGCCGTCTTAATACTGGCCCGAATATCTGCCCTTGCTTTCCCTCGCTCATCTTGTCGAAGTCTCTCCAAGTATCCATGTCAAATACATTGTCGAGCTCGGCAATCTTCTTCTTACGAAATGTCGGCGAGAGGAACATTTCTTTCATGTCGGTAAAATCGCCGTTAGTTACCTTCGCAGCTTCTCTCGTAAAGTCCATCGTTTGAAACTTATCATCGTCGCCGTCAGAGAGTAGGAAGTCTGTCAGGTACTCCGCTATGACATCGGATGCAACCCGAGAGTCCTTTACATTCTGAAAGATTGATTGCAAACCCAGATAAGGCGCATACGCAGTGTCAGCAAGGTTGATGTCAATCACATCATCAGGTGGCAGGTGATCTCTTATTGCGTCTGCCATGCCCCTGTGCCCGTTACGCTCGTCGATAAAGTCGGGGATAACCGCGCCTATTCCATGCTTGCGCTTAGCCTCTACGACCATGTTAATGACGTATTGATCCTTGCCCATGCGAGGACTTCCGTTGATGCCTCTAGCCATATAGAGCTTATCTGGACGGTTAGTAGGGATATGGATGTTGTACGTCTCTCCCCGATCCGTAGCTGTTCCAGCAAGAATGCCTGATTCGTCCAAGAACACTTTAGGTAACTCTATCTCTACTCGGCGATTCGACTCCAGTGCATCTGCAAACTCCAATTGTAATTCAGATGTTGGGAGTTGCTGAAGCTTTCCGAGCTCGTCGACGCTCATCATATTAGGAGACAACTCTCGAATGCGCCAATTATGGAGATCATTTAGTGCCTCTTTGGCGCGAATATTTATCTTGACCATCTCCAGCCTGTTATCGTGGTATCTCCCTTTGTCCGTAACAATCGAATATGCTCCTGCAACGGACCGAGCGAGCATCTCCCGTTTAACTGTATCTTGCGATGTTACAGTGTATCTGATAGACGTTTTAAAGACAGGGAGATTCCGCTTATTCTTGCTCATCGGTGAAAGGTCGCCACTAACTGTAAGTTCTGCACGATCAGGATTAGGTAACGCTGGCCGTTCCGCTTTCTGCCTAGCACCTCCATTATTGTGAAAGAATGATTTCTCGAAGCCAGCTAGAACATCGTCGACCAATGACTTAGCTTCAAAAAATAAGTGTGTGATTCCATTCGCAACATGCCTCAGTAATCTCAGTGGATCGAAGCCTGCGCGATAAGGTACGCTCCCTTTGTCCCATTGCTCCCAAGCGTAGTCTGCGAGCTTCTTCCACTTCTTTCGCGATACAGTTTCAGTCCTGATAAATATAGAGACCGCTTCGCCCTCTGCGAGTTCGTTTGTGACACCTAATACGTTACGGACTGGTGTAGTCTGCTCGGAAAAATCAGCCTCGAGGGAAAACATGTCGTGCCGTTTATACTTGAGCGCATAGAGATCTGTCTGTTCGTCAATCGGTAACTCGAAATCCTCAACAATCTCAAGCGTTGACTTGCGCCACTGCTCATGGTTGCGAAACTTGGTTCTGAATGCCTCGGAAAAGTCGGTAGGCATCGCACAGTAATATTCGATTGAGTCAGATTTGAGAGTGGTGATCCACCAGAAGTTTGGAGAGGGATTAACTATTATCTTAAATCCTTCTCTATGCGGTTTATATCGGACAGAGAATAGTTCGTACAAAGAACGTTGGAAGTTGCGGGAGGACGAATTGAGGACGGTGTGATGAGGTATTATGCGGAATGCGGTATAGGTCGGATGCTGAACCTCGATTAACTTCATTGCGTTCGCCCCCCACTTGGTTACTTAAAAAATCGACTGATAAGCAGTAATGATGTCCTTCCCAAAACCAGTAAATACGTCGGCAATGGTGTGAAACATGCTAGGCAAACAAACGATAAGGAGAGCCCCAGCGACAAATATAGCCGCCGTTTTGATGAGCTCAAAATATTGATTTTCGCGTTGTTCAAGATCAAACATCCTCTCGGTCATATCACGACCGTTAATTGTCACTTTCACCACTTCAGCCCCTTGAACATTTTTGATGCTGCCTTATCGACTCTCTTGGTCGCTTTCTTACCTGCCCGTCTCGCTCCGGAAACCACTTTCTTAGCCTTCTTAGCAATTTTAATCGCTGTAAATAGCAATTTGTATCACTCCTCAATTAGTCATGTAACCATCCGCCATATCACGCCACCCCAAAAGACTATAAACATGCGCCCCATCCATTTACTACCACTACCAATTATCGGACCGACCATCATCCCGACCGCACAGGCACAGACACCTAACGTAATAATCTCAGCAGAGTGGACGCTCACAAGCTCAAACAAATGCTTTACAGTGGACATAAATATATTGCCAGCTGGTTTAGCAATGAGCTCAGCCTCTTTGCCGATAAACCAATCCGAAAATCCATTTATCTGATCCATTACACTTTGCCAAAATCCAGGGTCGGTCGCAGCTGGGACGATTTGCGTCGGGTCCATATTAGTCCCATCGGAGATCACCTGTAGATGCAAGTGCGGGCCTGTAGAGTGTCCTGTGTTACCACTAAGGCCTAGCATGTCGCCAGCCTGCACATGGTCGCCTATCTTGACGTTGACCTGTGACAAGTGACCGTAGACAACATCAGGACCGCTATCGGTATCTAACCTCACCATCCGGCCATATGTTGACTGATCGCCAATGACATCTAACTTTGTTATTACTCCGTCATCTATTGCATAAAGTGGTGTTCCTTGGGGCATTGCGATATCTACACCTGTATGAGGGATTTTGTGAACCGAGTCAATGTCACCAAACCCAGCTGAGATGGGATAGCCATTTATGCGTAGTTGCACGGCCTCCACCTCCTACAGGGTTTTGAGCCAGTTTCTAATGTCCAAAGCATGGCGAATTATCAGATACCCAGACGCACCGCCCATAAGAAGCTCCAGCGCCTTTGTACGATTCGCGAACATCCATGTCACACCTGCAAATACGATAATGCCAGCACATAGCCAATCAGAGATTTCAAGAACAGTGTTGAATATCTCCTGCCATGAAGAATCTGTGCCTGTGTTTGCAAGCGCAGCTGTCGGGAATAAGAATATATGCGTAGTTGATGCCATATCCCTCGCAGTATTTAACTTATTAAAACGATCCACCGGGACGATACGCCCAACCATAAACTCATTCCAGTTTAGGGCAACCGATTTTCCCATTTGATTCCTTCCTTTCGTCCGTATGACCATTGATCACAACGGGCATGATTAATATAAAAACGAAATGAGGTAGGAGACATTGCCCTTTATCCTTGGAATGATTATTGGTGGAGCACTAGGTGGCGTATTAACTTATTTTGCATCTGTCTAAGGACACGCATTAAATACAAGCCCTCTCGCATACGCTGGTGGTAGAGCGATCGCCTTCGCGAACGCGCTTGGGAGCGATGATGAAAAAGTCTCGCTCTTTTTCTTTGTCTAAATGAATCCGTCAGCATTGAAATCCTCTGTTACCGCCTCCGCATTCACCCTGTATGACGCTTGTGGTGCTCCCGCCTGTTCTCGTTCAACATCCCACTGTATAAGTCGCTTAACGTATCCTGAGCGATTAGGGAAGCTCGCAACGCGTTCGAACAATTGGCATTGGAATGGGTCGATGATATTGAAACAAACTTGAATAATCTTAATGTCCTTATTCGCGTCTTTATTGCCCATATAACTTCCCCGCGATCAGATAGAATGCCCTTACATTAGCTGTTACTGGATCGCCTATTATGAGTTGTGCATTAATGAAATAAGCACGTAGTGACTCCTGCAACGCCTCTGCACCGCCTCCGCACAGATACACCGCATCATTCTTTCCCCAACCATTAGAAAGTGCCTTGAGGGCAATCTGACGACCAAAAGATACGGGGTCGGCAGTTCGGACAGTCTCCATTCCATTTGTTAAAGTAAAGCTTCCCTTGTCATTAAACCGGCGATCAATCAAGGTACCGAAGTTAACTGTGCCACTGCCTATATCGATTACGCGGACTGTGCCACCACCGGGCACTAGCAAGCCAGCCGTAACGCCCTCAGCAGCCACCTCACAACGTGTTATGAGTAGATGTTTCTTTCGACCGTTTACCGCTATTTCATGCCGACCAACTATCATTTCTTTAATGGTTTCTTTTTCCTCTTTCGTGTGTGTTTTGATCGGCTGCCCGACAACGATCTTATGCTCGATACCGTCCGTAAACTGATGCAACGCGATAAGGATCCGTAGTAACGCGTCAGGATGCGCCTTGCTATCACCTTTCCGACTCTCCGCACATTCGCTCTCATACAGCGCAAGCGTCCCTGCAAAACCTTTCTGATCTTTGTACTCCCATTCGTAATCATGTTCGCCCTGCTGTTGTTTCAGGTTGCGTTCTCGCCAGTCGTATCCGAGTATTGAAGGGAACTGAACGAATCGCTTACCATCATAAAACTTAGTCTCATGATTACCCGCATCTATTGCTACCACGCTCATATCGCTGCCCTCCTAGTTGTAGAAGTGGTTACGGAACTGGGTTAGCGCCGAGCCAGATGTTCCGTATCTGGTTATATATGTATGGAGGTTGCTTGGTCATATTTCCGATTTATATCATCTAGCTTGTATCTTTTTATAGATTCCTGTCCAAACTAATAGAAATCGGAAACATGGACAAGGATGTGCTCATATGCATGGATTAGGAAAGAAAAGAAGCAAGTATGGGAGGTATCTGGATTCAAATGGGATAGATCAGGGAGAAATATGCAAAGAGACGGGGCTTAATAAGGATACTGTTTCGAAGGCGTGTAATGAGGATGACCCGAAATTGCGTGGGATTACTAAGGAGGATTTAGCTGAAGCAGCAAGAAAGCTGTCTGGGAAAAATGTAGATAAGGGCGATTTTTGGTAAGTTGTGCTATATTGATATTATTTCCAAACGGTTTATTTTAGCAAATACTCCAGCCGATGGGGAAAATTAAGCGGGGTAATGGGATGAAAAAGAAACTTTTGCTATCACTATTGATTATTGGTATGTTGGCATCTGCTTCAATAGGAGCTTATGCTGCCACAAAAATGACCTTGATCGTGAATGGTGCGAAAGCAGATGTAGATCCTGTTGTCATTAAAGGCGTTACCTATGTACCAGTCAGGGCAGCAGCTCAAATGCTAGGCGCTGACGTTAAGTATGATGCTTCTACGGGAACGGTTACGGTCACTAGTAAAGGTAGTTCTCCTACACAATCAACATCAGCTAAGAAATCTTATAGCGTCGATATCGTGGTAAACAGTGGGCCGATGATCCTCAAAATATCCAAGGTCACACTTGATCCCACATATAAAGCGAATGACTATAGTGCACCGATTAAAGCTGTTGTGTTTGATGTGAGTGCCGAGAACACTACTAGCGAAACCGTCCATTGGTATCCTTCACATGGTGAAATCGTAACTAATACGAAAGAACAGGCTCGACATTCAAGTGATACCAATATGATTAATGGTGAGTTCAAGGGTAAGGTCATCCAATCGGGGAAAGCGGTATTCGAGATTAAAGGTGACCTCACAGCTATAACGAGCATGAATTATTTTATTGATGCACCTTTCAAGGTATCTCTTGGTGATGTCGGCGGTAAAGATGAAGTGATTGAGATAGTTCTCCAATAACTCAAAAAAAGCCCCGCCCAGCCATAACGGCCAGAGCGGGGCTTTCGATTTACTTTGATATTGTAGCAGTATTACTTGCTTGGTCCCATGTCACCTTACCACCGATCGCATCCGCAACAGCTCGGAGTGGTAGCATCGTAACACCGTCAATCAGTTTTGCTCCCTCGATCTTCTTACCGTATACGATGGCTGTAATTAAGGGAACGTCACTGGAATCCACCGATACACCACTACCCCAAAATACCTCTTCTGTATAAGCTTCGTTGAAATCGACGGCTACACCGCCGAGCTTCGTGTCGTTTTTGTATTGGTATAAATGGGCCTTATCGCTTTTCTTTCCGTTAGACCAAGCATAGGTCTGCCAGAAGTATTTGCATGCTCCGCGTTTCGCCATCTCTTCGATTACTCCGTAGTGACCGTATATCCCAACATGATAGCCAGGTAATTCCCTTTGTGCAGCTCTCAAGTATGCTTCGAAAGAATCGTAATCAGCTGCCTTCGCATCATAGTCTACGGCAAAGAAGATCGCGCTACTTAGTGGCTGACCGATCAACTTAGCCTCAGATAGTGCCTTCTTACCGTCAATCGTACCGAGTTCAGCACCGCCTAAAGGAGCTGCAGTACCCTCTTGGAACACCGAGGCGACCTTCAATCCAGCATCTTGAATGTGGCCGACCTCTGCCACGGTCAGACGCTTCCAAGCATACCCCTTTGGCACGAGATACCTAACAGCAAACTTAGCGCCCTCAGTAGCTACAGCCTTTGCCGTGGTCCCTGTCAGCGGTGTTGCACAGTCAATGCCGAACAGGGTTTTTGACTTTGGGAAAAGAATACCTGGATCAAACTGAATAGCGACCGCGTGGTGTATAACCCGCTGAACTTGCTTCGCGCTCATATCCGATACGTGGTAATTGCGCTTTTTAGCAACCTTATCGATCTCCAGCGCATCAAGTAGTTGTCTGTTGTTAGTTGCGATTGTAGCGGATCCACCGCCGTCCAGATTGATCGAATCTGGATATCCGAGACTAACAGCCATAATACCGGACTCTTCCGAAGTTAGGCCACGGTCCACATCACCACGACCATCAACCGCGATTATACCGATTGTGCCGTCTGCCTTAATCCCAACAATCATTCGAGGATTAACACCAGGTACGTCAGATGGCGTCTTTTCTTCCACTCTTGGCGGGTTGATTGCCTTACCTCCAGCCGACAGCGTTGGAACGCCAGTAACTGCCCAATCAAGTCCTACAGGACTATCTTGTCTACCGATGCCGAACTTGCCATTCTTTCGGTATAGATGAGGACGCTTCTCTGTTTTCCCCGAAACTTCTGCGAATATGACCTTGCCATCTTTATAGGTCCTACCGAGCAGATCACCAGATGAAGCATTGAAATAGGATGCGTTGAACACGATCCAATTGCCTCCGTATTTGCTCACTAAGTCTGAGAGGATTGCGGAAGCTGTCTTGCCCTTTGCGATAACAAGATCCGTTCGAAGTACAGCGCCGGGGGGAATGTCAGCTACGCGGATATCTGTCCACCCGTTAGCCTTAGTATAAGACCCGCTATACTGCAGTGGCCCCTCTTCAAACTTTTTGTTTTTGACTCTAACGCGAGTATGTTTAATCATCCCGCACCGCCACCCTTGACCTTGGCGTTATAGTCCAACACTGCTTTTTCAATCGCTGCCCTGATTGTATCCGCACCTACCTTGATACCGTAATTACTCGCGCGGTTAAACACGTAGGAAAAAGCCTCGGTTAGCTTCTCCATGCCTCCTGATTGCTTAAAAGCCGTTTCAGCATACGCCATCCCTTCCTGAGCCAAGCGATGCAATATCTCGCGTTGCTGAGCGTTCGTCCTTGACTCCAACCAAGCCGTGACCTTAACTCGCAACATTGCAACCACACCAATGACAAACGCAACAAGGAGGCTCACGAGAGCCCCCACGACACCATCAATATACGGTTGTAAATGTTCCAATTCGATCTTCCTCTCAAAATAATTTAATAGTGGCTACAATTAATGCACATGCCGTAAACATCGTCCCAATCATCCACCTGCGATCAAGTTTGCGCTCTTGATTCTCTGCTTGAATTCGAGCGATAAGGGTGGCTGATTCTGCATCGACCCGAGCATTGAGCAATCTTATCTCGTTGTCATATTGTTTTTCGATCTCGTCCAAACGCGCCTTGAAATCATTTTGACGTAGATGTGCTGACTTAGCCTTTTCAAGGGCTTCTGCGGCGATGTCCTTAGCGTTTAGTTGCATATCCAGCTTCGTCTCCACTCTAGTTAGCCGTTGTAGTATTTCCGTTTGCACGTCATCCGTGGACAATTCCACCGCCCCATTTCCATAAATAAAAAATAAGCCCCGCTTATGCGGAAGCCTCGTAATCCTCACCAGTTATTGTCTTGTACTGCTCGGGCGTGATCTTGCCAGCGACTACAAACGTTGCCACATTTGCATTGTTATATCGACTTGCGTCATAGTGCCTCTTAACCGTAGCGTACCAATCCATCTACAGCACCCCCTTATTGACTAATTCAAGCAGCATCCAAGCCTGTTCATTTTCTGCTTGATCTAGCCTGATCTGAGTATCTACGAGTTCCAATGCTAAGAATGCTGTGTCATTTTCTAGCGTATCAGTCACAGATGTTATATCTGAAAATTGGCCTGTATCAAATACTACTTTGATGATCTGCTCTGTTGGCTCATGTGTAAATGTCTTGAGATACTTACGCCCGCCATCATGCACGAGAACGGTATAAATCGTTTCAGTGATTACTTGACGATCCGATCCGTTCGACAACCTACCAACAGTGCGCGTTGTTGTCTCTGGAAAAATCGATATAATATTCATGGTTACCTCCTATACTGTTATTAGGTGAGTAGTTCCAGCACCACCGTTACTTTGAGCAGCTAGACCAGAAGCAGGAGAACTTGAGCTTAATCCCCCATTAGCCTGCAATACTGGTGTAACAGCAAACTCTCTCCCCCAAACACAGACCGAACCACCGCCACCGCCAGCTGCTTCACCATTAGCTGTTGACGAGGAGTTGAGGGTGTATGCGACACCACCCCCACCACCACCTAAGCATCCGAAATTTGCCAACTCGATTAACAAATTAGGCGACAAAGTTATGTTTTGCCCCCCTGGGAGTGTGTTGTTGCCAGATATATAAGCACCACCGCCACCGCCTATCCCACTACCACCGCCAGATATGTTGCTGCTGTTATTAACTCCCCCAGAGCCACCGCCTATCCCACTTGCACCACCACCGCCACCACCGTCTGACAACAGCCTGCCAAGTGGATGTAGGTAGTTAATGCCAGAAGTGGATGATGCACTGGCGCTTCCGTCGTAAACCTCTTGAACCGCTAACCCCGAACTCCTGAAGCTGCTAAGAGCACCTTGTCCTTGATTATTGGCGTTTCCAGAACCAGTAGCTGCTACAGTACCGAAATAACCAGCGCCTCCATTTGCACTGATTACCCCTGCAGCACCTGAAAACTTACGGGCAACGACAAACAACATTATCCCGCCACAACCAGCCTGCGCCCTAGTAGCAAGATTGCCTGTTTCTCTTGTGGCTCCTCGTGCGTAGTTTGAACTATGATTTCCTGAAGCAGCGCCGCTTGGACCATCGCCCTTTATTTGGCTAGTAGTAGACCCAAATACAATTTCATCAGCAAAAATGGAGAATGGTGATCTTGCGATTGTTAGAACAATTCCTGCGTTAATAGTGAGTTTACGTATCTTGCGGAAACCTGCCACATCGGACCACGTTGTGTTACTGGAAATGACAACATCAGTTTCACCAGCGAATGGGAAGGACGACCCTGCCCATCCGAAATATGAGGCAAGGGCATTATCAGATGGTTGCATAGGAAATTGAGTTGCTTGCATACTTTACGCCTCCTCTACCCCAAACAAGGTCATAGTGATGTCAGTGCCAACGTCTTGCTTAGCAGCTAGAACTTGAGTCGCAGCAACTACAATTTTTAAATCTCCAAGACAGACACTACCGCCATTTGGTACTTTAACACCTGTGGCAATCATGTTTGTCGTAGCTGTGCCGCCCTGATACAGGCTGACTATCCGATCTGTCGTGCCAGTGTTAGCTAGCCATATCTCTGTAATCTGAGCCGTTACGCCTGCCCCAGCTGTATATCTTGCCGTTACCGTTGCGCTGAGTGCCGACTGGGCAAGTCTTTTAGCTGATACTGCCAATTACATCGCCCCCATTCTTTGCTTGCGTTGGTTATCATCAATCATCGTGTGAGCATCCGCAATCCCTTGTTCGATCTTATTCATTAGAGCCGCGCTAGCCACGGTGCCTGCCTGCGTGACTGTGCCGGTAAATTGAACAAGCGTCACTTCCGATGATGTCTCTCCACTCTTTGTGTAACGGTTGGCGAATTGGACTATACGGTCGAACCATGTCGTTTTTGAATACGCCACCTTATAACCTCCCCCATTCTTCACCACAACTAAATGTGCCACAATATCGAAAACTTTGGTAAACGAGTATTCCGAAATCCATTAGCAATTTGACGTTTGTCTCCAATCGATTAGCGTCTTCATTAGTGAATCCCATTTTGCTGGCCCACGTTTTAACCCCAAGGTAACCCTCGGGGTTAACAAATCTCGTTCTTATGGTTTCGAGATTCTGCTCGATGCGGTTGATGCTAGATAAGAAGTCAACATGATTCTGCGTTCTATTCGTGACGATCGTTAGTGTCGGCATTGCGTACTGAATCGAATTGAGAAAATTAACAACTTCTTGTGTGTTGTTTTCAATTCGATTGAAGTCTGTCGAATTAATAGAATCTAATTCCGTCCAATCCATCTTAGGAGCGATCCACGCCATCAGTTAACCGCCCCCTTAGACTCGGTGCGAGCTTGCAAATACCCCTCGTAAGTTAACTCTGTCTTGGTGATTAGTGCGTCCATATCGCCACCATATGTGTTTTCAATGGCAATAACGTCGCTTAATTCATGCGATGGATTACCACGCCAGTTCACACTGTACTTTGCTCTGTACTGCTTTTGAGCAAGTATCCAGTTTGCGACTGCTAAAGCCACTGTTGATGTATTAATCAATGTATTTTCCTCAAGCTTCAAAGTATCGCCAATTTCTACGCCTGGAGCGGTAACTGATACCACAACAGACGTTTCAAGGTCGGTCCAGTAGTTAACGTCCACTTGCTTTGTAATGCGTTCCAGCTCGATCTTAGGCTCATTGTAAATGTTATCAAAGGTCACATCGTCAATCGCGCCTCCAAATGTCGGCTGTTTAAGCGTAATGATGTTATCGCGCGTTACGTATATATTGCATCGTCCTGCTATGGCGATCATCTGCAGGATCGTTTTACAGTCTGTCGCCTTTGCAAGCGAGTTGGTTGTGATGCTCTTCAACGCCAAATCTAACGAGTAGTTGCTTATCCTGCAAATGCCGAATACTTCCACAGCGAGATCATAGAGCGTCTTGCTACTCTCCGTTAATTGCTCGTAAGTGTAATTTGCCATAAGATCAAGGTTAGTCCTTGCAGTGAATGTCGCGGTTAATGAACCTTCTTCGCTCATCCATTCCCACAGTAGATAGTTCCCAAGCGGAACGTATTCGATCTTGCCGTTTTCAAGCACCATGCCTAGATCCGCAATGACCTGTTGTCGTTGCTGAAGGTACTTATAAAAGCCTGTTGGATTAAGGATATTGAACAATCTCTCTGAGTTGTCGACAGTGAATCTAAACTCAGGCGAAGGGAGTTGACCGCTTGTCATGTCCATTTCTTCGATCAGGTTACATGAGATGAGGGAGTCGTCGTTATAGGTGATGAGGAACCCGAAGTCGATCTCTAAAACACGAGCCCTGCGGTTGCCAACGCACCATTTATTGATTGTCAGGACTACCTTCTTATAGTTCAAAAACTGACCAAGAAAGGATCGTATTGTTTCGGTGTTTCCTGTGACATCAACACTGTCTATGAGCCCTCCAGTAGCGTTGTAGGCACTCAGATTGAAGTCGGTGGCATATTCGTTATTAAATACATCAAACGTGACTGTGAGACCCGCGCTTGAGTGATTTGAGCCGAAGTTAACGGTTATTGTCTGTGGAGTTGTAAACGTACCCGCTCCATTGCACAATACAGAGCTAACAAACCCAACTTCACCGTTATTTGCCGGAGTTACATCATCAGCAAAAGAAAAAGAACCGTCCAATTTGAAACGGTCCTGTTCCAGCGTGGCGAGATTGGTTTTGGCTTCCCTGACGTTATTATTAATTTGAGCCTTCTGGCTAATCGAAGCGAGCTCAGTTGTTGTTGCGATGCTTGTAACGTCATCGGCAGCGGTAATATCGGATATGTCGAAGGTGACGCGAGCTGTAGTGGTTCGAACGGGCGCATAAACCGTATCTTTATAAGCTTGTGACGTTGGATGCATGCGCCCACCTCATTTCTCAATAATGTTGAACTTTACGTCCTTGTATCTTGGGATTCCATTACGGTAATCCATAACAGGCATACTTCTGTCGCCTTTATAGAATGTTGCTGTTCGAAGTGTGTTGGTAACAGGGTCAATATACGTGACATTGAAAAATAGTGGTTTGACTGCAATTAGTAGCTTTGATAACTGGACGGCGGTAAGAAAGGACCACGAAAGCTCAAACTTAGCTTTAGTTGCAATTAATTCCCCAATCATAGACCCTCTTGCGTTACGTTCCCACTTACCTAAATCCGCCTCTCCTGGAGTCATCGCAGAGGGAGACGGCATATCAACCCCATTGATCTTTAGTAGAGCCATCCGAACCCCTCCTTATGTCGTCCTGATCATTGCGCCACCGATCCGTGCACCTTCTTTTGCACTATAGGCGTTCATCAGTCTTGCAAATGTCACACCGTCGATTTGTAGATTTATTTGCGGTTGAGACTGATTACTTCCACCCATCGCTTGCATAGCAGAAGATACGGCTGTTTGAACGATACCTACAAGATCGTCCAGTGGTGATACAACCTCACGACCTCCGGGATTATCACCGACCATAGCAAGCATCGGTCCGTCTGTGATACCGCCTTTTGCAAGACGTGGGATTTCAGAAATGTTGATGCCGAATGTCCCACCGCCAAGCCAATCAGGAATATCGACGCTAATCTTGTTCATTTTTCGGATTAAATAGTTAAGGTTGTCGATGATGAAGTTAATTACGCCCTTGAATACGTTCTTAACTCCTTCAAAAATTGTACCGAAAAACTTACTTATTCCATTCCATGCCTTTTCCCAGTCAATCGTAAAAGCACCAGCGATATAACTCACAAGATCACTGAGTATTGTTCCGAGTCCGCTAGCAGCATCTCCAATTGTGTTCCATACAATTGTGAATTTATCGGAGAGCCAAGCAGTAAAAGGTTTTAGAACATCAGTCCATATTTTTGAGATAAATGTGCCAAATGGTACGAGGACATTTTTCCACAGACCGTTCGCAGCAATCTTTACAGCGTCCCAAGCAGCTGCAAACACATCTTTTAGCCAAGTGCCAAAAGCCTTCATTGTGTCATTCCATAGCTTCCCTATATACTCCCCAAAGGGCACAAGGACGTTTTTCCAAACCGCGTTAGCAGCGTCTTTAACAGCATTCCACGCGATTACAAACTTGTCACCTAGCCACTTCCCAAATGGAGTGAGTACATCATTCCAAAGCCATTTGAATGCATTGCCGATTGGAACTAAGACATTATCCCAAACTGCCTTCATGGCTTTACCGAGACCAGACCAGACACCAACGAAATAGCCATCTATCCATTTTCCAAACGGCTTCAATACTTCATTCCAGAACCACAATTCAGCGTTTGCCATAGGTATCGTAATGTTCTTCCATACCCACTCAATCGTGTCACCGAGGATTCCCCAGTTACGCTTGTATTCGCCACCGAGCCAAGTGGCAAATGGTTTCATTGCATCCCATAGATCGTTAACAGCTTTTTTAATTTCGTTATATGTGTTTGTCAACTTTTCCGCTGCTTCCCGAGCTTTTGCGTATATCTCCTCGGTTTTAGCGCCTACCTCGGTCAGCCCATCCATTGCGCCTGCATCAAATAATGGGGTGGTAATTTTTCCTGCGCTGGATGCACCACTCAAGCCACTGCTAGAGTTATCAGCTAAATTGTTGACCTCGTCAAACCCAGCAACCGATCCTGCGGCTTTCTTAGCTGCTTCACCTGCGCTGGTATAAGCATCACCGAGGTCATCGACAGCATCTGCTTGTGAAACAACGACCTTACTGTTTGACTTTCCGAATAAAGCACTCACGAAAGCTGATGCATATTGTGCAGCCATTAGAAAAGCATTAGCAATAGCGCGAATATAGGGCAATAAAGCTTGTAAAACAGGAACGAGACCGCGACCAATTTCCATTTTAATTGAGTCGAAAGTATATCCGATTTGCTTTAACTGGCCTTGTGGAGTCTTGCCGAGCTCAACATTCATATTGCCGATACTGTCTCTGACGATGTCGACCAAGAGCGCAGTTTTTTGTGCTTCTGTTCCGTATTTCAGGATCTTTTCTTGTGACTTGTCAAAGGTGAAACCATAACGAGAGAGCGCTCCAACTTGACCATCCATGACTTTGCCCAGCATTGTGGCCATTCCAGTCGCCTGCTCAGCTGATGCGGATAGTCCGTATTGTTGAGCTACTAGGTCGTTTAATGTGGGCACTAGCGTTTTGAGTGATTTAGCACTAGATAGGTAAGTCGCGAGTTCTTGAGCTGCAGCTGTTTGAGCTGTTACGTCGACAACACCGATAGATTCCTGTGCCGAAATCAGATCCTTGACCGAGGAGATAGTGCCATCGGTCGCGTGCATTCTCTGTTTCATTATCGTGGCTAACTTTGCCTCAGCAACAGCCATTTGGTTGGATGCTTCGTATGATGCTTTTCCGAAGTCGATCATCTTCTTTACCGCAAATGCACCGGCGAATATTCCTGCTATTTTTTTAAGCGAAGAGCTCATGCCACTTTGGAAAATCTTCATGCTCGTGTTAGCTTTTCGCATCTCTGTTTTCAATTCACTGAAGTCGGCCCCGGCTCGGACAAGTAAGTTCTTGACTACAGCCACTCTTTATCACCTCGCTTTTAGACATCAAAAAAAGCGCTGAAGTGCGCCCCTCTAAAATGTGTCACCGCCTAATGCGGCATTTAATTTTTCTATTTGAGCTAACATTTCTTCATCCGTTTGTTCTATTTTTTCAAAATCGAGCTTGACTCCGAATGCCTTTTCGAAAGTCGGGAACTCCTTAAGCAATGGTAGTTTCGCACCCAGATAAGTTAGCATCATTTCGAATTTCTGATCTTCATCCTTGACCCGGTAATGCTCTTCGATGTGCATGTTGAGTTCACGTGGTGTCATTTCGTCATAATCACGGATTGATATGCCAATGCGGATTGCTGCTCTTAGCGACTCTTCCCAGTCCCACGGCTTGCGGTTTTCCGAGTCGCCGGAGGCTTCCCCACCGCTTGAGCGTTTCCCCCAACACTGCCCATCGCTTTGTTCATAGCCTCATACATCTTCATGATCAAGTAAGCTTCTGATACAGCGAAGTCAAGAATATCTTCCATCATGTCCAACGTAAGTGTCTCGCCATGTTCCCTAGCATCACGTTGGAGACCATAGAGAAATATCTCTTCGATTTGTCCAAAATCAATATCTTCTTCTGACATTTCCTCCATGCTTTTACCCATTAATGCCTGTATTCTTTTTAGTGCCTTATGTCCAAAGCGAAGTTCACGCGGTCTGTCCAATTCAATAATTACAACATCGTTATTATTGCTCATAATTTGCCCTCCAATGGGAACAGACCGGAGCTGAGCCCCGGCCTGTTGAATGTTATTGATTAAGCGGTTTTAATCACTACAACTTCGTAAACCTTTTGCGTTTTACCGTCTTCGTTGGCCATGATCGTCAATTTCTTGCCGATGTTTAGCGTCAACGGAATTGCAGCAGATGCACTGCCAGATGTAAGATCTTGTGAGAATGCGCCGTCGATGAAGAGTTTAATAGTTTGGCCTGCACCTGTGGCAGTGACAGTAACACTTGCGGCTGTTACGCCTCCAAAAGAGTAGCTGCTATTATTAGTGTTATAGACTGGAGACAACGTACCACCTGTGCCCGTAAGAGCCAACGCGGATAATCCTGCGCTTGGTGTTTTACCGAGAGAAGGCTTGCCGGATACTTTGATTGTGGCTTCAAAAGTGACAACACCATCCAATTCAGCGCCCGTTGTAAACTTAGTAACAACGCCCTTGAAAATCCAAGATGCGCCAAGTTTTGCGGGGAAAATGATACTAAAAGGTAAAGTATCTCCGCTTTCAAAAGCATCGTAAACATCTGATTGACCTGGGTTTCCGGGTTCGAAGTTGCCTGAAATAGGGACTTCGCCACCATCCTTAAAAGTACCAATAAACTCACGGTACCCTCCGTCTGAATCAAGCGTTGTAACGTCAGCTGTATCCGCAGATAAATCCAGACCGCCAATCGATTTAAGACTAGCAATGGCCTTTGCTGCAATCATAATCTTTGTTCCGACTGCGCGGGTTGCAGCAAATGTTTGTAGATCCATTTTCAACAAATGAATGACCTCCTGTCACTAATCAAAGTGGACTGTAAAACTAATTATTGCTCGATGGAGTTTAGGCAAAGGTTCGAATAACTCAACCGGCTCCTCGTATGTGATGTCTTGGATAAATGGACCACCTTCACCAATTACACGCGATTGAAAACTGATAAGTTTGGTGATGATCGCAGATTCGAGTGGCTTCAGGTTGGGGTATGAACTTGCTATAACGTTAATCGTTACATCTACTTGCTTCAGTCCTTGATATCCGTCCATGCTCTTTTCCTTTAGGCCGTCACTCGATGAATAGACAACGTATGGGGCTTTAAGTGGTTCGTTGTTAACATCCTTTTCAGATGCTACAAGCGGGAACACCTTATCCTTTAGCCCCGAAACGCTAATCAATTCCAACTTAAGAGCAGACTCGAAATCCATGCGATCACCCTCCTTTCATCACCTTATCAATCTCTTTCCCTGCAACCTCCACGACTTTTTTTTCGATGTCAGTGGCATTGTCTTGTAACGAATTTCGTAAAAAGTGGTATCCGGGAACGAACCCGCCATCTACGGTCATAAAGCCATATTCCTGCGATGCGGGATAGTACGCTCGCTGTCCGTTTTTGCCAATCTTCGCAAAGATATCACTCTTGGCAGGGTCCATCATTATGTCAAAAACAGCTTTTCCCGCCTTAACCCGCCGTTCTTTCCTCATGATGATGCCTTTTTTTAGCTCGCCAGTTTCGCCTTCAGGAGCATTATTCTTAGCAGCCTTACGTGCTATTGACGCACCAGCTCTAGCCGCTTTGTTAACGACCCTCTGAGGGACCTTTTCGAGCTTCTTCACCATATTTAAGAGATCTTCCATGCCGACAATCTCACTACGTTTAGCCATACGATCATCCCTTCAATGGATAACGAGAGCAGATAAGTTCGATCTTCTCGTCATTCTTCGAAAAGGTCCGAATGATGTAATAGATTATTTCGTTGTGCTTCAACTTCGGCTCATCGTTGTACTCGATCGATTGCACCTCGAAAACGATCTCGGGTTTAATGCCGACAGCTGCAGCCTGATAAAATTCTGATTGCCTCACTGATTTCTTATTAGCAAGGACTTCCCTTGGATCGCTATCGATGTCTGCCATTGATCCATACGTATCCTGCTTCTGTTTTACCGCTATAAGCCCCACAACGTCGCGCCACAGCACTAGGCATCACCTACCGTATACTCCTGTGAAAGCGTCAGGTGAGCCTTGAGAGACTCGTAAGACTTCTGAAACTTCTCGGCATCTGGATTGTCTATCCCAAAATTAGCCTTTACATAGACAAACACCGCCCGCCGTATAAGCGGGTCGGTGTCGTCATCAGCTTTTGACGCTAATACGCCGGATAACTTGAGGTCATGAATCGCAGCATCGATCAAGTCTGAAACCTCTACATCAAAAGCCTTTGTTGTTGCGCTTATGCGTAGAGTGGCCTTTGCATCGTCAAGCATTGGCATGGTTTACACCACCAGATAAACGTCTACCTGCTTGCTGTTCAATGCGGTGTTAAGGTCAACTGTATTATTTTCGATAGCAGTCGCGCTATTTGTCACTGTTGGTGCAGTAGCTTCGCGCACATTGTCTAAAGCAGCAAATAAAACGGTGTTGTGAGGGAGCTTGTACGGGATGCCCAGCTTTTTTCCAAAACCAATCGCCGTTGTAGCTCCAGTGTTGGTGTGTGCAGGGATGGTGATTTTTGTAACTGTCTTAAAGGCTTTAATTCCGGTTACCGTACCCGCCGTGCTCGCTGTAAATGCCGGAAGGGTTTCGGTGATTACTTCGTCATTGAAGTTCGTACCTTCGATAATGACTTGAATCGCCTTAATGTCGGCAGCAGTACCACCTGCAGTTGCCGTAATGTTGCGTGGTACGCTCGGTTGGGTGATGCCTGTTGTAAAGACTGATGTTGACCCTGTGCTCGCAGCTGCTGCGCGTATACCTGCTGTGTTTGGCGCTGTTGCTTGTGCTGCTTCGATTACGAGATGAGCGGGGAAACCACGTTTAACATTGACTCCAGAAGCGTCGGTTTTCAATCGTCCGTTCTTCGGGTTATATGCAACTCTATTCAATTCGTTCCACCTCCGGGGAATAAAGGGGCTAAAGTTCAGCCCCTAGTGATTTAGCCTTTCTTAACGCGTAGGAATCCGTTCTTCGAAATGACGTTACCGCCAACGAATACAGAGCTACGGTGAGCGATCATGCCTTGCTTGAACTTGAAATCGGTCGAACGTTGAACATCGACGTCAGAGAAGATCGTCAGCATGTAGTTGCTGAGAGGACCGTAAGCCATCGAATACTGTCCAGCAGCAACGGCCGTATCAGAAATAGCTTTGCACGCGCTGTTGATGATATAAGGAACGCCATCGATCGTGCCAGTGTTGCCGTTCGTTTTTACATCGTAAACACGTTCACCCTCGTCAGTACGGAGCGTAACGAATGCTTTCAGATCCTTTTTGTTCAGGATCAGCACAGCTACATCCTCAACATCTTCGTCGCCACCAAAGGAAAACACGATTTCATCAAGCGTAGTTTCGTCGATAGCCGAAATCGTTTTGTCGGTTGCGGCGTCAATTGCATTTGCAGCAGTGGAAAAGATCCCTGCGAGGTGATTTGTGGCGCCATCACCAATCAGAATTTCCCGCGTGATTTTTTTGCGAGATGCAATGGTAACACCTTTCATAACTTCAGCGTCATAGTCAGCAGCAGGAAGCTTCTGAACTTCTTCAGAGTCTTCAGCATAAGCTGTGACTTTTGATTTATTGATGTCTGCATACCCGAAGACCGGCTCGGCTGTCGCGTAGTCGGCACCTTCTGCCGTGTTATCGCCGATGCCATAACCTTTCAGATACGGTTGTTGGAAGCTCTCACCACCAAGCAAAGGTTTGTGAGTGACCATATCGATCAGACCGGAAACCTCATTGAAGGTTGGACGAATGTCGCTCGCTTGATGCTTCGGCAAAATTACGCTGGATGATCCGACTGTAACGGAGCGATTCTCTTTCAGTGCCTTACCGCGTTCCTCAGCGGCTTTGCGAGCTTCTTTGGCGGGATCTGGAGTGTGCTCAGGTACGAATGTGTCAACGTGGCGAGTTTCAATGTCGCCCGCCGTAATTCCTGCTGCCACTGCCTTACGGCGCTCTCTTGCACCTAGATCTTTCTTCTCAGTCTCCAGAGTGCGAAGCTCTGTTTCCAATTCGTCAAGGTTAACTTCTCCATCGCCTTCAAGTAGCCCGCGGATTTCTAACATTCTTGCTTCGATTTGTTGTAATCTTGTCACTCTTCATTCCTCCAATTAATAAGTTAATGTTTTCAAAAGCAACTTCCGACGCCGTTCTGCAGCTGCCGCCGCTTCAGTCGCTACCGCAACTTGTTGTTCCTTCTCGATCTCCATCTCGAAGGCTGAACGTGCTGAAATGGAAGTAGTATCATAAGCCGGAATATCCACGGCAGACACATCGTAAACCTTTTTAATGCGCAGTACGGTACGTGTACGAGACTCGGAATCGTAAGACGTTTCCTTGGTCGTATAGGCGTAACTCATACGGTCGATGTAGCCACCTTTGATTTCTTCGTAAAGCTTGCGACCCTCTTCAGTGCCATCGAGTCTAGCGCGAATAAAAAGACCCTTGGAGTCTACTTTCAACTCAAGAGTCTTGTTTCTAGTTCTGGCCATTACCTTGCCACCGTGGTTGTAATTGAATATCACATCCGACATGTCGGCTTCAGCAAGTGCTGTGGCAGCAACCTTCTCTTTATATTGGATATTGTCATACTCCCAAAGGACAGTAGTCTCGTTGAAGCGTACAGCATATCCTTCTACGTAAAGGGCTTCGCCTTCTCCATCACCGCCATCAGCACCCAATGGAGCTGCTCGGATCTCGAATGAAAATTCACGATACTCACGATCTTTCCGTAACTTCTCAGGATTCGTCTCCACCGTCTTCGTCATCTTCACTACCACTTCCCTTCGCTGGTTCATTTTTAGGCGTTTCTTTAATTGGCTTTGTATTAACTGTGGCTGTATCTAGGCGCCTGATAAGTTCATCACCACCTTCAACAGGCGCCATGTTCATGACCTCGCGCCATTCATTAGGTGTCATTGCTCCACGGTCGACCATCTGCAGAAGCTCAAGCTTCGATTTCACACTTGCGTATTGGAGTCTATTTGCCTCATAAACGATTTCATTTCCATGAGCTTGCTCAGCATCCGTGAACACCTTTGCGGTTAATTCCAGACTTAATTGCAGAGCGATCGGCTCGATAACTGATTCATAAAATGAATTCCATTCATCCTCTGAGTAATTGGACAAGACTATTTTTTCGTTTGTCCCGAAATACTCATGAATCGCCTGTTTGATGAGTGCCATTTGCTTGGCGTCGATAATCTTTGGCTCGCCGTTGAGTGGAGTAAAATCAGCTTTGACATCAGTAGCTGCAACACCACCGTTGTTCCCGACACCCATATAATCACGAACGAAATCTTCCGTTTGCTGACGG
This sequence comes from Candidatus Cohnella colombiensis, assembly GCA_029203125.1. GTDB lineage: Bacteria > Bacillota > Bacilli > Paenibacillales > Paenibacillaceae > Cohnella > Cohnella colombiensis. The sequence goes on from CP119317.1 coordinate 2,602,987, forward strand.
CGGTCCGCTGGATTTAGATTTGTTGTAAATTTCAATATCCCGCGTACAAATGCAGATGTCTTGATCGCGTTGATAATCCCCTGATTGGTTGCTTGGATCAGTTCCAATGTGGGTAATAGTGCGACTTCGTTTCCTTCTCCAAACATTTCGCTTGCATTAAAAAATCGACGTAGATGAACCACGTCGACATAAGGGATTGTGAGTATTTTCCCATTTCTGAGATTAAATTTAAGGTATACGTCAGTTCCATATTCCACTGCTTCCACTCGGCTGTAATCGATTGGATAAAATCCTTCAACTTTCCCTGTTATCTCACTGCGATAGATCAGGAAGAAGGCATTTGATCTTGAAAATAATTGTGTAACTATTTTGTACAAGAAGGCGTAGGCGTTCATCTTTGGGTTTGGCCTAACGCTGAGTAGCCACTCAATCTTGCTACCAGCATTCTGAATTTTACCGTTCGTTCGTCGAATATGTTTAGGCTTCAACTTGGCTGCATTCCGCGCAACTGCATCCAATGTCGAACGAACAATCGCGCTGGTATAAGCATCATCACCAAATGGTGTAAAAATCGGTGCATAGCCATTCATGAATATTGACCGGACAGATGAACTAATAGCTTTTGCGAATCGTCCAAATACCTTTTGAAACAACCCTGATGGCTGCAATATATTTCACCCCCTATATCAAATTCATATACTCTTCACGGTGTCGCTCTAACCCGACATAGGCGTTGAGTAGTGCGGCAGTTCCATCTATCCGACGGCGTTGGTTTTTACCTTTATGTGGCTGGATCGTTTGGTTTTTTAAATCTAAATCAATAGCTGTGTTAGATAGACACCATTTATCAATAGGATTGTTATTGTAATTAACCATCTTTGCTGAAAGATCTGCTCCCAGTAGTTTCATCGGACCGGATAAGGTTTGTTTGCCCTGTGCCACAGCCTCCATCGCATTCTTTCCGACGTGTCCTTCCATTTCTTCGACCCAATAAATTGCTGAGTAACGGTCGTATTCGACCCACGGAAGGTAAATACCAAGATCCGTTTGGATTTCAACAAACCAGTCTGTAACATACTTGTGATGGACCCGATTTCCAGGAGTTGTCCGCAGTAAACCTCGTTCGTGCCATAGGTCGTAAGGTATCTTGTCCTCTTTCGAACGCTGTTCAAGTAAATCTTCTGGAAGCCAATACATTTGTAGAACGTAGATGATCGGATCGCCATTTCGCATCATAATGACTTTTGCGGCTGTTAGATCGGTTGTATCAGATAAGTCGCCCCCGCCTATGCCGTAACGGAATCCCATCTCTTCGACTTTGAATGTGGCTTCGTTATTCAATTGCTCGAATGTTAGCCACGCTTCGGTAGATGTCTCTCGAATATTGAAATCTTTACAAAGCAGGTTCTTGACGAGCATTGCATTCTTCTTGGCTTTGGCAACCTTCGTCTGCAGTTGATCTATTTGCTTTATAGTTCCTAATCCTGGGTTAGCCTTCGGCCAGCATGACGGATCAGTCCATTCATGCCTGCTATCTAGTTCATAAATGATCGGAAGGAAACGTTCATAAGGGTCTTCTTCCCCTTCCTCGAGTGGCTGACCAATGCCGTTCAGCATCTGTTCAGCTTCCTCGTATTTCATGTCAAAGACAGCTTCACGAACAGTTCCAGCTGTGGTGATCATGACGATCAACGGCTGCTCCCGTGAGCTCGTACCATCCGTGATTACATCGTATAAGTTCTTATCTTTCCAAGCTGCTACTTCATCCATTATCGCGCCAGACACGTTTAGGCCGTCCAATGTATCACTGTCAGACCCAAGTGGTTTAAATGAACTATCGTTGTCGAGGCCGACCAGTTCGGCAACCAGCGGTTTGATGCGTTTGCGTAGCGATGGCGACTTATTGACCATACGCTTGGCTTCGAGCCATACAAGTTTAGCTTGGTCCTTCTTAGTCGTTGGTTATTATCGCGCGGCTTTTTATCCGCACCTCTGGAGGTTTCCCTCATTTTCATCAGTTGGTCATTTCCAACCCAGCTTAGCGTACATTTTCAACCAATAAAAAAGACAACCATTATTGGTTGTCGGGCACTCTTGGCGAGATTATATTTATTCACTCGCTACGCGTTACGGTGCTAATCAGCCGTTAGCAATCTGATTAGTTACCTCGGTATTGGCATATTGGTTAATATGAATTTTGGTATCGAGACCAGACGTCTTCAACAATCGCCTAATGGTATTTCGACTAATATTAAGCTCTTGAGATATTTTGTTTTGAGAAACGCCAGAATTGTACATCTGCACAACCAACAAGGCGTTTTTCTCCGCATTCGCCTGAACTCTTTTTTTAATTCCTTCTCTGATCTCAGGGAGGATGTTGGTATAGGTTTTATTGTACATAAGGTTATAAACCGTATCCTGCGATGCACTATATTTGAGAACTAAGAAGGATACCGGAAGATTATCATGCAGATCCAATATGATTTGTTCGGCCATTTTGTCGCTAATCATTGCGTTTGGATTTTTATCTCCCGCATTAGCTCTGTTCATTTTGTTTGTGGCCTTACTCTTCGCTATTGACTCCGGATTGATTACCTTCCCTTTTTGGCTTGCAGAAATTCTTCTCTTGTGGATATCAGAAAACTTCCTGCCTTTTAAGGAGTTACTCATCTTCTTCCTCAACTCCGGCGAAAAAGTTCTGAATTTCTGCCCACCATTAATTAAATTGTATCCCGAATTCACGCTGTCATATTCTTTCATTGCCGCAATCTCTAGCTTATCGAGATCCGCAATCGAACATTCAGTAATAGGCTCGACGGAAAAGTTTTCTTCCCCGTATAAATCCCAAGCCCGCTGCAAATGTTCGTTATGATGCGTGTTCGTTCTTAGTTTAGAAATATGCGTTTTTATTCTCTTGTTGTAGTTGACGGTCTGTCCAATATATACTTTCCCGTTGATCAGATTAGTTATTTTATAGATACCAATTTTCATTACCATCACCCCTTGTAACCATTATAACATAAGGGTTTTGGTTGATCCAACTTAGCTTCCACCGATTTTGCCCGATTTTCATCTAGCCATTACTGACTAGCGCGCCACTAATTTAGCGCATGCGTAAATTTCTGCACCAGGCTCGCCGTCCGCGATCTGGAGGTATAGCCCGATACCTGATGCTATTGTTGATTTTCCGTTCTTACGAGCAACAACTAAAAAGACCTCGCGGTATCTGCGGGTCCCGTCGATCTTATGGACAAAGCCGAACGTTGCAGCTATGAATGCTTTCTGCCACAACTCAAGGTCAATCGGTTGACCGCCCCACTTGCCTTTCGAGTGTTTGCAGAAGTTTTCAATAAACTCTATAGCGTGGTTGGCATGACTTGCGCTGTACTCATACTCGGATTTCTGATCATACACATCGGATGCGAGTTTGCGGTATATTCGCCTTACCTTATCACCGACAATGACCTTGCCGCTCTCGATCTGAGCCCAATAGTCAAGTACAGGGTTATAGGCGAGAGGGTACTGGACGCGAAGGGCGCTCATCGGCGGTTCATGAACTCATCGAATCCATCTTGCTTAGGGGTTTTATCGCCTTCACCATCACCCTTCGGCAACATGTCGGATAGTTGTTTGACGATCTGTTGATAGTTTCTATTCATTGTGTTGTACAGGCGGGCAACTGGACGTTCACGCTCATATGCTGCGGTTTTCTCTGATTGCGTAAATTGTTCGACATAACCTTTCTCATCGAGGTCAATCTCGTAATCTTCCAGCGTTACCCGCATGTATGCAGCTCGTCTTATGAGACCGTCGGCAATACCTTTCTGATCTTCCGCTATGTTCTCATATATCTTTCGAAGTCTCTTCTCTTCTACGGATATCCTGCGTTTCTTTGCCTTTTGTCGCTTATCTTTAGCGACATCTTCGAGCCTTTTTACCTCGGCACCATCCATGAAAATCACCTCTCTTAGGGTAGGGGGGTCATGCGCGCGCCCTGTGTATTATTTGAATGGGCCACAACGGTCTTCGGAGACGCCCCTATTCGTCTCATTACGGGGGGGTAGTGGCTATCACAGCATGATTGTGCCATATAAATTTACAACGCCTTAAAACGGCTCACAGAGCGTCTAGAGCATTAGACGTCAACACGTTATCTCAGGTTGCCATCGCAATTGGTTATCTGTCATAATATCTCGCACCCAATGAGGCATAGGTTGTATTGGTTTAAGGTTTGTCTCTTGTGCATTGGATAACTGTAGGAATGCCCACACTTCATCAACCGTTCCCTCTACCTTCACGCCGTTGATATATGCTTTCATGGTTCAATCCTCCCCTTTTGCCGTGTACCCAGTCACATACTCAATCTCGTGAGTGGTAGCCTCATCAGTAGATGCTCGTATCGTAATAGACCTGACACCACGCAACTGCTTGCCATCTTGATATACCTTAGCAATACGACCGCCCTTATCCTGAATGAACACAAGGGACGGCGCAGCTTCTTTGATTGCTTCTTGCAAGGCGGATAGCTCTTTCTTCACCGTTACCAATCCAGATGTATCAACGTTTAACTTTACCGTTAGTTCACCATCATTGGTTCCTTTGCCCAACCCCAGATCATTCTCGATGCTGTCACACACTCGTTCAATACGCTGTATCATAGAGTCGCGTGTTTCCTTAGGTGATAGGACACTCATGCTCACACTTCTCAATTCCGATAGATAGTGCAGCATTTCCCCTGTTGATCTCTCACTATCGCTCATCGTTATCCCTCATTCCTTTGATGTGATTTGCGTTCAAAAATAACCGTTGTTTTAATCATGACTTGTAGGGTATAAACCCTACATATATCTTTCTTTCTTTATTTAAATCTTTATTTTATCTTTCTTGGGGTACTAATTGACCCCCACTAGCGGTAGCAGATCTGCTACCAAGAAGGGTACATTTTCGCTACCAAGAGGTTTTAGGTTTTGGTTTTTTCTTGGGTACATTTTGACTACCAAGAGGACAAAAGAAAAAGCCACTCATTTGAGTGACCTCATACTTTCAACACATACACAACTAATGCACTCCAACAAGAAAAATCCGCACCATACTGGAATTGAATTGAATCAAATTCTTTACCTTCTAGCCAATCATTGATCTCGTTCTCAAACTTTGTTCTATCCTTGTTACTGAAAACCTTAACCTGCATTTCAAACTTACCTCCCCTTCTGAATTAGATTTCCTTCACTATCAAACGCTAAGCCATCAGCAACAACCGGCTCATGACTCCCATGATGCTCGCCGTTGTGACAGTCTTGGCATAAATGCTCAAGAAACTCATGATTAAGCGCAATGGCCGGATCGTTTATGTTCTGAGGTGTCAGGTATACTTTGTGATGTACGATGTACCCCGGCTTACCGCAACGCTCACAGAGTCCGAACACGAGAGCGATATAAGCAGCTCTACATATCTTCCAAGCTCTGCTGTTATAAAATTTCTTCGCAAAGTCTTGAGCCATCTAAACTCCACTCGCAACAATAGCCACAGTCCCTGTCATGATAGTCGATACATTGCCCGAAGCATCTGTAATCTCAGCCTCATGGTAGTAGTAACCGGGTTTTAGGCTTACAGTATCAATCGCATTGAGAGTAACCTGGAACTTACCATCAGTCGGATCCGTGAGTTCGATCCCGCTTGCGGTAGTTTTGAGCGCCACGTTGGCGGTTTTTAATACAGAACGTTTTAAGGCCCATTTAATCGTCGTTCCAGTTAAATAAACCGCTTCGCCCTTATCGGTTACTGCAACTTCAATCTGTATACTGTCACCAGCAAACATCTCGAAGTTTTGATAATTTACGGTTGGGATGCTGCCGCGTAAGCTCACCATAGAAATGATAACTCGTGGACCGTACAACGATAATTTAAGAGGGTATGAATATGATCTGTCAGCATAGATGCTTAGCCTCATTCCTGCTATTGTTTGGACATCGCTGTAAATGGATTGCTTCATTCCGTAATTGTACTGCACAGGAATATCCTCTTCAGCTGTAATGATCTGTTGCATGGCTACAAGGTAGGATCGATCGGCATATATGGATTGTCGTGTACCGAAAGATGTTGATACGGCAACCCCAGTTTCAGGGACATCATTCTCGGCGAATGTCAGCGCAGTATTGTTATCAAAGGCCAACGAGATTCACCGCCCTTTCTGGCTCCTGCATTAGTTAATTGAGAAATTATCAAATTCAGCCGATGCTGAACCTGCACCGATCCCATGCTTTGTACCTGTTGTCTGATTGAAAGTTTCAGTTACGGATAACCGTTCTATACCATTAACAAACAACTTAATATTTGATCCCGAGCAAACTAATTTGACGACATCCCCATCGGCAGGAGTGATTGAAACTCCAGTATCACCTATTGCAACGAATCCTGGATTTCTGCGGAACATCTCGTACTTTGAAGTCCCTTTTTGAACCGTGATATAGGCATTTTCAGCGGTTGCTCGACATATCAGTCTTGTATTGTTTGGCGATATCACAAATGTCGCCTCTACGGTTGCATCTGCACTTCCAAAAGGAACAACTGTTGCCGAATCCGCTGTTCCTCCAGCCGCATAAGCTCTGCCAGAGGCAGTGATCCCCCATACACCCTTCAGATATTCCCACGCTTGCCCCGTTGTCGCATTCCCCATTGTGGTTGTACTTGCAGTACGGTTAAAATCATCGGTTACTGGTGTAAATACAGGTTTAGCTGTTGGCGTGACATTGATAGGACTTGTTAACGCCGACTCATTCCCAGCATTGTCCACAGCGGAGATACGATACGAGTACGTTGTCCCACCAGTAAGTCCAGTGTCAATTTTGGATGTGCCAATTACTGTTGCACCAACCCTTACACCATCGCGATAAATGTTAATTCCATATAAGTCCAAGTCCGCTGGGTTTGTCCATGAGAGTGTCGCAGATTCCTGTCCTGCAACCACAGTAAATCCAGTTGGTACAGCTGGCGGTGTGATATCAGGATTAGGATTAACAGATACGATCTGTCCTGCTGTGATTTTTACCAAATCAAGCACATCTGCCATAGCTTGATGACCTGCATTATTAGGATGTATACCATCAGCGGTCATGGCAGGAGCAACTTTCCATTTCCCACTATTGCGTGAACTTTCCACGGCATCTGCCATATCGATGTATCCCACAAAAGGTGCAGGTGTTGTGCGAATCCAGTCATTCAGTAAATTTCTATCACTTAGACCTGCTGCAAATTGTGAATTTACTGGTGATTGGTTTGTAAGTGTAGCGTAAGAATCAGTCGATGTTACCCTTGGGCAGATCGTACAGATATAAGGTTTTAAACCGTATGATTTCAGACGGTTACCGATGATCAGGAGTGCATCTTTAACTTCTTGAAGAGTACGGTTATAAAAAAAATCATTCGTGCCGTAATTAACAACAGCGCATGTGGCGTATTCTGCAAGACGCATACGGTATTTCATGTTTGCCAAAGCCTTTGCGCTGAAGGCTTCTTGTCCGGAACTCCCACCAATAAGAACTCCGCGCCCCCATTTAATTGCTGCACGATTGGCGTAACTACTCAACATAGTGGTTGCTCCACCACCAGCAGTGATACTATCACCTATAAGCAATACACTAGAACTCCCATCACCTAGAATTACGATAGGATGATAAGCTCTTTCTGCAGACGCGGATAACGATCCGCTTGCCCGAAGGTCTCCCTGTCCCATTGTGTCTCCTGATACCATGTCAGCCCCATAAGGCCACGTTTGACCCAAAGTGGAAACAGATACAAAAGTCAGTGAGTTAATAAAATCTCCCTTTTTTAAGTCCACGGCTATCGGATCAGTAACAGCCGTACCTCCAGGTTTAATTGTGATAAGGTCATTTGCGCCATTATTGAATTTGGCAATAAATCTCACACCAGCAACATTAATCCCACCGCCAACAGTCAAATCGTTTACACCATCATTATCTCCGGCGCTCCAGTTAGCATAAACCAGTCTGATCATTGTGGTATCGGCAATGATTTCATGCTTTATGGAGTAGGTAACATCTTTATGGCTGGCATCGCCATTGGATGTTCCATTTGAAAATGTGTTTGTTTTTGTCGCAATAGAAACAGGCTTCTTAGTAGTCGTTACAGAGGCTGTGGCATTAAAGCGCGACATAGCTAACTCCTTCCCCGCTTACACTTGCGTCGATGTAGATCATGTTTGCGTTGCTAACAGGAAACGTGAAGCTCTCATTCGCTTTAAACTCAACGCCGAATACAGTAGACGATACGTCACTGCCACCTACATAAATTGATCCGGTATTCCCTTTTCTTGCAATGACTGTTACTTCGCTACACGCAACTGAAGGGAGTCGCTCTCGCAAACCTGCTGTTGTCACGTTCTGCAAGGTTGCCTTTAGCGAGGATCTACCAACGGGCAAGGAATCAACTGGAAGTCGTTGCGTGGAGCTTAAAGGCGTAACTCCGTCCGGTCCGTAAAGGACAACAGGAACATGAAAGCTGTTGCCACCTGCATTAGGGACAACCGCCCCAGCTTTACCCGTGCTATCAGTTGGAAATGTATAAGGCATCGTTTACCCTCCTATACCGCGTATTCTCTACCGTTGACGGTGAGTTTGATGTCTGTCTTATTTGCCGAATCAGATACAGCTGGAGTTGTTACTTTACACCAGAACGGCTTTGCCACGTTATAATCTGTGATGTTTGCCATGGTTAGAGGTGCGCTCCCAGCTCCGTATGTGCCGGCTGTGCCTGAGTTATCTGGAGCTAACTGCACCCATCCAGATTCATCCGTCGATACCACATCAGTCGGATCGATGTTAATGCTTTGGTAGGTCTTGGTGGCATCATCATTAAAGAGCCACAGTTGCACTGTTTGGGCTGAGCCAGTTGTTGGATGTGTAGTTGTAATGGGATTTGCATCGGATACGATGTCGGTCAATCCTACGTTTTTAGAGATTTTAAGAGCCACGAATAGTTCCCCCTCATAAAAAAATGTTGGCAAATAACAATTTATGGTTTATACTCTGATCAAATCCGAAGGCATCGGTAAAGAGAGTCAGGGGAAAGAATCCTCTGGCTCTTTTTTATGCCTATACGACAACCCCTGAGACTAAGAATCCCACATTATTTGTGATTACCGATTCATTTTGTGTCACGAGTGTAGTGGTTCTTGATCCAATCCCCGACACCATGTTCCCAGTTATAAGGTTGTTCTTAGCCCCAGTTGTCTCCGTTAGAGCATTTCCCGACGAGCTGAAATGATTAGTTAAGTCGATGCGGTTACCAGACACAACGTTATTACTGCCTTGTATAAGAACAGCGCCACCCCAACCATGTTCACCGTTCACGGTCGGGCTATCAATAATGTTTCCTTGTAGGACACTATTGCTATTCATTCGAACCCCGCCAACACGGTTACCTGTTATAACCGATCCGCTCGGTGCTTGAACGCTCCGGTTTGGCATAATGTTGTTGGCTATAACCCACTTATTATCCTTACTGTTATCGATCGTGATGCTGATGCCTAGATCTTTTGAACCAACGCTATCAGACAACACTTCATTTCCAGAGATAACGACATCTCTGCAGTGTTGTACGACGATAGGAAGTTGATCTATGATGTTGTACATCCGAATTTTGTTATTAGTAATGCGAACCCTGTTCGCGTTGTCGACATTTGCGCTGTTTACTGAGAAGTTGATACCCGATGAACTCCTATTCGATACAGTGTTACCGCGTATCGTTAGCTCATTTCCAACTATATTTAATCCATCACAACCCTGTCCTATCGCTGTCATCTCAACTTTGATGGTATTGCTATTAAACGGTGCGGTGTCCGGAACTAAAACATCGATATGGTTATTTGCTATTGTTACATTTTCCATAATCCCGCCGATGCCTATTGCGTCACCGTAAGTTAATATCTTGTTGTGTGATATATCAATATTTTTGTAACGGAACTGTGCGCCACCGAAGTTAATTGTTCCGTAGTTGTTGAAGAAGTTGTGTCTGATAGAGCCGTTGGAAGTTATATCATTACTGCCGAATGCAAGGCTTCGCATGATGATACATTCCGCGCCACCTACCTTCGAACCACCGCTCTGGTCGTAGCCCATGAAAATGTCGGAAAACACATTGTTGTCTACCGAATAGCGATGACCGCCGATCCCTAGTGCATTAGAGCATCCGTGGTGGAAGTGACAATCTGTGATGCGATAATCGGTACAGTTACCACCATTGGTACTAATGAACTTACCTCTAAAATACCTGAACTCACAGCCCCTTATTTCAAAATAAGAGTTATACATCACGCCCAATAGATTTATAAAGATTTCCGCTGCTTCTGTGGTGTACGTCCGGTTAGATCCATCGAATATAATTTCTTCGAAAGACCATCCCGTGGATGATGCATTCTTATTTACAAGATAGGCAATGTTATCGCAACAAGGATTGAAGTGAGACATAATGATCGGTTTATTAACGCCTTTAACATTCACATTGTCTGTGATGAAAACTGAACGAGATGTCGCCGGATTAGTGTGGATGTAGTACGTGCCGGACGGCACTTCAATTTCCCCTCCACCACACGTTTCCAAGAAGTTGAATGCTTTGTTAAATGCTGAAGCATTCTCCATCATGACGATCCCATTACCACTAACGGTGTTTATTGCATTGTCTTTCAATATCAGCATATTCGTACCACCACCGGATACGATTGTTGTTAGTAAGGTGTTGTGTAGTTTAACCGTAGGTGCTGTTGGTGGAATCCACGGCGGGATTGCGTTAGCGATGTTCCCTTGCCCCAAATCATCCCAGAAGGCGGTAACGTCACGAATAATACCGATAATTCCACGAGAACTTGCAGGATTAGATTCTTCACCATAAATCGCATAGCCATGTCTTGGAGTACCTACAGGCATTGTTATTCTGATTTTGTTTCCCAATAGGTATGAGAGCTGATCAGGTGCGTTGTTTATTGTAACGACTGTACTTGCAGATGTGATGCCACCGTTTTTGTCTAATGTGGCAATGCGGTATTTGTATGTCGTTGTTCCGGCTGTACCAAACATTGTTAGTGTTGGTACTGGTGTAGGGTCAGTATGTGTGGCAGTGTTGTTAGACCCTGCGTGAAGTACCATGATGGTCTGTCCATCACGGAACTTATTGACATCACCACTTGGAATTGTGAGTATTTTCGTGCCAGCTGTGATCGATGCTGTTTCAGTCACAATTGCTCTATCCGCTGAACTCTCTCCGCTACCACCGAACCACTGCGGATGCACGGTCATTTTGCGACCTACTGCGCGGACGTAAGTTCCATCGCCCACGAAGATTGGATGCGGGTTTGCAATGATCTCTGAATTAACAGTGACAGTTATGCCTGAACTGGCGAACAGATACGCGCCACTGTCAAAAATGAGTGTTTTACCTTCAGGTAGCGTAATGTTTGAAGTTATATTGTAACGGACTTTTGGAAAGCGGATTGAAGAGTTGCTACTTGCCATCGCATCGACAACTGCTGCAGTATCATCAGCTATTCCATCGCCTACAGCTCCATAAAATTTAACAGTGGGAATAGGGTAATCCAAAGTGCTACCGCCACCGCTCGATTGGATTGCGGAAACAACATCAGGAGCCAACTTCCCCATCGTAACTGCTTCAGGTGCAATTTTTGCATTTGTGACACTACCATCTAAAAGTACGTTGGTTGGATTATATCGCGACGTCAATAGATCACCTCCTTTTTACGCCTAGATAAGAAAAAGACGCCAGTTGGCGTCTTGATTTTCCCTATTGTAACTTGTCATTATGCAGCATCATATTCCTTATTTGGATGAACCACTTTCTTTGTCATCCTGGTTGCCAATCTCTTTCCAATGGCCATTGCTGGTTTTTCTACAAATCTCCACATGGCATAGGCTACAACCAATGATATGACAATGGATGCAAGCAACAGATAACCTAACGGCACTTTACCTGCAAATCCATGCACAAACGCCAGCATAATAATCATGTGATACAAATACAAGCTATAAGATACATTCCCTAGAAACACTGGTATTCGATTCTTTAGTACGTTCCCGACTCGACTAGATGATAAGACAATGATGACGAAGCCAGCTACCCCTATTGCAACTACCTGCTCTCTTAATGACCGATCAAACGGTACGGAGATATTTAGCTTGTTAAGTACCACGATTACGCCGTATGAGCAGTTATAACAAATCAGCGATATTGCCAAAACGCTATATTTGAAGCGATTTTTTAAAGCGCGGAAACCATCTACAATGCCGATCCGATGCTTTGCTAACAACATTCCATACAGGAAAAAAGACAAATAGTGGAGGCTATCAAAGTAGGTCGTATTTAATCCGTTTGATGTTTGAATATTGAATATGTCATTGAGTGTTGAAAACCCGAATAGCGCCAGTCCGATCAAAACTGTGTAATACCATCGGACGTTGCGAAGTAGAAAAACAACGAATGGAAAGATAATAGATATTCGCATCTCATGCACCAGCGACCAGTAAGGGCTATTGATTGCTTCGGTGTGGACATTCACAATGCCGAGAATATGTTCCACAATGACACTCATACTTAAATTTTGTGACCATGTATTATTGATGCTTTCAGATATACCGACACCAGTAAGTTTCGGTGAAAGCGAGAGAAGAGTGAGGGCAACAAAAAAAGATATGATGTAGGGAACATAGATGCGGAAAAAACGTTTAATCAGATAGCCATGGTACGATTGGTATTTCCCGTTAAGTAATGGCAAAGAGAGAACAAAGCCACTCAAAACGAAAAATAAGATCACAGCTGAATGGCCATCGACTAAGATTTGAAATGGTGAGTAAGGTGCTGTTAATAGTGAGTGCATTGTACTTCCCATGCTTTCTGGAATAAGTATTATGTGACTGAACAATACTGCTAGAGCTGCCAATCCCCGAAGTGAGTCCAGTTGAATAAAACGTTGATTCATTGTTAACTCCACCTGTCATTTAATGTGTATCTCTATGGATACATATTGTAACAGGACAGATACAATGTCAACATTTTTGTTGAAAGCGACCATTACTGAGGCTGGTCGTAAGCCCTGCCGATCCACACCTTGTTTCAAGGTACTTGGCATCAATACCCAAGGAGTGATATCCCGTCCTGCTGGAGTTTGCCCCCTATCAGCAGCCCAATGCTATCGAGATATTTGGGGAGGTGTGGCATGTCTGAATTGCGGAATAAGCGTGTTGGAGCGGACAGCGGGAATCGAACAAGTCATCGTCAACTTGGAAGGCTGAGGCGCAACCTTTACGCCATATCCGCATATCAACTGTGGGTCATGGGACTCACACCCATGAATAGCGATCCTCAAATCGCCGCTTGTTTGAAATGATCTCTGCGTTCCGTCTATCTTCCGGCACCCACGTCTCGTATGTCCCCCTTTCTTCACATACACCATATATGCATGACGAGCTACATACGAGATCGGGAAACCGCCATTGGAACTTTCACCGTAATAGAAAAAGCCAACCTATTGGCTGACTTTGATTTGTACGCCGAAGATTTTAAATGCCCTATGGCATGCCTTCGAGTCGCAACTATATGGGTTAGGGCATCCATGCCCCTGCGGTGTCCTCTGTACGGTTTTCCGATGATATAAATATAACACATCTAAATCCTAATGACATGCAATAATGCCTCATAATTGGCTAAATATTTCCTTATGATCTCAATTCATATCATTTAGTCCATACTAATCAACTTATCCAAATCACGCGCAGCATCTGCTTGCATGTTAGGCATCAAGTGTGAATAAGTATCGAGCGTTATAGTGATTGTAGAGTGCCCCAGTCGTTCCGATACCACTTTAGGATGTACACCCTGTTGCAATAGCAATGACGCATGTGTATGCCTGAGATCATGGAAAGTGATTGTAGGCTCATCATCAGGTTTATACTTTTTCTGCATTGTGTTCCATGCCACGATAACTTTTGTCGCCGTTGCTGGTGTACCCTTGGAGCTACTAACTACAATGTCATTGTCTTGGTATTCGTCACCTAATTGTTCTTTCTCTATTGCATTTAAGTTCTTTTGCTCTTCGAGAACTTTAATGATCTGATCGGAAATCGCAATTACTCTACGACTCTTATCTGTCTTGAGGTTATCGAATTTCCCTTTGTTTTTCAGGAGGTTGCGCCTAACCTGTATCAACCCCTGTTTAAGGTCGATATCTGACCATTTAAGCCCCAATATCTCCCCTTGCCTCATTCCGGTCATAACTGCGATATAAGCAGCTACCCAATACCTACTAGCGCCTTTAGAGTCCTTAAAGAACTGCTGGATCGTCTCCGTTTTCCATATCGGGCGCTCAACACGCTTAACTGTTGGCTTTTCAATTTTGTTGGCCACATTTTTCGATATTATGTCTTTCTTCTCTGCTGCATTCAGCGATGCGTTAACAGTAGAAAACACCCTCTTAACGGTTTCATCAGCTAAGCCTTTATCACGACAAGAATTAACAAGTGATTCAATGTGTAATGCGCTTAATCTGTGAAGGGGAATGTCGCCAATCTCATCATCAATATGTGTCCTGAAATAAGACCAGTACATATCTCTAGTTGATTCGGAAATGTTACGACGCGCATCAAGCCATAATTTAAAATAAGCCCCGTAGGTCATCCTAGACGGCTCAATATAGTCGCCCTTGCTTAGTTCAGTTAAAAGTGCAGCTCGCGCCTTCTTAGCTTCTCCTCGCGTCCTAAATCCACGTTTAGTAACTCTTTTGCCGTGGACCATTACTTGGAACCAAAAAGGATTTACCTTAGCATTCTCATTCTCATATATAAAATCTTTGGTTGTGTCTTTCTTATCTCTCGCCAATGCTATCACAGTCCTTAAACGTTTTGATGTCATTATAATGCATCAAAAACAAATTTGCATCAAATTTTCATCAAATATATCATGAACCCTTATGTATCAACGGATTAATGCGTAAATTCCACACTTTCAACGTGTGTCACCCCTCCTTGCCCGGGAATGTATGAATACAAGGTATGCAGGGATACAGTCAACTTTATGATATGAAAGGGCTTATCGTATGGTGCGGAGGACGAGGAAAATGGGCGTTACTTATGAAGGAAAACTACGAAGGATCAGATGTTATTAACTGCACAAACAAAAGACAGATCTGCGCATTTGCAGACCCGTCTTATTTACTCCACCCTTACTTCGCCTTTTGTGTGACCCTAGCTGGGAATATTCTTTCCACTAAAGCATTGAACTCCTGTAGAAAGCCTTTAATTGGATGTCCCTGCTTAACCTCTGCCTCCCAGCCTTCAACACGTTCTATAAAGTCAGGATTTGCAGATACATACACATTTTCAGTCGTCGATGATAAAGCTTGAATGCGTTCTGCAATTCTTGTCTTCATCGCTTCAGTCAATGCCGCACTCTCGGTTTTCAACCCTTCCTGCTTCAATTTAACCGCTACATAAGCATTATGATCTGTCAGCATCACATACGCTGATTTAATTCCAGGAATGTTTTTTACGCGATCTGCTGCTTTCTGACTTAACTCCAGCTTCGAGTTGTTATGCATCTTCAAGCTATTCGGTTTCCAATTACCTAGCTGTTCATACTTCTCCTTCTGCGCACGCTGCTTGGCTACAGAGTTCGGACGAATATTTTTATTGCCTAGATCACCTGTCTTCTCGACACTTGCCTTATTCATGCACCCCGTCACAGATATTCCTGCTAATACGAATGTTACCAGCATGCTTATGAAAATTATTCCTTTACGCAATGTGCATCTCCTCCTTCATTCGTGATCCATAGCGTTCGCAAGCAATCGACCGATTATGCGAAGTCGCAAATGCACATTGACACCATTGACAGCGACATTAAGAACGATTATATTTAGTACCAAGTACTAGGATCAATTACTAATTATAAGGATGGTGAATATAATGAGCAGCAGTTCCTCAATTCAGTCATCTGCCACAATTACAGCAATTGGAAGCTATGTTCCTGACGATATAATCACGAACGCTGACCTGGAACGACTTGTTGAAACGAATGATGAGTGGATCATTCGTAGAACAGGCATTGAAACACGGAGACGGTGTGCCCCCGATCAATATTCCAGCGATCTCGCTATTGCAGCAACGCAAAACCTTTTCTCTCGGTTCCCTGCTATCTCCGCACTTGACGTAGATGCCATTCTTGTCGCCACGACTACACCGGATATGCCTTGTCCTTCAGTTGCTTCTCGGGTTCAGCAAGCATTCGGAATTACAAGCTGTCTCGCTTTAGATGTTAGCGCTGCTTGTGCTGGATTCGTCTCTGCCTTACAGCTGGCGAATGGCCTCATCTTAACAGGAGCCTATCGCAAGGTGCTTGTTGTCGGAGCGGAAACGTTAACGAAAATTACGGACTATACCGATCGTTCCACATGTATTTTGTTTGGAGATGGAGCAGGTGCGGTGCTCTTAGAGCATTCACAAACAGGTTCTTTCCTCGCGTCCAGCGCTGTAACCGACGGCTCTGGTGGCTTTCAGGTATATGCGACTGGATTGTCCCAATACGGCAACAACAAAGAGCTTCTTACTGGTCAAGGTAAGCTTGTCCAAAATGGAGGCGCCGTATTAAAGTGGGCATTATCAACAGTGCCCGATGGTGTCCGCCAATTACTTGACTCACTCGATTTAACTGTCGATCAAATCGACTGGTTTGTTCCTCACAGCGCAAATTTACGCATGATTGAGTCCATCTGCGAAAGACTGAAGCTCCCTTCTCAGAAAGCATTACAAAGCATCGTCCGCTACGGGAATACATCGGCTGCATCTATACCGCTCGCGCTAGACATTGCCTACCAAGAAGGAAATCTTCAGGTCGATCAACTTCTTATCCTATATGGATTCGGCTCAGGACTCACTCAGTCAGGTTTAGCGCTTCGTTGGACTTTGCCGCCTTCTCGTTCTTCGTGACACACGACGCCTTCTTCTCAAAGCGCGTAAGCGATTCCGTCCACGTCGCCTTCTAAGATGATGGAGTCGCTTGCTCTTTTTTCGGACACTCCTTCGAAGCTCAGGAAGTGGTTCTCCTTCAGGGAAGCAGCTCAACATCAGGTCGCTAACAGGAGCAACACCACCCGGTTGAAATCCTCTCTGAATCATTGCCTTTACCGAAGCAAATGGTCGCTTCCGTCCTTGCTCAATCGCATAAATCGCAGGACCAGATCCACGAACGAGCGTGAAACGAAGCATAGCACGCACCGGTAGTTGCCCGACCAATTGCTGTAATTTTCTACGAAAAGCATGAATTCCAAAAGCTTGAACGGCAGCTTCACGATTTCGATTTCCAACATCCTCCAAGTAGCGATCAGAGGCAAGCAGAGAACGTACCTTCCACATCATTTCATGTGTATTCCCTGTCTGTACGAGGAAATCTCCATTACCAGTCGCTCTCATGATTTCTACGAGTCCGCCAGAAGCAAACGCAACGACCGCTCGACCGAATGTTAAACCTTCTAACGCAGTTAGTCCAAAACCCTCAGCAATAATGCTTGGGACGGCAACGATATCTAGAGTCGGAAAGAGATGGCTGATATTGTCCACAAACGGAAGAAATGCAAAACGGTGTTCATAGCCCGATTGTACGATCACCTGACGACATGCCTGATCATGTACAAGATCCACTGGGCTGCCAACGATTAAAAAGCGTGCACGATCATTCATTCCAGCAATCGGGATCATACTTTCAATGAAAGCCAGTAGCCCCTTATTGGGATAGATCGCCGCTGCAATAAAACCTACTACCCGATGGCTTTCATCCCATCCGATTCTACTGCGCATCGCAGACCGTATTGCTGCCCAATCCTTCGGCGCTAATGCCTCTTGCTCTATAAAAGGCGAAAGCACAAATTGCTGTTTCACACCTGAAACACCTAGGAATGGCCTTAACACTGCTTCAGATACACCAATGAGCACATCGCAATGCAATGCAATGTAAGCAGCACAATGTGCGCGGTAAGGAGTGTCTAACAATATCTCGTGCATCAACCACAAAGTTGTAATTCCAAGACATTGAGCTGCGAGTGCAGGCAACGGGTGCACCGCCGTATTCACGAGAACATAATCCGGTCGTTCACGCTCTAGTAGCGAATAGAGCTCACTCCACTCGGCGCCTCGTTGAAGTGTAGCTATTTCTTCGTCCGCATTGGGCAACGATAAATATAATCCCGCTGATAAAGGAATCGCCTGTATGATCGTCTGAATACCAGCCGACCGCGCTTGTTGTGCAATCATTCCATCCTGAGGGATGATGAGCACACATTCATAGTGCTGCTGAATCTCTCTGGCGAGCAGGAGCAGCACCTTTTCCCCTCCAGTAACATAAGACGTATTACACATATGCGAAAATAAATAGAGTTTCGGCTTGATCCGACTCATGGCACTAGAGCAAGATCAATTAGCTGGTTTAAACGAGACACATAAGTGTGATTTTTCATCGTACGATACAAGCCTCGAAGCGCTATTTCTCGCCTCTCCTCCTCATGCGCCAAGTAGTACTCCATCTTATTCGCTAAATCTTGCGCATTCTCAAAGATGACTATCTCTTTATCCGGCACATAAAATTGTTCGATATCTTCACGCCGATCAGTCAGCTGCAGCGTTGCAGATGCGCTAATCTCAAACGTTCGTGGATTCGGAGAAACTGCAGCAATCCGAAAGCGATTGCGATTATACGTATCATCATCATGCGCACGATGTGCATTAATAACGATCTTATGTGCATTGTATTTCTCACATGTGCTAATCGGATCCATCCATGCCCCTACTTGAATACGAGATCTATATCGCCGATAGTTAGGGAGACGGTCCCACCATAGGCCGGAGATTAACATTTTGCGATGTGCGATTCGAGGGATAATTTGTTGAAATAGACTAACTCGATTCCAATAGGCTGAACCGATGAAGCAAATATCTCCACGTGTCTCAACACTCGGATTGCGGGGCCGGTATGCTACTGGATATACACCAAGCGGCAAATAATGCACACGCGAACAGCCTAGCTCTCCGTAAAATTGTACACAATTGCGTTCAAGCGTAAATATACAATCGTAGGCTCGAGCGAGCTCTGAAGTAATATCCGTGTAATACGGATCGTCTGTAAACCATATCGCTGTCCGAATTCCGAGTTCCTTGACTGCGTATACTTTTTCTACCGGAGTATTCATACCTTCAAGTACAAGCAACAAATCCGGCTGTTCTTGTGCGGCAATTCGAACAATATCTTGATTAGGTTGTGCAACAGACACTTTAGCAACGACCAGTTTCAATGATTCACAAATTGCCAAATCTATCGGACTATAAGGATACCCTTTTCCTGATGTAACATAGAGAACATGTAGCGGACGGACGATCGATTGTGGTATCGCCTGCTGCATCACTGCCTCACAACGACCTAACCAGTGACCATGCTCCCACCCTAACGTGTAACCCTCTTGTCTTTGCTGAGTAAGATCGCCGATGCGACCTAAGCGGCGGACACGACTACCTTTGCGATATTTTCGCCTCATGACGACCATTATCAATTCCTCCTGATCAAGAGATACACGTGCATTAGCAAAATCCAAGTGTATTCAGTAGACGACGTACTCTGCTCGTAAATGAATGTTCTCGTCTCGTTCGAAGATAACCTCTTGCTGCAATTTTCGTTCGTTCATTCTCATTTGTTAAGTAATAATCAAGTAACTCCATCAACTGCCTAGCATTCTGATAGACATCAATTTCAGTCCCAACATGGTAGAAATCAGGCAATTCCTCACGATAATCTGTCAACTGCATCGCACCACAACCACCAATGTCAAAAGTACGTGGATTGATCGATTGTCCGGGCCAGTTGCGACTATTTCGCCTCTCTAGACGATGATCTGTTGCCCGATGCACATTGATAACAATTTTCGCCCCATTATATAACTTTGCAGCTTCTTCTATCCGAACACCTTCAGGAATGATAGAATTTGCAATTAAACCATAACGCCTCATGCGATGCCATAACCCACCAGCGATCACGACATTTTTGCGCTTTAAATAGGGAGCAAGCTGGTCGAACAATTGAATACGATTATGAAAGCCAGTTCCGATAAAACAAATATCATGTACATATTCACGCTCAACAGCCTGAGGGTAAAAAAGCTCTGAATGTGTCGCAAGTGGTAGATGATGCACCTGAGTACATCCAAGAGATTGATATAGCGGCACGCATGCACGCTCATGTGTGAATACATAGTCATAGTGAGGAGCGATATGCATCGTATCATCCGTGAAATACGGATCATCTACAAACCAAATGGCTGTTAGGATGTTTAAACGCCTGATTGCCTCAATTTGTTCGACTTGATTTGCAGGAAAGATGTGAAGTCCATTTAGAACAATAACAGCATCTGGTCTTAGTAGCACTGCTTGCTGTTCAATCAGGTCATAGGAAACAACATGAACCTGTGATACTTGGCTGGAAAGCGCCGCAATAATTCCGCGATCGATCGCTTCAAACCCCTGCGATACATAAAGAATGGTTGCTTGACAGACTGGAGTAGCAGCTACATCAACAGTCTGCTTCATCACTTTGTCTATTGACCGACATGCCCCGAGACGCCAACCGTCGTGCCAGCCACTGTGATACGCTTGATCGCTCGTGCTCCACGTTTTTACCCTGCTCCGCTGACTCAACATCTTAATCACCCGCAATCAATATATGCGTTGATCCCATATTGGACTGGGGTACTTACCCGCTTCCCTATGCAATATAGGCTTGAAAAAATGTCTGTCTCCTTAACAAACAAAAATCGCCCACTCTCCATCGCTTTCGCAACGAGAATGAGCAGAGTTAATTATATAAGTGTGTAATTATTCTTTTATGCTCAATAGTAAGACTTGTCCGTCTATCTGCACTTTCGATAACGCCTCAGCTACCGTCTGCTGATCTTCTTTCACTTTGTCGATCTCGGTACGTAATAAATTTTCAATTTGTGATCGAATACCGCGGTATTGCTCACTTACGTTTCCAAAAATCGAATCCAGTGTAGGTTCCAATTTATAAAATGCTTCCAAATGATGCCCCGCATCGTCTTTTATGTATTTAGTGTGCGCAGTTAAGCTGCCGAAGTTCGCCTTAGTCATCACCTTCGCATAGTCTTCGCTCATGAGATATTTCAGGAACTCCCACGCCTCTTCAATATGAGTCGAATTCGGATTAATCGCCATAATTACGGAGGGAGCAAGATTTCCGCCCATATTGGGGCGAAGTGGATCTACAGGCACTGTGACTACGTCCCAGTTCTGCACACCACCTTTTTGATTTTCATTTTTTGCCTCCTGAATCCGCCCCGCCATGAAGTAGTATTCGATCGACATTGCGACTTTTCCAGTAAGAAACGGATCTACATTCGATTGTTGTTTGGCATAAATAGATCCTGATTGCATCGCATCCAACACAGTATTAAACACGTTGTGCCACGCTTCTGAATCGATTGTCATCTGTTTACTTTCCTTATTGAACAGAGTAAGTTCTCTCGTGTTAGCAATTGACATCGCTTGAAAGTAGAGATCACCCACCCACTCTGTCTTCAGTCCATAGAGCTTTTCCCCATCTTCTCCTACGGTTGGAAAACGCTTAGCCAGCTGAAATAATTCATCCCAGTCCATATGATCTCTTGGTAAAGTTACTCCATATTGCTCGAAGAGATCTTTGTTGTAAAAGATCGCGTTACTATAAAAATCAGATGAAAGCCCATAGAGCTTGCCCTCACTCCTAAGCTTAATAAAAGATAAAAGACTTGGGGCGATCCCATCTAAATTCACTTTATCACGTGCAATGAAAGTTTCTAAATCTAATAATTGTCCTGCTTTAGCCATCGACTCATATTGGATAGGACTTAACATTAAGACATCCGATTGTTCATAATTTTTGTTTGCCTCCGCCTTCTCCTTGTCACTCTCCGGATTCATAAACATGTTGTCGTTCACAACAACTTCAAATTCTACCTCAGGATGCAAAGCATTGTACATCATCCCATGTTGGATATAGAAGCTCTGACTGTTGTAAGCCAATACCTTCAAAGTGGTTGATTCCTTCTGAATGGGATCTATATTAGAACTACAACCGACTAAACTGCTGACTAAAATTAACATCGCAATTACTAACAACCCGCTCCGCATTTTCATACCACAATTCCCCCAATTTCCATCGCCATTCTCTCTCAAGCTCCTATTATAGATTTCAAATCTTAATAAACACTTCATAAATTACTTAAAATTTCCTTAACAAAAAAACCACATTATTCATACGGCATCCATTGTATCTTTAAATTTTTTAATGTTATTCCATATTTAATCGCTCAATTCTCGAACAGCAAAGCATATAAGCCGATTTTCTCGCACTTTTCTGCGCAGTGGTGGAGATCGAGCGAATTAAGCCGATTTTCTCGCACTATTTCGCGCGGTGGCAGTGATCGAGCGAATTAAGCCGATTTTCTCGCACTATTTCGCGCGGCGGCTGAAATCGAGCGAATTAAGCCGATTTTCTCGCACTATTCTGCGCGGTGGCGGAAATCGAGCGAATTAAGCCGATTTTCTCGCACTATTTCGCATGGTGGCGGAGATCGAGCGAATTAAGCCGATTTTCTCGCACTATTTCGCGCGGTGGCGGAGATCGAGCGAATTAAGCCGATTTTCTCGCACTATTCTGCGCGGTGGCGGCGATACCCGATTTTTTCGGGTAACAGCATTCATTGAGCAAATTAAGCCGTTACTGTCGCGCTAAAAAAATAACTGTCGCATCAGCGACAGTCCTCTGTCCACGCAAAGCCTATCCCTGTTGTTCATACGCAATTTGATGCCCTTCCTCAAACCCTTGGTTGAAACCGGCATTGTATCCTTCGCTGTACGCCTGATTAAATGCGCTCGGAGTTCTTCTGACAATCCGTCTTCGTCCCCCTCTACGGGTACGCAGACGTCCTCTCCCCGACCGTGATGTTCCGCGTCCTCGCAACGTTCGCACAAACTTACCTCTTCCTGTTTTACGAGCTTTGCGGACTGTAGCTTTACGGTTTCGTCTCACTGCACGAATCTTTCGTCGCTTCTGCTTCAATTCGAAACACCTCCTTAGATAGCCACGGCGATGTTGCAGCTCCCACTGCCGCTGGTCGCCAGCTTTTGCCAACAACCATTTTCAAAAGTGCTCCTTGCATATTCGTTATAACTCTCACATGCTCTTGTAACGTCACTGCACTTACGCCCGCATAATCCGTCACTTTCGCTACATTTTGCAATATATTCGCTAATGCTTCCTGACTGGTTACGATCGCATCCATTAACCGCAACTTAATCTGCCACTCTTGATCTAACCGACTCATGTGCTGCTGTCTCCTAAACTATTACCACCCATGAATGAAGACATGACATCCCCGCTATCGGTATCCGGATTAAGAATAAGCTTCAAATTACGACTCAAACCGTTGCAAAGCTTCGTAAGTCCATCAATGACTTCAACATTTTGCTCATTGAGCTGGAGACAGGTTAGTAATTGTTCTTGATGCCCTTCATACGTATCGTTCGTCAAATGCATCAACATCCAATTACGTACTTTCTCCGATTCTGTTGCCTTCGCCTCAAGGATCATCGCAATGTTCCATTGCAGCTTCGCTAAGGCATCTAATGTCACATGATAGGCGTCCTCGCGTCTCATTTACTACCCACCTCTCGATCATTAAGTACTATTCCTCATCACCAGCGTTCTCCATCGCCTTCATCACATGTGTTAAGCTCTCTGCAACAGCCTCTTCCAAATCTGCAAGACTGTTCAAATAAGCGATTATACTCTTCGTCACTTGCCCACTGTTATCGAGTAAACCAGGCAATCCGTTCAACTGCGGGTGAGCATCAGGCAATGCATCGACAAGCTGAGCCATCCGAACAGACACCTCTCGCTTTGCATGAATGATTCGTGCCATCTGTTGGTGCGAATGTGATAAATGAGTGACGATCTCTGTTAATAGCTCTTGAGACATACGTATTTAACCTCCATCCCATTCCACTACAGCATATGCCCACACACAGCGCATGTCACAATCTTGATCTCAGAACAGCTAGTGCGATAATGGGCAAGCCATGTGGGAATCGATTCGCTTGCTCAACAGAAATGGTGCGCGTAGGCTTAAGATGCAAATTCCAGCTTTGCAGTGCTGCAGCTCCAAGAATAGGACGAAGTTGCTTATGTTCAATATGATACATCGTTCCATCTGTACACATGACGATTCCGACTTCCCACTCTGTCGTATGATGGTAGCCATGCCAACGAAAGATAGCTTCCTCCACAACAATCGGCTCATCGACCGGCCACCTTCGCAAGTCAATCTGAGAAACTTGAATAACGGGGAGCAGAACTTCTCCGACGATCGGTCTCCTTACACCATTTTCAATCCAATAAGGTGTAGCATCTAGCCCTTTAACTACGATATTCTCTGGATAAAGAATTGATAGATGAGGTAGCCTTCCTTGTTCTGTTTGATTGTGCTCTTTAAGTTCATTTAGCCATAGCTTCAAATTAGGCCACTTATGCGAAAAAAATCTTTGGTTCTGCTCATTCACCTGCACCATGCGGCGACCCACAGCCTTGATGCTCACACTGCCTATATGATGAATGAATGCATCCTCTGCAACTACTAATCGTTTGCCTAGAGCTTGGACACGCGCACAATAATCGTTATCCTCATAATTCCCGATTTCGAATCCTTCATCGAGATATCCGACCTCCTCAAATAGATCACGGCGAAAAAGTAAACAGAAGCCGATCAGCAAATCCGTATCTCGCCATCTAGCCGGATTGCTATTATTGTTTTTCCGTGCAAAAACAGGCATCCTACTTATACTGTGATAAGGTACAGAGATGCGCTGACTGCCACTAATGTTATTCGTGATCGGACCGACCATCCCAATCGAATCGTCACTTGTTAAGCATATAAGCATATTGCTTAGTAAGTTCTCACACATAATTGTGTCATTGTTCAGAAGCAATATTGTCCGTCCTTTAGCCATCATCATGCCCACATTAATCGCTCCGGCGAATCCGCGATTCGTTTCCAATACACGATATCTCACTTGTCCTCCAAGACTTTGCAAATACGCAGCGGTACCGTCTGTTGAAGCATTATCAACAACAATAATTTCGAATGGAACAGTTGTACTCCATAGAATCGAGTGAATACATTGCCGTAGGAGTGAAAGCTGATTATAGGTAGGAATGACAATACTTGTGCCCTCAAATGCGATACCGTATCGATCGAAGCCAGCCTGCCTACCCTCCTGATACCCCTGAGCAAATCCAGTCTCAAAAAGTTCACGAATTACAGGTGACGTCACTTCCACTTCCTTGGAGCGAGCCCTCCGTCGCATTTTTACAATACTGCCATGAAGACGTTGTTTCGATCGATGAACGATCTTTCGACTTGTCGCACGAGACTTCATCGTTTACCGCCCCCATCTTTCGTATTAATAATAAAATTTGAGTCTTTTTCCCGCTTCCTCCAGAGATTCGAACGTACCCGCATCTGTCCACCATTCCTGAAGCACTCTATACTGGAGCATCCCAGCCTTTGCATAAGCATTATTTACATCGGTGATTTCAAGCTCACCACGTTGAGAAGGCTTCACTTCATCAATCCATTGGAACACACTCGTGTCATAGAAATAGATCCCGGTCACACAGAAATCGGATGCGGGATTATCTGGTTTCTCTTCAATACAAATGATGCGTTCACTCACTTCATCCAACTTTGGAACACCATATCTCTTCGGATCCGCTACTCGTTTGAGCAACACCATTGCACCAACTTCTTGCTTGGTAAAGAGCTCAGCGTAAGACTTCAAGCTCTCCTCGAACAAATTATCTCCGAGCAGCACAATGAATTTTTCTTTAGGGTGAATGATTGGTCTTGCCAGCTCAAGCGCTTGAGCAATCCCGCCGGCCTCTTCTTGAACACGATAAATAATCGATACACCCCAGTCACGCCCGCTTCCAAGCACTTCAACAAAGCCCTCAATGGCTGAGCGATTCGTCACGATAACAATATCCCTTATACCTGCTTCGCGCAGTTTTGCGATCCCATAGCAGATCATTGGGTAATTTCCTATTGGTAACAGATGTTTGTTCGTCCAATAGGTTAAAGGCTTCAAGCGTGATCCTGTTCCCCCTGCGAGAATGACTGCTTTCAATCCAATTCCCCCCTAAAATTTCGAGCCATCGTACAAGTTATGCACACCTACTAACTCACGCTTGCGGAACCGATCAACATACGTTAATCTAGCACCTTGCTTCTGCAGAGCTTCATCCAACGCTTCAAAATAATGACCTACAGAGATTCGATGTGGGAGTGCGCCACGACGTCTAGACGACACCGAGGATACGCGCACAGTTGTAATTGAAAGCTTGTGCAAGAGAGCAATCACATGTGCTTTAACCGGAATACCTAAGTTCTCAACGCCGATAATGTCTAGCGCTTGTTTTGAGATTGCAAACGGGAGATTCGTTAGATTGTTTGCTTTCAGCCTTCTCTGGTTCAAGCAAGTATTAATAAACTCATTCAGTCGAGAGCTATCATTTCTTTGGTAAAAGGGCACTGGCGTCATTCGTCCTACTCCGAGCACAATGTCCGCTGTTTTACGACCGCGAAATTTCGATAGCATCGCGAGCATTGTTCTTGTTGACAATTCAGATACTTCATCAACAAACAGCATAATATCTGTATTTGCTAGTTGCGCGCCTATAGCCCGTCCATGATCTGGATCGTCTGATCCCTGGGCGCAAATGATTTCAACCGTTTGATGGATTTGCTGGAGCATTTGGAGGAATATCGAATCATGCACAAGCTGATCTGGAAGGACAATCACAACTTTTTGTATCGGTAATCGACTTAAGCGCTTCAACTGCAGCTGTATGGCATTGCTAGATTGTGTCACATTTACGATGGCTGCAATAGTGGGGTTCTGAGCCTGTTTGCTCAGTCGAGGATGCGTAGGTGCAGATCGTTGTAGAGGGACTTCACGACAGCCCGATTGATTAATCCACCAATCGATCGCTTCCAAGTGGTCTCCAACAATCATCGGAATCAACCAATAGTTCCTAGTTCGACCTGTGCGAATCGGGTTGATCTTTCCGACATGAACAGCCTGTTGTATTCGTTCAACTTGCAGCCCATCTCGTATCGCCATCACTTGCGCTAAGGGAGGTACAGCAAGCGCTGATGCACCAATACGTATTAAAGCCCTCCTGCTGATCGCATGCGGGATTGCCGTCATCGAGGCACCCTGAAGATCTGTACGCCCAATGAGTAGATTAAGCGCATGCTTTGCTAATACGACGCGGTGAACGACAACTTTATGGATCGGCCCCGAATAATCATTCAATGCAACATCAACACCGTCAGACACCGCTTTTACGAACGATTGGAGCTTCGCTACCGAAATCACCATATCCGCATCAATGAACAGCAGCACCTCACCTTTTGCATGAAGTGCGCCTATCGCTCTAGGAACATCGTGACCAAGAGCACTTTTATACGAGATAACCGTAGCTCCCATCTGTCTCGCGATCCGAAGTGATCCATCCGTTGATCCATTCACGACTGCAATCACTTCAGTATGTGGATGGACGCGATAAGCTTGACGAATAACGCTGCGTAGCGTTCTTCGTTCATTCATCACTGGAATAATGACCGAGACATAGGGAGATGTCCACCTTTCCCGCTGAAGGCTACCTTTCACTTGCGACACCATCGTACCCCTCCCTCAAACTCAGGCCAACATATATTGAACATTGTATGTGCCCCCCATTGAATCGCAACGGCATATGTACAATCACAAGCAAAAACGCCTGTCAAATAAGAAGGAGCACCACTCGACCACTATTTCGATCGAATAGGTACTCCTTAGCTCAATAACTTTACACGATACTTTTCTGCCCAACTGCGATCCATTGGATCGATCCTGAGAGATGACTGGCTCCCCATCGCGTCCGAATGATTTCGAGCTCCGCTGCGTGCTTTTGCTTGCTTCTAAGCACACAGCTGCATGAAGGATGATCAGTCATCGCAACAACAGCATAATCTTCATTAACAAATGGTACTTTAAACGGAATAGTAAGGCGGATCGATTCAGCCGGGTTATTGAACATGAACCGTTGACAACCTGAATCCAGCTCGCTTAGAGACGGAACGCTTGGATGTGCAAGCTCATCATTGTAGTATGCAATGGCCGATTCAAGCGCATCCGTATCTACATGAGTCGGATCCCCTACCTCAGATAGATTGTCTGTGTATTTTTGTTGATTCATAGTACTCGCAACAGCGACAATCTCCTCCAAATGTTGAGGATTAGCATGAACGGCGACCTGCTTCCGCTTTCGCGGGAGCTCATCAAGCCATCTCAGTTCCATCTTGTTCGGATTATCAACGAAAAATAGTGGTTTTCTACGTGTAGGACTTCGCCTTTTCGCACGATCTTTGCTCATTCCTTCACCTTCATCCCCTTCCCATCCTCCACTATCCTATGCACGCCCCTATAGGCGTGTCACGCAACTGGGCGGAGCACCTAGCGTCCATTATTGTTCACCATGCAGTTTCAGCCATCTTTGTGCGGTTTGGTTCCAAGTAAAGTGATCCAGCACCCGTTGCCTGCCCTTGCGTCCCATCTGCTCACGTAGTTCGGAATTACTCAGCAACTCGCTAATCCGTGAACTAAGTTCCGATACAATGCGGCTACGTTGCTTAGATACTAAATAGCCTGTCTCGCCATCTGAAACCACTTCTCTAATTCCACCCGTATTGGTTGCAATAACAGGTAATCCAGCGGCCATCGCCTCAACATTTACAAGTCCGAATGCTTCTTTTCCAATCGAAGGTACAACCGCAATGTCCGCCATCGCTAACCAATGAGCAACCTCGTGATGTGGAATGTACGGTTGAAAATGAACATGCTTACGCCATCTCCCCGCTAAACGGTGCAGCTTGCGCACATAGGGCGTTGTACGATGTGACCCATATAATGCACTTCCTACGATAATCACCAGCACATTCGGGTGGTGCACGATCAAGTGTCGCAACGATGCAAGCAGATGATGAACTCCCTTTTGAGGAATTAATCGGCCAACGAACATCACAATGGGACGTTGTCCCCACTTCTTAGCTGTACGCACCTTCTCACGAATCGCCTTCCATTCGGTCGATCCTTTTTCAGCAAATTGTTCAACATCCACGCCAAGATGATTCACAGAAACAATCGATGCCAATCGAGGAAACATTCCCACAATATAGCTGCGCAAAAATGCACTATTAACGATAATTCGATCTGCTGCCATTAAACAACGAAGTCGATCTCTCCGTTTTAAATATGGAGCAGAAATAAACGTTGTTGAATGTAAATTAAGCCATATCTGGCAATGTGGCATTAACTTTTTCAAGCGTGGCACCCAACGCGGACGGTTTTCTATCTGAATCGTATGCGGTTTTAGAAGCTGCAATCTTTTACACACGATATCGAAATAGCGCCTTTTATTTGTAGCATTGTATCGTTCAATTGGAGCTCCTTCCAAATGATCTCTTGCACGTAGCCCCCGACCTAACCGGCCATAAATCGTAACTGCAACATGTGGCTGCAGCTTGGGCACAAACTTTTCCACCACACGCTCAACAGAGCCACCCATCGAGGATGGCACTGGAAAAGCACCCGGGGTAACGAAAGCCACCTTTTTCACTACGGTCATCGCCTCTTTTACCCATCTTGTTATATGTGACAGCATATACACCAAGAACGGGTAAGGATACTAATCTCATGTTAGAAAATGGAACTTATCGTTAAAGCTATTGCGCTTTATTAAACGATGTGTCACACTGACTCAATAGTTATATTAAATGTAAAAGGAGTTCTTCGCTGCATGAAACGCTGGTTGTTGCGCATGATGACAGAATTGTCTTCACGCAAATTCGTGTCCCAATTAACGGGACGTTTCGCAAAATCATCCTTAAGCCGTCGCTGGATCCCACGCTTCGCATCGATGTACAAAATTCCGATCGCAGACGCAGAAAAACAACTGGATGAATATCGTTCGTTAAATGAATTTTTTACACGTCGACTTAAACCGGGCAAACGTCCAATTGACCATACTCCCTATGCACTCGTTAGTCCTGTAGATGCCTTAATTACTGCGTGCGGCTCCATAAAAGAAGGACTCATGCTAGAGGTGAAGGGCCAAACCTATACCGTAGAGGAGCTGCTCAATAGCTCGCCTCGAATTTCACAATATCAGCACGGATATTTTTGGGTGCTCTATTTGAGTCCAACAGATTATCATCGCATTCATGCTCCGTGCTCCGGTGAAATCGTAGAATCCGAACACATTGCTGGGCGCGTTTACCCTGTTAATGAATTCGGATTAACTGCAATGCGACGTGTGCTCTCGCGCAATGAACGACTCGTCTCGTACGTCCGTCATGATTCTGGAGAAGTGGCCGTCGTCAAAGTCGGTGCACTCAATGTGAGCAGCATTAAATATGTTGAACCACGTCCAACTAAGCTAGAGCGCGGTCAAGAGCTTGCATACTTTGAATTTGGGTCAACGATTGTACTGCTGACACAAGATGGTACGCTAACCCCTCGTACAGACCTTAAAGTCGGAGATAAAGTGCTCATGGGCGAAAAGCTCGGCACCCTGAATCAATCTGAACAAGCAAAAACGCTTTCGGCGTCCTTGGACGGTGAATAAGCTTTGCGGAGGTTATACAGACAATGATAAGTGTGAAACTTATGAATTCTGTATAACTAACATAAAAACGGATAACTTCTCCACTTTCGAGATTGTTATCCGTTTTTTTTATTTGCGTATTATCGAACTTCAGACGGGCTCTTACCGGTATATTGTTTGAACTGTCTACTAAAAAAGAAAATATCGCGATATCCGAGCACATCTGCAACTTCTGTTACATTCATCCCTGCATGCATGAGCAAATGCTGCGCCCGTTCAATTCGCGTCCGAATCATATACGTTTGTACGGACACGCCAATCATCTCTTTAAACTTAATCGAAAAATACCGCGACGACAGTCCGGATCTCGCCGCTAGATCGTCGACACGATGCTGAATGCCTGGGTGTTGACCAATGTAATTCGCAATTTCGTGTATACTTTCCGTCAATTGGTTACTTGCCTTATTCTCGATCGGCTCGTTCATATCATTCCGAAGTAGATGAATGACTAGCTGTTTCAAAATAAGTCGTGCCTCTTCCTCTGCAGCAAACGTCTTAACGAGGAACAGTCGTACATATCGAGACAACAAATATTCAAAATCAAA
Source organism: Candidatus Cohnella colombiensis (assembly GCA_029203125.1). Taxonomy (GTDB): domain Bacteria; phylum Bacillota; class Bacilli; order Paenibacillales; family Paenibacillaceae; genus Cohnella; species Cohnella colombiensis. The sequence continues at coordinate 2,634,406 of CP119317.1, forward strand.
CGTTTCCTCAAGCACACGATAGGGTTCCGGTATTAACGCAGCAGGCTCTGATAGGGCAAAATGAATATACGTTAGAACAAGAGGCTTTTGTGGATTGTGCGATGCGCTCGTATGATCGCCTGGACGGAATAAGAAGCAGCTCCCAGCCCCGATTGAGTACGGCTGATCGTTTAAAAAGAGTTCACCTTCTCCACTCCACACATAAAATAAATCAAAATTCGCAAGTGGCTTTTCTCGTTTCTGCCACTTCCAGTGCGGTTCACAGGAAATTTTCGCGAAAGCAGTATGGAGTTGATAAGCTGATGGTGGTAAATGAAGCATGAATAATTCCTCCTAAACCCATAAGCATCCTTTCATCTAGTCCCAATTTATGACGAATTGTGCAAACTGTCAATGGAAAGCCTGTTGAAATCGTAAAGCCTAGCATTCACAGGATGACGTTCATTGCTCCTTAGTGTATAATATCCCCTAATGAATTATGTCCGTTACAACCGATTATGAACATTCGGAAGGAAGATCGAGATGAACCCACTAGCACAACAGTTAAACGAAACGATTACAGCACATTCGCCCATCGTAGCACAGCTGTTATCCGAGCTTGGTAAACAGATTTATTTTCCAAAGGTTGGTATTCTGAGCCAGTCTGCTGAAGCTAAACAAAAAGCAAAGCTATACAATGCAACAATCGGTATTGCAACAGAGAACGGAACGCCAATGCATCTAGAAGTCATTCAAGAGACGCTGTCCGCTTATGATCCGAAGGACATTTACGAATATGCTCCACCTGCAGGGAAGCCTGAACTGCGCACGGTTTGGAAAGATAAGATGCTGACAGAGAATCCATCCCTCGTAGGTAAGACACTGAGCTTACCCATCGTGACCAATGCTTTGACACATGGTTTAAGTATCGTTGCTGATCTATTCGCTGATCGTGGTGATGCCGTTATCATTCCAGATAAAAATTGGGAAAATTATGAGCTGACGTTCGGTATTCGCCGTGGCGCTGAAATCGTTAATTACCCGCTCTATAACGAAAATAACCGTTTTAATGCAATTGGGCTTCGCGATGCGTTGCTCGCACAGAAGGAACGCGGTAAAGCAATCGTCGTCCTTAACTTCCCGAACAACCCTACAGGCTACACACCTGATGCAGAGGAAGGTCGCGACATTGTCGCTGCACTTCAGGCGGCAGCTGAAGCCGGCATAAAGATCGCTGTCGTTACTGATGACGCATATTTCGGATTGTTTTTCGAAAACTCATTGCAAGAATCGTTATTCGGTCAGCTTTGCGATTTGCATGAGAACATTCTACCAATCAAAGTCGACGGTGCGACAAAAGAAGAATATGTGTGGGGCTTCCGCGTAGGCTTCATCACATATGGAGGATTGCCTGAAGCAAGCTTAGCAGCTTTGGAGCAAAAGACGATTGGCATTATTCGTGCAACGATTTCTAGTGGACCTCATCCTTCACAAACATTCGTGCTGCGCGCTTTGAAATCACCTGAATTCCACGATCAAAAAGCTCAAAAGTTCGAAATCATGAAGAGCCGCGCCAACAAAGTCAAGCAATTGCTTGACAGTGGCAAATATGGTGCAGACTGGTCGTATTATCCGTTCAACTCCGGCTACTTCATGTGCTTGAAGCTAAGTACAGTTGATGCGGAGGATGTACGCCAACGTCTTCTTACCGAATATGAAGTCGGTACGATTGCTCTAGGTACAACCGACCTTCGTGTCGCTTTCTCTTGCATCGAAGAACAGCATCTCGAAGATTTGTTCGATCGCATTCACAAAGCTGTACTCGATGTGAAGTCGGGTAAAGTTTAAAAATTGATAAAGCCCTTTCGCTTCCTTATGGGAAGTCGAAAGGGCTTTTTGTTATCCTATGCTTGTATCCGTCTATGACAGAGAATAGCGCGTTACAGTAATGTTATCCCTAATGTTCAAACGCTCGTTTGATCACAATATCCCGCTTGCTCAGATGTGAGTGTGGCTGTAGATGTCCATTAAATGCACATGAGAATGATTCATTTAGTCTTCATCATCCATCGTTCGCTTAGCGATTTTGCGTGGGACTAGCCAGCCTGTCCATACGAATCCAACAATAATCGTAGCGATTAACCATTCGATCTGCTCAAACTTTAGTTGAGCTAGCACCATTACAATAGCAAGCACGCCCGCCGCACATAATCCTGCGACACGCGCAACGGAGGCGGCAGCAGGAAGACGTCCATCCGGAGATATCGGTAATGTGTCTACAGTCTCTACGAAGCGTACTCGTCCCAACTCTCCCAGCTGCATGCCAGCGACGATTAACGCGATCCCGTAACACACAAGTAACGCAATTTCATTATCGACGACAACCATTACAAACCCGGCTACGAAGAGCCAACGAATATAAGCCCCGAAAGTCTCACTTCGTAAAAATGTCTTCGTATATAGGAACTTCCAAGCATATTTCTGCTCAAACGGTACCCGATCTCCCAGCCATGCTATCCAACGCCGACGCGTTGCTTTAGCACCCTCAGATTGCACATCTACAAACCAGCTAAGAAAAGCCATCCAACGATGTCGCGCACTACGTTCATCCTCGACTAATCGTTCCCATGGTAGCGCATGACGCTTCGGTACTGACCATAGCAGAAATAATAGTGAGATGCTTAGCACAATAAAAATAACTGCGATCCAAAGTGACTTTAGTAAAATCGCTGCGATCATCGCAATCGTCAGCAACCAGCGTATGATCCGCAAAGCTGTTCGCCATAGCTGTGATGCAGGCTGACGCTCGCGCCATGCGCCATATACATTCCCGCCAGCAATGATCGCTAACCCTATCGTAAGTATGCCAATTGGATGGCTATCTAGCAGCACTGATGTCGCAGGCGATCGCAAATAGATCGGAATGACGATTGCCCATACTATCATCATACGCATGACATTTGCCCACATTGCAGTTCGAACAATCGGTTTTATGTACGAAGAAAGCAATCGAGATTCCAAAGGCAATAGAAACACAGTGTCTGCAGGTTGAAAATACGTTCTAAGCGGTGTGATGATCGCCACAAGTGCAAGCACGATGATTGCTACAGGTTTGATCGGCCAATTCGCTGGAACTGCTTTTATGAAATCAACATACCAGATGATGAATGCGAATAGTACCGCCGATGCGAGTAAGCCAAATCCACTTTGGAACACATAGCGAAAATAAGGTACAATCTCTTTGCGAAATGCTGCTGCTCGATTGTGGCGAAGTGAACGCAAAAAATTGTGCTCTCCTCCCTCATTCACGCGAGGCGCCTCCTTCCGCATTCAACACTAGCGCTTCGAAAGCATCATCAAGTGTCGCTTCTGCAGGCGAACAGCCTGCTAATGCGATCACCTCGGCAGGCGTACCCTGCGCGATCATCTGTCCACGATGAAGCACCACAAGCCGATCAGCTTTACGCTCTAATGAAGGCAAGATATGTGAGCTTAATAGAATCGCGCTCCCTTGAGCACGAACTTCATCTAATGCAGCGAGAAGTCCTCGGATTGCCAAAGGATCAAGCCCAAGAAACGGTTCATCGATGATGAGCAGGGGAGGTGACACGAGCAACGCATTCATCAGCATGACCTTTTGCTTCATCCCTTTGGATAACGTGCTTGGCAAAGCGTTCAAAACTTCCGTCATACGAAAAATTTGTGCAAGCTCAGCAACTTTATGTTCAAACTTTTCTCGTTCGATTGCATATGCAATGGCAGTCCATTGAAGATGCTCGCGTACAGTCAAATTTGGGAATAATGTCGGTTGCTCCGGCACATAAGCGGTGGAACTCCGATACAAGTCCCGATTGTCCTCCAGTCGAACACCTGCAACCCGAATTTCTCCTTGGTGTGGCACCATGAGGCCGAGGATGTGTTTAATCGCAGTGCTTTTGCCTGCGCCGTTAAGTCCAATCAGACCAACCAATTCACCCGCATATACAGATAGCGAAATATTATGGAGGACTGGTCTTCTTAGACTATAGCCACCCGTTATTCCCTTTAATTCCAACACAGACTGAGCGAGCGGGATTTTGTGACGTTCCAAATCGCTAGTGATCATATCGTTCACCTCTTACTTAGAAGCATTCGTAACTACTCTGCCTTACGCACTATGATTTCGGCGGTGTATCTCGCTTTTCTTTCAACCAGCGAGGTGCGCCTTTATTTTTGCGGTCGCGCTCACGGTTCGCTTTAGTATTCGCAGCTTTAGTATTCGCAGCTTTAGCGTTAGGCTTAGCCGATGGCTGAGCTACAGCATTCACTACGGGCTTCATTCTTTGATTATCCTCTGGCTTTAATGTCGGTTTCATAGCCGGCTTTACTGGTGGTACCGTTGCTGTATTCGTCGCAGGCTTGTTTGTTGATTTCACATCTACTCTCGCAGACGATATCGCTACTTCCGGTCGATCATTCCGCTCATTTGGCGCTATGATGCGTCCCTCATATAACATTTTCGGTGCGATATCGATATGCAATTGCTTCTCTAGCTTATCAATAATGAACCGCTCTTGAACGGTTACTAATGTAATCGAAGTGCCAACTCGCCCCATACGAGCAGTCCGTCCCGCACGGTGAACGTAATGATCTGCATCAAGCGCCGGCTCGAATTGAATAACGAGTGGAAGTCCTGGAATATCGAGTCCTCGTGCAGCAACATCTGTTGCGATCAGAATTGTCGTACGTCCCTTGCGGAAACGTTGCATCACCTCACCGCGTTCACGCCCAGGTGTATCACCATACAGCGCATCGACCGAAAAACCTTCATAGCGTAGTTTAGATAGTAGCTCACCGATCTTTTCTGTATCATTCACGAACAGCAATGCAGATGACGGCTTCAGATGACGAACGAGCTTGCGAATCAAATCGATTTTATCCCGTTTATCGCTTATGAAAAACCAATGAGCAAGTGTAGGAGATAACCCGTGATCATTGTCTCCCGCGGTCACATCGGACACCCACGGCTCCTTCAACCACTTGCGCTCTGCATCCTTCATCGCTTCAGAGCGCGTTGCAGATACAAATACTGTCTGGCGCTCACGAGAATGGCATTGGCGCAGCAAATTTTCCACATCGCTACGTCCACCAAGAGAGAATAAACGATCCGTTTCATCCACAACAGCGAAATTAACCGCATGCAGCGAAAGCTTGCGTGTCGTTGTGACTTCACGAACTCGTCCAGGTGTACCTACGATGAGTGAAGGCTTATTTTTCAAACGTTCAAGCTGACGCGCCAATGACGCGCCCCCAATTAGTCCAACCGTCTTAATACCTAGCGCAGCACCATATGCTTCTGCTTCACGTACAATTTGCATCGCAAGCTCTTGCGTCGGTGCTAATACCATCGCCTGAACTTCACGTCGTGAACCATCAATTTTATTCAAAATCGGTAGCAAGTATGCAAGCGTCTTCCCCGTTCCTGTAGGAGATACAATCACGCCATCCTTGCCTGACAACAGTTCGGGAATGGCCTCCTGCTGAATGTCCGATGGTGTCTCAAGCCCTGCGTTAGACAGCTTAGTTACAAGCTCCTCTTTTAATCCTAAATGTTCGAATGACATCGTTATAGCTCCTTCAATTCATTATTTCTTATTCATTATCCGTCCGAATAATCGATCTATCGTACGTGGAAACAATTGGATCAACTTCGTACCTACAGCAGCTCGCCATGGGATATCCAGTTCAGCTTTACGCTTTTCCATAACGGAGATGATTGCTTTTGCAACTTGCTCAGGTGTCATCATCAACCAGCGAATTCGATTCACATACCCACCTTGTGGATCTGCTCGATCAAAGAATGGTGTATCGATCGGGCCAGGATTCACAGCAGAAACGCATACACCTGTATCACGCAACTCCTGTCTCAATGCATTCGTGAATCCCAATACAGCATGCTTCGAAGCAGCATACCCCGACGCCTTCGCAGAAGCCACTTTCCCCGCTAATGACCCTACTACAACAATGTGCCCGCTACTCGCTTTCAGCATGCTTGGTAATACAGCCTGTACGCATCTCACAGTGCCCATATAGTTAACATCCATCATTTCAGTGAAGTGAGCTAAGCTTGCTTCTTGAAATGGAATGAATTCTCCATAGCCTGCATTACTCAGTAATAGATCAATTTTACCGTATCTTTGCACAACTTGCGACACAACCGATGTGACTTCTTCTGGTGAGGTGACATCGAGCTTATATATCGCATGCTCACTCGCAATCGTCAGCGACAATTGCTCTAGCTTATCGAGTGATCTCGCAGTAAGTACAGGGATCGCTCCGCGTTCAGCAAGCAGCTTCGCAGTCATCGCACCTACCCCACTTGATGCACCAGTAATCAATACAACTTGATTGCGCAGCGACGTTCTCATTCGCTTATTCCTCCATATAAAAAGCCCCATAAGGGGCTGTTCTGGTCACTATTCATCGTTACCCGCGCTAATTATCGTATATCATTATGTCATTAATACTTGAATTTCCATTTCACCGATGCCTTCCATAATTAAAGGTACTGCTAACGCACGTCGCGTACCGAAGCCTGCATCTATCTGTACAATTTTCGGGGGAGTGATGTCAACGACTACCCCTTGGTTGTAAAGCATTGTACTTGCATTCCCACTGATCATGTTGCTAAGCTCAGAGATCGCACTTTTGCCCATCTCATCGATCTCATTAATAACAAATCCACCCATCATTGCGGAAATGATTCGTAATGCAACCGGTTCACTTAACCCGAACACAATATCTCCTGTCATCTGTCCCGTTAGACCAATTTGAATCCAAACGTGTTTGTCTATGAATTTAATATCCTTAACAGACAATTGGCCTGTACTTGGACGGATTTGGATCATCTGCTCGATGACCATACGCGCAGACTCCAAAAACGGGTTGATGTATTCGGCCTTCATGTATGTTTCGCCCCTCTAACAATTTGGATGTATAGCACTGGTCGTAACCGCTTTCTCCCATTATACTGAAATATATGTGACAAGTATACTGATTTTTAATGCAGTCAATGGACTTCGGATAGATATCGCATCATTTTTTTGTAATATATTGTGGAATTTTGTCGAAAAATAGCAGAGGTGAACAACGATGCCAAACATCTGGGCGCACATTCAATTCGGAAGAGAAATTGTCAATGATTTATATTTAAAGGATCAAATGGAAGATCGGAAATGGAAAGCTGCGTTTCAACTCGGATGCCAAGGGCCTGATTTTTTATTTTATGATAACTTTTTACCATGGCAGTCGTCCACACCTTTGAATTTGCTAGGTACGCAACTTCATAATGTCGCATGCGGACCGTTCCTGCTCTCCTTGTTCGATGCGGTGCGGGATCGTCCAATCGAACATCCAGCTACAGCATTTACCTTCGGATTTCTACTCCATCATGTACTTGATCGCCATCTTCACCCCTTCGTTTTTAGTCTTTCAGGGTTTCGTAAGTGGCATCATCAGCGGTTCGAGACAGCTATGGATGCTGTCGTCATGCATCGTCGTGCAGGCGTTCATACGGGCCACACGCCTGTTGCCCCTGAAATTGACACCGATAGTCGTTTGCCTGGAGATTTCTCTGCTACGTTCATGGATATTGTCGCAATTCACTATCCTGTACTCGCAAAACAAATAACCCCATCACAAATCGATGGGGCTGTCGCACAAATGATATCGGCTCAAAAACTATTTTTCGATCCAACTGGCTGGAAAGCTCGATTGACCTTTGGTCAACTGGCACCGTTCTCGCCCCCAAGACAGCAACCCACTTGGGATGTAATGAATGAGAACCACAGGGAGTGGATTGATCCATGCGACCGTTCTATAAGCTATAAAACGAGTGCATATGAGCTATGGGATAATGCTCTGGCTGACGCAAGGACGATCTTGCCAACCGCAATCGCGTGGCTTCAAGCGGAAACTGAGCATAGCGCAAGCGAACATCGGATGCGATTCTCACAATTACTTGGCAATGTCTCCTACGAGACAGGACGTGAATGTGGCACAATGAACATCACCTATGCTGAATCGATCGTCCCTTAATGAATCCGCTCAAGGTCTTCCGTAACGGTCTCAATCATATTAACGAAAGCAGTTAGCTCCTGCGAGCTAGCTGCTTGCTGTCTAGCAAGTTTAACTGTATTTTCCGAATCGCTCATAACCTCATGCAATACCTTAGTGATCTCTGCAAGCTTCACCTTAATCTGCGTCAATGAGTCTTTAGAATGTGCCGCGAGCTTGCGAATTTCATTCGCCACAACTCCAAAGCCTGCTCCTTGACTTCCTACATGTGCCGCTTCAATTGCAGCGTTCAGACCTAGCAGATGTGTCTGATCCGACACTTCCTGCAATAGCTGTCCGACTGCGTTAATTTCACTCACTTTAGTGTTTAGCAAATTCACCTTTTCATAGGCTTGCTCCTGAAGCTCTGCCGTGTGGTTTGCCGAATCTGCAACTGACTGACTACTGCCACCTAGTTCAACCATCATTGATACAAGATCTTGTACCGCTTTACTCACTAGCGCCAATGTCTCTTGACGTCTATCCGATAGCGCTTGAATTTTCTGCTTCTCATCCCGATCATACGCTTCTAGTACGAACTGCGAATCCAAATTGAACATCTTTGACAGCGAAAGTACTACCTCCATCCACGTTTCGGGTGTAAGCGCCTTCAGCTTGCTGGCAGTAATATCGAGATAAGTCATGTAGGTGCCCAAGTACCAGTTCGTTGTCAGTCCAATCCGCGAATGAACCCCACCAATGTGAAGTCTCTTTTCTATAAATCCCTCATCAATTACACCTTCAACTAACGACATGAAATACCATTTCTGTGTCTGCTTCAATCGTTCGACAGTACTGAATTTTTGAATGATCGTTACTAACTCAGACTCTTTAGTGATATGGTCATAGAGTAAGTCTACAACTATATTTGTAATCTGTTCAAAATAGTGTTTATGCTCATTTAATAATCGTAGATCCGCTTCCGTTAAGCCAATAAATTGCAATTGCTGCCTTCGATTTGTAGAGACGTTAATCATGTTGTTCCCCCGGTGTAAGTTAGTGTATCAGCAAATTTCGACATAACAACAATATTAGCATAACAACGGCACTTTACAACAATCCTCATTCCTTTTTTTCTACTCCATTGCACGTTCTGATTCCCGTTCTCCTTTCACGGTATCGACGAATGTGAGGACGATCATGCCCATGACGAAGAAGAAAGCCACTGCTAGTAGTGCTGAACGACTAGAATCGGTAACTAGCTTTACTAGTGCAAATACTAGCGGACCACCGAATGAAAAAAATCGGCTCGTAAACGAGAGGAAGCCATTAAATTCTGCCACACGTCCAGCTGGAATTAAGCGACTATAGATCGAACGCGCCGTCGCTTGCGATCCCCCTTGAACGAGACCTACGAGTGCTGCAAGTATATAGAAGTGAAGTGCAGTTTCCATGAAATAACCGAGAACGACGATAACGAGGTATACCGCTTGCGCCGCATAGAGCATTTTTTTGGCACCTAATCGTTTCGCCAAACTTCCGAACAAGTAAGATGCCGGAAATCCGATAAATTGCGTAATGAGGAGCGCTTTAATCAGATCACCGGATTCAATGCCGATCGTTGTTCCATAGCTTGCAGCCATAACAATAATCGTATTTACGCCATCGAAGAAAAACCAATAAGCAATCATAAATTTCCATAGCTCTGGATATTTGCGAATTTGCATGAACGTCGCTCGTAGACGTTGCAGCCCAGCAATTACTTGCTGACCAAGCTTTACATCGGTAACCGTCTTCTTTTCCCTAACATTACGTAAAATCGGAATCGAAAAAATAATCCACCATACCCCGACAGAGAAAAACGACACCTGTGATGCAGCAACCGTATCCTTCAACCCAATTAAGCTTGGATTTTGGATAATCGCAATATTAAGCGCAAGCAGAATACCCCCGCCTAGATAACCTAGAGCAAAGCCATTAGCACTTACTTTATCTCGGTTTCCTGGTGATGCCACATCGTTGAGCAATGCATCATAGAACGTGTTGCCCGCACCGAAGCCGACCATACCTATGATGACGATGATCGATGTGAGCAGTACATCCCCTTTACCTGGCAATACAAGAAGCATGCTGCTAATTGCCCCAAGAATCATAAACCATCTCAGAAAAAAGATCTTTCTATTCGAGTAATCCGCAATTGCACCAAGCAACGGGGAAAGCAACGCAATAACAATGGCTGAAGCAGTTTGTGTAAATCCCCAACTAGTATCTGTACCCCCAACCGCGCTTACATAATATATGGGTAATACTGCTGCCATAATCGTTGTAGCAAACGCGGAATTGGCCCAGTCATACATCATCCATGATCTTACGACTTTCTTATTATCTAACAATGATGAATTCTCCCCTCGATCTATAACTTAGCTGTGTTAGGAGAACCATTCGACAGGTTTGCTATAAATCCCTCTCTACTCCACGAATTAATTGACCAGTTGTCGCGTCTTGGAGCACATCCTGAAGCCATTCCCGCTCTGTTAAACTGAATTTTAACATCCCATTAATCATTCTCATCGAGCCTTGCGGGATATGATCTTTCTTAATTTGAATTAGCTTTTGTAGCTGTTCGATTCTCGCTTCACATTGGTGTAGCTGCTTCTCAAACTTTTCCTCCAATATGGTCAAATCCCCATGGCGAACAAACGGCATCGCTACGAACATCGGATGCTCTGGGTAAACCGGTTGCTCCAGTTGACGATACAATAGATCCATGAAGGCTTCTTTCCCCTGAACTGTAATTCGATACACGACCTTATCTGGTCGATGCTCGCCATGATAGGATATCGTTTCAGTTGCCTCTATCATCCCTTCTTCCCGAAGTTGATTGACCGCATAATAGAGCGAACCGTCACGCAGCTTAAAAGAATGCTGCCAATTCCGTTGTTGAATTGTCTGGCGAATTTCATAAGGGTGCCGATTGCACTCCATGAGTAAGCCTAGAATGACTAGACGAATCGACATAATCGATTAACCTCCGTGATAAGAAGGTTCTGGTTTGCCTAAAGGAACCTCTTCTGACTTCATTTGATCTGGCTCGGGTTTCCCTTGTCCTTGTTTGCCTGCAATTTGCATTCGTGAGCGTCCCATCAAAATTGCAAAGATGAGCGCAGCTATCGGGAGTATTACAGACCATTGAAAAATAAATAGAATCGAATTTGCAAGGTTATTTAACAGTTCAGTGACGAGACTCGCCGGCAATCCCATCTTTTCCTGCATCTCAGGATCGAGTAACGCTTGACCGCCTTTGATCTTATCCGCAAGCTGCGGAGATAGATCTGGAATCGCACGAATCCCTTCTTGGAAATCATACTTCTGCAACGTACCAAGGACGGTTACACCGAGCGCCGAACCTATCGTACGAAAAAATGTGATCAACGAAGAGGCGCTTCCTTTATACTGAGGAGGTACTGCATTCAAGGTCGAAATGTTCAATAGAGAAAAGGATACGCCGATCCCAAGTCCAATAATGATCATGTATAACGTTACGAGCCACTCACTCGTCCCTGTGCCCATCGCATATCCGAGCAACAGAGTGCCCACAATTAACGTTAATGCGGACACAATCATCGTATCCCGATATTTGAATTTCGTTACGACACGCCCACCGATCTGGCTGCTAACGACAACCGCGAGCATCATAGGCGTAAGAACCGTACTCGTCTGCGTTGCCGTCTTCAGAAATACGCCTTGAACAAAAATCGGAATATAGGTTGCACACCCGATCATCACCGCTCCGTAAAACATACTGATCATCATACTGCTCGTAAATACCCGATTTCGAAATAAATCAAGTTTTACAATCGGATCTTTCGCTTTACTCTCCATAAGAATAAATAAAACAAAGAAAATCCCTGAAACGATAAATAGCATGTTCGTTTGCAAAGAGCCCCATGCCCAACCCTCTCTACCTCCAAGCTCTAGACCAAACATCAAGCAGAGGATGAACACCATTAAGAAGACGACGCCGCCCCAATCGATATTTTGCTTCCGCTTCACTCTAGTCTCATGATATCCACGAGCGATGAAGAAGATGGATAGCAATCCAATCGGAACATTGATGTAGAAAATCCAATTCCACGACATATAATCTGTAATTGCTCCTCCCATAATTGGGCCAAATACACTCGATATGCCAAACACCGCGCCGAACAATCCCATCATCTTCCCGCGCTTTTCCATTGGGAATAAATCAAAGATCATCGTGAAAACAATCGGCATAATGATCCCGCCGCCGATTCCTTGTAACGCCCGATAAATGATCAATTCATTCATCGTCGTCGCAGTTCCACATAGAACTGAACCGACTAGGAAAATCACTAATCCAAAAAGGAAAAATCGCTTTCGGCCATAAATATCCGACAACTTACCAAACACAGGCGTCGATACGACCATCGCGATCATATAAGCAGAGTAAACCCATACGAAGCTTTCAAACCCGCCTAGCTTTTTAATAATTGTAGTCATAGCTGTCGAAACAATTGTCTGATCTAATGCAGACATAAATAATCCTAAAAGTAACCCCGCTACAACAAACTTCACATTGCTTTGTTTCGAATCCACTTTCATTTACCCCCTTGAATGAAACACCCTAATTTCCATTTAATTACTCCAAATCAGATTATACTCAAATTAAAGTAAAAAGCAACATCGATTTCATCAAGCAAAAACGTCTTCGCCGTCCTTGGACGGTCATAATCAAGCAAAAACGTCTTCGCCGTCCTTGGACGGTCATAATCAAGCAAAAACGCCCCTGCTCCATTCGCTATGAATGGTCCGGGACGTTATGTTTCATTGCTGTTTAAAATGGGAAAAATAATGGCAACACAGCGATCATTACAATGCCCATAATTACTTGAAGGGGTAAACCAACTTTCAAGTAATGACTGAATTTATAGCGACCTGCGGACATGACAAGTGCGTTCGGTGGTGTTGAAAATGGTGATGCGAAGCACATGCTTGCCCCAACGGAAACAGCGAATAAGAACGGGTATGGATTTACACCTATCTGCAGTGCGGCTGCAAGCGCAATCGGAGCTAATAATACTGCACAAGCGGTATTACTAATAAACAACGTAAGTAATGATGTTGTGAAATATATGCCTGCCAGCAATACTAAAGGTCCATAGCTTCCGAGAGAATTGACCAATCCGTCAGACAATAGCTGCGCAGCTCCTGTCTTCTCTATCGCAATCGACATCGGAATCATTCCTCCGATGAGTACAATGCTCTCCCAGTTAATCGTCTTATACGCTTCTTCCATGTTACGAACACAACCGAACACAACCATAAGTACCGCTGCAATCATAACAGATGCTACTGCTGGAATGAGTTCAGAAATGAGGAGCACCACCATCAGCAGCATAATTCCAGCAGCGATTGGCGCTTTATTGTCCATCGTCACTTTGCGCGATTCTTCAATCGGTTGACCGACAACGACCACGTCAGGTTCAGTTGCAAGCAAAGCGATCTCTTTCCACGTACCCTGTATGAGCAGCGCATCGCCGAACCTGATCTTCTCTTCTTTCAGGTTATGTATTAAATATTGATCTTTTCTATGAATGCCGAGCACATTGACATGATACTTTTCCCGAAATCCCGAATCCTTCACCATAACATTGATATGTCTTGAATTGGGTGCCAACAACAATTCAGCTAGCCCCACAGCATCTGTCGCATATTGCTCTTCATGAGTCAGGTGCTCTCGCTCGTCAGCTTGTTCATTAAGCAGCATTAAATTGTATTGCTGTACGAAAGCATCTACGCATTCGAAGGGACCGTGGATATACATCACATCATCTGCTTGAATGACTGTTTCCGGTCCAGCGATCTCTTGATTAATCGTCTTCATGATTTGATTTCTAGCTGAACTTTTACGTCGAATCTCGATGACATTGATCCCAAATTTAGCAGAAATTCCGAGCTCTAGCATTGTTCTATCTACCAACGAAGAAGCAGCCTTCACTTGAACACGGTACAGATTTTGCGTGAATTGATACTCTCGCGCTAGCTGCTCTAACGAACGTCCGCGATTGGGATTGTCCGCTTCCTTATCCTTCTGTGGTAGAAATCTGCGCAAAAATAGCATCAAAATCACACCGACAATGACACAGACGATTCCAATAGGTGTAAATGTAAAAAACGATACCCCCGCATATCCAGCAGCGAGTAATGTCTCATGAATGACCAAGTTAGGTGGTGTCCCAATTAAGGTGAGCATCCCCCCTAAGCTACTGGCAAATGCAAGCGGCATTAACAGTCGCCCAGGGCTCGTCTTTGCACTCATCGCAAGACTTACGACAATCGGCAGCATAACCGCAACCGTTCCTGTGTTGCTAACGAATGCTCCAATCCCCGCAGTTACGATCATGATCATTATGAGCAACCTAGTCTCATTAGGTCCAGCCAATTGCAGCAACTTACTGCTCGCCATCTTAGCTAGACCCGTTTGAAATATCCCACCTCCTACAACGAATAAGCCGACCATCATAATGACAACCGAATTTGAGAAGCCCGAGAGTGCCTCCATCGGTGTCAAAATCTGAAACAGCATCATTATAATCAAAGCGCAAATCGCTACGAGATCAGAGCGTATCTTACCGGATATAAACAGTACGGATGCTAATACCAATACAGCTAAAGTAACAGTCATTGAGAAATCCAATTGCTAAGCCCTCCCGAGAATACCGTGTGTTAGGGCTCCACACTCACTCATGCGTCTGTAGCATTTCCTCTTGGTGTTGGAGGAACTGTTTGCCGTATTCCCCGTGCGGGTGAATATTTGCATGCTCCATCTGTATCGTCGAGTGTGTAATCCCATACTTCTCTTTCAGCACCTCATTAACCGCTAAAATGATGCAGAACTGTTGAATATCTGCCCGTACGAACATGTGCGCAGTCAGTGAATAATGATCGGTCGAAATCGACCATAGATGCATCTCATGAACGTCCTCAACGCCTTCTACCTTTGCCAAGTCTTCACGGATTTCATCCAAATTAAATTGTTCAGGTACAGACTCCATCAATATTAACGTCGACTCACGCAAAATCTTTGCGCCACCAATGAATATGATTCCACCGATAACCATACTTATGAGCGGATCGAAGAACAACCAGCCTGTAAAATAAATAACAATCGCAGCGATAATAACACCAACGGAGCTGAGCAAGTCACCGATAAAATGCCACAGCGCGCTTTGTACGTTCAAGTTGTTCTCATCTTTCATACTGCGACTGAGGACAATCGTCAGAACGAGATTGACTACAAAGCCAATCGAAGCAATCATTAGCATCAGAGCGAAATCCATCTCTTCGGGTTTGATGAACCTACGAATCCCTTCAATGAAGATCCCCACAGCGATGACGCATAACGCCAAACCGTTCAAAAATGAGGCGATGATCTCAAAACGTAAAAATCCAAACGTATACTTCGCATTCGGTTTTCTCGTCGATAGGTAGATTGCAGTCATGCTCAACCCTAATGCGATCACGTCGGAAATCATATGTGCTGAATCAGAGAGCAAAGCTAGTGAATTCGACAGAATTCCCCCAACAACTTCAACAATCGTGAAAAATAGCGTCAATATTAAAGTAATCCACAGTGTCTTCTTTGAACGTGATTGTTCTTTTACGTGTGGCAGATGGTGAAAATCATACTCTGCACTGTTCTCGAACTGACTCATCTTAAGCACTCCTTGTAAGATACGGATATCCATTTATTTAAGTATAATAATTATAACATTGTAATCATTATAAATAAACAAAAAGTGCGACTTTCTGGTTTATTCCAGTATAAGTCTCACTTGGGCTCGGTGACATATAATTTGTCACAATGGAACGATTATTTTTTGCTTCTGTCGATAAAAAACCCACCGAGTAAAGCCAATCTCACGTAATCGTTGCTGTACAAGCTCCCACTCATCACCCACACGTTCAGGCACATGTGCATCCGATCCGAAGGTGACGTCCACACCAAAATGGAGTGCTCGCTTAAGAATCGCATCTGAAGGGTACCAACCCCCACAATCTTTCGTCTTCCCGCTCGTATTAATTTCGATCGCAATATCTTGCTTCGCGATCGCTTTCAACGCTTCATCAATTTCCGCATCCGCACCCGGAATATCCGCGAACTGAGGATAATAGCCTTTCATTGCATCAATATGGCCAAGCACCTGGAACATCCCGCTTTCTGCGGACTGACGGATGAGCTCATAATAATATTTTTTTTCTTCCGTTTGCTTCTCGTTATCTAGACCTTTCCATCGATTACGATTAAAGATGCTAACGCCACGAGTCTGGTGTATTGACCCTATTATATAGTCGAACGGATAAGGTTCATAAGAGCTGCTGTACAAATCTGCGTGCTCAGAATAGTAGTCTGATTCCACCCCAAGCAACACTTCGATCCGATCACGATATTGCTCCTTCAGACTTAATACCTCGGCAATATATTGCGGGAACTGACTCTTTGCCATCGCAATCGTAGGCTGTGGCTGGTCAAGTTCATGAGCGAAGTAGGGAGAGTGATCTGAGATGCCGATAGTGGTAATACCTGCGCGAATTGCAGCTTGAATATAATCTTCGATTTTCCCTGTAGCATGTCCACAACGATCATGGTGAGTATGTAAATCAAATTTCATCATTGTCACTCCAATCTCTTTCGAATCATCGTTCTACTACTCACTGCCAAAAAATTGATTTTCCGGCATACCCTTCAGATCGTTTAGAAACTGTCTCATGGCACTACTCACATAACGACCTGACTTTGTCATTACGCCAACTGGATGGCTAACCTCAAGTTCATCTACAGGAACCATCTTTAACGTACTGCGCCTAATTTCCTCTGACATCGACAACCGCGATACGATCGCCGCACCCAAATTAAGCTCCACCATCCGTTTGACTTCTTCACTGCTACCAAGCTCCATGACAATATTAGGTTGGATTCCGGCTTCATGGAAAACGCGATCAGCGAACCTACGGCCAAGCGTGTCTGGTGATAAAAGGATAAGCGGTATATCTTTGAGTTGCTTGATAGTAGCTCGTGGCAGCTTAGCTAGCGGGTGCCGCGGCGAAACGACTAAGGAGAACGAATCATAATACAACACTGACGTCTCTACACTCGTGCTTCGATCAGACAAGTAGCCAATGCCGACATCAACAGTGCCGTTTTCCACATAGCTTAATACTTGAGCTGAAGACATCGACAGAATCGATGTTTTAATTAAAGGATACTGATTTTGAAAATAAGACAACACCCGAGGCAAAATTTGTATTGCGATCGAAGTCGTCGTTCCAAGTACGATGTGACCTTGCGGAATATTGTTGAGATCAGATAGCTTCTGCTTCAATTGCTCTACGATGGCTAATATTTGCTCCGCATGCTCTAAAAATACTTGTCCGCGATCAGTTAATGTAACTGGATGATTTCGATCGACTAATACAGTCTTGAATTCATCCTCCATACTTTTGATCTGTGCAGATACGGCGGGCTGGGTCAAATTGAGCATCTCACCTGCCTTGCGAAAGCTGAGCGTCTTAGAGATCATCAACAACGTTTCGAGCTGGCTAATGTTCAATTGGTCGCCTCCTGACATTGAATATATTTATCGTACAATGCTTAGGGTATAAAATATTTTTCGATTCCTTCATTATAGAGGAAAATTTTCGTTGCGCAAAGCTTGTAGTTGATAATTGGAGCTTATTGATGGGCTCGGACTGCGTTATCTGCGATCCAACTGCCGTCACAGCTATTTAACGACCTAACGGACATGAGAGACCTTATTGGACTCATTTTGCATGTTTGCAGGTACCTTTCGGACATGAGAGACCTTATTTACGAAATATTACGTGATTTCTGCGACGAAAGGCTTGAATAAGGTCTCTGGTGTCCGATTTATGCTCAAAACCTCAAAAAAACCACAAATAGCGTCTCTCATGTCCGCTCCAGATTACGCATCCCAGCTAAGTGATGTTGCAAACTCAACACTCAATTTCTCATACCCCTATCCCATCACCCAACATTTCATAATATTCACAGGAGTCACACTCACCACAAACTGCTCAATATTTGCCACATAATCAGTGGTCTCCCACTAATCAACTCTCTTTTCTTCCTCTCACATGTATCTTTACATTGAAGGATCGAGCGATTGACGATATACTCGTCACATAGGTCGTGAAGAACACGTCACTTTGAGACAAGCAGTCCCTTCGAGGATTGTTTGGATTGAGGTGGCGTGTTTATTTTTCTAAAGGGAGTGTGATTGCCGATGTTTGAGCAAAAATATGAAGAGTGGCTTCAAAAACAAATTGACGAGGAGAAAAATCCGCGTAGGCGGGAAAGACTTGAACGTGGGTTGAGTTACGGTACAGTAGAGTTTCTACGACGGATTTGGTATCCGAAAGTCGGGCATTTTGACGATTTGAACGCCGAGTGGGAAGTGATTGATTTCCATAGCGGTTATCGTTATCTAGATCTTTCATACATGCCCGGTGGCGCAAAGGGAGCTATCGAGATCCAAGATTACACGACACATGCGAGAGATCTTGATCTGCGTCGATTCAAGGATTTGTGTAAAAGACATTGCTTGCTCGCACTCGATGAATGGATCTTCCTTCCGATTGCACTGCCCGCCATCAAAGATGAACCACAGTTGTGTCAGCAGCTTGTATTATCATTTATCGGAAAATTCATAACAACGATAGATATTCGTGAACAGTTAGGATATCTAGAAGTTGAAACCCTACGACACGCACGCAGATTGCTTCGACCATTCACACCAATGGAGCTCGCCGAGCACTTAAGAGTAACATCAAGACATGCACGCCGAATCTCGACCCAATTAGTCGACTTGCGGTTGTTAGTTGTTGCAAGCGGGCAACGCCGAGCTCGAGCTTACCAACTTCGTGTGTAATGTAGTTATTAATGCGACACTATAGTCTTAGTTGGCTACGATTCCCACACTTAACGGACATGAGAAACCTTATTTACTCCAAAACCATACATTTCTCTCATCTAGCGGACATGAGAGACCTTATTTGCCACAAAACGAGTGTTTACTGCTCATAAAAGCGCAAATAAGATCTCTGGTGTCCGATCCATACTCGAAAATCTCTAAATTTCAACAAATAAGGTCTCTGGTGTCCGATAAACTGCAGTGAAGGTAAGCCGGGTGGTTAGCATCTCTAAAAGGTGTTACGGGTGTTACGGGTGTTACGGGTGTTACGGGTGTTACGGGTGTTACGGGTGTTACGGGTGTTACGGGTGTTACGGGTGTTACGGGTGTTACGGGTGTTACGGGTGTTACGGGTGTTACGGGTGTTACGGGTGTTACGGGTGTTACGGGTGTTACGGGTGTTACGGGTGTTACGGGTGTTACGGGTGTTACGGGTGTTACGGGTGTTACGGGTGTTACGGGTGTTACGGGTGTTACGGGTGTTACGGGTGTTACGGGTGTTACGGGTGTTACGGGTGTTACGGGTGTTACGGGTGTTACGGGTGTTACGGGTGTTACGGGTGTTACGGGTGTTACGGGTGTTACGGGTGTTACGGGTGTTACGGGTGTTACGGGTGTTACGGGTGTTACGGGTGTTACGGGTGTTACATACTCGGAAAGCCGCGCACATATTGAGTTGGAATTTGTGCCTTGTCCTTAAGTTGAACAGCAGCTTCCAGCGTCCAGTAAGGGTTTCTCAGCATTCCTCGTCCAATCGCGACGAGATCTGCATCCTCGTTTCCGATGATCGCATTAGCCAAAACCGGATCTTCCAATCGGCCCACTGCAATTACGGGAACGCCAACCTTCCGCTTGATTTCTCTCGCAAAAGGAACCTGGTACCCTCCATGCGCACCGGGTCTTACTGCTGAGCCAATTGCGCCTTCACCACCCGAGCTAATATGGAAAATATCAACTCCCGCTTCCTTCAACTCTTGGCTGAATGCCACACTCTCTTCAAGGCCATATCCGCCATCTGCATATTCAATTGCTGAAATTCGCATGATGAGTGGCATACCTGCAGGCATTTCTCCTTTTACTGCTTGTACAACCTCTTTCGCAAATAGCGTCAGATCTTGACCATATCGATCCGTTCGTTTGTTCGTTAGCGGAGACAGAAACTGATGGATCAAGTAACCGTGCGCACCGTGTAGCTCAATCGCGTCAAACCCTGCCTGCACTGCTCTTCTGACACCTAGACGGAACTTCTCGACGATCGCTTCAACTTCTTCAGTTGATAATTCTCTCGGAGTGCGATACGACGAACTGAATGCAATTGGTGAAGAAGAAACGGGTTCGACTGCATCTTCAGCTTTGCGACCGGCATGAGCAATTTGAATGGCCACCTTAGCACCATGAGCATGGCAACCTTCAACGATTTTCGCTAGTGGCGCAATATGATCATCAGACCAGATACCGAGGCAACGGTCAGTAATACGTCCATCTGGCTCGACATTCGTCATTTCCATAATAACTAAACCCGTACCGCCTATTGCTCGACTCACATAATGCGTATAGTGCCAATCTGTCGCAATGCCATCTTTCATAACCGCAGAATATTGACACATCGGGGGCATTACAACACGATTCTTTAGCTCCAAGCTATTCGACGCAAACGGAGAAAATAAATTCATTTCCACTCCTGCCCTTCTCTAAAGCTGTATTTAAACCTCTATATTGATCTAAATTCTACAATACCTCTTTCCCATGTGATGCGCAATAACATCAAACACCCCCTCCAAATGGAGGGGGTGCATACGATAATAATTAACTTTACTTTAATTACGTTAGATCTACGTGATCAGGATCATCGATCAAAGTAGCAGTTCCTGAACCGCTGCTGTTTTCAATCGTACCGTCATTATAACCAACTAGTTCACCTACATTATGATAGCCCGTTACATTGCCGCTTGCAGTACTATCTTCAATTACACCCGAATGATAACCGACTAAACCACCTATATCTGCGTGTCCTTCAACCGTACCTGAAGATGAACTGTTTGAGATCGCACCGTAATTAGATCCAACTAGACCACCAACAGAATTGTAGCCTACCACATTACCTTTTGCATGACTATAAGTGATTACGCCCCCATCACTTTGTCCAACGAGACCGCCTACGTTGTCAATCCCAATCACATTGCCTTCAGCATAACTGTTCGAAATAAGCGTATCCGACATATAGCCAACCAACCCGCCAACATAGTCATCATCACTCGTTACATTGCCTAGGGCATAGCTGTTAAGAATCTCTGCTTCTGAGCCGTATCCTACAAGACCCCCAACGTCGTATGAACCTGTAACTGCGCCCGTTGCGTAGCTATTATCTATCAATCCGTAATTATCTCCAGCTAATCCGCCAATATAATCAACGCCAGTAATGACCCCGGATGCATAACTGTTAATTATTTCTTCGTAATTAGCACCTACGAGTCCACCAGCTGACTCCTCCCCAAACACCTTTGCTGAAGAGTTGCTGCTAGAGATCCATCCATTATTGTAACCGACTAATCCACCAATTGCATAATCGCCTCTAATGTCGCCTGTTACATAGCTGTATTCAATTGAACCTGCATGTTTACCCACTAGTCCACCGACATAATCATCACCAATAACAGATACATCATTTAACCTAACATTATATAGCAGTGCACTAGATTCCGTAAAACCAAACAATCCCTGATAATCTTCATCTTCGCGATCAATGGTTAATCCAGAGATTTGATATCCATTCCCGATGAACATACCTGTGAATGCACTCGAATCATTACCGATTGGATTCCAATTGCTATTTGCGGACAAATCAATATCAGCTGTTAGAAAATAATTTTTACCTAATGTTGTTGCGTCTGTACCTATTGCAGCCAGTTGATTCGCTGTTTCAATACTCTCATAACCATCCGTTACCTCGATGATCTCGAAATCTTCAGAAGGAGCCGATACATTGCCCGAAGCATCTACTGCATATACGATATATGTTCCTGGAGTAAGTTCAACTGTGTTGATTTTTGCAGCTACATTGGCAACTGAGGTAGCAGTAGTACCTTCAAAATTCGTCAATGCTGCTTCCAAAGCAGCTTTTGATGCACTCGTTCCTTTAGGTACCAAATATAGACTGCCTGCTTCATTGCTCGTTCCCCACACAAGACCACCCAAAAACACACTTGGAATTTCACTCTTTAGAATTGGAGCTGTTGTATCAGAAGGTCCGCTGTAATATATAGGTGTTGGTTGCTGCTTTAATATTGGGGCTGTAGCACCATTACCTAGCGAATAATTTAAAGGTGCTTTATCAAATTTCACACCTGAAACATTAATAACTGCATTTTTTACGTTCCCTTCACCAATCACTTCAGCAATTGCATTCAGGATCGCTTGCTCAAGCGCAACTTTATTATCCAATACCAAAAGCGTGTTAGAATCAATCGTTATGGTTTGAATCTGTGATGCACCGTTAATAACGATTCGAACTTTACCTGTTTCTTTATTTACCGTTACTTTAACAAATATGGAATTGTCGATATGAATACTGTTCTCGCCGCCACCATTAATATAGGTATCACCTTTTACCGTTACTCCTTTAAGGAATGCATCGCCTTCACCTACGGATTTCGCAATATAAAGGTCACCAGAGATCGTAATATTTTGCAACGTAACACCCGTTACTGTAATAGACACATTGCCTTCAACTGCTTGATTCCCTTCAGCCGGACCATAAGTACCTGCCTTGTCGATCGTCCATCCGCTTGCTGTAGCCTCCGCATCAGCCAACGATTTTACAGCTCTGTCCAATACGACAACAGCTTCTGCACGTGTAATTGGCTTGGATGCGCCAAAGCTTCCATCTTTATAGCCTTTCATAAGCCCGCGTGCAACAACAGCGCCTATCGCACCCTTGCTCCATTCCGGAATGTCATCAGAGAATACAGCTGCAGCATCAGCATTGCCGCTTAGCTTCAACAGCTTAGACAGTATAACCGCTACCTCTTGTCTGCTAATTTGATTGGTTGGTCTAATCGTACCATCAGAATAACCACTAACATAACCAGCTGCAATCGCTTTCTTAACCGCACTTTCATACCAAGCACCAGACTTCACTTCTGAGAAGCTGATTGCTTGCTCCGTCTCGAAACCAAACCCACCATTCACAAGAGTCATAAATTCAGCTCGGGTAATCGTTCCATTCGGTTTAAATGAACCATCTTCATATCCTTTAATTAACCCTTTAGCCGACCACTCTTGAATTTGTTGATTCGCCCAATGGGTGTTGCTTACATCATTGAAGCTCGCAGCATTTGCAATGGACCCGATTAACAAAGAGAACACCAAAAGCAAGCTGAAAGTCATTTTTAGAAGCGATTTCTTACTGAAGCTCAAATTCATTATCAAATAACCTCCTGTTAATCTGTAAAATTCCTCTCTAAGCGAGACTAATATCAAAATTTTACTCGAATACTAATTTCGGTAGTAGTAACGCTTGTCATCACTTTTGTCATATGACAAAATGGATTTAAATGGATTATTTACCTATGAACATTCACTTTAACTACTTGCTAATAAAAATCCACTTACTTTTCTGAAGTACATATGCTACAATAATAAACAGAAGGGGGATTCGATATGGATTATTCGAGGATGTGCCCCAAATACGAATCGGCCGCTGAATTGCTAGGCAAGAAATGGACAGGATTAATCGTTCGTGTATTGCTTGGTGGACCTAAGCGATTTAAAGAAATTAAAGAGCAAATTCCTGATATGAGCGATAAGATGCTCACCGATCGGATGAAGGAGCTTGAATCGCACGGTGTTCTTACTCGGACGGTTTACCCTGAAATGCCTGTACGTATAGAGTATGAGCTTACCGAGAAGGGCCGTAATTTGGAGGAAGTTATTACTTCTATTCAATCCTGGGGCGAAAATTGGTTGTAAAACATAAAAAGCGAGCACGCTTAAGCGACTCGCTTTTATGTTCCTTATTATTGAAAGCGATTCGATTCCTTTTCTAGTTGATTAATCCCACCAGAAAGCTCCTCCATCGACTTTGCAAGCTTCTCGACTGTGCTCATCTGTGACTCTACTATTGCCGCCACATTTTGCGCTTGATCTGCACTCGTAATTGATATCGCCTCAGTCTGCTCGACGATTGCGGTCAATTCCTCGATACGCGCACCTACCTCCTGCCCAGCGGCTGCAATATCCCGAAGCTCGACGTCCATCTTCGCAATTTCGGCTGAGATGCCTTGAAAAGCAGTTCCAGCATCCTGTACAAGCGCCCTTCCATTTTGCACTTCTACATGACCTTGCTCAACACGTACCATAACCATTCGAATATCGTCTTGAATCTCTTCGATTCGACTCGCAATAACTGCAGCTGTTTCATTAGCTTGCAATGCTAACATTCGAACTTCGTTCGCAACAACAGCAAATCCACGCCCTCGCTCACCAGCACGACTGGCTTCAATATTTGCATTAAGTGCCAAAATATTTGTCCGTGCGGCAATTGAAGCGATCGCAACAACGAGCTCGCCAATGTGCGTCGACTTCTCGTGCAAGCTCCGCGAGTCTTGAACAGAGCCTTCGACGACTTGCCCTATTTTCGCCATCTGCTCAATCGCTTGCTGTACTGTATTTTCGCCATCACCAGCATGTTGGGTCATGAACTCAGCAACACTCGATACTGATGCTGTTCGATCCCCGATGATCGTCATACTCTGTTGAATGTCTCGTGTAACCTCAGCACCGCGCATCATCCCTATTCGTTGGGAATCAGCTCCGGCGGCCACCTCGCGTATCGTTGTGACCATTAGGCTTGCATGATTTGCCGCTTCGTCGGTATCTTTTGATAGTTGCTCTGCAGAATCCGCAGATTGTTCAGCCGTAGATCGTATACCAGAGACGAGCAACTGCAATTGCCCAGTCATCGATTGAAGTGATCTTGCGATGGACCCGATCTCATCCACTCTGCGACTATCCTGAGGAGATACTTCCCCGGATAAACGACCTTCTGCGACTTCCTTAAGAAAGCCATCGAATCTTACTAAAGGCTTAACGATACGATGTCTAAGAATGATCGCCACTAGAATGACAAGGATGATCCCCAAAGATCCAATAACGATGCTCAATCTGTTAATTTCATTATGTACTGTTGCGCTGGCTTCCGCTGGTGATGCGATAACAAGCTCTGCAATCGTGCTATCGATAAGTCCCGGATACCCCGAACTAACGACACTATAGCTTTTGCCTTCACGATCGATCGTACGAAAAGCTGGTACGTCCCCTACACTTGGAATAGATCCATCTTCAGATAGTTGATTCCTTGTATCTTCTGAACTGCTTAACCGCTGACCTTTGCTCGATTGCAAAGCCATTTCAGCATTAAGCAACGCACCGACACTTACCATAGCCTCGTCATCAATTAATCTACCGAAAATCAATAACCCTGGTGATGGCTCTACACTTTTTTCATCTGTTATTTGCGACGCTGCAATAATTGCTAAGCCCTCTGAGGTTTCAATCATCCCGTGGATATCTACTTCTTGCTTAAGCTTATCTAACAACATCAGATCAGGCAGCTTCTTGCTATATTCCTCTAAATCCCCCACTTGTGAGATGATGTTCCCATTGTAATCTGCCGTCACGATGAATGAGATATTGGGAATAATATCATATGCAACATTAACATTGCCTTCGATCCACTCGAGATCGTTGTTCATGACCGCAAGTCGAAAATCATTCCATTTCGTATTCGTCACTGTCGTACTGAGCAGTTGTTCTCCTAGCTGATCAACGAGCCGATGTGCTGCACCGCTCGTCTCCATAGCATGCGATTGTTCAATACTTGCCATATCGTCGCTTAACGTATTCGTATACCATAAGCCGACCGAGCCTAATGGAACAAAAAGAACGATTAACATTATCACTATAATTTGAATTCTTAATGACCCTATCAAACGACGCTTCGTATTCATCAAGTTCCCCCTATTATCTTGTCACATTTTCAACTTTGCTCGCTTGGGCAGAAGCGCTACCCTTTATCTTTTGACATTATCATACAATTCTCCTGCATATTCAACAAAAAAATCGGGAGATTCGACCTATTTTACAAAAGATGGTCTTCGTTTGATTAACGTAAAGCTTTATTTCGAGTAAATAACAGCGTACAATAAGTGGTTGTTACGAGATTCTAGAGTAGAGCAGCTTGAAAGGAAGTTTTTCATGAAAAAGTCATACTTGTTCATTATCATTTGTACTATAGCTCTGTTAATTTTCTTGGGAAAAATAGTCCTCTCATCAGACGAGGTGAAACCTAGCAACGTGCAGGCAAGCGGGGCAACTAGTTCTTCATCGCCGAGTAATACTACCTCGCCGAGTGCAGAACCATCTAGCTCACAGCCAATGGAGACTGCGTCTCCAACTACGTCTCCATCTAGCTCGCCTGAACCAAGTGAATCAAATTCGCCAGCAGAGCCTAGCTCAGAGCCATCGAATTCAAACGAGACTCCTGCATTCTCATCAAATCTTATAGACAACTTACCATCGAAAACAGTAAGCAGTAACAGCGATGGTCTCGCAGTTGTAACAAATTCAACAAGCACGCTCGTCGTAGTTAATAAACAGCGTAATCTCCCTTCCGATTATGTTCCTTCAGATCTTGTCATTCCTGATGTAGAATTCTCCTTCTCCGGTGACAATCCGAAGAAGCAAATGCGCAAAGAAGCTGCTAAGGCGTTAGAATCTTTATTCGCTGCTGCTAAAGAGGATAAGATTGAACTCAAGGCGGTATCTGGGTATCGTTCATACGCGACACAGAAATCATTATTTGCCAACTATGTGAACAAGGACGGCGAGAAAGCCGCAGCGCGATATAGCGCACGCCCAGGTCAGAGCGAGCATCAGACAGGGCTTGCGATGGATGTATCAAGTGCAAGCGTCTCCTATGACCTCGATCAAAGCTACGGAGAAACGAAGGAAGGCAAGTGGCTAAGCGAGCACGCTGCCGAACACGGATTTATCATCCGTTATATGAAGGATAAAGAAGATATTACAGGCTACATGTACGAGCCATGGCACGTGCGTTACGTCGGTATCGACACGGCTAAAGAAATTATGAAGCAAGGCGTTACGCTTGAAGAGTATTTCGAAGGTGTCGCTGCTTCGACAAAGAGCTGAATTATAAGCATCCTTGCAATTGTGAATATCCCGTGCTGGCTGTATACTTGAACAATAGACGAAGAACGTCCTATCCCCCTCACTCAGGGGCAGGGCGTTCTTTTTTTATTTTATCGAGGGAGTTGTTTGTATGAATTTCGAAATGGCCTATCAAAAGTTTATGGAGCAACATATTGCTGATAGTAACGGAGAAAGGCGCGGACGATTGTTATCGCGAAACTACCATGGGGAGAAGTTGTTTTTAAGTAACGTTTGGTGGAAACTCGTGGGTAACCTGGATTACTTGCATCCTGAGTACGAAATAATGGATTGGCGCGGTCGTTCCTATTTTGCAGATTTTGCATGGCTTCCCCCTGGGAATCACCGAATGTTAATCGAAATCAAAAGCTACTCCTATCATGTCCGCGACCTTGATCGTGATGGTTACTGCCGTGAACTCAATCGCGAATTGTTCAATTTAGGTATGGGCTACCAAGTGATCTCTTTTCCATATGATGATATTGCGAACAGACCGGAGCTAAGCCTTACACTTCTCCGAATGATTGTAAATCAATTTGTGCCCCGTACAACCTCTCTAACGATCAATAGTCTCGCTGAAAATGAAATCATACGTCTAGCATACCATCGTGCTGGTTCTGTTAGACTAATCGACGTTGTACAACATTTGCAGATGGATCGACGACAAGCTGCTAAGTTGTTACATAGCCTTGTAGAACACAAACAATTGATCGCCATAAAAGGGGAGAAACAGTCACGGATCATCAAGTACGTTGTACCTCAAGACAAAGTATGATTCCCTGCAATACGCACGGTTTGGGCGGTTTGGGCGGTTTGGGCGGTTTGGGTGGTTTGGGTGGTTTGGGTGGTTTGGGTGGTTTGGGTGGTTTGGGTGGTTTGGGTGGTTTAGGTGCTATTGAGAAAATAAGTGCAGATCTGGCGTTATTTCACTCGAAATCTGCTCAAATTCAGAAATAAGTCCATATATGGCGTTATATTTGACGATTCTCCTTATTTTAGATCTTTAAGCAGCTATTAAGTGCATATCTGGCCTTAATTTGAATTTTCGCCTGTAAATTCGAGAAATAAGTGCAGATTTGCACCTATTTTTATTCGCAGTCTCGCAAAATCAGAGAGTACTGTTTGTTAAAGTTGGTTGGTTGGTTGGTTGGTTGGTTGGTTGGTTGGTTGGTTGGTTGGTTGGTTGGTTGGTTGGTTGGTTGGTTGGTTGGTTGGTTGGTTGGTTGGTTGGTTGGTTGGTTGGTTGGTTGGTTGGTTGGTTGGTTGGTTGGTTGGTTGGTTGGTTGGTTGGTTTGTTTGCCGTTTGCGGTTTGCGGTTTGCCGTTTGCGGTTTGCGGTTTGCGGTTTGCGGTTTGCGGTTTGCGGTTTGCGGGTTGCGGTTTGCGGTTTGCTGGTGGCGGGTGGCGGTTTGCTGGTGGCGGGTGGCGGGTGGCGGTTTGCTGGTGGCGGGTTGCGGGTTGCGGGTGGCGGGTTGCGGGTTGCGGGTGGCGGGTTGCGTGTCGGCACACTAACTGAGCGAGAGGGATATTGCAGTAGCGAATTTCCGGTCGATGTAGATGTTCCCGCTGTCCATCAATTCGCACCAAAAAAGCCCCAGCCCCTTACACCTGTTGGCATAAGCGAGCTAGGACCCACGGAAATTAAATATTATACACTAAGCCACTTTTTGAATAAGTGCTTCGTCGTTTCTTTGTTCATCGCTGCGATCGAAGTGGTCAACGGAATACCTTTCGGACAAGAACGGACACAGTTTTGCGAGTTTCCGCAACCTTCAATGCCGCCTTCCTCCATCAATGCGTCGAGACGCTCATGCTTGTTCATCTCACCCGTTGGATGAGTGTTGAACAGACGCACTTGTGAAATCGAAGCAGGTCCGATGAAGCTATTCCGGTCGTTTACGTTCGGACAAGCCTCAAGACATACGCCACAAGTCATACATTTGGACAATTCATACGCCCATTGACGCTTTGACTCCGCAAGACGCGGGCCAGGCCCCAGATCGTACGTACCGTCAATTGGAATCCATGCCTTCACTTTCTTAAGGGCGTTGAACATCCGCTCGCGGTTAATGACAAGATCCCGCACGACAGGGAACGTAGACATCGGTTCTAACCGAATCGGTTGCTCTAGTTTATCGATAAGCGCTGAGCATGCCTGGCGTGGCTTACCATTAATAACCATGGAGCAGGCGCCACATACTTCCTCTAAGCAGTTGGATTCCCAGCACACAGGTGCAGTCTTCTCGCCGTCCGCTTTAACAGGGTTACGTTGAATTTCCATCAACGCACTAATCACATTCATGTTCGGACGATAAGGAACTTCAAATTCCTCAGTGTACGAGGAGGCTTCTGGTCGTTCACGCCGCGTAATGACGAACTTTACGGTCCGTTGAGCTTTTTTCGTTTCCGCCATTTGTTAGCCCTCCTTCTTCTTGTTCGTAGAATAATCACGTTTACGTGGTTCAATCAAAGAGCAATCGACTTCCTCGTAGGAAATTTCTGGACCACTAGGTGTCCATTTGGCCTTCGTAGTCTTCAAGAAGTTATCATCGTCACGCTCAGGGAATTCCGGCTTATAGTGCGCACCGCGGCTTTCGTTCCGCATAAGAGCACCTACGGTCATCGCTTCTGCTAGCTCCAGCATGTTCCATAGCTGTCTTGTAAATGCGACGCCTGAATTGTTCCAACGAGATGTATCGTTAATGTTAATATTGTTGTAACGTTGCTTCAGTTCTTTAATTTTTGCGATCGTTTGCTCTAGCTTATCGTTATGACGAACGACCGTCATGTTGTTCGTCATCCATTCACCCAACTCACGGTGAATGACATAAGCATTTTCTGAGCCGTCCATTTTCAAGATCGCTTCATACTTATCTGCTTGCTTCTTACGCTCACGTTCGAATACTTCATCCGGAAGATCAGCAGCAAATTTCTTCAAGCCCTTTAAATACTCAATCGCTTTCGGCCCAGTAACCATCCCGCCATAGATCGCAGACAGTAGTGAATTGGCACCGAGACGATTCGCGCCATGATATTGATAATCGCATTCCCCGCAAGCGAATAAGCCAGGAATATTCGTCATCTGGTTGTAGTCAACCCATAGTCCACCCATCGAGTAATGTACGGCTGGGAAGATCTTCATTGGAATTTTCCGCGGATCGTCACCCATAAACTTCTCATATATTTCGATGATTCCACCGAGCTTAACATCCAGCTCCTTAGGATCTTTATGCGACAGATCAAGGTAAACCATATTCTCGCCGTTAATTCCAAGCTTCTGATTTACACACACGTCGAAGATTTCGCGCGTTGCGATATCGCGAGGTACAAGGTTGCCGTACGCTGGATACTTCTCTTCAAGGAAGTACCATGGCTTACCATCCTTATCATAGGTCCAGATGCGTCCGCCCTCACCACGCGCAGATTCACTCATTAGGCGTAGCTTATCATCGCCTGGAATCGCTGTTGGATGAATTTGAATAAATTCACCGTTCGCATAATAAACACCTTGCTGATACACCGCACTCGCCGCTGTACCTGTATTAATGACCGAGTTCGTTGTTTTTCCGAAAATAATACCAGGACCGCCTGATGCCATAATAACTGCATCTCCACGGAACGTAACCGTCTCCATAGAACGCAAATTTTGTGCTGTAATTCCACGGCAAACACCATCGTCATCGATGACGACAGAAGTAAATTCCCAATGCTCGTACTTTTGTACAAGTCCTTCAACTTCCCAACGACGCACTTGCTCATCCAATGCGTATAGCAATTGTTGACCCGTCGTCGCTCCTGCGAATGCTGTACGGTGATATTGTGTTCCACCGAATCTGCGGAAGTCGAGCAAACCTTCTGACGTCCGGCTAAACATAACGCCCATCCGGTCCATTAAGTGAATAATTCCAGGCGCCGCTTCACACATTGCCTTAACTGGAGGCTGGTTTGCTAGGAAGTCGCCACCATATACCGTATCATCAAAGTGCTCCCAAGGAGAATCGCCTTCGCCTTTTGTATTTACAGCACCATTAATTCCGCCTTGCGCGCAAACCGAGTGTGAACGTTTAACAGGTACGACCGAGAATAGTTCAACGTTCGCTCCCGCTTCTGCTGCTTTAATCGTCGCCATCAGACCCGCAAGTCCTCCGCCTACGACAATTACTTTTTGAGTCGCCATTGTGTAAGTTCTCCTCCCACTAGCTAGCTGCTACTGAGCTTAATGTCGCTACAGCAGCCGTTGCGAATTCATCGCTACGCATTGCGAACAGAGACAACAAGAACAGTACAGTAATAATAACGAAGATGACCGTGCAAATATTTGCTGAAACCTTCTGTGAGCGTGGTCCAACTGTAATTCCCCAGCTAACGAGGAACGCCCAAATCCCATTCGCGAAGTGGAACGAAGCTGCGATGACACCAACAGCGTAAAACGCTGTCGTTAGTGGGCTACTGAAGATTTGATTCATATGAGCCCCTAAATCTTCATGCGCTACATTTCCTAAGGCAATTTGCACCCGCGTCTCATAAACGTGCCATGCCACGAAGATGAATGTGATAACACCCGTAATCCTTTGCAGTGCGAATGCCCAGTTGCGACGATATTGAAATCTGCCCATATTAAGATCCGATTGATAGGCGATGTACAAACCATATACCCCATGGAATAAAATCGGCAACCAAATCACAAACAACTCGATTACCCATACAAGTGGTAAGCTATTTAGTAGATCAATTGCACTTTTAAAGCCTTCCACTCCACCTTCGTATGCTGTGAAGTTGGTCAATGCATGCTCAGCTAAAAACAGTCCAAGCGGAATGACACCTAGCAACGAATGAAGCTTGCGCGGTAAGTAAGAATTCCCCTTCATATGTGTCTACGTTCTCCTTTCGCACCTACGCGATTCAACTTTAATCTTTGTATTATAACATTTGTCACAAAAAGTTACCGTCTTTAAGGTTACCCTATTTTCGCTTATAATGGAACTGCTTATTTTTTATTAGTGGTTATAACAAAAGTGCATAACGAATGAGGTGCAAATGATGTTGGATGATATACGACTCTTCGCAACAATCGTAGAGCAGACAAGTCTGAACAAAGCAGCAGAGCAGCTTAATGTGTCTCAGCCTGCGCTTTCGCGACGCATCGCTCGACTAGAGGCTGAGCTTGGCGTTGATCTTTTCCGTCGGGTCGGCAAGCGACTTGAACTTACAGCTGCAGGACAGCTGACTTATGAGTTCTCGTTAGAGCTTAGACGGTTTCATGGTAGCTATTTGCAGAAGCTAAACGCATATAAGTCGTCCGAAGCACCAGTAGCTACAATTGGAGCAAGCTTAACGACACTTCAATCGACACTTCCCGAGCTTATTAAAGTGATGACGGATAAGCACCCTCATCTAGAAATCAAAGCAATTACCGGAAAATCTCACGAAATTACGACTCTCGTAAAGGAACGCAAAGTCGATTTCGGGCTTGTCTCTTCATCCATTAAATATGATCCTGTAATTACGAGTTTGCCCCTATTCGATGACCAGCTCATTCTTGTCCTTCCACGTACACACTATATATTAGAAAGATCTCATTTGGAGTTGACCGATTTGAACGGTTTACCGATGATTGTTTTCGCTCCGGGAACGTGGTACCGAACGATGACGGATGAGTTCTTCCGCAAATATCATTTAAAGCCAGATGTGCGCATGGAGATTGACTCTTTCGAGGCAATCATCCGATTATTATCTGCTTGTCGAGCGGGTTCATTGTTGCCACAATCTTACTTGCGCGAGCAATTGCTGATCGATAACGATTTGTACATTGTTCACATTAAAGAACTCTCAGATGCGAAGCGAACAACTTCATTGATCCATGGCGATCTCGCTTGGCTGGCACCTGCTACAAGGTATCTTATCGAGGAAACAACAGCTCATTTTCGCCGTAATTACAACCTACCGAAAGAGTTAATGTGACTTGTACTGAACAGCAATTTCCGAAATTTACCGGTTTATTGCCGTTCGCAAATTGTGATAACCTCGTATACAACGACAAACAATTGCCATCCTATGGACGGTATAACCATTGTTTGGTTCGAAGGAGGTTACACAGCATGAACCACATCTGGAGTAAAATCAGTAAGCGAGCAACGATGTTCACACTCGGCGGCGCACTATTGCTACCCACCTTGACTGCTCATGCAGCGACACCTTATAAAGCGAATTCTACAGATACGTTATGGGTTATCGCACAAAAATTCGAAATTCCGTTACAACAGCTCATGAATGCCAATCCAGAGATCGATCCATTGAATGTGTATGAAGGAATTTCAATTAACTTGCCGAACGGTGGTGACGCCGCCAAAGCCAAAAAAATTGCAGCAAAGCTGGGCATTGTACAGACAAAAAGCCTCGCAGCAAACGCTCCCTCGATCAGCGATCAATCCATTACAACAATAGCTGGTGAGTCGCTAGCCTATCGTAAAGTGCTGAATATTAAAGCAACAGCATATTCCGACGCTGACGAAGAGAACGGCTGGGGTCCGATTGACTACTTTGGCAACCGGCTCAAACTCGGAACGATTGCTGTCGACCCATCGATCATTCCCTTTCACTCCAAGCTCTATATCGTAGGTTACGACTTTAACGGTTTACCTACTGGAGGAATGATGGGTACAGCGACGGATTCTGGCAGTGCCATTAAAGGCAATCGAATAGATATTTTCGTCCCAGGCTCACCTGCATTCGTCAATAAATTCGGTATTCAGTACGTCAAAGTCTACATCCTCGAATAAAACATGCTCAACCCTCTCCTATGCGTTTCGCATTAGTTCGGAGAGGGTTTCTCATTGTCGAATATTTCAGGAATATTTAGCAGCTCTGTTAACTTTACAGGCTCATAATGGTTGTCTCGCAGCCAATCGATTATACGCGGTAATGCCTCAACGGTCCCTTTCAGCGATTGACCTGCCCCGCCTCCTGCATGCAACAAGATGACTGATCCAGGACGTACGCTACGTGTCACATTGTTGAATATTTCATCCGCGCTCAGTTGACGCCAATCCTGTGAATCAACATCCCAATTTACAACAGCATACCCTGCTTTACGTGCCCATTCTAGCTGCTCGGGCAACACTTCTCCATAGGGAGGTCGGATAAGCCTCGGCTTAAATCCGATCGTCTTCTCTATAATGCGCTCCGTCCGCTTAATTTGCCCCTGAAACTCAGCCAGTGTCATTTTCGAAAAGTCCGGATGGTTGTAGGAATGATTCCCCACTGCATGCCCTTCGCTGTGTATTCGTTGCAATAGTTTATGATGTTTCAAAGAACGTGAGCCAACTGCGAAAAACGTCGAGTGGACGTTCTTCTCCTTCAGTACATCAAGAATTTGCGGCGTCACACGCGAGGCAGGAATATCATCGAACGTTAAGGCAACTTTGCGTACTTCACGCGAAGCAGATAGATAGAACACCCCTTCGTATTCATTCTCTAGCTGCGTCCATGGTATCTTCGTTGGCGTTATCATCGTTGCACTCACTTCGCTCTCGCCTTGACCCATTGCCACAGCAACACTCATAAGCAACATCATCACGATCATCCTCACTCCATACCAGCGTACCACGATTCATCACCTCAAGAGAACAATCTCTCCATTAGCCTGAACCATTGGGCAATATCTCATACTATCCTAGAATAATCTTACCTTCTGCTTCCCGATGTAGCACCTTCTCCTGCTTGCTCCCTACTGTAAACGTCAGTGTGAGCACACCGACTCGACCAATAAACATCAAAAAAATAATGATGATCTTTCCCGCGAAAGTGAGCTGAACGGTTAATCCCGTAGTAAGACCAACTGTACCAAAGGCAGAAGTTACTTCAAACAATAACATTAGAAAATGATGATCTTCAGTCGTGGATAAGATCATCGTAGCCAGCGTCACCAGTGTGAAGGAAAGCAATGTAATGGTCAACGCTTTGTACACTCTCTCATCCGCTAGACGTCTGCGGAAAAAGATAACATCTTCTTTGCCACGTAACATCGTAATGAAAGAACCGATCAACACTGCGAAAGTCGTCGTCTTAATTCCGCCTCCAGTGGACCCGGGAGAAGTACCGATAAACATCAAAACGATTATGATTAATTGTGTTGCTTGCCTAAGACTACCGATGTCTATTGAATTAACCCCCGCTGTGCGTGGTGACACGGATTGCATGAATGAAGCTAGAAGCTTCTCACCGAAATTTAGCGAACCGAGCGTTGCTTCATTCGTATATTCAAGCAACAAAATAAATACAGCGCCCCCTACAATTAAAAGTCCAGTTGTCGTGAGTACGACCTTCGAATGTAAGGAGAGCTTCCAATGTGGTTTGCGCCAATCTACTAAATCGGCAAGTACAACGAATCCCAATCCACCCAATATAATGAGCAACATCGCCACAATATTAATAACTGGATCTCCCACGTAATCTACTAAACTACGGTAATTTCCCATAATGTCAAAGCCAGCATTATTAAAGAGAGAAATACTATGAAAAACACCACGATAAATTGCAGTTCCTAACGGCATGTCAAACATGAACCGGATCGAAAATAAAGCTGCACCGACACCTTCAATAACGAACGCGTAAAGTAGCACTCTGCGAACGAGCCGGACGATGCCTTCCATACTCGTTTGGTTAAGTGCCTGTTGAAGTACGAGCTTTTCGCGCAGCGATATTTTTCGTTTGAGGAAGATGGCGAATAACGTTGCCACTGTCATAAAACCTAGTCCACCTATTTGTATCATGACTAGGATGATCACCTGGCCTGCGGTAGTCCAGTATGTGCCCGTATCTACGACGGCAAGTCCAGTAACACTCGTTGCCGAAGCAGCTGTAAACAACGCATCAATAACATGGGGTGGTTTTTCTGCCACATGGGCGAATGGGAGCATCAGTAAACAAGAGCCTAACAAAATAATTACAAAAAAGCCTAGCATCAAAATTTGTGGTGGTGATGAAACAAAAGAACGCGCTGCTCGTCGGAGCATACAACTACACCTTCCCCATCATTAACCGATAATAATCTTACCTTCCGCGTGCCGATAAAGCGCGCGTCCTGTTCTCGGACCTAAAGCATAGGTTAACGTGAGTGGACCTAGCCGACCAATAAACATGAGACAAATAATCGTAATTTTCCCTGCAACCGTTAGTTGACTCGTCAGTCCCATCGACAATCCAACTGTACCAAAGGCTGAAGTCGCTTCAAACATATTTGTCAAAAAGCCTGCTTTCTCTGTTGTACAAAGCACCATCGTCCCGACCATTACGATTCCAATACAGAACAAGGTGACCGTAACCGCTTTATACACCCGTTCCTGTGCTAGCCGCAATCTGAATAAAACAACGTCTTCTTTGCCCCGCATCATCGTAAGCACCGCAGCAACGAGAACCGCGAATGTCGTCGTCTTAATCCCGCCACCCGTCGAACCGGGCGATGCGCCGATGAACATTAAGATGACCATGAAAAATTGTGTCGCTTGACGAAGCTCACTTATATCCACTGTGGAAACTCCGCCTGATCTCGTGGTTACCGATTGGAAGAAAGCAACGAGTGCCTTTTCCCATATGCTACTACCCCCGGTCGAGTGCATATTCGAATATTCGAAAATAAAAATGACGACTGTCCCGAACACAATCAATGACGCACTGACAGTAAGAACTACTTTCGTATGTAATGAAAATTTTCTGTTCCGCCGTCTCTTAAAATCGAATAAATCTGCAAGTACAACAAATCCAAAGCCACCAAGAATAATTAATAGGGCAGTTACCATATTCATGTACAGATCGTCTGAATACATAGCGAAGCTATCTGCACCGCCAACGATGTTAAAGCCTGCATTGTTGAATATTGAAATTGAATGAAACATACCTTGATACAATGCTTCACCAATATTCATATCGACCATGAATCTCGCTGTGTAAAGCAAAGTACCCGCAAGCTCAATCGCCAATGCATACAAGATGACTTTGCGGACAAGTCGCACCACGCCTTCAATACTGCCTTGATTAAGCGATTGCTGTAAAATTAGCCTTTCTTTGAGCGAAATCCTTCTACGTAAAATCAATGCGAACAGCGTCGCCATCGTCATGAAACCAATTCCACCGACTTGGACGAGCAACAAAATAACCCATTGACCATAGGTTGTCCACACTGCTCCCGTATCGAACAATGATAGTCCCGTTACGCAAGCTGCTGAGGTTGATGTAAATAAAGCATCGAGAAACGAAATGGAATATTCGTCACGCGACGCGAATGGCAATGACAAAAGCCATGCTCCGATTAAGATCGTCGCTCCAAAACCAAGCAACAAAATTCTAGGAGGAGATGAGACTATCCATTGAATGGGCTTTCTAAACAAGCAGGCCCCTCCTTATCATCATTACATATGAACGCATTATATTCTTTCCCTGTAACGGCGACAACATCAAAAAAACTGACAAACTACACTCTAATGACAACTTAACGTGATTAATCCCCTTATTCCTTTCATTTTCATGGAAAATACGAGATACTCAAGTACGAGCAATTGAAAGACGATTAGAAGGAGTGCTCACAATGTCATCAATGAATAAAGTTCGACTGCAAAATCGTTGGTTATGGGTAGCCACAGTCGGGTTTATCCTCTTCTTACTACTTCAGGTTTTTCCGATATCCGGGCAGTTTTTCACGATCAATTCAGCATCTACATTAACTCGTTCAGAAGTGGAAAATAGAGCTTATGAGCTTGCAGAATCACAATTTGGTATACATAGACACAACGTCGTACGTGCGAATGTAACCCACATTTCAAACAGTGCAGCGACTGGCTATCTGTCGAAAAACGAGCTACTCAACGTCTATGACGACAAGTTTGAACTTACACAACCAACAGACGCATATGCTGTTGACCTCCTGTTAAATGACAGCACGCAGGAAACTTTGCGTCTATACCTTCATATGGCAACTGGTGATCTGACCGCTTGGGAAAGTCTCGGCGGGTCGAGACAAACATC
Source organism: Candidatus Cohnella colombiensis (assembly GCA_029203125.1). GTDB lineage: Bacteria > Bacillota > Bacilli > Paenibacillales > Paenibacillaceae > Cohnella > Cohnella colombiensis. The sequence goes on from CP119317.1 coordinate 2,672,675, forward strand.
CTCACCATTAAGTGGAGAACAACTTGTCTCCTCAGCAACAGACTTTGTGAGGACGTGGGGGCTATTGCCATCAACGAGTCAATGGCATGCTAGTGCACTTGAAGATGGTTCAGTGAAGTTTACGGCACAGCAATCCAACCTTGCTGAGGCGAATGTGTGGGTTAATGTTAGGCTTCCGATGGACGGAGAGCAAATTGCATCTTGGCAGCGGGGCGCGATCACATATGGAATCGACCTGCCAGAATCGTTCACGAATTATTTGAAGGAGCAGCATTCCATTGCTTTTCAACTTTCTAAATACGGATACATAGTGCCTCACATCATCCTCATCTTCTGTGCGATCGTCTATGCGGGGTCCTACAGTGGATTTAGCACCTATAAGCGTGGTCTGTTCTTATCGGCTCTATTCCTCGTCCTTTATTTGGTTGTCGCGTACACATGGCTACCAGGCAATCGCGCTGAAATGATTTTGCCGGGTTCACTTGTGAATGACGATGCGGTAAAAGGGGTTCTTCAAGTGAGCATCGTGATCTATATTGCGATGGCGCTACTTACCTATTTCTCGTCAGTGGCGGGAGATGGTTTATGGAAGTCAATGGGACGAACTTTATGGCCCCGCTGGCGAGAGTCGAACTATGGTGCAACCGTGCTGCAAAACATGAAAGATGGCTACATGTTGGCTTTCATTCTACTCGGCGCACAATCGGTGCTGCTGCTCGTGTTGAGCTTATCCATCGGCTCGTTCGGCGCATCAGATGCCTCCCAATCGACTTACAACATGACACTTCCTTGGTTGCTCCCTCTGTTAGCTTGGTGTGCAGGAATATCAGAAGAATTGCAAAGTCGCTTCTTCGGCATTGCGCTATTCCGGCGTTGGCTCATTGGCGGTGTTAAGCTCGTGTTCAGGCGTACGCCATCTGAGCAGGGATTGCGCACAATCACCTTCATTGCTATGGTCCCGCCAGGGCTCTTATGGGCACTCGGTCATGTCGGGTATGCTGTCTATCCCGTGTACACGCGTCTCATCGAGCTCGTCATACTCGCATTGCTGTTCGGTTGGTTCATGCTACGATTCGGACTCATTACGGTCATCTTCGCTCACGTAACATTGGATGCAATTCTAATGGGCGTACAGCTCATGTTCGATGGAATGCCTGGTAGCTTCTACAGTGGCGTATTCAGTCTGTTCATGCCCGCACTCGTAGGAATCGCAATCTGGCTCCTGCATGGCGTATGGCGTTCTAGACAAGCTTCTATATAGCACCTGTTTATTCAGCAAAAAGACTAAGACTCCATTGCTGGAGTCTTAGTCTTCTTTTAAAGCTTCGAGAATTCGCGTTGCTAATGCTTCGCCGATGGATACTGCCTTGAAGTCCTCAACGGCTGCTTCTTTGATGGCTTTCAATGAACCAAAATGCTTCAGTAGCTGCTTACGTCGCTTCTCACCGATGCCTGCAATACTGTCGAGTTTGGAAGCAACCATCGACTTTGCGCGTTTCTCCCGATGAAACGTAATTGCAAAGCGGTGAACCTCTTCTTGAATGCGTTGCAGCAAGTAAAATTCTTGACTGTCCCGCTTCAATGGAACGATCTCTGCAGGATCGCCGATCAATAGCTCAGATGTGCGGTGCTTGGCGTCTTTCGCTAATCCGCACACTGGCACATCTAGCCCCAGCTCGTTGACGAGAACGTCGACAACCGATGCAATATGTCCCTTTCCTCCATCGACTACGATTAGATTCGGTAGCACAAGTCCATCCTTAAGCACACGCTCATATCGTCTTCGGACAACTTCACGCATCGTCTCGTAATCGTCCGGTCCTTGCACTGTGCGCACATTATACTTGCGGTATTCTTTCTTATCCGGCTTTCCGTCCGTAAATACGACCATCGCAGATACAGGTGACGCACCTTGAATGTTCGAATTATCAAACGCCTCAATGCGATGGGCAGACGGTATACCAAGTACGTCCGCCAAGCCTTCTGACGCCTTCACACTCCGCGCTTCATCCCGCTCAATTAAGCGGAACTTCTCCTCCAACGCCACCCGCGCATTATCGCATGCCATCGCTACGAGCTGGCGCTTCGTCCCACGCTGCGGAACCGCAACTTTGATCTTGAGCCAGCTCCTCAAGGTATCGCCGACTTCTGATTGAGCATGATCCTCATCATCCGATTGCTCAGCAGACAATTTCTCTTCATCCTGATCCACGTGAGCTTCATCCGCATCAGCTTGAACAACTTCCTCCGAAGGAGCTATCGGAAGGAGCATCTCACGCGGAAGCGCAGGATTATCGCTGTAATATTGGGTAACATAGCTAAGGAAGTCCTCATACTCTTCGCCATAATACGGAAATACCGAAACATGACGCTGAATCATTTTTCCCGCACGCATATATAAAATTTGTACACACATCCAGCCCTTATCGACTGCATAACCGAACACATCGCGGTCGACTGCATCCGCCAAATTGATCGTCTGCTTCTCCATGAGCGCATCTATCGCCGTAATTTGATCTCGATACTCCCGAGCACGCTCGAACGCTAATTCCTCTGCTGCCTCTTCCATTTTGCGCTTAAGCTCACGCTTGATGTCCGTATGACCGCCATTCAAAAACCGTGCAATCTCAGTAATCATCTCTTCATAGACAGACGGCTCTACCGGATACTCGCATGGTGCGACACATTGTCCGAGGTGATAGTACAAGCACACCTTGTCTGGGAGCGTATTGCACTTGCGCAGCGGGTAAAGTCGATCGAGCAGCTTCTTCGTCTGCTGTGCGGCAAACGCATTCGGGTATGGGCCGAAATATTTCGCCTTATCCTTCACGACTCTGCGAGTCACTTCCAGCTTGGGATGCTTCTCATTCGTTATTTTCAAATAAGGAAATGATTTATCGTCCTTCAGAAGTACATTGTACCTTGGGTGATGCTCTTTAATGAGGTTGCATTCCAAAATAAGCGATTCCGTATTACTTGCCGTTACGATATATTCAAAGTCACGAATTTCGGTTACGAGCTTTTGCGTCTTTCCATCATGGCTACCAGTAAAGTAAGAACGAACGCGATTTTTCAGCACCTTCGCTTTGCCCACATAGATGATGTGGCCATCTCTATTCTTCATGAGATAGCAGCCTGGTTGATCAGGGAGCAGCGCCAGCTTATTTCGTATATGCTCCATCGCTTCGTCACGTTCAACTGATGATACTTCGTGATCCATCCCTACACCTCAAATCACTCGCACTATTCATTGCCAGAACATCTGTTCCACCATTATAACACATACGATTTCGGGTTTCCTCACCTCCCTCCATTTTCCAATGTCGCAAACTTGTCACGAGTGCATCTTTACAACAAATTGTGAAGTTGGGTATACTAGAACTATTGAAGTATCAGGAGGCCTACCATGGAAAATGTAACTGATCCACGTTTGCACGTGAACGAAGAGCCACGCGACGATTTCAAAGACTTAGTGGTCGGTTTTGGCGCTATGTTTGGATTTATGGCCGTAGTGTTTATCGCTGCAGTTGTAATTAAATTTATGATTTCGTAATCATTGTTTAATGAAGGAAACCAAAAACAACCCCTCGGGGTTGTTTTTTATTATGTTTATGCAATATCTATACATCATTACTCTCGCCCCAACTCACGACTCATCCGACTTTCGATTATCGATTTCGCAATTAATGTAATGACTGCGAGTACCATCAATAGCGAGGCCACAGCGAACGATGCCGTATACTGATATTCGTTATACAGAATTTCGATGTGCAATGGCAGCGTATTCGTCTCTCCACGAATGTGCCCTGACACAACGGATACCGCACCGAACTCCCCCATCGCTCGCGCGTTGCACAGAATCAACCCGTACAACAATCCCCATTTTATATTTGGCAAGGTTACTTTAAAGAACACTCGCCTTCCCCGCGCACCTAGACTAACAGCAGCCTCTTCGTCCTGAACGCCCTGTGCTTCCATAATCGGAATCAACTCGCGTGCGACGAATGGGAAGGTCACGAACATCGTTGCTAAAACAATACCCGGTGTTGCGAAAATAATGTGAATATCATGTGCTTGCAGCCAGGGTCCAAAATAACCTTGCGCTCCAAACAACAGCACATAGATGAGCCCACTGACGACAGGGGATACCGCGAATGGCAAATCAATTAAAGTGATGAGAATATTTTTTCCTCGGAATTTAAACTTCGTAATCGCCCAAGCGGCAGCTACACCGAATACCGTATTGAGTGGAACCGCGATCAATGCGGTGGTTAGCGTTAGCTTCAATGCCGACAGTGCAGCAGGATCAGACAAGGCGCTTACATATGCACTCCATCCTTTGCGAAGCGACTCAGTAACGACTGTAACAAGAGGTAAAATGATTACCGCTACGATGAATAATAGTGCAATTCCAATCAATATCCAGCGTACAGCGACCGATTCTGTAAGGTGCGGGCGAACTTTCGTTTGTTTGCCTGATTTAATGTTCGTTACAATGCCAGCCATTCGATTACGCCCCCTTCGTTACAGTGCGTAGATGTCTGTTCGACCATCTCTGCAATATATTAATGGCGGATAAGAGCACGAAGGAAATCAATAATAGTCCTACAGCAACAGCCGCCGCCTGACTGTATTGGTATTGCTCCAGCTTCGTAATAATGAGCAACGGTGCAATCTCCGTCTTAAACGGCATATTTCCGGAGATGAATACGACTGAGCCATACTCTCCAATGCCACGAGCGAATGCCAATGCAAAACCCGTTAATAGTGGCGGAATTAACTCAGGCAAAATTACTTTACGAAATGTTCGCCAGCGATAGGAACCAAGCAGTGCTGCTGCTTCTTCCATGTCTGCCTCTAAATCCTGCAATACAGGCTGCACCGTTCTTACGACGAATGGGATTCCGATGAAAATCAGTGCAATTGTAATTCCAATCGGAGAATACGCCACTTTAATGCCTAGGGGGACCAGCATCGAGCCGATCCAACCCTTTGGCGCATAGATTGTCGTCAATGCAATGCCCGCAACAGCAGTAGGTAAAGCAAAAGGTAAATCAATCAGTCCATCTACAATTCTTTTTCCTGGAAAACGATAACGAACGAGTACCCAAGCGATCAGTAGCCCGAATACGAGATTGACGAGCGCTGCAACTAATGACGTCATTAAGCTAAGCTTATAAGATGCGAGTACACGAGCGTTCGTAATCGTTTGCCACCATTCAGCCAGAGAGAGCTCAAACGACTTCATGACAAGCGCAAGTAATGGAATCAGTACGATCAGGCTTAAATACAAGACTGTAAAGCCTAAGGATAGATTTAAACCTGGTAATACTCGATCTTGTTTACGTGATCCAATCATGTTACCGTTAAGCCCCTTTACCGGCCCTTATGTTAGGATCCCGGCGTATAAATTTGATCAAATGTCCCGTTATCTGCAAAATGCTTAGCTTGAGCTTCTTTCCAACCGCCGAAATCTCCATCGATGGTCAACAGGTTCAGTTGTCCGAATTGATCTTTATACTTATCGGCTACCGATTGAAGACGTGGACGATAGTAGTTTTGTGCAGCAACCTCTTGACCGGCTTCGGTGTACAAATATTTCAAATATTGTTCAGCCGCTTCACGTGTGCCATGCTTATCCACATTCTTATCTACGATCGCAACAGGTGGCTCAGCTAGAATACTGATCGAAGGCGTTACAATTTCATAAGCATCTCCATATTCCTTGAGCGCCAAGTACGCTTCATTCTCCCATGCGAGCAGTACATCACCGATTTCCTTCTCAACAAACGTCGTTGTCGAACCACGAGCACCTGTATCGAGCACCGGAACGTTTTGGAACAATTTTTTCAGAAAATCAAGCGTTTGAGCCTCATCATATCCGAGTGTCTTCGTTGCATATCCCCATGCTGCGAGATAGTTCCAACGTGCGCCTCCGGAAGTCTTTGGATTAGGAGTAATGACTTGAATGCCATCCTTGATTAGATCGCCCCAGTCATTAATCCCTTTTGGATTACCTTTACGAACGAGGAATACGATCGTTGATGTATAAGGCGTACTGTTGTGTTCGAACTCCTTTTGCCAATCCGGATCGATCAATCCCGCTTCCGCAATTGCGTCAATATCGTAGCCAAGTGCCAATGTTACAACATCTGCCTCTAGTCCATCGATTACCGCACGGCCTTGCTTACCTGAACCCCCGTGCGATTGCTTTATCTCTATCACCCCACCAGTTGTCTCTTTCCAATGTGCTGCAAAGCTTTTGTTAAACGACTCATATAGTTCACGAGTTGGATCATAAGAAACGTTCAATAACTCAATCGGATCTGGAACTTTGCTAGGCTCAGCTGCAGGTGAGCTCTCACCGCTCGCTTCGCCACCCTTACTAGCTGATGCACTTTTACTAGGACTTGCATTGTTGCTGTTATTGTTCGATCCGCATGCTGCCAATAAAGACATAGTGAGTACCGCTACAATTAACAGCCTGAAGTTCTTTAATGATTTCATGTTTCTCCACCCCATCATTTCATCATTTCTCAACTATTCTTAGTATGCATATTATTCTTACCTGTTTAGTTGGAATAATAGAAATATAGCAGGGGGCTAAGCCCCCTGTCAATACATTTTTTTCATTTTATTGTTAGTTATTCTCCGAAGCTAATGCTTGAGTCTGCATCACTTTGATGGCAGCAATATTCCATCCACTTTATCGGCATAGGAGTTGTCGAAATACGTCGTGAAATTAATGATGACTGTAATCGGCAATGACATTTTGCTTTCATCGGGCTTCTCAAGACTGAACGAATCAATGACGATCAACCGTGGCAGAAGCTGCATCGATTCGATCCAATTCATAATATCGATATATGTTCCATCGAGAACAATCGAGGCTTTCAACTCGCGAATAGAAGGGTATTGTGATGCTTCACCACCGATGATGCCCTGCAATTGATTGTTTTCTGATCTGGCGAATGAAATGCTTCTAAACTCAGTGTGGGTAGCTTCACCAATCTTCGTGAGATCATATAACAATTGCTCTGTATTATCCCATAATGGTATAGCACTTTGAATTTCATTCGAATTGAAATCCGATCCTGCTTGCTGTTTTTGAACGATTTTCTTTTCGTATAACGTACGATTTTGCTCTAAGCTGTGGATTTCGGTCTTCTTGCTATCGATTTCTTCGCTTGTCGGATTTATTAGAAATACGTATAGGACCATTAATATTAAAAATAAAAGGACTAATCCTAAAATAACTAGCTGTCGGTTCTTATTGAGCCACTGCGCCATTCGAATCGACCTCCCCTGTTTGAGTTAATTGCACGGAGAAGGTTGCCAATTGTACCTGTTTTTCAGTCGTATTGTTCGTTTCACTCGAATTAGAAGATGCATCGATTAAAGCTGCATTTTCTCGAGAAATCATCTGTAGCTTCACTTCTTCCACGAATGGCAATTGCTTAAGCTCGATCAAGAAATCAGAAACATCGTCCAGTTTATTGAACAAGCTCGTCAATGACACTTGATTCATACCATAGCTAATCGTACGAATCGTTCCACCTTGAGGCAATATTCCATTAATTTGTTCAAGCACATCACCCGGATTGCGACGAAATTGTTTGATCTTATCAATGGCATCCATCGGATTGTACTCTACAACTACAGTTGTATTCTGAGAGACGATTTTACTCTCTAATAATGTAATCTCATCTTTCACTTGCTGTAGTAATTGATTTTGATCAGTAAGATCGGATTGTTTGCTGTTGTAAGTGTATAAGATCGCAACAAGGCAACATGCCCATACGACGAATAGAACCATTGCAACGAGTGGGAATCGCTTTATTTCTACGTCAGTAGAAGGCAATAAATTGATTTGGCGATCCGATCGAGCCGGTAATGATAACCCGATTGCATCCCGAAACAGGTCAATATCAGGTATTTCCTTATCTTCAGAGGCGAACGAGTTGAAAGTAATCGTGCGGAAGTTCATTTCCGGAATCGATAGAGGAAGTCGTTCTAACAATAGCTGACTGCCTTCCTCGAACCCTGTAATGATCGTTTCAATTATTCTAGTGGTACCTTCCTGAATGTTAAATTGATAGAAGTTCAACATCCGTGAAATTTCCGCGCTCATCTCACTAAGCTGTTGCTCGGAAAGATGGTTGCCAGACACATTTTGTTGCTCTCCTAAAGTAATCGAGCGTACGAAAACTGGATATCCCTTATGAAACATATAGACTTCCATGTTGCTCGTATCCAGACTAATCAACATCGTATCATCGAGTGTAGTATTTTCCTGAGCTTCAATTGCTCGAGCAAGCGCAGTAGCCGTTAAATCGATTCCCTTAACTTTTAGTCCTGCATCAGTGAGTATATCTACATATGTACTGACCAATTGTTTGGATACTGCAAACACCAGCAATGAGGTACCATCATCATTCGTATCTAGCGTCACATAATCGTAGATCGGATCTTCAAAAGGGAGATGCAGCGTCGTTTCCACTTCTAATGCGAGCAGTTGCTCAATTTCCTTCACATTTGTGCTAGGAATGTGCATCCGACGAATAATGACGTTTTGAGTGGGGCAGGAAATGACTACTGTTGTTCCTTTCAGACGTTCACTCGCAACCCATGCGGTTATCTGTTCTTCCAAACTATCCTTATTGGCAATCTGATCATCAACGAACGTCCCTGATGGGATCGGCAAATAACTGGTACGTTCCAGCTCCCACTTTTTTCGTTTCCTTAGCTTCGCCAATCGAACGCCCGACTGGTTAACGACTAATCCGGTTAAAATTGCCTTAGATCCAATCTGCATGATTTTCACTTCCAATCAATAAAATATCGATAGATATTGTTGAATGATATCGTTACCGTAACCATATGAGATCAGCACACCTAATGCTAAATAAGGACCAAAAGGGACTGGTTGTTTGCGTTTTATCATCTTCGTAAGAAGCAGGACTGCACCGATCAGAGCACCTGCAAAGCTAGCTATGAGTAGAACTAGAATAACTTGAGGTAATCCAACCACGAAACCGAACAGCGTAAGAAGCTTGACATCGCCCATGCCCATCCCACCGCGAGATAGCCAAACAACTAGCATAAGCACCCCGCCACCTAGCAATGCACCTAGCAGATGGCTCCATATCGGCTGCTGTGTCTGATAGAGGACTGAGACAAGCAATAGAGGGGCAAAGAAGAGTAAAATTTTATTTGGTATTAGCATGTAACGCAAATCTGTAATTGTCACAATAACACATAGCGAGATGAGTAATATACCAACGATTAGTTCAGGGATAGAATCATTAAATCTCCAATAAACCCAGGCAAACAACAATCCCGTTGACGCTTCACCAATCGGATATAAACCAGATACGCGAGCGTCGCAAGCTCTGCATTTTCCCTTAGTCAGCAAATAACTGAACACAGGAAACAGATCACGCGCACGAAGTCGAGTCCCGCAATCCGGACAGCTCGAAGGCGGATGAACGATCGATAACCCCCTCGGTATCCGTAGCGCTACAACATTGAAGAAGGAGCCCATTATTAATCCTAAGCATAAAAAGTAAATCAATAGCATTATCGTCATCATAGATAACTTCTTTCGGATAGTTTCATTAAAACAGGAACCGGACCGTCCGGTTCCTGTTTTTGGGTGAAGAATGAATTCAATAATTAGAATATATTATGGAGTTGTTGGTGGAGATGTCAGACTCACGGCATTTCTGTTTCCAGCTATGATGTCAGAGCCTTTATAATACTTTGTTACAGCTGTTGGGCTGCCGGTAGTAATCGAAATATACAATAACGCTCCATCGCTATGTTGAAAAACTACATTTCCTCCAGAAATCTTGTCTTTTGTGCTCGGCACAACTATACTAGCATCCAGAAAACCTTTTGATTGAAGTTCTGAAATACTAACTGTTAAATCAGTCGTAGTTGATGGCTTGAAATCCCCGTTAGCTTCTGTAGTTACATAGAGACGAGAGGCATCATAAATTTGTTTAAGAGCAGCAATATCCGAATCCTTCTTCGACTTATCAATGATATTCCCAATCATAGGAACCGCGATCGCAGCGATAATTCCAAGAATAACGATAACCGCCAAAAGCTCAATCAGTGTAAAACCTTTCTGTTCTTTACTCAATCTTTTAAGTACGTGTGCTCTCATTTAAACCCCTCCAAATAATAGTTAATAGATGGTTGTGCAATATTTCACGCCACTTTGAACATCATCTGCGAAGCTATCTGTAGTCCAAAGCGATCGATCAACCCATACTTCCATAAAGCGTAAACATCGGCATCATGATTGCCATAACGATTGTGCCTACAATTGCTGCGAGAAAAACGATAAGCAGAGGCTCCAGTAGCGACTTCAGTCGGTCAACCGTATTCTCGACATCCATTTCGTAAAAGTCTGCAATCTTCGCAAGCATAATATCGAGCGAACCCGTCTCTTCACCGATGGAGATCATCTGCGTGACGAGCGGTGGAAATACCCACGCACTTTTCAACGGCTCGGATAGCGGATTACCTTGCCTTAGCGAATCAGCTGACATTCGAATAAATTTACCGATGACTTTGTTTTCAACCACCTCTTCTACAATCGAAAGCGATTGAAGCACGGGAACAGAACTAGCATAGAGCGAGGAAAGTGTTCTGGACAATTGCGCTATCGCGCCCTTCTGTTTCAACTTTCCGAAGATCGGAACCTTGAGCTTGAAGTAATCAATCCAATAGCTTCCTTTCTCCGATCGCTTTGCAACTTGGTACAACACGATCACAAGGAGGAGAATCAGCACCCAGATGAACCATTGATTTTGCAAACTGTCGCTTAATGCCAACACCATCTTCGTGACCGTTGGAAGCTGTGCATCCATCGATTGAAACATACCGACAAATTGTGGAACAACGAAATTAAGAAGATAGATGACAGCGCCTATTGCTAAAGTGCCGACGACCATTGGATAGGTGAGTGCAGATTTGATCTTCTCCCGCGTCGTATGCTGCTTCTCGAAGAAGAGCGCAAGCCTCTCCAGTGTACCTTCCAAATCTCCAGTTTCTTCACCTGCGCGGATCATATTTGTAAACATCTGCGGGAATATTCGCTTATGCTCAGTCACAGACTGGGACAACGATACGCCTCTTAACAACGAGGTATAGATATCTTGGAGCGCTTTGCGCAAAGGTTTACTTTCCGTCTGATGGGCCAATATTGAGGTCGCTTCGACAATCGATACCCCAGCGCGGATTAAGGTAGCAAACTGCCGGCAATAGATGATGAAATGCAGATGCTTTACAGGATTACCAATATATATTTCCGTTGATAGGAACGTCGTTCGATGCTCGTCGAGCGAAAGCACAACAAGGCCGCGTTTACGAAGCATCTCCATCGCCGACGTTTTATCCCGTGCAGTGAGCTTGCCTTTGGACTGCCTGCCGGAAGAGCTTTTCACATGGTATAGAAAATCTGCCATTATCCTCCCACCTCTGCGAAGTATGCTTTTGCAGCTTGAGCGTTAATCGCGCCCGTCTGAAGCAGCTCTTGAATGGCCATTTCCAACGTTATCATGCCGTATTGACGTCCAGTTTGCATCGTGCTCTTAATTTGATGAACTTTCTCCGTTCGGATTAAGTTTCCAACAGCTGGCGTATTAATCATTATTTCCGCTGCACACGCCCGCCCTCTTCCATTCGCAAGTGGAAACAATCTTTGCGAGATGACTGCAACAAGCACTGCCGCGAGCTGGGTACGAATTTGCGCTTGCTGATGCCCAGGAAATGCATCAATGATCCGGTCGATCGTCTGCGGAGCATCTGTCGTATGTAATGTTGCAAACACGAGATGTCCGGTTTCCGCAGCAGTAACAGCGGCTGAAATCGTCTCTAAATCTCGCATTTCACCAACTAGAATAACGTCGGGGTCTTGTCTTAATGCTGCTCGTAAGCCATTCGCAAAGCTAAGTGTATCTGCTCCCACTTCTCGCTGATCGATAATCGAAGCTTGGTGGCTATGCAAATACTCGATCGGATCTTCTAAAGTAACGATATGTTTCTTCTCATTGCGATTGATGAAATCAATCATCGCAGCTAGTGTTGAAGATTTGCCACTGCCTGTCGGTCCAGTGACGAGCACGAGACCTTGTGGCTTCTGAGCTAACGATCGCAATATGGTTGGTAGCTGTAGCTGCTCTAATGTAGGTATCTGTGTAGGAATGGTACGCGCTGCGACGCTAACTCTCCCTCTCTGTCTGTAGGCGTTTACCCGATAGCGTGACTGCCCCTCCAGTTCGTAAGAGAAATCAATCTCACCCATCTTGTTAAATCTCTCCTGTTGTTCGTCGCTAAGAAGGGCATTCACCATAGACAGCGTTTCGTCTGCTGTCAGCAACACTTCACCAACCGGTTGTAATGTACCATGTACACGCATCATCGGTGCAGAGCCCACCGTTAGATGCAAATCCGATGCCTTCGCTTCGTGCGCTGAAATGAGTAAGCCTACAATCTGTTGTAACGGCTGCGTCATCGTTCCACCCCCTTATCTTAATAAGCTACTGTTTCGCGTACGACTTCCTGAATCGTCGTAATCCCTTGAACGACCTTGGCTAGCCCATCATCGAGCAATTGAATCATTCCTTGATCGACTGCACGATCTCGAAAATCATCAACTGTTGCAGTATGATCGATTAGCTTTCGCAATTGGTCATCAATTTTCAATACTTCGTGGATCGCCACCCGACCACGGAAGCCCGTACGGTTACAGTTTCCGCACCCTTTACCTTTATAGAGCTTTTCGACGGTAATCCCGCGACTCGCAAGCAAAAGCTTCTCTTGCTCGGTTGGCTCATGCGCTATTTTACAATCGGGGCAAATTCGTCGAACGAGTCGTTGCGCAACTACGCCCAACAAAGACGAAGCTAGCAAATAGGGTTCAAGTCCCATATCTCGCAACCGCGAGATCGTACTCGCTGCGTCGTTCGTATGCAAGGTTGAAAGTACGAGGTGACCGGTTAACGATGCACGTACAGCGATTTCTGCTGTTTCTGCATCACGAATTTCCCCGACCATAACAATATTCGGATCTTGACGTAATATCGATCTCAATCCTGTCGCGAAGGTAAGGCCAATCGCAGGATTGATATGAACTTGATTAATGCCGGCTAGTTGATATTCAACAGGATCTTCAACTGTAATGATGTTGGCACTGTCTTTATTCAGATGTGAAAGAGCAGAATATAAGGTGGTCGTCTTTCCACTTCCCGTTGGACCCGTAATTAGTAATATACCGTATGGACGTTCTATCATTTCCTTAAAGAGATCGTAGTTCGCCGGTTGAAATCCTAAACGAGTAATTTCTTGAACCCCTGTACTGAGATCGAGCAAACGAAGTACGATTTTCTCTCCATGGATCGTTGGCAACGATGAAACCCGCACATCGATCTGCCTCATATCGAATTGCATCTTCATTCTTCCATCTTGAGGAAGTCGTCTTTCTGCAATGTTCAAACGAGCCATAATCTTTAATCTAGCTGTAATAAAGCCTTGCATTTGCTTCGGAATAGTCCTCTCATTACGTAGCACACCATCTACCCGATAACGAATGGCTACATTGTTTTCGCCTGGATCGACGTGAATGTCGGACACTTTGAGTTGAACAGCCTGCTGAATCATCTGATTGACGAGACGAACGATCGGTGAATCCTCATTCGTGATTTCTGTTTCTTGAATTTCTTCCTGAGAAGGCAAGTCAATCATCAGTTGACTCATTGAATCTTGCAAGCCATAGTGCTTTGCAATGGCGCGCTGGAGTTCCTCACGACTAGATATTGCCGGTTCTATTCGGAATCCAGTCGTCATTCTTAATTCTTCTATTGCGAAGTAGTCAAGCGGATCGGCCATCGCAACGAGCAATCTGTTGCCATCTTTCTGCAACGGTATCGCTTGATGCCTTCTTGCTAGACTTTCAGGAATAATATGTACGATTGAAGGCTCGATCTGATATTTGAACAAACTGACATGTGGAATGCCAAGCTGGAACTCGAGCACCTCTATTAATTGTTGTTCAGTGATATAGCCTTGTGAGATCAAGTGGTCTCCCAGTTTTTGCTTTGTTTTTCGTTGTTCGACTAACGCCTCTTGTAGCTGTTCATCTGAAATGATGCCACTATCTACAAGCAAATCTCCTAATCTCTTTTTTACAATGGACATATTCGAATTCACTCCATTATTCGTCAAATCAATTTACCTATACCGCATATAGTCCATATTGCCCAATTTAATATATTGTAAATCTCATAGATAGAATTTACCACATCTTTAGTCCTAATGTAACTATTAGATGAATTTAATCGAAATTCCTTTAGAAAACACTACATTTTCCCGGCTAGACGCAAAATTCTTATAGTCTTTATGCTCAACTCATGGTAAATTAAGGTTACGAACAAGGATATCACTTCTAGTAAAATAATACTAGGTATTAAGTACTTCTTTTTTCATATCATTTGGAGGGATTGCGATGTTTGATAGGTTTCAAAATAAGATCAGTATCCTGCTCATCTTAGCACTACTAATATTGACAATTGAGCCGGTTGCCACCCATTTGAATACGAGCTATGCAGCTACTTCTACAACTGAAATTCGTATTCTTGAAATTACAGAGTCAGGCACATCAGATCTTCAAAGTATACTGGGTAGTTCTAGCAATCCCTCCTATATAATCGACACAATCAAGATGAAGCGCTTCATCGCCTTAAGAGATGAACTCGATGGTAAGTATGATGCAGTGTACATTGGAAAAGGTGTATATAATGCTACCCAAGTACAGGCTAATGAAAGAGACCACAACACAACTGCCAAAGAGAATGATATGACAAATCTCAAAATCAGAGAGCTTACCAATGCTTATATCAGTCGCGGTTTGCCATTTATCGTATATAGCCAGCGCGATAGCTCTTCAACGACAACGGGTAACGGTGCACTCTATCAGAACGTTGCGGGCAATTTAAAAAGCGCTCTGCTTAATTATGTAAAAAAGAATGGAACGAACCCTTCAGTTGATAGCAACAGAGTACCTGAATCGAATGGAGTTGCTCCCAACGTCATTATCGTGGGCGACACTCATCTCGCTAATAAAAATAATTTCCTTGCCAGAACAAACCTGACAGCCGATAACATCATGCGACCTCGATTGAACTTAACAAGCAAGCCTATCGATTATTTAGTGAATCAAAGCTCGATATACTATGCGGGAGATACGCTCAGCTACAAATTTAACATCGACAACGTAGCGAACATTAACCAAAGAAATCTAGTCGCAAATTTATACATTGGCATCGATAATGTCATTAAATTTGGCGCCGACCATCTCGTATACAGTAAGCCTATTACTTCCATTACGAATAATACGCTGGAGTTCCGTCTACCTAAAGGTTATTCAGGAGCCCATTATTGGAAGCTTGAACTTGTCGACAAATCCAATAACAATAAAGATATCGCGACGGGTGTCATTCGCTTCCGAGATCAGAAGACACCTATCAAAGTGCTGCAAGTATTACCGAACAACGGAGACAGCAGCAGTTTGCTGAAATCAAATAATATGAAACCCGCATACTTGAGCTCTGACGACTATCAGATTTCAATTACGGTTACTGACATCACGACATTTAATAACACTGGATATTTGAATTTGAATGGTAATTACGACATGCTCATATTTGGCTTTGTCGATGAATACAACAGCAAAGCACCTATTAGTGCCACTGCTGCTCAAAAAGTGAAGGATTTTATCGGAACAGGACAAAGCGTTATGTTCACGCACGATACCGTGTATGATGGCAGACAAGAGTGGATTACCTATTTCCAAGATTCAACAGGACAGCTTAATCCGAAAACCAACATGGGTCTGTCCGCACCTAATACTTCTACAACTACGAAGAAGGTCAACGAAGGACTGCTCACGCGCTTTCCTTTCAACATCAGTAATGAAAGCAGTCTAATTAACACGACGCATAATCAGTATTTCCGTTTAAACCTCGAGGATGAAAAGCTGATCCCATGGTATAACATTACAGGTGGCCCTCGGGACAATGATGACAGCTGGAACCACTACTACACCTACTCTTATGGCAACGTAACCTACTCCGGAACAGGGCATACGAATACGAACTTCCCAGATTGGGAGCAACGACTGTTCGTAAATACGATGTATCGGGCATTCATCGGATCGAATCACGCACCAATTCTTGATGTGAAAGCTCCGATCGCATATGCGAGCAACAACAAGATTATCCCTACCTATAGCGATATTCTTGTAAGCTACACAGCAGAGGATTATGATCTGAACGACAATACGCTTACGCATCAGATTACATTCAAGTATAAAGAAACAGGAAAGACGTCATGGACAACGAAAGTTGTACAAGCGCCAATCGATAGAGCAACAGGTGAAACGGTCATTCAATCGTTCGCCAATCCACTTTCAAATGATGGCGACTTGATCGTAACGATATCCGCTTCTGATAAGTACGGTGCAATCGTAACCAAAGATATTCAAGTTAAAATCGTTAAAGTTACTGCTAACATCGATGTCAATCGGACATTGTCCTCTAATGTAATTAACAACCAAGTCGACAAGAACGTTCCGGTCACGATGACTTACACACTCACACCTAAACCGGTTGCCTATCAAGCAGGTATCGACGTATCCGATCTTGTCATTAAAAAGTTCGCATTTACTGAAACTTTACCAGCGAACCTGTCAGTAACTACAACAGATATGTCCTCCGCATTGAGCAATAAAAAACGGACAGGCACGATAACTAACGGATACACGATCAGCGGCAACTTAGCCGATATCGCGTATCGCAGGTCAGGGAATTATTTTATCGCAGATCCCATATCGTTCGAAGTTAAGGTCACACCTACGGAAAATGGAAACTATGCGCTGATCAACTCCAACTTATCGTTTGATGACTTTACAATTGTGAACGGATATACGACCGTCGTCCCATTATCGTTGCAATTTCCGGCACAAGCTTTTGAGGCCGTAACGAAGATCACAGCACTGGAACTCGCTGACACTTTCATTGCAAAAGGCGAAGAGACAAAGCTCAATCCAGTCATTACACCATTCGAAGCAACGAACAAAGCACTCAACTGGATTTCCAGCAATCCTAGCATTGTCAGTGTTGATTCTATGACCGGTGTTATCAAAGGTCTCGCCGAGGGCACCGCGACAATAACCGCAACAGCTAAAGATGGAAGTAACATTTCGGCATCTGCAAAAGTTACCGTGTACGTTCCAGGTTTGACTTTAATCGGTCCAGAAACGATGAATGTCGGTGAGACAAAGGAACTTAAAGGAATTCTCGCAGGGAATGAAAAAGCGATCGCTCCTTTCACCTGGTCCGTTACTGACCAAAACACGAAAGCAAAATTCGTCAACTTAAATACAAGCAGCCTAACGAATACACTAAATGCGCTTAATCCAGGGGATATAACGGTAACGTTGACTGTAAATACGGATAAGGGTAAAACTTACACGAAGTCGATAAAAATTACGATTGTTCAGCCTGTGCAGCTCACATTGCCCGCTGAAATTGAGCTCGGGATTAATCAAACGACCAACGCTTCAACAATGCTCACGATATCACCAAGCAATATGACCGGAGCTGTGAAGAGCTTAACAAACTGGAGCAGCAGCAACAGCTCGATCGTCTCTGTAGATCCAACGACGGGAGCCATAACCGGATTAACGAATGGCTCAGCTGATATTACTGCAACCTATAAGCTATTACCGGAATCAACACCTGTAACCGCAACTATGAAAGTGAATATCATCGAACTTACCGGACCAACAGAAATTACGATACCTGTAGGTGCATCCTACAACTTAAAGAGCAAAACCAACGCTTTCCCTAGCAACCTAAGTGCTACGATCTTAGGAAAGTTATCTTGGTCTGATGAAAGCAGTAAAGATTTCATCTCGATCAACCCAAGCACCGGGATCCTGCAAGGGATTAAGGCTGGCACTGAAACGATCACTGTAGAATACCGTCAATCGCCTGCAGGTCCTGTTGTCACCTCGCGGACAATTAAAGTAAACACAATTAGCTTAACGTTACCTAGTGAGATCGAGATCGGTATTGGAGACACCTTTAGCTATGATTTGAGTAAACAGATTATCATCGCACCGAGGAAATTGAAAAATGTAATCGTATCTAATCTACAATGGTCAACTTCGGGCAGTGCGGTAACTGTCGATTCTGATGGTATCGTTAAAGGTAAAAATGCAGGAACACAAACCATTACAGTTAAATATCAACTGAATGCGGATAGTCCTGTCATCACTCGTTCGATTGATGTTACTGTAGTAGACATGAAAGCTCCTGCAGAAATTACGTTGCGCAAAGGTGGCACATTTGATCTGTTGAGCAAGCTAACACTCTCACCTGTATCTATAGCAACGAGGCTAATATGGCCATCTTCACCTAAGTATGTCGTCGTTAGTACTGGTATAATTTCAGCTTCTGCAATTGGATCGGAAAATGTAACGGTCAGCTACAAAACAAACACTGGAAGTACGATCTCTACAGTGACTAAGGTCAATGTTGTCGATCTAGCCTTCCAAGGGCAAATTTCACTAGAGCAGGATCAGAGCTACAATCTATTAAGTGGTCCGAACGCTGCGCAAAATTTGAAAATTAGCAGTTCAGCAGAAGTTCGTCCAAAGATCATTAATGGTCTCACTTGGAGCACAGACAATACAGCTTACTTAACGATCAACACCGACGGTACCGTTACTGCCATTAAACCAGGTAAAACAGTCGTAACCGTAACCTATGCGCCGATAGATGGAAGCACACCTATAAAATCGCAAGTTACCATCATCGTCACGAAGAAGAAGATCGTCGGAGACCGCTACTAAACGTCGGAATATTATAATGCTCACCAAAAATCCCCTTCATGTCATTTAGACACTGAAGGGGATTTTTGAATGTTATATATGCTAACAACCATTAAGGTGTTTGAGGTACGAGACGCTTCTTTCCAATAACCATACTGATCTGCTTAACCCGCGGCAAGCCGACATTCTGAGCTGTGAAGATCGATGGATCGTAATCAATGATGAAACGTGATTTCAGTTTGTTGTTTGGGTCCGAATCAATACTATTGTTCAAAGCATCAAATTGCAGCATCGTTTCACTCGCATTTGGCTTTGTATTCCCGAGTACTGCATTAATATGAAGATCTCCTCTAGCGAAAAAACCACCATGTATCCAAAATGCCGAGCCCACACCATACAGCCAAGCCTCATCGTCTGTATACATAAATGCATCAAGAATAGGAGGATTCGATGCGGATACGTATGGATAAGCAGTTGTAACAGGATTAAATGGCTCAATGCGATTAATAAGAATCGGGCCTTTGGAGATCAGTACAAGCTGTTTATGATTTAAGCCTCTTATACTGGCATCCTCTATCGTTGTGTTCTTAAGTGAAATTAATGTTGCATCCACCAATACGTTACCTCTAATCATTACATTTCCTGTTACGAGAATGTTGCCGCGAACAACGATTGAACGATTCGGATCAGGATTATCTATCGTTAAATCTCCATTTACAATAATCCAATAGCTCTTATAATAATCTTCTAGATAAGTCCTTTTCATTTTGATTTCTTGATCATAGACTATCCCTTCAACATTGTCTCCATCCACATACAAGTCACCTTCAACGAGCATAGAGCTTTCCAATTCATTCTGAAAGATCTCTTTCCGAGACTGCACCGCATTATCGTATTTAATGACTGCAAGATTATAGGCGTCTTCACCTACACTTTCAGTAAACACAGGCGGATCCGGAAGCTTAGGTACAATGATTAAATCAGTTGAGCTTTTGACTGTCGATATGACCGTGGCAATACCAGATTTTTTATAGATGTCACTAAGCGAATTTCTCGCGTTCGTGGTTGCACCGATTGCTTCTGCAATTTTATCGAGGAAAGATTCCTCCAGGTTCATATCTACAAATTTTTGTCGTGCTTTCTCAATTACATTATCACCTGAGACACCGAGAACATCTTGAACCTGCCTACCATTGATGCCATTGAAATTGATAGGGAGATAATTGTTCAAGTCAGCGCAAGCATTAAGATTTCCGCTCTCGCAATATTTCATCGTCTCTTTCCTTGATTGAACATATAAAGTTCCATCCACCGTCGGAAACTTCGTCGCTATCGATCTGTTACTTCCATTATAGGTATAGTCCGCTTCATTCTTCGCATACAATTTCCCACCTGTAAATACATCACCTATTAAATAAGGCGAACCATTGATGAATAAATTTCCATCTGAGGAACCAGCTACATACTTCAGGAAATCCGGGAATGTATTCAATATAACGGTTTGTTCAAGAATTCGAGTAACACCATCTACCCTTGCTTTTGCCTTAATGACGACTGCATATTCGGCTGATGCGTTATCCGTACCCACATTCACTGTTTGAATCTCAATTTTTTCAATCTCTCCACTTGAACGCGAAGAATCATCTGTATTGATTTTCTTATTTTTATCCTCAAGAATCTCGTTCCTAATTAATTCAAGATCTGTACCTAAAGTTTTCGGATCGATGTTACCCTGTTTACTATCGAATTTAGCAGCTATTCTTGCTACTGCTTCATTGAGCGCCTTCTCTGCTAGATGAAGACTTTGGACATCCTTCTCCCTCGTAACCGATCTTACTGCTCCTCCTAAGCTTGCACTGACGACAGCAAGACCAAGCATCATAAAGACAAAGACCATAAATAAGACGAGTAATAAAGCTGAACCCTGTTCATTGCGTCTCATCGTCTAGCCTCCTAAAACCCAAATTTACTCTCTAATTCTAGCGTCTGATTATTGCTTTTGTATTGTTGTTCAAGAACTAGCTTAATCATAATGAGTCCGCTGTTGCAGTGACTTAGCTTAGACGAATTACTTTCTTCACCACTAACATCATCACCTGGACAACTAACAACGATGCGAGATTCTGAATCTACCTTTGACTTAATTTCAATCGCAGTGGAGTCTATGTATAAAGCATTATTTTCGATCTTGATGATGACAGGATCTACTGTCTCGCTATCTAGCGTTCTCACAAGCTTAATTCCAACTTCATTGTTGGCATCGTTCTTTACTCTCATTATCAAATCAGGTCCATAAGTATACATTTCAGAAATGACTGAGGACATTAATAAATCACCTTCATCGCGTAACGAATTCTCAATATTAACCCGATGGTAGGAATCGAATCCGAACGTGATCACAGCATAGATCGTACCCATAATAAGTGACATTATCGTTAAAGCAGCAATCATTTCTACTAAGGTGTTTCCCCGTTCATCTTGTAATTGATTAGCTAATTTGCTCATGCGGAATATATCCCTCCACTTCTGTGGAATTACGATTCTCGCCATTGTAATTGCTACTCATCGCTTTAACCTTAATGGGAAGCAAGTAGTTTCTTAAATCATCCTTGCCCAAATCCGGGTCATATTCGATAACAATTTCATATTGTTGCCCATTCACAACCGGAGTGAGAACATCCCACATACTTACACCGATGTCTGTGAACAATTGCTGCAGTGGGAGATTGGAGTTGCAGAAGATACGATCTTCATTTCTTACACACCCAGCTGTTGAGATCGTACGAGGATTATTCTCGGTTCCAGTCGCTTCCGTTACGCCCTCTTGGCTCGATCCCCCTAAGAAATAAGACTCCATTTTCTTAAAGCTTTGTTTCTCTATGTAAAAAAGCGCATTGCGTGCAAGATTCACGACGATCGTTTTGTTAGCATTCCCTTTAGAATAGGTCATCGCATTGAAGAAGAAAGAAGTCATTACTAAAGCAGCCACAGATAAAATAACCATTGCCGCTAAAATTTCCACGAGCGTGTAGCCCTCTTCTCTACGAGCCTTATGATCCATGTTCAACAATCCTTATTTCGAAAATATGATTCTTATGTCCTACTAATTTTATCATAACTTAATTCTTTTGTCGCATATTACACAAAAATCTGCCACACCGATTATTGAATCGATGTGGCAGATTTACTTATGAGTGCTATATGGGATGTACGAGGCAATTTACTACCCTCTTTGGTTTTTCCCTCGAACATGAACGACATCGACGAACGGACGAACACGGTCCATTAGTCGTTGACCCTTGTGCAGCTCCTCGCCTTCTTTATGCGTAAAGCTGAAGTGCTTCTCCAATGCATCTAAGTCATGATTCGAGGTGTAAAACGTTGGTTTGCGATTCATGCGGTAATTCAAAATTGCGCCTAGCACATGGTCGCGTACCCACGGACTTAAATTTTCCGAGCCCATATCATCAAAGACGAGCAAATCCGTCTCCTTCATCAGCGTAATCGTTTCCTTCAGCTTCTGTGGCTCAAGCATGAGCGCCTTCGCATCCTCTACAAACTCGGGCATGTAGACGATTACACCTGTGAAGCCTTCTTTCGCTAGCTTTTGCAACAGATACCCAGCTAAATAAGTCTTACCTGTTCCGAAGTCTCCCATTAAATAGAGACCTTTCTTTGGTAGTCCTGATGTGCGCACGCCTTCAATATATTGAAGCACGTCATTGACAGCAGCTTTCCGATGGGAATCGCTCTTCACCATCTCTATAGGATCATAGTCCATTCCTAACAGCGTTTCATCAACGAAGAAGCTTGTAATTCGCTTGCTTAATTGTAGCTGTTGTTCATAGGAAATCCACTTCGAGCACGCTGTCTTGTGATCAATGACTTGCCAGCGTCCATTGCTCTCATGGCACGTAATACTAGTAAAGTGACCCTGCATATCATTCGGACAATTCGCAAGACCTGGACACGACTTGCAATTTTTC
Source organism: Candidatus Cohnella colombiensis (assembly GCA_029203125.1). Lineage (GTDB taxonomy): Bacteria > Bacillota > Bacilli > Paenibacillales > Paenibacillaceae > Cohnella > Cohnella colombiensis. The sequence goes on from CP119317.1 coordinate 2,695,565, forward strand.
ACCTCTGCGGACATCTGGTACAGCCGATTCAGGTTCATCTTCAGTACACGATCATCCACTTCTGGATAACGTGTGCGGAGCTTGACCACAAGCGGATCATTCAGCACCTGCTGCGCAAGCTGATCCGCATCTGCCACTCCCTCTATTAACGGCAGACGTCGAAGCGCCTCTCCTAATGATTCCATCGTCCTTTCCTCCATCCACATAGTAGAATTACTACTCAGATTAACGCTACTCTTTCAATCTGCGCGCAAGTTCAAGCATCTTTGCCTCTTCCTCTGCAGATACTTCCTCAATCGGCCCTTCATCCTTAACAACAGGCATCGATGGCTTTCGCTTGGTCCCCCGATTATACGAGCTCGAACTCCCGCTTCCCTTGTTGATTACAGGCTCTTCACCACGTCTTTTACGCTCTAGCGACTCATTCAGCTTCTCTTGCTCTTTCACATAGCGAATCGCTTTATCGAACGTGTCGATCCCTTTAGCAAGCATATTCGACGCAATCGCATCGATGAACGACTTCGTGATCCGCTGATTTTTATTCATTCCGAGCACGTAATGAATGAGTACATTCGTCACAGGCTCTGGTAATTTATAGTTCAAATCAATCCGCTCGAACATTCGTACGAACGCATCTGGCACTGCCCCTGGAAAATAGCGCTGAAGCATTCGAGTATAAGGTTCCTTAAACAGCATCTCATTATAACGTTCAATTGTAACCTCTGCGAGAAAACGTTCTGGAACATCCAGCTGCATCGATGTCGTCTGTAACGAATGCTCATTCTCTGCTTCAGAGTAATTTCTGCTTTCACCACGCGCGATAAATCTTTCGCGCTCTTCATCTCGCTTAAGATCTTGTCGATAGTACAAATTGGCTCGACTCTGGAGCTCGTCCCATATCAAAGTGCCATCTTGTCGGAAGATGCCATCTTCATCAAGTAGACGACAAATTTCCGGAACCTCAAGATTATACTTGTAAGCGACATAATTCAATTCGCCCATAAGCTCAGGCGAACGATTCAACCGTTCAACAAAGCTGCGATTGACCGATCCACGAGGAAAGCGTAGCAGCATATCGCTATGGCGTATGCGCTCTTGCATCAGGAACGCAGAACCACGTTCTCTTGTCGAAGCACTCTCCACCTGTGCAGCTTCTAGTTCCGGATCGATGCTTCCTGCTGCGATTTGGAACATTTCATAGAAGGGCACAGTCACCTCTTCTCGATTAACAAACTTCGCTAGCTCTGGCGGTTGTTTCAATGTCAATGAAGTCCGCAACTCTAGCAAAGCTACCTTCCCTAGCTTGTCTCGCAACAATAAAGTCAAATGTAAGTTTGCAAAAAACTCTACTGCATCAAGAGGACGAAGCAGCACATACTCATATAAGGTTTCCTCCGTAAGAGGGTTATGATGACGATAAACTTGGAGCAATCCAACTGCTTCGAGTTTTGATGCAGCAGCAACGACTTCCTTACGCCCAGCTACATTAAGCTCTAGACCAAGTCCAAGAAATAGCTTACGCTGCGTATCGAGCGCACTACAACCGACTGCGTCGTCGGCTAGCTCGCAATAGAGCTGCTGATAAAATCCGATTGCGATCGCTCCGACCATCGGTTGATAGAGTGATGTCAGCACTTTACGATCTAATCCACTAAGTGCGAACTCTCGACACATATAGTACCGATGGTTCTCGGTAAATTCCATTAAATTTGACACTCGCATATGGAATCGACATCCTACTTTTCTAGAATAATGGTCTCTCTATTGTAGCACAAAGCACCCTCTCAAAGAGATAGAAAAAAGAACCCAATTGGGTTCTATAGAATTGGTATTTATCCCATTGTTTCATTGTACGGCTCTTTACGGAACACCCATAATCGGTAACCGACATAGTTGAGTACAAGCGAAGCTGCGATCGATAACATTTTCGCAACGACCGTATGAATGCCCCATTGTTCTAATGCAAGCAATACAAGTGTTGCACTCGCAAATGAGATTGCGTTAACGACAACGAAGCGTATGATTTGTTTACTCTGCTTGGATTGTGTGTGCGTCGTTCGAAACGTCCAATACCGGTTGAGCAAGTAGCTATTCATTAGTCCTGCGGAATAAGCTAGCACCTGTGCCCCCACCGTCCCCCAGCCAACTCCATATACCAAAATGCAAAATACGATAAAATCTACGCCCGTATTCATAGCACCTACGAGCCCATATTTGATCAACTTCAATAATTCTGTTCTTCGGTTCATTCAGGTGTCCCTTCCACCGTCGCTACAGCAACGATCTAGAACATTTTATACCCACCGCGTCTTAGCGCTTGAATCGTCCACCCACTCATATATGCACCTGCAGCACCAGCGATGACGAGTATCATGTCTGAAATGAGCATGGACCGAATATTTTCCATTACGGACAGATCAGATTGCCACAACGCATTGATTCCGAGTGGCATCGCAACAATAATAAACAGCCATAGAGGTAACCAGGTTGTTTTTATAAGCATATTCAAAATAAATCCAATTCCGAAAAATAACACAAGACAAAGCAACGATCCTACGACCGCAAACATAATTGCACCTAACATGATGCGTCCCTCCAATATTGACCTTCTATAACAGTGTACAAGATTGGTTTCCAGTCAGTCAACGAACAGACGACAAAGTTGTGACAACTGTGTCACAACATTGCCCCTTGCGTTCTAATTAGGCTACAATAAGTGCAGAATGAGAGCCAAGGAGAGATACTTGTGAGTGAAGCCGCACAAACACTGGATGGATGGTACGTCCTACACGATTTGCGCAGTATAGATTGGGAAAAGTGGAATGCAGCAAGTGCCTCAGAACAAGAAGCTGCGACGAAGGATCTGTTAAAGCTGGTTGCTGAATGGCAAGCAGTTGAGAACGACAAACAAGGTAGCTACGCAGTTTACTCCGTCGTTGGGCAGAAAGCAGATCTCATTTTTATGCATCTGCGTGAAAATCTACAACTGCTTAATGAGATTGAAAATGCGTTTAACAAATCAGCGTTCGGACGGTTCACTCGAAAAGAATATTCCTATGTGAGTGTTGTTGAGTTGAGTAGTTACTTGGCCGCACCAGGCGTCGATCCGATGCAAGTACCGGAAATTGCTGCCCGACTGAAGCCGATCTTGCCAAAGTCGAGCCATATTTGCTTCTACCCGATGAATAAAAAGCGCGAGCTTCAAGACAATTGGTACATGCTGTCGATGGACGATCGCAAAGCGATGATGCGTAGCCATGGTATGATTGGTCGCAGCTATGCGGGGAAAGTAAAGCAGATCATTTCTGGATCGGTTGGATTAGATGATTGGGAATGGGGCGTGACGCTATTTTCCGATGATGCACTCCAATTTAAAAAGCTCGTATATGAAATGCGCTTTGATGAAGTCAGCGCACGCTTCGGCGAATTCGGTTCATTCTATGTCGGCAATCTGTTGACTAACGATGCAATTACGGAACTATTGAAGTAAATAAGTTGTTAGTCGAAGTTGAACTTCCATTTTGCATAAATCGATAAATAAAAGAGGGAATGTATCTCCTGGAGGAGCGAAGCGTGTGCCTTTACAGCCGTGAAATTACCTTGTTAGAAGTTGTCAATTCAAATTTCACGGCTGTAACAGCACCCAGAAACCAGCTAATACTTGTCAACATTTAATCCCTTGGCTTACATGTATCTAGCTGATATACTTTTACTGCATACCAAATAACCTCCATGGTCGTGGAGGATTTTGGATAAATATGGATTATGGTTGGTAGGGCTGGCCTTTCTTCAAGATGGCGTAAATGTGATGCAATAGCTTGTTGGCGCAAGCAATCACCGTCACCTTGTAGGGCTTGCCCTCTTTTCTTTTCTTATCGTAGTAGGCTTTTAATTTCGCGTTGGCGTCACGTCTTAATCCACATTGTACGGCTAGAAATAATGCCCGGCGAAGCCGTTTGGAGCCCCGTTTTGTTATTCGACTGCTTGTGGCCACAAACTGACCTGAACTATGAACACCTGGATCTAGCCCCGCAAACGCCACGAGTTGCTTCGGATCTTGGAACTGTTGCGCGTCTCCAATTTCTGAAATAATGGCTGCAGCAAGCTTATCACCTATGCCCGGAATACTTTTTATTAACTCCACTTCCGGTAGTTCTCCGGCTAGTTGTCTTATCTGGTCCTCGATCACCTCGATTTGCTCCTGCATGGAAAGAAGCAACGACACCATGCTTTTCAGCATCTGCATCTGAGTAGGGCTATTCTTGTTCTCTTTCCATTGTCGATAAATAAACTCTAGATGCTCAATTTTCGTGCAGATCCACGATGCAGAACGAGATTTACTCGCTTGTTTACGAATGGCTTCGTCCCATTCTAAAGTTTGATCGGATAAGCACATCTGCAACGTAGTGAGAGCTGTCGCGGAGAAAAGATCCGAAAACACCCCCTCATAGGTTGGGAATACCTGATCTAATAAAGCACGCATATTAAGCTTTGCTTGCACGTACAGTGAGGTCACGAACTCGTGTTGCCTTGTTATGTGTTGCAACTCCGTGTAGCACTCGTTCCAGGTTCGATGAGGCTTCACGTCCCCTCTGTAATACATTTCGGCCAAATGCCAGGCATCCGCTGCATCTGTTTTCACCTTACGTAACTGTGCGCTCTTCGAACGTTTAGATAATAGCGGATTAACGATGAAGTGCGTAATTTCCATACGCTCCAAATAGGCTATAACGATGCGATGATAGTGCCCTGTTGCCTCCAAAACCACAACCGCTCGGTTACCCGTTTGTTCCTCAAGCGTGCGTATCACTTCGCCAAGTCGTCCGAACCCTTCCTCGGTATGCCGAATTGTTACCGACTTTCCACACACCTCATTACGCTTCACGAACGCTTGAAATACACTCGCGCCTTTTGCCACATCCAGTCCGATAACTGGTTCCATGTCAGCTCCTCCTGATATCATTCTAGCCGGCAATCCCACAACGGTTCCAAACCCATAGCTTCGCTTGTTATACGAGGTCTCAAGCCTCAACCAGCCCAAACATGGTCATTGGGAGTAGTGGGAGAACAGTTTCCGGTACGGGGTAAGCTCCCCAAGGAGATACGCGTTCTCCCGGCTACCACCATCATAGAATGCCTATAAAAATAGGCCAACCAGAAATAACTGGCTGACCTAATAATACGAAGGAGATACATCCCCGCAAAAACCATAATCGAGATAAAAGAATGAGGTTGGCCAAAAGTTAATCACTTTTGAAACAGCCCCTTTATTAATTCTACTTGTACCGATCGATCTGCAAAAATGCATCCACGATATCAGGATCAAAGTGCTGACCCTTTTGCTTAATAATTTCCGCAACAGCTTCCTCCGACGTCCATGCACGCTTGTATGGCCGCTCATGTGTCAGGGCATCATAGAAGTCGGCCAATGCTACTATGCGCGCCTCGATCGGAATTTGCTCGCCTTTCAATCCTTCCGGATACCCGGTACCGTCCCACTTCTCATGATGAGATCTTGCGATAGTGCCTGCCAGTTTCAACACTTGAAAAGATGTGCCCGCAAGTATATTTTCACCTATCGATGTATGCAGCTTCATTCGTTCAAACTCATGTGGCTCGAACCGACCTGGCTTCAGTAAAATTTCATCCGGTATTCCGATCTTTCCAATATCGTGTAGCGGAGCCGCTCGGGCAATTAAATTAACCTCTTGATGCGGCAGGCCCAATTGTTCAGCAATGAGACCTGACAATTTGCCAACGCGATAAGTATGCTCTCCTGTCATGTCATCCCGATATTCGGCTGCACGAGCAAGCAGTTGCAACACTTCACTCTTTGCAAGCTGCAACTCTTTCGTGCGCTCATTAACTTTCGCTTCTAGCAGGCTTTTGCTTTGATGCAATTGGAGATGAAGATGACGCGTTCTAAGAAGATTATTAATACGTAAAATCACTTCAGTCCGATCATATGGCTTCGTTAGAAAATCATTAACACCCACTTGCAAACCCCGTTGTCTGACTTCAGTGGTCGTATCAGCAGTCAACATCAGTACAGGCAAATACTGTTCTGATCCATGTGAGGCTCGAATTCGTTGCAATGCTTCAAAGCCATCCATTCCAGGCATATGCAAGTCAAGCAGCACAATGTCAGGTTCAATTTGAGCAAGCATCGTTTCAAGCTCCAACGGATCCATCGTACTATATAGATGCTTGAAACCCGAACGGGTTAAAATTCTCTCTAGCAAACTAATATTATATTCCTGGTCATCGACGATTAATATTTTTGAGTATAGTAATTCTGGCTGTTCCATCTCGTCTCGCTCCATTCGATGAATTAACTGTTCTCTAATGCTGCTGTAATCTTGTCTAGCAATCGAGCCAGCTCAATCGGCTTCGTGTCGAAATCATCACAGCCCGCTTCATAAGCTGTTGCCTCGTCGCCGGACATCGCATGAGCAGTAAGCGCGATTATAGGTATATGCTTCGTGAGAACGTTCGCCTTCAATCTGCGTGTTGCTTCCCACCCATCCAGAATAGGTAAGCTTAAATCCATCAGAATAAGTTCCGGCAGCATTGTTTCAGCTAATGTGACACCGGCTTGGCCGTCTTCAGCAAGCACGACTTTATAACCTTTCCGTTCTAATCTTCGAGATAACATATCGCGGTTCAACTCATTGTCTTCAACGAGTAATATCGTTTTTTGCATCAGTTATTTACTCCTCGTTCTTCACGAATGTAATGGTTGATCTCTCCCATAAGCGCCTTATAATCGAATGAACCTTTTTGAACAACTCCCTTAACGTAGCCATTCAGCTTCATTCGGTCCTCAGAAGTAATCGTCTTCGCCGTCACAACAACAATCGGAATATGGCTCCAACTATCCCGCTTCCGCAGCTCAGCAACGAACTGGAATCCATCCATCTCTGGCATCATCAAATCTAGCAAAATCAAGGAGGGCTCAGCTCGTTCCATATATTCCAATGCGATGCGACCATTCGTAGCTTGAGTGACGGAATAACCTTCCTTATGAAGTAATTTCGTCATCAGCTCGCTAGTTGTAACATCGTCCTCTATGACCAACACATGATTGCGATCACGATCTACAACATAATTATTCATCACTTCAATTAGCTTCTCATGGCTTAATGGCTTCATTAGAAACTCAGAAGCACCCAATGCATAACCAAGCTGCTTATCACTCGCCATCGACATAATGACGACAGGAATATCGGCAAGCTCTGGATCGCTCTTCAGAGCAGACAATACGCTCCACCCATCCATACTTGGCATGAGAATATCTAAGCAGATCACTTTCGGGCGAAGTTTTTTACTTAATTGAATGCCTTCTTGACCCGAAGCAGCGAAAGCAAGTGACCATCCTTCCTCTGCCAAATAACGTTGCATAATTTGCTGATTAATAGGCTCATCATCAATGAGCAGAATACTTACCCGATTGTCCTCTGCCGAATCAAGCAAATTCACTCCCTCTGCTACATCATTTTGATGTCGCTCTTGAAGTTGTTCAACAGGTGAATGAATAGGTAGCCAGCAAGTAAACGTGCTTCCTTTACCCTGCTCACTTACTACCGAAATATGGCCACCCATCATTTGACTGAACCGTTGGCTAATGGTAAGCCCAAGTCCCGTCCCGCCGTATTTGCGAGTTGTAGAGGAGTCCGCCTGGGAGAAAGGCTGGAATAGCTTCCCTACTTGTTCTGGCGTCATCCCTATACCCGTATCGCGAATGACGAAGCTGTATCCTTCGAGCTCGAGATTCTGCTTACGCTCAATTGCAAATTCTATGTTTCCGTTCTTCGTAAATTTACTAGCATTACTCAATAAGTTAATCAAAATTTGCCTTAATTTTGTTATATCCGTATGTATCTCGCCTTCTAGAGTTTGCAGCACGAGCTCGTTTCCATTTCCTGCTATGAGTGGCTTCAAAGTTGTCGTCACGTCTTGTACAAGTTCAGATAAGCTGCAAGTCTCGTAGTAAATTTCCATTTTCCCTGATTCAATCTTTGAGATGTCCAAAATATCGTTAATCAAACTTAGCAGATGCTTACCGGATTTACTGATCTTTTCCAGATCTTCGACGAATATCTGTTCACCGATTTCCTCTGCTTCTTCCATCAGCATCTCGCTGTAACCGATAATCGCATTTAGCGGTGTACGTAATTCATGACTCATATTCGCAAGGAATTGACTTTTGATCGCATTCGCTTGAATCGCCTCATCATGCGCCTTCTCTAGCTGTTCAGTTCGTACAGCAACAAGCTTCTCCAAGTTTTCGTTCAATTGCTGAAGCTCAAGATTTTTGATATAAATTTCTTCCTGCTTGATACGGATTTCATTATCTTTTGAAGAGAAACGCTTGGAGATGTAAATTCCTATGATGGAAAGACTGAGCGTGAACAACGTACCGATTGCAATGACGTAGGCAAGCAGCTTCTGATCGAGTATTATTCCAGAGCCTAACATTGATTTGTGACCACTGTGAAAATTACTTGCCATCATCCCGGTAAAATGCATGCCGGCAATCGCTGCACCCATAATGAACCCACTGCCAAGCTTCTTCCATGCTTTGCCCTTTCCATCGCCTTGGCGAAAATAGAACGATAACCACAATGCTGCAATCGAAGCAACGATTGCAATGACGATTGAAAGTATAAACAACAGCGGGTCATACGTGTGATCGACCTGCATTGCAGCCATCCCAATATAATGCATAAACACGATACCCGTTGCTAGAAATAAGCCACCATAAAGTAAACGCGGAATCGTCATTCGTCCACGACTGACTACATAGAGCGCTACAAAGGATGCGACGATCGCAGCAATTACGGAAATGAACACAACGACGAGATCATAGCGAATAGGGACTGACAGAGAAAATGCGAGCATTCCGATAAAATGCATGGACCAGATGCCCATTCCCATTGACACTCCGCCAAAAGAAAGCCAGAGCCAGCGTTGATTGCCTTTTGCAGAAGTCACTCGATCAGCCAAATCTAGCACAGTGTAAGAAGCAACGACAGCGACAAGATATGAAAAGATGACTATGATAGAATCGTATGTACCATGAAGATGCGTCATTATTTTTCTCACCCTATCTTTCCGATTAACCCAAATATTCGCTGTTTACTCTATTCATTCGACAACAATTTACATAACTATTTTAACATACCTTCTTTCCACCATATACCACTCAGCTCAACAAAAAAACTGACTGCAAGTCCGAAGACTTACAGTCAGCATGTATGTTATTTATTATTCCTCTTCATCAAGCGTACGCATTTGGGCTTCCCAATCTGCACGTCGTTTCTCTTCCAAGTACTCCTGTGTCTTCCGGTCGCGTTCGCGTCCCTTCTCCTTCAACCTCTCTATCGCAGGCTGAATGAGTAAGTCCACTTCGGCTTGAACCGTAGCAACAAGATCATATCTGGTGTGGCTCTCCAAGAAAGAGCCTACTTCCATTAATGCGTTGTACCGGTCAAGCTCGTCCCGTGTTAACAGGCCCCTTACTTGCACGCTACAATGTCTCATTACAGGAATTTACCTTTTTTCAATACGAGCGGAATACCGCCAATAATGAACAGGTAACGAATGTCGATGAGCTTCTTCAACCATGAAGCTACACGACCTTTGTATTTACGTCCGAATGCAAGACCGATTGCTTCACCTTTACCAAGCGATGCAACAGAGCCTTTATTGCTGAATACGAAGTTCTTCAGCGGTTGATTTCGGATGGAGGACACTAAGTTGTTCGCACAAACAACACCTTGTTGCATAGCGATCTGTGCAGTTGGTGGGTAAGGACGGCCTTCAGGATTAAAGACGAGAGAATTGTCACCCAAAATATAAATGTTCTCGTGACCAGGTACGCGGAGGAATTCATCCACCTTCACACGGCCTCTCATCGTTTCGAAACCAGCTTCTTCGATAAGACGGTTACCGCGAACGCCACCTGTCCAGATCACAGTTTGCGACTTGATTTCTTCGCCATCGCCAACGATTACGCCATCTGGTGTGCACTCTTTAATCGCAGTGCCGATGCGGAACGTAACACCTTTGTTTTTCAATACTTCCATCGCATATTGAACTAGCTCAGGATCGAAGCCTGGGAGTGCTGTTGGTGCTGCTTCAACGTTATAGATCTTCACCAATTGCGGATCAACGTCGAACTGCTTGCAAAGCTCAGGTATACGATCAGCAAGCTCACCGATAAATTCAATACCTGTAAAACCGGCGCCACCGATAATGAATGTCAAGTAATCTGTACGGCTAGGTTCACGCTTGAAACGTGCGAATTGATATTCAATGTGCTCACGGATCAAACGAACCGAGTTGATACTGCGGATGTTCATCGCATGTTCAGCGAGTCCTGGAATTCCGAAAGTTTCTGGTTCTCCACCTAAACCGATCACGAGATAGTCATAAGAAAGTGTGCCATCTTCTAAAATGACTTTGCGATCTTGAGGACGAATTTGAACGACAGTCGATTTCACGAAGTCGATTTTGAATTCATCAATCAGCTTAGAGATGTTTACGCGCGAATTCTCCGGATTATCTGTACCTGCTGCCGGCATGTGCAGATGAGTCGTGATATAATGGTAATCGTGCTTGTTCACGAGCGTTACATCAGCCTCATTATAGTTTAACTCTTTTTGCAGTCGAAGCGATGTAAGAACACCACCGTATCCAGCACCAAGAATCACAATCTTTGGTATACTGCTCATTACAATCCCATCCAATCCTCTGTGTGTTATAATTAGATTGTGAAATATTACACAATATCTGTCGTTGACTTACATCAATGACGCTCTATACCGTATCATATCGACTTTTGTTGCAATTTTCAAGGTTCTTTTTCACGAATATAATTGTGCCAGTATACAAAAGCCTTTAAATGTCTCATACGCAAGTTTATAATTAAACATAAAGATTAATGCTTAAATGTTACATAATTCGACGGAGGTGTCACTTCTTGACCCAGAATACTGAAACTGCTGTAGATGTAGCCATTATCGGTGGAGGTCCTGCCGGAATGTTTGCTGCTTTTTACGGTGGCATGCGTCAAATGTCAGTCACTTTAATTGAAAGTATGCCTCAACTTGGTGGACAACTTGCTGCATTGTATCCCGAGAAATATATTTATGATGTCGCTGGCTTTCCCAAAATATCCGCACAAGAGCTTGTCAACAATTTAAAAAGCCAGATGGATCACTTCCAGCCTAACATATGTTTGGAAGAGAAAGTCGTAAGCGTCAATAAGCTTGATGAGCGGTTGTTCGAGATCGTTACCGATAAGCAGACGCATTACGCACGAGCAGTGATCATTACAGCTGGTGTTGGAGCATTCGAGCCTCGTCGTTTGGAGCTTCCAGAGGCGTCTAAATATGAGAAATCCAACTTGCATTATTTCGTAAATGACCTTGAGCGTTATCGGGGGCAAAAAGTGCTTATTAGTGGAGGAGGAGATTCTGCAGTTGACTGGGCGCTCATGCTGGAGCCCATAGCAACAGAAGTGATTCTCGTTCACCGTCGCGATAAATTTAGAGCGCACGAACATAGTGTAGAGTTGCTGATGAATTCCAAGGTGAAAATTATGACACCTACGGAGATCACTTCACTTCAAGGCGAAGGTAAAATCAATCAAGTCACATTAACAAATATCAAATCTGCTGAAATAACAGAACATGAAGTCGACGCTGTCATCATCAACTTTGGCTTTGTTAGCTCACTTGGACCCATTGCTGAATGGGGCATAGAGATCGAGAGCGGCTCAATTGTTGTAGATTCACGTATGGAAACGAGTATTCCTGGCGTCTTTGCAGCGGGTGACATCACAACATATCCAGGCAAGCTGAAGTTGATCGCTGTCGGATTCGGTGAAGCACCAACTGCGATTAACAATGCCAAGGTATATATTGATCCTAATGCGAAGCTATCTCCAGGACACAGCAGTAATATGAAGCTGTAATCATGCAAAGGGCATCCATCCTCATGCTTACCGGAACAACATTCCGGTGCTGAGGTGGACGTCCTTTTTGTTTACTCGAATGATTAGAATACCCTCCTAACCGGAATAGATAACCTCCTACGTCGAATTTCCATGCGTAGCATGACAATGAATTCTTGATCCAATTGCATGCGCAATGCGTTCTGGTACGCATCTAACAGCAGATCATTAGGAAGCAACGGAAACATATTTAGCACCCTTTCTTCAGCCTTATCGGATGATTTTGAGGGCATCATAGCATGTCCTTATGACTGTGAACAACGTTAAAGTTATTCACAGTTTTGTGTGGATATCCTGTTAATAAGCTGTTGAAAAACGGTAAACTCACTGTGTCGCATTGTGGAAATTGTGGATGAAGTTATTCACAGGTTATGGAGTAAATTTGCTGATCAAAATGTTTCATTGCGAAATTTCGTGCGATTAACGGCACGTATAGAAAATACTGTCTATTGTGTTCGGTTATTGCGGTCGAGTATTGACTTCTAAAATCCAAATGTGTCCATTATGGTCGATCCCATAATCATAACCGAGCTGTCCGATACCCGGAAAACGGCTTTCCAAAAGGTTAGTGGATACTTTCGTCAATTGTCGCATCTGTTGTTTTTTGACACTAATGAGACGAGCTGATAAAGATCGGCGTATTCCCTGAGCAGCAGTCATTATCGTGCCCCCACGACAGAGGTTTGTGACGAACAATCCTCTCCGTGCTAGCCTTCCAACCATTGAGCGATAATGCCACTGCCCATTGCTCTTGACATATTTTACTCGGTAATCAATCGGTCGTCCCCCAATTGTAGCAAGCTGAATACCACGTTGAATTAAATACCTTCTTCCATGGCGCAATCGATTGACCTCATTTAACAAACCATTGAAGCTTGTGCGATGAACGGTACGTGACATATAAGTACAAGAATAACTCCCGTTGTTCCGAGTTACCTTCATAACACCGAGACCACCTGCACCACAGACAGGTTTTAGCACGAGCATTGAATAACTTCCAAGCATACTCCGTAAATTGGCAGACGAAAAAATTCTAGATGCCGGAATATGCCGTGCGATGTAGGGATTCGCTAGCATCACATTCGTTTTAAGCCACTTGCTCGCAAGCTGGCGATTCATAGCGCGCTCTCCCTTCGAGTTGAGTATACTCATTCATACTCAGGCGAAAGGACATGTTCCTGTATGGATGACGCGGTTGTTTCGCCCCATTTCATTCTGTTGCAGTATCCCCCTCGCTCAGTTTCCTCCCTCAGTTACTCATTTGCAGCACGTTCTCGTTCCACACCCTATACTGCAATATCCCCCTCGCTCAGTTGCTCGTGTCGTCAAATCAAATAAGGCCATAGAAACATCTTATCTGCAATAACAATCACCTTTCACACCAACATAACAATACGTGGTAACGCTATAAGCTCATTTGATGGGTCTGCACGATTATTTTAGAGTAAATAGCTTTATGGCATAATCTTAAACGCCACTCAAACAAAGTTATTTATTAAATAAGACGTTGCTGTAATGCTATGTAGATTAAGTTACTCAAGATCATCTGCTTCATGGGAGTTAGTGGTGAATATGTGACTATGGTGAGGATCAATCTCCAGTAATCACGCGAACTGAGCGAGCGGGATATTGCGGCTCTCTCCAGTAACCACGCGAACTGAGCGAGCGGGATATTGCGGCACTCCAGCAACCACGCGAACTGAGCGAGCGGGATATTGCGGCACTCCAGCAACCACGCGATCTGAGCGAGCGGGATATTGCGGCACTCTCCAGCAACCACGCGAACTGAGCGAGCGGGATATTGCGGCACGCTGCCCAAGATCAACAAAAAAGCCTCTCCACCTGATGCACAGCTTACGCTGGACAACAAATTGAGAGGCTAATAAGGCCATATTCGCCATTTCCTTAAGTCACTCACCTTGCATTTAGCAAGGCTCAGCCGCAGGGTTTCCTGCTTCCGTGGCCGTTCTAAACGAAGATCCACAACCACATGTTGCCGTCGCATTCGGATTATTGATCGTAAAGCCTCCGCCCATGCCGGATTCCTTCCAATCGATCTCAACGCCATTCAAATACTTCATACTTTGTCCGTCAACAACGACCTTCAGCTCGCCGACAGCGAGCTCGCTATCATCCTCATGCTGCTCATCATCGAAGCCCATACCATATGAAAACCCGCTACATCCGCCCTCTTGAACACCAATGCGCAGAAACAAATTTGGAATTTCTTCAGCCGCTAGCATTTCGGCAATCTTTTCTTTCGCAGCTTCACTTATATTCACCATGCCGATTCCTCCCTATGGTGAGTATCTCCCACCTGTTGTCTCTCTATTATACCTCAATTCACACCAAAGCCTCAAGAGAGACAACCATCACCTTATGCTTCCAGTGAATTATCTGCCGTGGTCTGTGCTGCAAGCGCTTTAAGCTCAACGCGAACACGGAATTGTCCACCCTCGCTATAAAGGAAATCAGCCAAACGACGAAATACATTTGCTAATTCTGGTCCCGATGATTCCGTATCTAACAAATATCTGAATTGATCTGCAGACAATCCACGAACGGGATTACGCTCCCATTCCCGGTGATCATTTTGCTGAATTCTCTTCCACTCTTTAGATGGCTCGAACTTGTCTGAACGACGAACGATGTGTTCGTAGACACGCTGCTTCTTCAACCACATATAGTATTGAATGGGATTGGACAGCTGCCACGCTTGACTAAGCTCCTTAATCGTATAAGCTGCTCTATATTGCTGTAAAGTCTGAATCTTGTCTGCTTCATCCATCAATTCCAGTTCGTTTAATGGTAGAATTACAGGTTTCATTCGGGACACCCACTTTATCGGATATTTTACATTTATAGAATAACCAAAAAATGTTTATTATTCAAGTTGATTCCCGAATTATCTTCTATTTATACATTTCTTTTTCATGGTTGCTCTACATTTTGTTGAGGTTTATAATATTTGAAGATAGGAGGCGTATATATGACGCTAGTCACATTACAATCCGAGCGGCAAATGTCTGAAATTGCTGATAAAGTTCGAAACGGCGAACGATTAACTTTAGAAGATGGCGTGTATCTATATCAATCTGACGATCTTCTAACTATTGGACAGCTAGCCAATGAAGTTAATTTGCGGAAGAATGGTAAAAAGGTTTATTTCATCGAAAATATGAGTTTATATTTTACTAACGTTTGTGAAGCTCATTGTGCATTTTGTAATTTCCGTAAAGATGAAGGTGATGAGGGTGCATATACCCAGACACCTGAACAGATGATCGCTTATGTGGATCAACATATCCATCCCGGTGTACGTGAATTTCATATCGTCGGTGGCCACAATCCGCATGTACCGTTTGACTACTATGTCGAGTCCATTCGTGCCTTGAAAGAACGCTATCCGCACGTAACGATGAAAGCATATACTGCTGCAGAGATAGATTTCTTCTCAAGAATATCAGGTTTAAGTTACAAAGAAGTACTCGAAACGTTGATCGCTGCAGGTCTTGAAACACTTACCGGTGGTGGCGCTGAAATCTTGTCCGATCATTACCGCAAAAAAATGAAAGTCGATAAAGCGAATATCGAGCAATATTTAGATGTCCATCGTACAGCGCATCAACTGGGGTTACGCACTCATACAACGATGCTTTATGGATCGATTGAAACACTCGAAGAACGCGTACAGCATATGCTTCATATCCGGGATCTACAAGATGAGACGAATGGCTTCCAAGTGTTCATTCCATTGTCGATGCAGCCAATCAGCCCGAAAGCAAGCATACGAAGACGAAATTCTGCATACGACGATTTGAAAGCTATCGCGATTAGTAGATTAATGCTGGACAATGTACAGCATATTAAAGCTTATTTTATTAATATCGGTACTCAACTCACTCAGGTTGCGCTTACAATGGGAGCATCAGATGCACACGGGACGATCGTACGTGAACAAATCAGTCATGCTGCTGGTGCACTAACCCCTGCTGGCATAACTCGTGAGGATCTCGTATGGCTTATTAAAGGAGCCGGCCGCATTCCGGTTGAGCGCGACACCTTTTACAACGAAGTTAAAGTATACGAATAAAATTACAAGCCCTCATTGGCTGATGAGGGCTCTTTTGTGTAATAATATCACAATGATTTTATGTAATTTGAGGTGATGACAACATGAGAAATATTGTTATATTAGGCGGTGGCTATGGTGGATTAACGGTTGCCCAGGAAATTCTAGAAACGATTCCTAAGGATGTTACGATCTATCTTGTCGATCGCATGTCATTCCAAGGATTGAAAACCGAGTATTATGCACTTGCTGCTGGAACGGTATCCGATCTCGAAATTCGTGTGGCCTTCCCCATTCATCCACAATGCAAGCTCATCTACGGGGAAATTACCGATATTAACCTTGAACAGAAGCTAGTCTATATTAGTAAGAATGATCCCTTACCTTATGACTCCTTAATTATCGCCCTCGGCTGTACAGATAATTATCACGGTACTCCAGGCGCTTTCGAAAATTCATGTGGCGTACAAAGCCTTGCAGCCGCCAGGCGCACGTATAAGCTACTTAACAATACGAGACCCTATGGTCAAATCTCTATTGTCGGAGGCGGTTTAAGCGGTGTGGAAATTGCATCCGAGCTTCGTGAAAGCCGGCCCGATCTGAATATTCGGATCATTGACCGCGGTAATAGTGTACTCTCTGCATTCCCTAGCAAGCTGCAACGTTTTGTAACCTCTTGGTTTAATGAGCACCATGTGGAGCTACGATCCAATGTTGGGATTACATCACTGGAGCAGGGTTGCATTATAAACGGCAATGAGTCCATCAATACCGATATCACTGTTTGGACGGCTGGAATTCAACCTGTTGAAATCGTTCAACAGCTAAACTTACCGAAGGATCAGCAAGGACGCCTTATCGTGAATGAAAGACATGAGCTGCCTGACGCTCCACAAGTGTACGTCATTGGTGATTGCTCTAGCCAGCCGTTCTCCCCCAGCGCACAGCTTGCAATCGCACAAGGGAAACAGGTTGCAGAGATCATTAAAGCCTGCTTGAACAATAAAGAACCGAAGCTCGCCCGCATTCAACTGAAAGGCGTTCTCGGTTCATTAGGTAAAAAATCGGGCTTCGGAGTGATGGGACAAACGCCTTTGCTTGGTCGAATACCACGTATGCTCAAAAGCGGTGTTTTGTGGAAAAGCAAGCGTCACTTCGGTTAAGGATGTTCTATTATTTTAAAGATCATCAAGTAGCTTATCCAACTCGGATTGCTGTGACTGTTGCTCATGAATTGCCTTAAGAATAAGCTCATATAGTTGTTCGACGTTTTCAGCGACGACCGATTCTCCGTTAACAAGTGCATAAGGGGATAGGAAACATTCACCACAATTTCCTAAGCAGCCATATTCAATCACTTCAATATCTGGATGTTGTTCAAGCTTATCCAGTATTGTATCCGTGCCGTGATGATGATTACTCACACAAAACTCAACAATATCCATAATAATCAAATCCTTTCCTTGCAATAAATCCCGAACAGACGTCTGTTTGAAAATGTAGCGTAATGTACTATAATATAAAGAGAAAGGAGTGGATGATCATGAGTGCAAATGCTCCAAGCTCACAGTACGATGAAGTTCTAGAGGTGCTCGACAAATTACGTCCGTTCCTGCAACGCGACGGCGGAGACGTTGAACTCGTCGATGTTGAGGATGGCATCGTTAAGTTGCGTCTTATGGGCGCATGCGGTAGCTGCCCAAGCTCGACAATTACGCTTAAAGCAGGGATTGAACGAGCTTTGCTTGAAGAAGTCGAGGGTATTCAAGAAGTTATGCAAGTGTTCTAATTCCCTCAATCGAGGAACGATGCAGGTCCTGCCTTTTGGCAGGACCTTTCGTTATATATACACCTTCTCTCACTTAACCCTTCAAGTTTGTACGAATAGGATCTAACCCACCCGATACATCGATTGTATTCCCTGTAATAAAATCCGATTCTGGCATACATAGAAAGGCGATCATCCGCGCTACGTCTTCTCCCGTTCCAGGTCTACCGCGCGGCGATTCGTCATCGAGGATGTCAGCAACTTCTGCAATGCTCTTTTCCTTATTACCGCCCCTAATGTCCCCTGGACAGATCATATTCACTGTAATCCCATTCGCTGCTTCCTCAACAGCGAGCGTCTTTGTGAATGACACTAGCCCAACCTTAGCCGCTGCATAAACCGCTCGATGCGGCCAAGAGCGCGCCTCTCCAGCATGACCAAAGCCAAAATGGATAATACGTCCCCACTGGCGACTCCTCATCCCAGGTAGCACTCGATGGTCCAAAAGCATCGTCCCGACCAAATTACCGTTCATCAAGTAATGGATATCCTCAGGGCGATAATCGCCAAACAACCGTCGCTCACGAATAAATGGCCCAGCATTATTCACTAAGATATCGATCCCACCCCATTCACGCTCGACGGCTGATACAAGGTGCTCAGCTTGCTCCTCCTGCGCAATGTCCGCTTTAATTGCGATCGCGCTTCGGCCCATAGCTGTAATTTCAACAGCTAGCTGCTCTGCCTCCACCTGACTCGACACATAATTGATCGCGACATTACAGCCTGCAGCAGCGAGCTCTAATGCGGTTCTGCGTCCTAGCCCTTTCGCGCTTCCCGTAACCAGTGCAGATCTGCCTAATAGCTTCAAGCGGCTTCCCCCTTCTCCGACAACTCCCCATGCATAAGCATTGTTTATGCTGCTAGTTCCTTGCTCGCAACCATCTACAAGCATATCGAAAGCAATGATTCAGAGTCTGTTCGACCATACTCCAAGCATGATCCAGGTCCATCATGTTAATCGTGAAATCCTCCACACGTCGCTCTACACCACGTCTAGATAAGCTAATTTTTAGATCATCCTGCAATTCAGCATTCATATAATGAATTTCAGTATTTCTCCGACTTCTCAATCGACCAAGAGACGGATTGTGCTGCTCCTTGAGCTCACCGAGCGGCTCCGCCAGTTCCCTGTGGACGCGATTCATCCTCATATTCCGCAATACTGTAAAATACGAAAATCGTGACTTCATCCGCTCTGTTTCAAGCTGCAGTAGTTCATTAAGAAAAGTGCCGAGCTTATCAAGCAATGCGAAAACTCGAATATAGGTGTTTTTATCATAATAAACATGACGATTGTAATTTAAAAGATCCTCATCCGACAGCTCATTCATTTCCATCTTCGGGATAATCGTTGCATAGCGCTTAGCTGCATATATACTTTGCTCTAACTCATCGAGAGAGCGCAATAACCCTTCCGCCCAAATTGCATAGGTCTGAAATTGATTGCTATGCTCATCGACTTTGCGACCGGCAGCCTTGGAAGCCATTGCGATAAATTTCTCCATGAGCTGGACGGTTTCGAGCGCCGAGCCTGACCATTCTCTCGGTTGTTCTCCGAACAACACTCTAAGCAAAGTCCTTCCTCCCTTAAATGTAACACAAAATGTGTATCTACTTCCTCTCATTGTAGCGCAAAAGAGGCAGCCCGCTCAACCAATTCGGTCTCGCTTAGACTGCCTCCAAAGTGCATAAGCCTTATTCGTCGCTTCTGTTAACCTCTCCAACCCGATGTTTGCATGTATTCCTTCCATCGGCGATCAACAAGCTCGACAATGTCTTCTCGTGGGAATAGCTCATCCGGATAGCCAGGCTTCATGCGCGCATCAATGACGATCGGCAGCTTATAGCCGATATGATGTCGGCTAACTTCTCTCTCCGCATAGATGTCTGCAGCTGGATTAAACCGTGTAAAAGTCGCCCAAAGGAAATCCGTCTGGCTATTGGCGATATTGGCATCATCTGCGATGACAACCATCGGCCAAGGGCAACCTTCTGCGGATAGCTGCTCAGAAAGTCTCGACCCGAGCTCTGGATCATCCGCATAGCTTTTCCCTTCAACGACGAGACAACCACGACAGTATGCCTTCACTGAATGGATGCCAGGGATTGGCCCGCCTTCATATTGACCTGGCAGCTGACGTATCGGATCACCTACACCCATTAACACCGCTTTACTGCCATGATTCAATCGAGAACCCGTGTAATCTAGCGTATCATGTGAAGTTTGATCAAAAATAAATAAATCCTTGAACGGATCGAATCTTTCTAGAATCGTTTCCAGCAATGCTGGGAAATTCGCGAGATCTAACGGACGATCCGTCAGCATAAGGAATTTCGTTAACGAAAGCTGGCCCTCGCCTAAAATCCGGAACGCTGTTCCTAGTGCCTCTCGTGAATAGCTTTCTCGTACGACAGCTGCTGCAAGCGCATGTACACCTGTTTCTGCGTAAGCCCATAGACTACGTACTCCAGGCATAGCCATCGGAAATGCTGGAGACAGGAGCCGCTGTAAGTACTCACCTAGGAAGTAGTCTTCCTGCTTAGGCTTGCCAACAATTGTCGCCGGGTAAATCGCATCTTTGCGATGCCATACATGATCAACATGAAACACAGGGAAATCATGCTGCAACGAGTAATAGCCAAAATGGTCACCGAACGGCCCTTCAGGTCTGCGCTCATGTGGCAGCACTCGTCCCACAATTGCGAATTCAGCTTCTGCTGGAATACGATGTCCTCCAAGCGGATTGTCTGCAACCGGAAGCTTGCCCCCCATCAAAAGCGAAGCAAGCATCATCTCAGGCATGTTTTCTGGCATCGGTGCGATTGCGGATACGATTAAAGAAGGAGGACCACCTAGAAATACAGTAACGGGTAGCGCTTCGTTACGTTGTTCAGCAGCGTGGTAGTGAAATCCACCGCCTTTATGTATTTGCCAATGCATCCCTGTCGTATGATCATCGAACACTTGCATCCGATACATCCCAAGGTTATTGCGTTTTCGATGTTCTGGGTGTTCTGTATATACGAGCGGCAACGTAACGAATGGGCCTCCGTCTTCCTGCCAGCTCGTAATTGCAGGAATGCCTGCTAGTGGCTTGTCCGTACGTGATACTTGAAGTACAGGTGCCCGATCAGCAGTCACTTTTTTAAAGCCTACTTTCATCAGATCCATGAACATGCCCTTCTGACCCCACAATGCGGATAATGAAGGGGGGAGTAGTGTATCAACAGATCCTATCAGTTGACTCACCAACTGCTCTGGACGCGGGCCGAATGCAAGATCAACTCTCCGTGCAGTTCCGAATAAATTCGTAACGACAGGAAATGTACTTCCCTTTACGTTTGTAAATAAGAGCGCTGGGCCTTCTAAGTCGATCACTCTTCGATGGATTTCTGCAAGCTCAAGAACAGGATCAACAGGAGCATCGATCACAATAAGCTCTCCATTACTGCGAAGTGCTTCTAGAAAGGGGCGTAGCGACGAATAAGTCATTTTCCAATCTCCGATCGACAGTTATCGTGATAATTGCTTCGTTCGAATTGCGAGTAATGTAAGCATGCTAAACAGTGCAGTAATTAATAGCGTATGCAGCAGTCCTGTAAACACGTAGATATTCTCATTCCCTAAAGTAAACGTTAGTAGCCCACCACTTAGGACTTGCAGGAACACGAGCCAATTCGCAGTTACAGCAAGCTTTGCCAACTCCGAACCTTTACCTACCGTCTTGCGAATATAGAGATTTAAAATTACAACTAAAACTAGCATAAGAAGTGCAGCTATACGATGTGCGAATGCTACACCAACCGTTCCTTCAAATTCAGGAATGATAGCACCATTACATAGTGGCCAGCCTTCGCATGCCCCAGCCGATGCGGTATGACGAATATAAGCGCCTAAGTAGATAACGAAGTAGCAATAAACAAGTAACGCGACGATCAACCGAAACAATCCTTTTGGGATCGACAATACTTTTGATGTAATATGATTGCTGTTAGACTGTAGTGATAATGATTCTTTGTGTTTACGACGGACTGTAGAATAGAGCAACCAAGTGCATGTAAAGGCAATTAGCGATATCCCAAAATGAAGTGCAAGTACGAGACTAGATTGCTTCCATACGACTGCCATTGCACCTAAAATAGCTTGTAAAACAGTAAATAACAATGTTCCATCTGCATAAAGCATATGCTCTTTCGTGCGTGCAGGTTTCCAAAAGCGAGTGACAAGAAATGTTGCCCCGGCAAGCAGTCCCACAATTCCACTTATCGCGCGATGTGTATATTCAACCATTGATTCTAACGTATACGCAGGTACGAACTTACCATTGCATAGGGGCCAGTCTGTTCCACAGCCCGCCTCTGAGCCTGTATTTGTAACGAGAACGCCTGCGATCAATACTAGAAACATCCCGATACATGTCAGTAAAGTTAAAAGTCGGTATTTCGGTTCAGTCATGTCGATCCTCGATTCCATGTGAAAGTAGGCGCAAGGAGGCCTTACACTATTATACCGAACCCGTGCGGGCTTTGCCATGTCAACAATGTGACATCCAACTCATAACGAGAAAGAGTCAAATGGGCTGTCCATAAGTTTTCACTTATGAGACAGCCCATGACCTCAAGTCTATATAGTTAAACCTCTGCCGATACTGCAACTGCACGATCAAGAAACTGTTCAATCTCTGCCCGCGTTTTGCGAAGCTTGCTAACAAAACGAACAAGTTCATTTCCTTGCTTGAATGCGATGAAGCTAGGAATTCCTAGTATATTAAGCTCGCTACACAAGTCCGGCAGCTCATCACGGTCAATCTCCACCATAGTGAGACGATCCGAATATGACGCTTCAACTTCTCCTATGAATGGATCCATAAAGTGGCAATCGCCACACCAGGTCGTCTTAAATACCGCCACGGTCAATCCTTCGCCTGCGATCGCTTCGCGGAAATCTGCTTCTTTTGTTATTTTACGCATCGTTATGCCTCCATCTCTTGCTGATAACCATTAATTTAGTATTGCCTTCTAAACATCACGAGTTGCATGAAGTGAGATATAGTCTCCAGAAAAATCACTTACAGTATAAGTTGCATGCAACAAACCAAGTAAGTCATCCGCTGCTGCATAGGTGACACCGTCATGTTTAATCACTTTTTGAGTGAACATGATGCTTTCCCCATTGACTGTTACTTTCTTAGAGTTGACATTGAGCACAACGGATTGATAAGTCCCATCATCGTAAAATCGAACTTCACCCGCACGAGTACTCGGACTCAAATTCACTCCGAACTCGCTCAACGTTGTTCGAATCGGTACATAGAGCGTCCCTTTATCATTCTTATACAGCGGTGTACGCCATTCTGAAAAGTTGTTGAGAAACACGGATTGACGGCCGACTTTCAAATCGTTTTTAAGGATGTCGTACATCATCGAGTCTTCCTTGAACAAGCGTACAAATTGATAGGCTTTCATCTGTTGCAAGTCTGTTACAGTCAATTTAAACGATGGAATCGTTAATTGTGGAATTTCAACCGCACCATTCACATTCCATGATTCACTTTGGTAGCGAACCTTAATTCCGCGTACAGGACTGTCTTCTTCTGCTAATATCGCAGGAGCAAACTTCAGTTCCACATCGGACTTACGAACAAACAACGTTTCATCGACGTATACATCAGCTTTTAACGTAACACCCTCATCGAAAATTTGATCCCATTCCTCGTCTTCACGAGCGCTCGCTAACTCTTCTTGCGCAGCTTGAAGCTCTGGATATAGTTCATCGAATCCTTCTGCAACAATTTCATCGATGTTAATCTCTTCTTCGCGATCAAACTCTGGGTCCATCATCTCCATCACTTCTGGCGGAAGCTCGAGCATCCACTCCACCGCTTTACGAAGTGTAGCTTTGAGGCCTTCTTGATCGTTTACCAAATTCTCGAGGTATGTGCTGAGCCAATCACCCAGCTGACTACCGTTCATCTCAATATGGGTTTGCAGCACATTCGTTGGCAAGCCATTGATCGGCACATTCGTCTGACTAACGTTAATCACAGGAGGATTAGGCAATCCCTTAACAAAATATGGAGCAACGTCCTGTATGAGCTTCCGAACTGCTGAACCAATCGTCTCTTGATTTTTAAATGAAAAAACAGAGCCTTCCTCATACCCGTTTAGCTCATCCCATTTGAACACCAACGGACGACTCAACCCATCAAGGTCGATTCGGATCGCACTTTTGTCTGATTGGAAAGTAAACGGGATTGATCCCTTCAAATTGCTGAACGACCCTTTCAGTAACTGATTGCCGGATTCGTCCATTTTCATTTGATCAATCTTAAAAGTTATCTTTTGAAATGATTTCAACAACGATGCATCATGACTATCCATATCCGAAAACAGCTCATCATTAAAATCAATTTCAATCTCGAACAGCTGTGAAGTTTCTTGGTGGGTAACCTCAAATTGCTTCAAGATTGTCTTATTCAAATCTAGTCCGCCCACAGCTTGACAGCCGATCAATGCTAACAATAAAAAGGTACAAAAAATAATTCCAATGCTCTTAGAAAGTCTATTTCTCAACTTAAATCCCCCATTCAACTTAAACACAGTAAAGTTTAATTTCAGCCTCTGCTTGTATTCAGTTCGACTAGGCAGTTGGAAATACCTTCCTTGATAACGAAATGTTATCTATTTGTCATTCGAGTTCCACGCAGCTTCAAAAAGGGTGACAGCAACCGACGAACGGGCCTTGGATAGATCGCAATTTCCTCAGCAGTTACGACACGAAGCAGTACAAGCAAAGCGGGGTAAACCACTGCCAGCACGCCGCCCATAACGATACAGGAGATGAGGAAGCCCAATTTCGCTGGCAACGCTTCGCCAATCAATCCGAGTATTGCCCATTCGAGGAAACCGATCACTGCAGCTACAATTCCAGAAGTCAACAGGAATCCGGTCCAGCGCTTTCCAATTACGTTTAGCGTCGTTCTCTTTCTGAGGCTTAGGATGTTGAAGGATAGTGCCCAAATGAAACAGATAGCTGTCGCCGCTAGCAAACCATAGACCCCAAAAAATGGAGCGAGCGTAAAGCTAAGAATTACCTTTAGCAAAATACCTGTGATCGCATGCATTGTCGCCTTCTTAGGCTGTCCCATCCCAAGTAAAATCGAATTCGTAACCATCATCCCAATTTGGAAAATCGTACTCAAAGTCAGCATCGCAACGATCGCGCTACCCTCAGCACTTTGGAAGAGGAAGCCATTGACGCTATATGCACCAACGCCGAGTAACAAAACAATAGGCATCCCACTATAAAGTGCGATCCGGACCGCTAACGACGCTTGCTCACCGACTCGCTTGCGATCACCTGTCGCGTGTGCAGAGGAGATAATAGGTATGATTGAGGTACATAGTGCGATTGCCAGGATGACTGGGATTCCCGCGATCGATTGCGCGTTCATTCCCAATACAGCCCACCAATGATTAATAAGCTCTGGATCAAAGTACCCTTTCGTCAGTGGCTTAACCATGTACATATCTAGCGTATACAGCATCTGTACCGTAATCGAAGTCATTACGATTGGAATGGATAGATTGAATAGCTCGCGATAGATTGTTCTCAATCTGAGCTTCCGCGAAGGATCGGCAGCAATTTTCGGAGATCGACGATCACTGGCTTTAAGCTTGCGCGCATAATAGACCATCACAGCGAATGCCGCGATGCTGCCAAATACGCTACCTAGCACAGCACCAGAAGCGATCCCTTTCGAATTGAGCGGATTCGCTGCATAGATCGCATAGGCAATTGCAATTGCAGCGATGACACGAGCGAATTGTTCCACAATTTGTGAAATACCGCCTGCTGTCATAAACTGACGCCCTTGGAAGTAGCCGCGAATCATTGCAATCAACGGGAACAACAGCAGTGACGGAGCAATCGCTTGAAGCGCTGCAGCCGCATCTGGTTCACCTAAAATATGATTTGCAATGACTGGTGCTAAACCGATCATACATACCGTCATTACAACGCCCGCAATAGCACCAAATAACAACGCGGCGCGATAAACCTGCTGCGCTTCGTCAATTTTCCCAAGTGCGTATCGCTCTGAAACCATCTTGCTGATCGCACTGGGGATACCTGCTGTAGCAACCATTAGCAACAGTAGATACAGCGTATTAGCGGAGTTGAAATAACCATTACCGACATTGTCGAGCATGTAATCCATCGGTACTTTTTGAAAAATACCAAGCGCGCGTGCGACGAGAGCCGCAACCGCTAAAATTACTGTGCTTTTAAGTAAAGAATCTTTTTTCAAGGGAACCTCATTTTAGCCAATCGGCTTCACTGTTAATGAATTAGTTAGATTTTAGAACATAGTGCTCGATCGCATACGCTACGCCATCTTGTTGATGATGCTCAGTGATGACATTTGCCGCCGCCTTCACTTCATCCTGTGCATTGCCCATTGCAATGCCCAACCCTGCCGCTCGAATCGCTGCAATATCGTTCAGGCTATCACCGATTGCGACAACCTCTGACATATTAAAGCCATAGAGCCGGCACAATTCTTCCAAACCTGTCGCTTTGGATACACCAGCTCCATTTACCTCAATATTATAAATGGATGAATTGCTTAGCTCCAGACCTTCCCACGTTCGGATCTCCTCTAAAATGGTGTTGATCTTCTCCGAATCCTCGATATGAAAGCCGAATTTCAGCCAGTTACGTCCAATTGTGTCCGCCGGCCAGCGTTCATTATTATATATATCTTCAACTGTATAGGCCCAATACCATGTCTTATGCTGCTCGGCAAGCGCATGTAGCTTCATAACCTTTTCCGCAGCAAGTAGAGTCCGACGATGAAGTTGATGTGGCTTACGCCAAACCTCACCTCCGTTAACCGTAAGCATCGGTGTATCTTTCCCGATCTGTTCCGCGAACGGAAGCGCACTCAGAAATCCTCTGCCCGTCGATACGCAAACGACAATGCCCGCATCCAGCGCACGCTGTACCCATAACGCATTGCTTTCGCTAATTTCACTGCGGTCATTCAGCAACGTTCCATCCAAATCAAGCGCTAGAAGCTTATATTTCCCCATGTGATATGCCAAACCTATGCCCCACTCCTTATCGCTCATTTGCACAATTGCACCTGTTCAGATTCCGCTTTTCTACGTCATTCTAACACATTTTGACACAGTAATTAAATCATTGGCCCAATATCGTGCAACTGAGCGAGGGGGATATCGCAGTACGTGTCTCAAACCACGCACTGCGATATCCCCCTCAGTGTCATTATTAACTAAATCATCCGCGAATCGCTAGAGTGCGCTTCGTCCAGCGAATTACAATTCCATGAGACGGCGAGAATAAGAAAGCAAGCACAAACAGCAAGCCTGCAACACATACCATACAACCTGCGATCGAAGCATCTAACATCGCAGCCGTAAAGTACCCTGCAATGGAACAGAACACACCGATAACAACGCTAATTACAATCATGACACTTAAGCGTTCCGTTAATAAGTATGCGGTAGCTGGCGGGATAATTAGTAAACCAACAACAAGTATGGCACCTACACTTTCAAAGGAGCTTACGGTCGCCATCGACACGAGACCCATCAGCGTATAATGAAACAAGGCAACAGGAATGCCGAGCGCCACTGCCAACGCTGGATCAAACGCACAGATTTTCATCTGTTTATAGAACAATCCGATGATTGCCACAATAAGGAACAAGGTGATCCCCAGCAACCAAACAGCTTTCGGGCCCAGCTCGATACCTCCCAAAATAAGCGGATTCCACTGTACATAGGCGATCTCACCATACAGTACGCAATCCAAATCGAGATCCACTTGCTGTGCATTCAAGCTTATAAGCAGCACACCTGCAGCGAACATCGAGGTAAATACGACACCGATGGAAGCATCACTCTGCACACCGCCTTGATGAAACAATTGGATGAGAAAAACAGTAATAAATCCGATTAAGGCTGCTCCAAGAAGCATAAAAAACGAATCACGGGAGCCGCTAATGAGGAATGCAATGACGATGCCCGGTAATACAGAATGGCTTATCGCGTCTCCGATCAACGCCATTTTACGTAAAATTAAAAAACAGCCCAGAATGGCGCAACAAGTAGCGACTAAAGAGCCGGTCAGCATAATCCAAATCGCACTCATCTCGACACCTCCCGCTCTTGCTGACTACTTAAAGTAGCGATCTGAATCATTCGTCCCTTATTTTCCCACTCGCGCTTCGCATTCGAGCGACGAAGTACTTTGGCGAGCAGACCACGTCGTGGTCCAAATAAAAGCGATACAACGAATAGACCGGATGCTGTCAGTACGATAAGTGGTCCTGTGGGCAAATGAGCAGTACCTGAACTGACCCATGTTCCTGCTGCACCGCTTAATGCGCCGAATATACCGGACAATAACGTCATCATACCCAGGCGATCTGTCCAATATCTTGCTGATACTGCAGGCGTAATCAATAAAGCCGCTACAAGGACGACACCCACTGCTTGAATGCCGACAACGACAGCCACAGTCACTAGCCACAGCAGTAGCTGTTCGAGCGTGGCGACTCTAAAGCCTAATCCGCTTGCATAACCAGAGTCGAAGCTGATCAGCTTAAATTCTTTGAACATAAGTAGACAAGCGAATACGAGCAACAGAGCTACAACTGCCATCGTATATACATCATTGGCCGTCATCGACGCTGCCTGCCCGAATAGAAATTTATCCAAGCCACTTTGATTTCCATATGAGCTATGTTGAATTTTAGTTAAGAGTACAATCCCAATTCCGAAAAATAACGAGAGTACAATGCCCATAGCAGCGTCTTGCTTAATTCTCGAATGTCTTGTAATCCAGGTAATTCCAACAGTTGCCATCATTCCAGCAACAACGGCGCCTAGCATAAACAACAATATCGATTTCACTCCTGTTAACATGAAGGCTATGCATATGCCTGGTAGCGCTGCATGTGCAAGTGTATCCCCTATCAGGCTTTGCTTGCGCAAATATGCGAACGTACCAATAACCCCCGTACTTAAGCCAAGCAACATACTTCCAAACAGAATCCAACGCAAATTCGGATCAGTCAAAAGGTTAAGCATCGCCTCATCACACTCCGATTTCTGCAGCAGTTGCTGTCTCTTGATGAGACGACTTCGTAACGAAAGCCAATCGTCCACCATAGGCTTGCTGTAAATTTTCCTCCGTAAACGTTGTCGCTGTAGGTCCAAATGCGATCAAATCAACATTGAGCAACATGACAGAATCAAAGTATTCCTGCACAGTTGCCAAATCGTGGTGCACAACAAGTACGGTTTTCCCCTGCCGCTTCAGCTCACCGAGCAATGTAATAATTGCCTTTTCAGTCGCAGCATCAACACCTGCAAACGGTTCATCCATGAAATATAATGTCGCATCCTGAGCCAAAGCCCGAGCGAGAAACACACGTTGCTGCTGCCCCCCTGAAAGCTGGCTAATCTGCCTATTAGCGAAGTCGCCCATCCCCACCTTCTCGAGACAATCCATCGAGATCGCGCGCTCACGCTTCCCAGGTCTACGGAACAATCCGAGATGACCATAACGGCCCATCATTACAACATCGAGTACATTCGTAGGAAAATCCCAATCGACAGATTCGCGTTGCGGAACATAACCGACCAACCGTCTTTGAAGCTTGTAGGACTTCCCGTAAACGTTAACTTCACCTGCTAGCTTTGGTTGCAAGCCCAAAATCGATTTTATTAGAGTAGACTTACCTGCTCCATTGGGTCCAATAATACCAATGAGTTCACCTTCATTGACCTCGAAAGACACGTTCCGAACTACTGGCTTTTTATGATAAGCGACTGTTAATCCCTCAACAGATATTGGTGAAATTCCGCGTTTGATAACTGACATTACCTATCACCCTCTCAAATTATTTTAAAGCGGCTACGATCGTATCCACATTGTGCTTAACCATTCCGATGTAAGTACCTTCGTCAGTTCCCGCTTTACCCATCGCATCTGAAAATAGTTCCCCGCCAATGACGACTTTGTGACCTTTCTGTGCTGCACCTTCAATGACTGCCTCAATCGATTTCTTCGGCACACTCGATTCTACGAATACCGCTTTAATCTTCCGCTCCACGATCATATCTCTAAGACTTGTAACATCCTTTGAGCCATACTCCGACGCTGTACTAATGCCTTGCAGTCCGACAACCTCAATGTTATATGCATCTCCGAAGTATCCGAAGGCATCGTGCGCTGTAACCAATACCCGACCAGAAAGGGGAATCGATGCAATTTGATCACGTGCATATTGATCAAGCTCCTGAAGTTTTTTCAAGTATGCATCGGCACGCTCTCTATATTCCGTCTCATGAATCGGATCTTCCGTTATCAAAGTATCGCGAATGACTTCTGAAGCACTCATCCATTTCTTCACATCAAACCATACGTGCGGATCGTGTACCCCTTCTGTTAGCGTTCTAAGCTGATCTTCGGGTATTGCGTTTGTAACTGCAACAACAGGCTTCTTCCGACTTAACATATGAAAGATTTCAGTCATTTTCCCTTCCAGGTGCAGACCACCATAGAAAATGAGCTCCGCTTCATCTAGCTTTGCAATATCTCCTTGAGAAGCTTTGTACAGGTGCGGATCGACCCCCGGTCCCATCAACCCAATGACACTGACACGATTTCCTCCAATTTGTTCAACGACATCCGTAATCATTCCGATCGTTGCTGTGATATGCAGCTTTCCATCTTGCTCGAATGCAGATTTAGTCAAGCTACAGCCTGAAAGTATCGCTATTGTCATGGATAGAAACACAATAATTGCAATAAACCGCCTAATAGACGAGGGCATCCCTTTGAACATCGTTGTAACCTCCGATAGTTGTTGCTCGATTAACTTGCACTCGAACAAGTATGTTGTACCTATCAATAATATTTCACCCAAGGACTCTTTGTTTATATTATACAAAAGAGTTTGCCTTGTGCAACATTTATTTTAAAAAAATTTACGCTGGATTGTCCTTAATGGGATGAGGGTCTGTCCCCTATGTGAACTATTCACTTCACTTTGTGGGGTGGAATAGCAACCAAAAAAATAATCGAATACAAGGTAAGAGGCACCACGATACCCGATTATTTCGGGTAACGGATGCTCCGATGGCACTTTTGAGCGGAGATGTCTGATTATTTCGGGTAACGGATGCTCCGGCGGCACTTTTGAGCGGAGATGTCCGATTATTTCGGGTAACTGCATTCACTACTGCATTCGATAATGAAAAGAGGGAATGTATCTCCTGAAGGAGCGACAGCGTTGCCTTTGAAATCGTGAAATCACCATGTTTCGGGTTAACCTATTCAAATTTCACGATTTCAACAGCACCGTAAGGAGATACATCCCCATAAGAAATATAATCGAATACATGGTTAGGAGAACCACAATGCCCGATTATTTCGGGTAACAGGTGCTATGTTGGCACTTTTGAGCGGAGATGTCCGAAATTATCGGGTAACGGCATTCAATACTTTAATCGATAATGAAAAGAGGGAATGTATCTCCTGGAGGAGCGACAGCGTTTGCCTTTACAGACGTGAAATTACCTTGTTAGAAGTTATCAATTCAGATTTCACGGCTGTAACAGCAACCGAAAGGGGATACATCCCTAAAATCTATAATCGATATAAATAACAAAGAGGCTACCCATTACGGGACAGCCCCTCTGCAACCATTAGCCTGACTATTAATTCTCTTCTGTACGAACGACTGGAAGTGAATCATTCGTCGTTCCTGCTTCTACTGGAGTTCCGTCGGTATTCGTTACATCTATCGGAGTTGCTGGCACAACCGGCTTACGAGGTGTTCCATTCAAGCCGATCTTCTCATCATACGCATCGAAGATTTTCCGTGCGATCGGCGCTGCACCCCATCCACCGAAGCCACCTTCGGGCACGATTACTGCAACAGCTAACTTCGGATTCTCAGCTGGCGCATAGGCGATGAACACCGCGTTCTCAACTCTACCACCACCTACGTCTTGTTGCGATGTACCTGTCTTTCGCAGGAACGTATACTGAACGTCGTCGAAGCCCTTCACCTGTACCTGAGCCATCCCCTTCTCGATTGTTGACCAAAATACATCAGGATAATCGACAGTGTTCAGCACTTCGGTTTGATACGCCTGTGTAACATTTCCATCAACGTCACGAATTTCGTTTACGAACTGCGGTTTAAGCCGTTTACCGTGATTCGCAAGCATTGCGGTATATTGTGCTAACTGAAGCGCGGTATACTTCCCTTGTTGCCCCCAGGCAGAACGAATGAGTGCGGATTGCGGGCTTGCCTTCTTCGCTTCATTATAATATTCTACAACGCCCGCAGATTCACTTGGCAGTCCGCTTCCAGTCGTTACACCGAGACCAAACTGCTTCATGTAATTATCCCAAATATCAACCCCATCTGTTCCGTTCACAAGGTAAAGCTGATTACCGATCATAGCGGACATAAAGGCGTTTGACGATTTGGCAATTGCCTGTGTAGCGTTGATTCTACCGTTAGCTGCATTTTGAGAGTTATTAACTTTGACCTTATGGCCTTCCTTACCAAATTCAAAATAACCGATGTCATTGAAAGTCGTGGTTGGCGTGAATAATCCCTCGTTTAGCCCAACCAGTACGGACAGTGGCTTCTGAGTAGAGCCTAGATAGACGAATGAAGAAGGATGTTTTTTTCGTTCTTGATCATTATCATAAGGCGGGTAGACTTCTTTAATTGTACCGTTATACATAAAAGCCGAGATTTGATCCAAGTCCTTCTGACTAATTCCGCCCTGCCATACGTTCGTGTCATAATCCGGCATACTTGCCATTGCAATCACTTTGCCTGTATCGATTTCCATCGCTACTGCATAGCCTGTTGTTGCGTTGGCAGCTCGCTCCCACTTATCCGTAGAATTGCGAATTTTAGCAATATGTTCCGTAATCGCATTTTGTGTAGCGAGTTGAACATCTTTATTAATCGTCAAAAAGAGGTTTTCACCCTTTACCGGCTTCGTTAGCTTCATCGGACCGATAATTTCGCTATCCTTATTGACGGGATATTCCTTCACGCCATTATAGCCACGCAATTCATCCTGGTACATTAACTCAAGACCATCTACGCCTACTTCCTCTGTTTTCAAGTAACGTAGCGTAGGGTCGGATTGATCCGTATTAATCTCCTGATACTTTGTTAGCTTCATTGCCCCTTGAAGTTTCTTCATATAACCGACTAGTTGTACAGCAATTCCCTCTTCGTTGTACTGTCTAATACTTTCCTCAACAATATCGATGCCTGGAAAATCATCGCGATGCTCGGAGAAATATGCAATCTCTTCCTTTGTTAAGCCAGACTTCACGCGACGTTGTTGATAGGAATAGTAAACTCTATTTTTAAGATCCATATCCTCATAGACATCATCGACGGTGATCGATTTTTTCGTTTTATCTCCATACTTGTCGAATACTTCAACAATCTTCGCAGCGAGCTCTCTCCCGCGCTCCTCTGTCATCTTCGTCTCAAATGTGTAGTATAAGGATTGCGTTGAAGACGAATAGGCGATCGGATAGCCTTCAGAATCATAGATATTGCCACGAATCGGTGGAACCGGTACAGACCGATTCCCTAATGCATGCTCCTGCTCCTTGTAGGAGGGTCCTTCTACGAATTGCAAAAAAGCTAACCGGACGATTAACGCCGAGAACACAAAGAAGGTTGCGAAGAAAAAGACATTCAATCGAAAGCTAAAGTGTCTTCGATTCCGCAGCTCACGCTTTTGCGCTTCTTCAGTGGAATTGTTAGTCATTACCGGTGTACCTCCAGCTTCAAAAAAATTAAACCTGCTTAATATGTGTGTCAGCAAAGCCCTCAGAATCAAACCAATTTCCCGTTATTGCCCATGTTGGGTCTAAGGAAACCCAACGCTGTTGCTCCGCAAGATAAACCTCATTCCACGCATGTGAACCATATCCTCCGCGTCCATCATAACCTAAGCCTGTTACGACTCGAACGTCCAAACCGACTGTTCTAGCCATCGATGCGTACAAGCGTGCGTAATCTATGCATACCCCTTTACGGGTTACAAAGGTCATCTCTGGATTTTGCTCTCGCCATTCACCGTGTTCCACATAGGCTGTTACCTTATCATCGTCATAAGTGATTCGACTTCCAACCCACTCGTACAAGGCTCTCGCCTTTGCTTCGTCCGTCACTTTGGACTCCACGATCGACGCAGCTGCTTGAATGAGATCCTCCGGAAGATCCGCATCTACGACATCGTATCTGCGCTGCCACAATTGATTCAGTTCAGCGTTCAACGCCTCAGCGAATACAGGCAATTGAGCTTCGATCAGTGTGCCGGCAACAGGCTGGATAATCTGTGCAGCCGCCTCGCGGTAAGCGCTAGATTGCTTTATATAATCCGTCATTGGTCCTTGCGGAAACAATGCACAATATGCAAATAATAATGCGGTGAACAGCAACGCTCTTCCAGCACCAAGTACAGCGCCGATCATCCCACCGATTGCTCTGCTCACGACGCCGCCATTGGGTAAAATTGATAACGGTAATGTCACGACCGTTCCAAGAGCCCTCGTCAGTATACCCAGCACAATTCGAATAACAGTATGTGCAATTAAAAACAATACTGCGAACCGAAGCAGCGTCAAATCACGCATCCCTGATCCGACAGTGTATACCAACTGAGCGAACCATGAGCTACCTGCCTTCGAAAGATCAAGAGCTTTGCCTGATAGCCAGGATTGAAGATGAGGTGACGCAGCAGAAGCAAATAACGCGGACAACACGAGCGCAACGACTGTAAATACAGCATGTAGGAGAAAATAGAGCAGCTGTTTCGCTGAACCGGATGCTCCTCTTCTAAATCCTAGATAGATGGAGAAGGCAACGATTATAAAAAGTACCCAAGTAATGAGGTTCATATCTACTGCACCCCATAGTCCACTATTCATCACTTTATTTGGATGCTGCGCGAGCTTTCACAACAAAATCCTTAACCTCGCCTTCCATCTTCCAAGTTCCTAGAGAAATCCCTCGTAACTTCACCGTGATTTCACCTGAATTTTTCACACCTGTAAGCTCTAGATTGGTTGTCTTAATGACGTAAGCGCCATCTGCGAGATCCTCATAAGTCGCCTCTTTCGCTTCACCAGCCATCGACTTAATCGCCTGATCCTTCATTTCAGATGTAACTTTAGTTCCGATATTTTCTAAATCCTTGATGCTATATCCGCCATATGCAAAGAAGCCGACGACAACTGCAATGACTAGAACCCATTTGAGCACTGTCTTAACTAGCTTCATGATGATAAATATTAATACAAGTGCAATCACTGCGATAATCCAATTATCTTGTAAAAACTGTTGCCATGCGTTGATATCGAAATCCACCAGATCTCCTCCAAACCTATAATTGATACTTCAGATTAGTAGCATCCGCTCTATTATACCTTACGAAGCAATCCACAGTAAACGACCGTCATATCCAACGCTATAAACACGTACAAGTAGGATAGGTAACAAATATGGACAAGGGAACTTACGCACACGCGCGAAGATTACCTAAGGAGGTTTCAGCTTGAAGACAGCCATCTGGCTCTACTTATTTCTGTTCGTCGCATTCTTCGATTTACACGCACAATATCCGATGCTTACACCATTCGCAGTGTCGATGGGTGCAGCTCCATCATTCATCGGCCTCATGATGGGGATGTATTCATTGACTCATCTGCCCGGAAATATCATCGCAGGATATAGTGTAGATCGATATGGTAGTCGAATTTTTATTTCTGTCAGCTTAATCGGAGCTGGCATTTTGTTGCTTTTCCAATCTCGTGTTACTGATCCATGGCAATTGCTCTACGTTCGTTCTATAAGTGGCTTCGTGCTTGCCTTTCTTTCTCCTGCTTGCATGTCGCTCCTAGCAAAACTTGCTAAAGATCATATCCATCAAGGGAAGTTGATGGCAGGCAATGGATTAGTTCACACACTTGCCTCCGTCATCTCTCCCGCAGCAGGAGCATGGTTAGCGGCATCCATCGGCTTCAATCATGCGTTTGCGATTTTAGGTTGGATTTTACTCGTTACAGGTTTTATAGCAATTGGATTCATTCGTGAGCCTAAAGAGGTTTTCCCCACTGCACTTGTACCTGTAGGTGCTCTACGCTCTCATTCGAGTGCAACACAAGGCATCACATCAACCGCTGTACCTCACGATATTGCAACGTCATCCGTACCATGGTCCGTATTCACTCTACCGATTGCACTTTCATGTGCCCAAGGGATATTGGCATTTGAATTACCGCTTCTCGGCACATCTAGTTCAGAAATCATGCAAATCGGCATACTCTTCTCAATCGTCAGTCTGGGAGCACTTTCAACGCTAGCTTTGCTTTTCCTTAATCGATACATGCCCTATAAGCGGACAATCTCCGGTATGTTGCTGCTCGCCATATCCTATTACGGGATGGCGATGGAGTGGCCAATATCGTTGTTCATGCTCCTATTCCTCATCGGTATGGCCAAAGGGATCATCTTCCCTGCCATGACTTCACTCCTGCTACAGCTAAGCGGACCTTCCAGATATGGGCGAACATTTTCGATTCTTTCGATTTCGTTGTCCATCGGTTCCTTCCTTGGCCCTGTTGTCGCAGGTGCAGTACGTAGTTACATGTCGCCCTATTTCATATCTTTCTTTGCGTTAATGCTTGCTCTTGTCTTTCTATTTCCTCGAACCGCTTTCTTCAGTGGTCCCTATGCCCAACCTGCCATACACCATCATTAGCCTGTTTGAGCTAGGCATCCGCACACGTCGAGTTTCGTAAGCAAACATATGATGCTACATCCAGTTCAAGTATGTGCAAGCAATATGAAATTGCAATAGGCAATGCACTGCTTAATTGAGGACTGCCAGAAGTAGGTGAAGCGTGTGTCCCAAGTTGTAGGCGATGGGTACAGTGCATCGACAACCATTGTGCTGGTATTGTTCATATTGCTCATAATCGTATTACTAGCATTCTGATTGGCTAAATTGTGTATAACGAACATAACCATTAGGTCGCACTTTTGCTGCGGCCTAATTGCGGTTACAATATAGTGACTTGCCCCTGCCAACGACTAGGAAATGAGGGTCACACCATGCATGTAGCAATCATTGTCGAAGGGAAAAATGATAAAAAGCGTCTGTCACGTGTGCTGTCAGAGGAAATCCCAATTTACTGCACCTTCGGTACGCTAAGCAGCGATCGAATCGAAACACTTCGAAAAGCGGTAGGTAGTCGCCAAGTCGTTCTCTTTACCGATAATGACCCCTCCGGACGCAGAATACGCGGAATGCTCTATGACGTATTTCCAGATGCAATCCACATCTATACAAGACGAGGTTATAAGGGAGTAGAGGGTACTCCTGAGGAATATCTTATCGAACAATTAGAAAAGGCCGGACTCGAGGCATATATCCTATACCCAAGTCCGACCTCTATATGGCTCAATAACGATCAGCTATGAATGCTTATTGAAGCTAGTAATTAAGTTAAGCTCTTAATAATATCTGCCATGTTGCGCGCTGTGAGTTTTTCTACGTCTGGATCAATGTAATCCGCAGCAGAAATCCATTGGCGGATATGTCCTTTCTTATCGAGCAATACGATAAGGTTCATATGTCCAAAGTTGCCTTCTGCATCCTTGCCGACCCATACTTGATATTTTTTCGCCAACTCTGCTGTAGCTTCCTCATCCCCACGTAAAAACGACCAGCCTGCAGGGTCCGCGTCGAACGTATCTGCGTAATCTTTCAATACTTCTGTTGTATCTCTTGTCGGATCAATCGTTACCGATAGAAACTTTACTTTATTTCCAAAGACGCCATCCGCCTTCAGCTCGTCTTGCACATTAGACAGTACAGCCGTCGTCGGTGGACATACATCGGGACAATTCGCAAAGAAGAAGTACAATAAACGTACATCGCCATTCGTATTTTCAAGGCTCACCGTGTTTCCTTCAGTATCCACAAAAGAAAATGGCTCCCCTGCACCGAAATCCTTCAAATCGCTTGCTTGACTCTGACTTGTAAGCAAATAGATTCCAAGACCCATGCATAAAGCTAATACTACAATTGGGAACCCATAACGCTGTATGAATGAACGTTTCGGCTTATTGCTCTCTTGATTTGAAGCTTGTGTTGAATCCTGCTCGATATTTGAACCTTCGTTAGTCACGTCGCTTACACTCCGTTCGTATCTAAAATCATCGCAAAAAACATAATCATCAAATAATTAATTGATATTAGGAAGTCTGCTCTTGCCCACTTCTCATCATTCGTCGACCATAATCCAGAAACTGCATGAATGAACCAGATCGCTGCAATTGCAACAGAAAGAATGAGGAAGTAAATCCCTACATATTCATAGCTGTACATCAAAATAGATGTTGGAATTAAAAGTAAAATGTACGGTAGCATTTGGATCTTCGTGCGTGTTACCCCTTTGACGACAGGTAATAGTTGAAAACCTGCTTCGCGATATTCTTCCAACCGTCTGATCGCAAGCGACCAGAAATGTGCAGGCTGCCATAAGAATAGCAATGCAAATAATATCCATGCACCTGCATCTACTTCGTTCGTTACTGCACAGTAGCCAATCACTGGTGGCATTGCACCAGATACCCCGCCAATTGAAGTACTCCAAGTAGAACTACGTTTCAACCACATCGTATAGATTATGGCGTATACAAACCAACCGAGAAACCCAAGCAACCCACTAAGTGGATTCACTAGGAAGTACAAGATCGCATGTCCCATAATGCCTAAGATGATCGAGTAATATAGGACAACCTTAGGGGACAATCTGCCTTGCGGTAACGCGCGATTGCTCGTCCGGGACATCTTCATATCTAAATCACGATCATAATAATTGTTAAAGACACATGCTGAAGCCATTGTAAATGTAGACCCCAATAGCATCCAGATTAATAGCATCCAATCGAAATTATGCCACTTGGAAGCAACCCAATACCCACCGAAAGCTGCAAACAGATTTAAGCGTATGATACCTGGCTTGGTGAGGGCCACAAGATCTTTTATCACAGTGCTCCTCCTTCAAGTTCAATCATGCAACGACATCTCACGTATCTTTCATGATACCGCATATCGTTCATCCATGACAATGTTCATGGTTTGTAAGTTCATTATTTTGCCACCACTGTGAACAACTTAAGAACGTTTGGGCATTGTATTTCTAACTAGTCACACTTTTCTCATATGCCCAATACACTATGATTACGACAGTTGCCTAACACACTTGCGTTTCGCATAGGCGACCATAAAGATCTAGGAGGATGAAGATGTATAACAAAATGCCGTGGCCTATGTATCAACAAGTTCCAAGTACAATGATGCCGATGCAAGCTCCAGGAATGCCGATGATGCCCCTACCAGTCGCAAGCGGTGGCAATATCACACCTAGTGGTACAGTTGTTCAAGGTACGAATGAAGAATCTTATGTTGAAAATATTTTGCGGATGAATCTTGGTAAGGTCGCAACATTGTACATGACATATGAAAATAATTCCGAATGGAATGCGAAAATATTCAAAGGCGCGTTAGAGGCAGCAGGGCGTGATCACATTATCATTAGCGATCCAGCGACAGGTAAGCGTTACTTGTTGCTAACGCTCAATCTCGATTACATTACATTCGATGAGCCAATCAACTACACGCTTCCGTTCGGAACGCCTACTGGCCGATAATTCCACCTGCCACAGGTCTGAAAGTCCAAATTCGAAGCACACCGCTTCCGTTGCTCCCGGTCTTTAGCCATTGTTCCATCTCTTTCCAAGAACGCCCTTCTCGGCGTTCTTTTTCAATTGTGGCGGCATGCTGGGCATCATTCGCTTGCCACACCTCAACATATACACCGGGTTGCCCAACATTCTCTAACAACTGTGCATGATTCCAATGCTCCGGATGATGTTTCACCCACGCATGAAATGCTGCAAGATGCTCCATTAGAACGATATATTCACAAAAAAGTACCATCTTTTTTTCCCTTTCATTTCATATTTTCATCTGGAAAAGTCCATACTTAAGGTCGAAGGAGGAGTAGTTTTAATGGATACGAGTACGCATTTCATGTTTGGTCTTGGTTTAGGTGGACTAGCGATGATCGACCCTGTAGTTACCTCATACCCCTATGGAACTGTTGCAGTCTTAATCGGCACGATCGCGGGATCCAATGCACCCGATCTAGACACCATACTGCGATTAAGAAGTAATGCCCATTATATCAAAAATCATCGCGGCTTGTCCCACTGCTTACCTGCGATCCTCGGTTGGACAGCTTTGATTACTGCATGTCTCGCATTGATCTTTCGCGGGCTCTCTTGGTGGCATATCGGCTTCTGGGTGCTTATCGCTGTCATCGTCCATGTACTGGTCGATCTATTCAATCCGTTCGGAACACAAGCATTTCGACCTCTTAGTCGGCGGTGGGTCTCATGGAATATTATCCATCTATTCGACCCCTTCATATTTAGCTCGCATCTCCTCGCGGTCGTGCTTTGGGTATCCGATTTTGCTGATCCGAGGCTGATTTTCCCTACGCTATACGGGTTACTTACGTTGTATTACATTTGGAGAACGATAGTCCATCGGCAAATATATCGAAAGGTGCATAAACGCGATTTGACTCATCACCCGAGCGATCAATATACGGTGTTGCCCACATCCTACATCTACCGATGGAACATAGTCAAACGATCCTCTCAAGGCCACTACGATATAGGCGAATGGGAGCACGGCAAACTACATTGGATCGATCATATGAAGAGTGAGCAGCATCCCGCAATTGAAGCTTCAAAGCAGCATAATGATGTTCAAGCCTTTTTAGAGGTAACACCCTTTCCCTGTTCACAGTTAAGACCGCAGAGCTGGGGTTATGAAGTGCGTTGGGTCGACATTCGCTACCGCAATCGCAAGCAATATCCATTCGTCGCGGTTGTAATGATGGATTTCTCGTTCGTTCCCTTTCAATCCTATGTTGGCTGGCTTAGTGATGATCGCCTAGAGAAAAGACTTCGTATTAACGCAAATTAAAAGCCCGAGGATTTCCCTCGGGCTTTTTGGCGCAGGATTGATCTCCTCAGCGACCACCAGACAATTGTTGCTCTGCAATTTGTACAAGCTTCTTAGTGATATATCCACCAAGAGAACCCGCATCACGGGAAGTAACATTACCGTAATAACCATCCGCTGGAATTTGAACACCCAAGGATTGTGCTGCCTCAGCTTTCATACTTTGTAGTGCAGCCTTAGCTTGAGGAACAACAAGTGAGTTACTCGATGCCATAAGTCAAATCTCCTTTCGCCTTGATGATTGGTTTGCAAGCTTGCCTAGTTAGTATGCTAGATGTTATAAAAAATATGCTTGCCTTCGTAAAACATCAGAGGTGCTTTCCCAAAAAATTGAGAAGGAGTTGATGGATATGAGTAAAACTTTATCTCTTTACTTCGCAATGTCTTCGATCATCTTAATGATCGTCACAGCTGTATTCATTAGCGAAAATGGTTGGTATGCTGCATTATTCGCAGTATTGACATGCGTCAATGTTGGAATCGGATTTATAGTCAAAGCACGCAAGCGACGCGCTTCTTCGAACAAGTCTTAGCGTGCGGACGGCAAGAAGCCCATCGCTTCTTTCGCCGCTCTCAGCGTCTTGTCTGCTACGACATTCGCACGCTCGGCACCGTCACGTAAAATATCATGGATCGCTCCCGATGAACGAATATCTGTATACTTGCGTTGCAGAGGTTCCAGTGCGTTTACGACGACTTCAGCCAAATCCTTCTTGAACGCACCATAGCCCTGCCCATCGTAGGTTGCTTGGATCTGCTCGATTGTCTGTCCTGAACATTGAGCATAGATGCTCAACAAATTGCTTATTTCAGGTTTATTTTGCACATCAAAAATGACTTCACGACCGAGGTCTGTTTTCGCACGCGAAATCTTCTTACGAATTTCATCTGGTGAATCCAATAAGGAGATGGCGCTTCCTGCATTCGGATTGCTCTTGCTCATCTTCTTAGAGGCATCGTCCAATGACATAATTCTCGCGCCTACTTTTGGAATGAAAGGCTCAGGAACGACGAAAGTGTCACCGAATTTATGATTGAATCTTCCTGCAAGGTCTCGCGTCAGTTCTAAATGCTGCTTCTGATCATCACCTACGGGCACAAGATTGGAATTATATAGCAAAATATCAGCGGCCATCAGTGCTGGATAAACGAATAGACCTGCACCTACCGCATCTTTCCCCTCCGACTTATCCTTGAACTGCGTCATACGTTCCAACTCACCCATATACGATAGCGTCGTCATTAACCACCCAAGCTCCGAATGCCCATGCACGTGTGATTGCATGAAGATCGCCGCTTTCGCAGGATCGATCCCAGCCGCTACGAACAATGCCGCAACCGCTTCGCTTTGCTCACGCAATGCCGCAGGCTCCTGCGGTACTGTAATCGCGTGAAGATCGACGACCATGAAGAAGCACTCATGCTCATCCTGCAATGCAACGAAGTTCCTCATCGCACCGATGTAATTTCCGAGCGTCAATTTCCCACTTGGCTGAATACCGGATAAAACTCTCAATTGACTCATGCGTTTCTACCCCTTTTTTTGTAAAATAAACTGCGTATGCTTTAACGACATCTACTTTTCGAAAAACAAAAAAGGCCCCTCATCCGCAAGGGACGAGAGACCGTGGTACCACCCTAATTTATTTCGCTATATGCTTGAGCTAACCCCAGCAATAAGGAACAATGTTCCTCCCTCAGCGAAATCTTTAGTTCCTGTATCGGGGAACAATCGGAGAGTATTTGACTAAATAATCGTCTTTACGCTCTCGGCTCCAGGATCCATTCGGCATAGGTTCTGTACCGGCTTCCAGCAACATCCGGCTCTCTGTGAGCAGTTCACCTAAACGTACTTATTCCCTTCAACGCCTATCGGTATGAATTATGCTATTATTATACGCCTCGGAATTCGGTTGTCAACCAAAACCCCCTCAATCGCATGAAGACTTGAGGGGGTTATTGATCGATTGTGCAAATTATGTAACGAATTAATCCTGATAAATTTCGGAAGAATGATGATGCTTCGAGTTTGGACGGATCATCAGATTCGCCATATTGTAATTCGATTCGAACAGAACACTGATGTAAATTTTACCTTGCTTCAATACGAAATCGTAAGCAATTTCACCATGTGTCCAAACACTTTTGCGTTGCAGGGATTCAATCGCCATACTGCGCAGTTGCTTAACTTGCCCAGCATTCATTCCAACAACCTCATGCTTTGATGTTCCGTAATCGAATGGCAAATGACGAATGCCAAACCGACCTACTTTATTATCTCGAACTTGTAAAACAATCGTTCCCGCTGACATGCCCATCAATTCCGCCTCAAGCTTCCTCAATGCAATATCCACCTGTCGAACCAGAACTTCATTTACCAATTCCATCATTCTCCTCCTTTTTTCTTATAATTCTATTTTTTTCTAGGTATTACCTATTATGACTCAAGGCTCATTATATTTTAATTATTAGAAAATTGCAACAATTACTCTCATAAATTGTTAATTATTGTTTGAAAAAATCATATTTTGTAGTACTTCATTACTTATCGCACAACTCGGCAAAGCGCTCAACGTCTGCAATAACAGTGGAAACAGCATCACGCCAGAAACCTGGATTTTCTAAATCTACACCCAGATGCAGCTTAGACAATTGCTCAACAGTCATTACTCCTGTATCTTTGAGCAGTTGTTTATAGCGTTCTGGGAAGTTGTCAGCATCTCGTTCTGCTACTGCGATTAAACCCGTGCTGAACAAGTATCCAAACGTATATGGGAAGTTGTAAAATGGAACATCGGTCAAGTAAAAATGTAACTTCGAAGCCCAGAAATGAGGGTGCCAGCTATCCAAAGCATCTCCGAAAGCTTCCTTCTGAGCCTCAACCATAAGTTCATTTAGTTGATCTGCATCTAACATTCCAGATGATCTGCGATTGTACATTCTTGTTTCGAACAAGAAACGAGCACGAATATTCATCAGAAATGCAACTGCTCGTTGTAAGCGATCGTCAAGCAGTGACAGCTGCTCTTCCTTACTCGACGCTCTTCGCAGCAATGCATCACTAACGAGCGCTTCAGCGAAAGTCGAAGCGGTTTCCGCAACATTCATCGCATATTGCTGAGCCATTGGTGGCAAAGATTCGACAAGCGCACCATGATACGCATGTCCGAGCTCATGTGCCAATGTGGATACATTGCCTGGTGTCCCTGAATAAGTCATGAAGATTCGGCTCTGACGGCTTAACGGAAAGCTCGTGCAGAAGCCACCAGGACGCTTTCCAGAGCGATCCTCCGCTTCAATCCAACGATCATCGAATGCTTTCTTTGCCAACTTAGCCAAATCCGGTGAAAATTGCTCGAATGCATCCAAAATAATTTCTGCAGCCTCTTCATAAGGAATGTTGCTCTTGCTTGAAGTTAATGATGCATCAATATCGTGCCACGCCAACCGCTCTTTGCCGATTAGCTTCGCCTTCAACGACAAATATTTTTTTAACGGATCAATACCTTCCGCAAC
Organism: Candidatus Cohnella colombiensis; assembly: GCA_029203125.1. GTDB lineage: Bacteria > Bacillota > Bacilli > Paenibacillales > Paenibacillaceae > Cohnella > Cohnella colombiensis. The sequence goes on from CP119317.1 coordinate 2,740,199, forward strand.
AGCGCTCCACATCGCATCGAGCGTTGCTTTGCTCATTCGATTGATACGTAGTGGCTCTTGAAGCGGATCACTCCAATTCCGCATTGCATATAGCTTTAAGCGGAAGCCGGATAACCGATTGAGCGTATCCGAGCACAAATCCTCTTTAGCTGCCCAAGCTTCTTCCCACTTCGCAGACATTAAATTTCGGACATCTGGGTTCGGATCATCGAGCTTATTCGCTGCTTGACCTACAGAAAGCGTCGTTTCAATGGACGCTTCAGTCCAAGGGATCGAGATTCCACTTACGATGGTGTTATAGTGCTCCCCCCAGCCATGGTATCCGTCAACTGAAAGCTCACTAACAACACTTTCAAGTGCAGGTGACATCTTATCTAACGCAGTCTCTCTGCGCTCATTTAGAGGATACTTAATTTTCGCCAGCTCGGACTGATTAATCCACTCCTCCCACTGAGGAACTGGTACTTTTGCAAGCAGTGCATCATACAAGTCTGATGCCTGCTTAAACTTCGCCGATAATGTCGTAACCCGGTCGGACAAAGCAACCGCTCTTTTATCACTCATTTGTTGTGAAGTTAAGCAGCTTAAAAACGCGTCAGCCTCACTGATTCGCGCTAGTGTCAACTGTAGCTTATCTGTCCACTCATTCAAAGTTGCATTGCTCACAGTTGATTCATTTTCTGCTTCCTGTAACTGGTGGAGCAATGACTTTGTTAGCTGTTCAGTCTCCTCTAGGAAAGACAAGAAAGTGACTGAGGAAGAGCCACCTACAAACAACGACTCCAAATCCCATATTTTGTTCAACGATATCGCACCCTTTCCATTGCAACCCATAGCTGCTCTGATGTATGTTTATTTGTATCAAAGGAGGCATACACTATGATACCCTTTAGCAATTGCTGGCCTTACGACATTGTTCGCGAAGATGTGTATGTACAACACTGCCCATTTTGCCCATCACAGCACATCTTACTACCGATTAAATCAGACGATGTGAAGAGCCTGTATGGTGGCGCTCGCAAAATCACACTCGTATTTCCTTGCTGCCACAGCAGATTGAGAATCATTGATGCGGATGGCGATTACTTATTGTCGAATCGCGTTTTACGTAGAAATGAGGGGTTAACAAAAAGAAATACAGATGAAGGAGAACTGTCTAGCTAGTTCCCCTTCTGCTGCATTCTCTTTATGCTCCACTATTCTGCATTTCCTCTGGTAATTCTTCGCCTCGACCGGTCATATCCTCGCGGATATTCTGCCACTGTTCACGACTAGCACGAATCATCGCCGCATCCTCAATCTTCCGATCGTTAATGACCCGACCAAACCATTTGACAGCATCATGATATTCACCCAAACGGCGATGCAGCTCTCCAATCAAATACATCAATCTGGCATTGCTAATTGACCCGCGTTCTGTCTCAAATACTCGAATATAAGCGTCAAGCGCATATCTCAAAAATCTTTGCTCCTGCTCTACGTTACCATCATAACGGTACAACCATACGATGTGGTGTAAAATCCCCGCGATTACACGATCCTTCTCCTCTACAACCTGAGCTGTCAATAATGCAAGCTTATAACATTCTAAAGCTTCAGCATTGTTTCTTACTTGGCCATAGTCTCTAAATTTCCAATGTATACCTATCTTATCTAAATACAGCTTTTTCTTGCGATCCTGTAAGCGATCATCAAAGCTTTCTGTCGAGGCAAATCCACAATTCGGACAGACGCGCACCACATAATAATCTGGATTTACTGTCTTGAAATATGAGCAGAAATCACTATCGGTATTGATTGACTTCTTAAAGCTCGGACGTACGCGAGAGGTCTGATATTCGACTTCACAGCACGTACATTGAACTTTAATTGGATAAAGTGGTTCCATGTCGCCCCTCCTCAGGATGGGTCAGAATTAATAAAATGATTTGCAGGACCAGCCAATCGATCCAGCATCAACTGCTTCAAGTGATCAGGAATTTCCGTCTCTTGCAATGCAGCAGCCATGCAATTCAGCCATGCTTGTGCCCGCTCTGGTGTAATTGGGAAAGGGAGATGTCTCGCCCGCATCATGGGATGACCGTATTCATCGGAATAGAGCGCAGGACCTCCGAAAAATTGAGATAGAAACATATATTGCTTGTCCATTACCGGACGAATATCGTCGGGAAACAACGGACCGATTAGCGGATTAGCTTGTACTTTAGGATAAAATTTTTCTACAACATCACGGACGGTGTCTGCTCCGCCGATCATCTCATAGAGTGTGCCTTCATGTAACATGCAGAGCTTCCTCCTATGCAAATAGCTTCCTATTTTCCATGTCATTAATATTTGATTTAGGTCATTCATACCAGGAAACATTGACCAAATTACTAGTAATTAACCGATCTTATTGTACCATACTCTAATCTTTACTCACAGGGGAAAGATTAGACATGCATTCACATATATTGGACATGTATGCAGGAAGGGAGCGATCTGAATGAGATCGATACAAAGTAACGCAGGAGCATCCAGCCGATGGCTATTATTGATTGGAGTATTCAGTCTCGGCGGTATATCCCTGTTGCTTGCCTCCCTTGCACTCGCAATGCCTGACCATATGCTAACAGCCTCCTTGCGCGGAGTCGCTGTGTGGTGGGAAGTACTTTTTCCTGCATTGTTTCCTTTCTTCGTGCTCTCCGAGATTTTGCTTGGTGTGGGAGTCGTTCACTTTGTTGGTACACTGCTTGACCCGTTCATGCGACCGCTGTTTCGCTTGCCCGGAATCGGTGGTTTTGTCGTCGCCATGGGCTTTGCGTCAGGATATCCGATTGGGGCACGGCTCACTTCACAATTAATGGAACAAAATTTACTGACGCGTGAGCAAGGGGAGCGCTTAGTAACAATTACAACTACATCTGATCCTATCTTCCTAATTGGAGCAGTATGTATCGGATTTTTTGGAAATGTTCATCTTGCTCCAATCATCGCGATCACACATTACGGAACCGCACTTCTAATCGGAATCTTCGCAAGCTTACGAACTAAAGACACGAATAATAAGCTGCAGTTCCTAGAAAAATCACATAAACGCTCTTTCAAAGCTGCACTAGCCGCAATGCATCGTGCTCGACTTGCAGATGGCCGAACGTTCTCGACATTGCTTCAGCAAGCACTACAATCCTCGCTTGCGCTCATTGTCATCGTAGGTGGGCTTGTCGTCTTTTTCTCGGCGACGCTAGAACTTCTTATGCACAGCGGATTATTATCTTCATTCCGACAGCTGATCGCTAGCTTGCTTCAGTTATTCGGATCCTCCCCTCAACTTGCCCCCGCAATCGTCAATGGTACGTTCGAGGTTACTCTTGGAGCGAAGGCTGCAGCGGCTCACGGAACCGGAGTGAATACTAGCTTGCCTCTCGTTGATCAAGTTGCCATTGCTGGCTTTATTTTATCTTGGGCTGGCTTATCGGTACATGCACAAGTCGCCGGGTTAATGAGTCGAACGACATGGCGATACTTACCATTCGCTCGCGATCGATTCATTCATGGGGTCCTCACCCTATGTGCAGTATATATCGTATGGCCGTTCTTTAACATGAATTGAGTCGCCACAATCCGACATTGGGATTGTATTCGCTCCCGTTATTGTTTATGATCTAGTCAGGATTACGCTGAACGACTGACTGGAAGGAGCGTCACCTCTTGAAATACGCTTTGCTTGAACGTGGAGATTCATTATCCCATCAATTATCAGAACAATTTCATCATTTAGCCAAAGAACGCGGGTTTATCATCGATAAAGATTCGCCAGAACTTGTCATTTCCATCGGCGGTGATGGCACATTGCTACAAGCGTTTCATCGCTATGAACCCTTATTGGATAAAGTAGCTTTTGTAGGTGTGCATACGGGCCACTTGGGCTTTTATGCAGATTGGAAGAAGGACGAAATTGACACTTTACTCGACCTTATGCATACGTCTGAACCTCAATTGGTGCAATATCCGCTTCTTGATATCGTAGTTACATGTGACGAAGGAACGACCCATTTTGTCGCATTGAATGAATTCAATTTGAAAAGCGTTAACGGCACTCTTGTTGCTGCGCTTCATATTAATGATGAGCCATTCGAAGTGTTTCGTGGCGATGGCATTGTCATTTCAACACCGACAGGAAGTACTGCGTACAACAAAAGCCTTGGCGGAGCGGTCATCCATCCTTCTCTAGAGGCATTGCAGATCGCAGAAATTGCTTCCATTAACAATCGCGTCTATCGTACGCTAGGCTCATCTGTCATTTTACCAAAGCACCATCATTGTGATATTGTGACGCAACCAACCGACCTCTTACATATTAGCGTTGACCATCTCGTCATGCAGATGACTGGGGTCAACTCGATTACGTGCAGCGTATCAGATCGAAAGGTGACCTTCGCCAGATATCGCCCATTCCCTTTCTGGAATCGCGTGCGAGAAGCATTTATCGGTTCACCTAAGCAATAATTGAATAGTTCCAAAATGGAGTTATCCCGATTTCTAAGGCATCCGTAAACTTTCCACCACACTGCCATTCCCTCGTTCTATGTAGAGAATTGATCTTTTATAGAGATACGATCATGTGTGTGCCGACTTAGGGAGATTTAGTGGTTATTACCCTTACTTATCGGACATGAGAGACCTTATTTGCTAAATTATGCCCATTTCTCGCTCATAGCGGACATGAGAGACCTTATTTGCAATAAATCATGCAATTTAGATACAAGTAAACACAAATAAGGTCTGTGGTGTCCGTTCCAATTAAAAATTCCCACTATATCGTCCAATAACGTCTCTCATGTCCGTTACGAACATCATCGCGGTAATTCAGACGCTGAAGTTGCTTAGCTGAGACAATTTATACTTTCTTAACTGTGAAAAAAAGCCGTTTCCGATCTTCATATCGGAAACGGCTTTTACTATTCATAGAGCATCTATGCTTCTGGCTTAGAGGGAGCATTCGACCTTTGTTCGTTCGGACGATTGCTGAAGTTTTTGCGACGGCGATTTTTGCCTTGCCAGCGATTGCCGCTCCGCGTTGATTCGCCAGTCTGTCCACCGTCTGTTTCACCTTGTTGTCGATTGTCACCTGAAGGTCGCGGCGCACGATGGGAGTTATTGGACTTCCCTTGGCCAAATTCTTGATTGCCTTGGTTCGGATTCCCTTGACCTCGATGATTTGGTCGGCGCTCACGTTCATGTCCACCGTTCGACTCAAAATTCGAACGCCCTTGGTTGCGATTGTTTGAATCTCTTCCTGATTGGCTATTCCCACTCGAAGCATTATTCGCAGCATGTGCATTGCGACGCTCAGCGCTTTCTGCTGCCGCCCTTGCAACTGCGGACACCGTAATATTCGGCACTTTCGTTGGTCCACCAGCACGTTCCTTTTGTGGCCAACGCGTTATGGGGCCACTAATTGTCGCTGCTGTTTCCGCGATTTGCTCTCCTGTTTCACTTAAGGCAACAGCAGCCTCTGGAGTACTCGGCAAGTCTGTCAGTTGTTCAGGAGGAACATCTTTCACATCTGTCTTAGACACAACGAAATACGCACACCCAAAATTACAATATTCATTAATGTAATCGACCAAGCTAGAAATCGTGCTATCCTTCGTCGCGCGAGGATGACCGTCTCGGTAGAAGCCACGCAATCGTAACTGCTGGTATCCCCAATCTCCTACGATATAATCAAACCGATCTAATACATCACTATAACGCTCACGGAAAGCTTCAGGGTTCCATCCATTCTTATGGTCATGAATAACTGCGAATGCATTGCCTCCAGCCATGAATATCACGATTCGCTCTCCTCCTAAACAGTCGTCGTTCTTGCTTCTGCAGACTTCACTTGCTCATGCGCATGGTAAGAACTCCGTACGAATGGTGCTGATTCCACATGGGAGAACCCGCGATCTAGCCCGTCCTGCTTAAATTGCTTGAACTCGTCCGGATGTACATAGCGTACCACATCAAGATGATTAGAGGATGGCTGCAAGTATTGTCCTAAAGTCAAAATGTTACAATCTACAGCACGCAGATCATCCATCGCCTGCAATACTTCTTCACGGGTTTCCCCTAGTCCTAACATTATGCTGGATTTTGTTGGAATGTTTGGATTCATCGCTTTCGCCCGTTGCAACAGTTCCATCGAGCGCGGATATTTTGCTTTTGCACGAACTCGATCCGACAATCGTTTCACCGTCTCTATATTATGATTGAGAATGTCTGGCTTTGCATCCATGACAATTCGTAGCGCTTCTTCATTTCCCAGGAAATCAGGAATCAACACTTCGACACTACAAAGTGGCATTTTGCGACGAATGGCTTTAATCGTCTCCGCAAAAATCGTTGCTCCACCATCCTGTAGATCATCTCGAGCTACAGACGTTACAACACAATGCTGCAAGCCCATCTGTTCCGCTGCTTCGGCTACCCGTTCCGGCTCTTGAAGATCGAGCTCCGTTGGCATTCCGGTCTTCACGGCGCAGAAGCGACAAGCTCTCGTACATATATCACCCAAAATCATAAAAGTAGCTGTACGATTCGCCCAACATTCAAATATATTCGGACAGCGTGCTTCCTCGCACACGGAGTGCAGCGTCTTCGTCCGCATCATCTGTTTAATCTCTTGGTAAGGTTCTCCAGTTGTAAGCTTAATCTTTAGCCACTCTGGTTTTTGTAGTTTTGTACGTTGCGTCAAGTCATTCCCCTCTTTCTATCTCCCTTATTATAGCATGATTCGGATAAAAACCAATGTTTTGCAAACCCTACAGGAACAAAGATGTTAGGGGGGACTCCTGTTGTTTCGGCCTAGACGGACAAAGTATTCATTAACGAAAATGTTACTCAAGTGCCTCACACTGACTGTGACGACGATATTATTTTTCAATGCACCCCTGTATTCAATCGCGAATGCTGCTACAGATGTTGACCCTTACAAATTGCGCTATCAGCTATATGTCCGAATTAGTAAAGAAACGAAGCTACAATGGCCACTTCTTGCAGCAATTGACCAATATGAACGAACGATCACACGTGCACATCCGAAGACACGTTCTATTCATGAAGATGCAATTACTGGCATCTACATTTCTCCTTCGGATTGGAGTGGGAAGTTGAATCCTGATGAAAACGACACTGAGCCTATTTCCATTCGTTTCTTCCATGGACTCGGTCGCGATGGGTCGGGTGATGGGATTGCGGATCGTAATCAAGACGAGGACTTACTGTATTCCATTGCGACAGAAGTCATGCAACATGGGAGCACGCAAGAAGATTTCACAATTGGTTTATGGGAATATTATAAAAACACACGCGCTGTCGAGAGAATCATGCAGTTCGCTAAGTTGTACACCACTTTAGGGAAACTTGATTTATCCGCAAATGCATTTCCACTACCGCTTGGCAGTGTCTATTCTTACCGCAGCACTTGGGGCAATAGTAGAAGCTGGGGAGGCTATCGCATCCATGAGGGCACAGATATATTCGCAAACTATGGCGTACCCGTCAGAAGTACATGCTATGGTGTCATCGAGGTCAAGGGCTGGAACGCGTACGGCGGTTGGAGAATCGGTATCCGCGACATCAATAACCTTTATCACTATTACGCGCATCTCTCTGGCTTCGACAAAAGTCAAAAGGCCGGAGACATTGTCCGGCCTGGTGAAGTCATCGGTTGGGTAGGAAGTTCCGGATATGGGAAACCGGGCACACAGGGAAAATTTCCACCCCATCTCCACTACGGAGTGTATCGCGATCGCGGACTCGTGGAGTGGGCTTTCGATCCATACCCGATGTTACGGCGATGGGAAAATGATGAGCGAAAAACACTGCGTGCACACCGATAAGTAACGCATGAGCATGTGGATAGAACTCAGTGTGTTTATTGCACAACGAACTCCGAAGGAGCTGGCAATGTAATTACAGGAGCTTGAGAAGCTGATTGTCCAGTAGGATTACCATTGCTATCGTAGTAATAAGTAGGTACGTTACCTACAACCATGACAAAGGAAAGTGGGATTTCTGTATCTAGGATCTGAGGCTCCTGATCGAACGGTATAACGATTGCAATTTCTGTACGAATATGGATAAATACCTCAACGAGAAGCATATTAATTCCCGCATCCTTAGTGCGGGTTTGCACATCAACTTTCACAGCGCTAGCTGGATAAAGCTTAACCGATACACTCGGTCCGAAGGAAGAGAGGAACGTACTATTCAACGCATGCCCGAGTGGAATTTTCTCTGGAAGTTCCTCTTTTTCCTTTAGCACCCGATTCACAACCTGAATAGTACGTGAAGTAATACTCATCTGCTGCTTGTAATCAATTACAAGACCAATCATCTTGCCGTCGGCATCCGTTTTCCACTGAATAAGTTTTTCCGAATCAGCACTCTGTGCAATCTCCTCTGTTATTGCCGTATTTATCGCATCTGTCGCCATCTGAGTAAGCTTGACTTTGGCAAAAAACATTAACGGACCTCGCAGCTCTCGATCAAAGTAAATTAGGCTTTGTATAACCAAAAATATTAGAATGACTAAGGCAATAAGCCATAGATGCTTACGTTTCAAACGCTTTCGTGGTTCGGTCGATGTCCATTGTGTTGCTGTCTTTGAATGTGTGGCTTGTGCAACACCGATTGTGGGCAACCACTTGCGTTTGCCCCATCTACGCGGAGTCGGCTTCGTAACCGCAACATTTCGAAAAAAACGGAAACCTCTTCCCCACTTACGCGGAACTTCTTTCGGCATTGACATATTGCGTATGATTGTATAACCTTTACCCCATTTTCTCCGCATAACCGTCCCCCTACTCAGAACAGTAGTTGTCCTTTTCGTTCAAGCTTATGCGTAATAGAAGTAAATCATCACCTTTGCCGTAACTGAGTCTTTCAACTTAAGTAATATCTTTATGATCTATATCTCGAACGGTCCTATAGCCAATCAACGCACCGATTATAGCAATTGTTGCCGGAATATATACTATAGAGCTTAGATTGAAATCCGTTCCACTACTAGAGTTTAAAATCGATGTGATCACAATCGCTGATACAATCGTTGTAGGTATTGAATATTTCCGCATCCCAAAGTAAAGCGGAACCAAGCTGATGAAGCTCGCGATGACTGCACTCGCAATCGTTCTAATCACATGCTCCCTAAGCATCGTAATCGTTAATTCATCCTGAATAAAATCTAAATAATGGTTAGCGATATAAAATCCAGTTAGACTGAGCGCATTAGACACAAGGATGAACAAGAACGTAAACACCAGAACGATAGTAATTTTAGCTGCAATAAGCTTTTTTCGACTGATTGGGTACATGAATAGCACCGTTATCGTTTTACTTTTGAACTCATCAATAATAAATTTTGATAATAGTGTCGCCGCAAATATCGTAAACGTTATGGATGCGAAAGTATTGGAAACTAGCATTACCTCTTTGTAACTAACGAACGCTTCATCATCAAAATTAACAAGGATGATGAAAGCAAGGATTGCAAATGATGCGATAAAGCCTCCTAAAATATTTCCTCTAATTTTATGTTTTGCAAGCTCAAGTTTAATAAGTTTAAGCACGGACATCCCCTCCATTCAGCAGCGATAAGAAGTAATTTTCAAGCGAGCTGTTTTTCTTTTGGATCGACTCAATTACGACATCGTTTAGAACGAGTGTTTTCGTCAATTGACTGTGTGCAACTGTCGCATCATAGATGCGAATATGACAATCGTCGATCACCTTGAGATTTGTAATATCAAGCTTATGAGACAGTATATAAGCAGCCTTCTTACTATCATTCACAATAAGCTCGACATACTCTGTATTGCTCTCTCGCACTTGGTCCATCGACACTTCCTGAATCAATCGGCCGTGATTGATTACACCGATCGTATCCGCCATTTGCTCCATTTCACCAAGTATGTGACTAGAGACGAGCAAGGTGATGCCGTACTCCTTGGATAACATTTTGAACAAATCCCGAATCTCCTTAATCCCAACTGGATCCAGACCATTAATTGGCTCGTCTAAGATTAACAGTTCTGGCTTCGTAATGATTGCTCTAGCAATGCCAAGCCTTTGCTTCATCCCTAACGAGAAGTCTTTAACCGCCTTTTGATTCACATTGTTTAAATGAACTAATTCAAGTGCCTCATCGATCGATTTTTTGTTATAAAACCCCATATACTCGCAGTGTATCTCCAGATTTTCCCGTGCATTTAGCTTGTCATAGAAAACCGGATACTCAATAATTGTACCCATTCTCCCAAGTAGCTCGTGCGAAGTTTGAGTCATTTTCTCACCGAAAACTTCAATATCACCACTAGTTGGCTTCACAAGATTCGTAATCATTTTCATAATTGTAGTTTTACCTGCACCATTCGGTCCGAGGAATCCGTAAATTTCCCCTTTTTTAATGTTCATATTGACGTTCGATACGACTTCTTGACCTTGAAAGGTCTTCGTGAGGTGAGTCGTTTTCAGAATATAGCTCATGTTCTCTCTCCTTTTGTCTAAGTACTTATAAGTTCATTCTAAAGAGTAATTCGCACAAACCTCTTACTCAATTATTACGTGTTTCTTAAGTTTAATAGCGGGGCTACATGCAAAAAAGCTCACGGAGCGACCGAACCATCTCCATAAGCTAATATTGAATTCTTTTCAATTGAAGCGTAAAAATCGTTTTTTCGAATGGCTTGCTATAAAGCTGAATGTCTCCCCCCATTTGCTGGGCAAGCCTCTTCGTAATTGTAAGTCCGAGCCCACTGCCTTGATACGTCCTATTCCTTGAATCTTCAAGTGTATACAACCGCTCGAACACCTGGCTTTGATACAGTTCATTAATACCTTTACCTTTGTCCCAAATATCAACATAGGTATGATCCTCATCTTGCCTTAGTGTTAATCCAACAACATTTCCAGCCGCTCCATACTGGATTGCATTAGCAAGCAAATTATTCAGAATTCGATCCAAAGCACTCTCATTCGCGTGAGAGTAGATTGGCTCCTCTGGAATTTGAATTTCGACCTCAAAGCCTTTAGCGGTAAGCACATCATAGAACGCTAGAATATTTCGACTACAAGCTTCATTCATGTGAATTCGGCTAAGAGGAAGCGGTTGATCCCCTGATTCTAACTTTGCAAGATCAAAAAACTGATTGATGAGCTCAATTACTTCAGTTGCTTTGAGATGGACCTTATTCAGCAGTTCCGTTCTTTCTTCAGTTCCTAAGCTCGGATCTAGGTTGATCGTTTCGAGATAACCTAAGACGACGGTTAATGGTGTCTTCAAATCGTGTGAGATGTTCGACAGCATTCTTCTAAGAGACAATTCGGTTCTCGATCGCTCAGCTAGTATTTTTTGGTTACTTTCTAGAACATGATTAATATCGATTAGAAGTTCGATTAGCTGCTTATCCTCTGTGAATAGTAAAAGCTTTTCACTAGTTTCATTAGATAGAATTCGATCCAACTTCATATGTATTTCCTGCAGTTGCTCATTCCTTGCTCTATTTAAGCGGAATTGCCAATAGAGGACGGCCAGTAAGAGAACAATAATACTGAGCAATAAATAGATCATATCAGCTACCTTCCCACTTATATCCGATGCCCCATAACGTCTTCAAGTATTTCGGCTCGGATGGATTAACCTCTATCTTCTCTCTTAACCGACGAATATGTACATTAATAACATTCTCATCACCATAATATTCATCATTCCAAATAAACCCGTAAATTTGTGCTTTCGTAAATACACGATTCGGATGTTTGGTGAATAGCTTGAGGATCTCGAACTCCTTGAGGGTTAGCTTAATCTCCTCACCGTTTCTCGTAACAGAATAGTTACTTAAATCGATAACAAGCTGATCGAGAGTAATCGTATTAGACTGAGATTGCACAGCTTCACGATTCGCATACTGGGTAGCTCTTCTTAACGCAGCTTTAATCCTAGCCGTAATCTCTATTAAAGAGAATGGCTTTGCAATATAATCATCCGCTCCAAATCCCAAGCCAATTGCTTTGTCAATATCGCTGTCTTTGGCCGACATAATCAGAATTGGAATGGCGCTTGATTCTCTAACGAGCTTGATAACCTCAATCCCATCTAGCTTAGGCATCATTAGATCTATGACCATAAGGTCGAATGAGCCCTTGCTAAATTTCTCAAGACCTTCTTCTCCGTTATAAGCAGTAATTACGACGAAGCCTTCCTTCGTCAGATGCCTTGTCAGAATATCAACAATTGATTCATCATCTTCGACAAGCAAAATTGAATGTGACATTATGAATCTCCCTTCTGAGGCTTTATGCTGTACATGAAATTACCTCAGTCTTCCCATAGCTCTTCCATTAAGCCTTTTACTTTCGCTGATCTATCGGTTGTTTCAGCTTCGTCCGTTTCCCAGATTCCTTCAACGAGAACGACGCAATCTCCCGCTTTGACGCTTTCGTGCACGACTGATTTTTCAATATCCTGCGTCTGCCCCTCAATCTCGATAACGACAAACTCTCCTTCAAAGCGATCCACGATCCCTTTCATCCCATCCATCTCTCCTTCATGACTTATTCGCATGCAATTCCATCCTTATCACGATCAAGCTTAGTACTGTATCCCGGATCTCCTCGATGCAATGGCGACTTACCAGCAGCACGAACTTCTGCACAGCTATTGTAGACAACTGTTGGTTCGGGTTCGGGATCGAGCACAGCTGTCGAAGTTGAATTCAGCTTTATCGTTCCCGTCGCAATCTCATTACCGTCACTAGTCACGACAATCGATCCCAGTAAATCATTACGTAAAATCGTCACTCCACTCGCACGCAATCGATCTAGAATCGTCTTCTTCGGGTGCCCGTACTTATTATCTTTGCCCACTTGAATGACCGCAAGCGAAGGCTGAACTGCATCAAGAAAAGCTTGCGTAGTCGAGCTATCTGAACCATGATGACCGACCATGAGCACATCTGACTTTAAATTCACCTTAGAATCTAGCATTGCCTGTTCAGATTTCGCTTCTGCATCCGCAGTGAACAAGAAAGCAACATTGCCATAAGTCAGATGAACGACTGCGCTCATCTCATTCGTATCTTTGGATTGTTCTACTGGAGCAATCATATTAACCGTTATGCCTGGTTCCCAGTCGAGGATTAGACCTGCCTTTGCCGTAGACACTTTCAATCCCTTATTTTTAATCGCAATCAGCACGTCTTCAAACGTCTTTGTATTCGATTGAATTTTCGGCATATACACTTTCCCAATCTCGAAACTGTCGATTACCGCATCCAAACCACCTACATGATCCGCATCGGGATGTGTACCGATCACAATATCGAGTCTACTAATCTTCTGCTGCTTCAGATAAGTGACAACAACCTTCTCTTGATCGTTATTACCCGCATCAATTAAGATCGTCTTTCCTGTAGGACCAATGATGAGTTGTGACGCCCCTTGACCTACATCGATAAAATGAACTTGAAGTCCATGAGATGGATTTATCTCATTGCTTGTCGGGACAGTGCGCGAGGTTGTCGCCTTCGTCGCACAGCCTGTCAGTGCCAGTATCACAACCAGTATCAGTAGCAACCATTTTTTTCTCGTCATCTCTTGGTGCATGTCTCCTTTTTCATTATTACTCTCAATTAGTACTAACAACTGCATGCTTTACAATTATACATAATTGTTTAGCATATTCTCCATTGTTCAACTTAAACAGCACACAATCTCAATCAGAGCGATATGAGATAAGCAACTTTCTTTGAATGAAAGAAAACAAAGGTTAAAGTATACTTAGAAATAGCATGCATGTAAATCACTATAAACGGAGCTGACACAAATGGGAATTAAACTAGATATGATGGGGATTGTCGTAAAAAACATGAAAGAGGCGTTAGACTTTTATCGTGCGTTAGGGTTGGAAATACCGGAGAGTGCAAACGGCGATATGCACGTTGAAGTCGTGCAGAGTGGATTCCGACTAGCCTTTGACTCACAACAAATGATTAAGGACATCTATGGAAGTTGGGAAGAGCCCGTCGGTCATCGAATTGAGCTCGCATTTTTATGCGACAGCCGAGAAGCAGTAGACGAGTTATACAATAAAATAAAGCAGAACGGGTACAGCGGTTATCGCGAGCCATGGGACGCTTTCTGGGGTCAACGCTATGCGATTGTTGCGGATCCCGATGGCAATTTGATTAGTCTTTTTGCGTAATAGGCATTACAATCCAACTGAAGCTGTATGTTCATGAGCCCTAACTGTCTATTCTAGAAAACATAATATAATCCACACTAATCGGATTGTCCGAGCTTTCTCTCAGCGCTCTATTGATCTGCCCGCGGTGATACTGACCGTGTAACGCCACATGCATCAAAATCTCTCCGATCGAAGATTGAAACGCCGTGCCATTCTGACTCTGATATTGAATCTGATCATCTAACTGCGCCTCAGTCAGTTCATTTATATATCGTTTATATTGTCTTTCGTTCTCTTGTAAACGGGCTCCTAAACTCGCAATATCGTTGCTTTCCCATATGGTGATATGTGCGCTACTTTTTCCTTCAAGGCGAGTAAGCCACACTTGTTCTGCAGCTGCAATGTGATTCATGAGCTTAATGATGTCATAATTCACATCTGCAGTTGCATGAAGCACCGCAAATAACCTAGCATTCGCCCAATACATGTGATCCATCATTCGTATTATCGTCTTCAATACAAATCACTTCCCCTATCCATTCATCTCAATCATTGCGCCACGTTCGTCAAAAACCGATTTCGGATTGAACGCGACTTCCCAGTAATTGTTTTCTGGATCTAAGAACCCACCCGTTCTGCCACCCCAGAAGGCTTCATTCGGTTCATGAATGATTCTAGCTCCTGCGTCCCTCGCATGCTCAATGATTTCATCTACTTGTTCAGGGACATCCGTATTCAAACTCAATGTAACCCCGCGAAAATAGTTCGGCCCTTCTGGTTTCGGTAGATCAATTCCCTGTGTCATCTCCTCCATCGGCCAAATCGACAGCATTCCGCCAGCCGTCTTGAAGACACAATAAGAGTCCGTGCTCCATTCTGTTTCCGTCCAGCCTAGACGCTTGTAAAACGAACGTAGCAATGGCAAATTCCATGTACCAATTGTAACTAAGCTTATTCTTTGCAAGGTCATTGTGATACCTCCTGATTTATTTTAGTTTGCTATTCGCAGTTCGCTATCGTGGGGGTTCATTCTTCTAACTTTCTTCTCCATGAACATCACGAAGTACTCCAACAAAAGAAATACAAATACGATATTCCAGCCATAATAAAATAGAGTTCTAGTGATGTTTAAACCTAGTACTGCTAATACGAACACTGTAACTCCGTAACATAATGATCCGATTACAAGAAGAAAAATGATCTTAAGAGCAGAGCTGCGCGTCTTTCTCAGCACTCTACTTGTGACGATCGAGATGGGAATAGAAACGAAGAAGCAAAAAGAATAGATAAGGAAATACGAGGGAAAGAACAAGGAAAAGTAGATGTCGTCAGAATAAGTAAAAATAAAATAACTCGTCACAATGAGAGGCGTAATAAATAAACTGATCAGCTTACTCGCAACAGTTTTGGACATCAAATACTTCTCCCTCATTAATCGAATTTAGTATACAAATATCACTTTATCTGCTCAGTTAGATACGCACCTTCTTGGAAAATCAAACAATTTAATTGCATTCCATAAGCGCACCCACCATCGATTCCGATCTTGTCTTCACTAAACCAAATATCCGATGTGCCATGGATATCGATTGTCCTTGTATGCCCAAAAATAATTCTCTTGTTTAAATCAAATTTGGATCTAATAAATTCATCCTTAATATACATAAAGTCTTGCTCCGGCTGGTTCTTCCAATCTATATAATTGGGATTCAATCCGGCATGTACATAGATGTGATCATTATCTTCGTGATATAAAGGTAATTTACCTAAAAAATCAATGTGATCACCTAAGTGTGTCTTAATTGTTTCTCTCGCCTGATCCAAAATCTCGTCAGAAATTTCATTTTCAATACCGCAATAACTTTGAAGAGTCTGAATTCCCCCATGTTCTAAAAACTTTAATTTAACCAACGAACTATCACCGTTTATCAAATCAACTAATCGTTGATCATGATTCCCTCGTAAGGCAATAGCATTATGCTTTCTTACCAGTTCGATGACACGATCAACTACTTCTTTGCTGTTAGGCCCTCTATCTACAAAATCACCAAGCAAAATCAATTGATCATGTATTGAATTGTAATCAATGAGATGCAACATCTGATTTAGTTGATCAATACAGCCATGAATATCGCTAATCATAATTATTCGTTTCATAGAATCTCCTAACTCCTGGCGAACTGAGAGGCGGCGTTGCCAACCCGATGCGTGAACACATTGTTATCCAATGTACACTTCTTCCTTGAGTAAGCTTACAAATTGTTCTATAATCATTGTAATACAAACGAATACATTTGGTAATAACTATGAGGTGTAATATTGGTTCTTAAACGTATTCTTAACGATGAGTTCGATCAAGTATTCAATGGAACTATTATTCTGGATTCGGACATTGAAGACAAATTACACAGTAAACATAAAGTTTACCGAGATGACCTTGAAGATGCTCTTGGAGATCCCTACAGAGTTGTGCTAAAACCAAAACAAAAATCCAAAACTCCAACAAATCAATTTATGTCATCCGGAAATCTTTATGAAATCTCCTGTGAAACCTCAGATGGACGTGTATTATTCATTGTCACAAGATTATTCAATGACGGTAATCTGTATATCATTACTGCATATTGGGCTACTGCTGATCTTAAGCAAATATACTACCAAGAAAGTGAGGTGCTTCGTGATGAGTAAAAGACCACGTCAACTCATTCAAGTCAAACCAGTTGATGATGCCTCAAAACTGGGTCAGATCACAAAACAAGAATTACTTGCAGAGTCAGAAAAGTATGATCAGGATAATTATAATCCTATACAGAATCTTGCAGATAAGGAAATGCTCATTCCTACTAATAAATCTGAAGTGGTGACTATACGCTTATCCCCACAAGAAAATCAATTAATATCAAATCTTGCCGATGAAAACGGTTTAACTAAAAGTGCTTTTATAAGAATGGTCGTTAAAAGAGCAATTAAAGAGCAAGAGGCTCAATAATAAGCAGCGAAAGCTGCTTATTGCTTTTATAAATACATTAAGTGTATTTCGGATAACGTTCATGTGTTCACGACGTCCATTCCCCTTAGATAACTCCTATCTTAGGGGCATGGATGTATCTGCCTGATTATTCTTCATCGAAAATGCCTCGGGCAGATCAAGGGCCGCATGGCCCGCTTGATAATTTCAATTTTGTTTTTTCTTCTTATCTATCTTCTTAAATATGAAAATGATCAAAACACACAAAATTATTAATACAAGAACAGGGCTTAAAATAAAAATGAAGATTAATAAGAATGCATCCCAACCTGTCCAAATTGGTCCTATCATAGTTAACCATCCTCCTAATTACTTTGACTTACCCTATAATAAGGAGTATAAATAGCATTTAATAGTTCTAACTATTCGTAGTACCTTTAGTATTCTAATTGTCCGTGAAATAATTACGCATAACGTTTCCGTGTTCACGACGTCCATTCACCTTAAGGACCTTTAGGTCCGGCCGCGATGCGGTTAGGTGGACGGATGTGTCCAGCTGATTCTACTTCCCTGCTGCTGAAATACCTCTTCGAATCACATCGGACTTCTGCCGGGCCGAGGGCCGAATGGCCCGAAGCGTGAATATAGTGTTATATGCAGTTTCTGTCTTCATCGATCATTCCCAAATTATAGTATTTAGTCTTTATTGCGGAATTTGTTATTTCTTTATTGGGTCCCAAAAATCATTCCACGATTTAATATTTACTGGTTTATTATCGCCACCGTATAGTATTCTACTTCGAACTTGTGTTTCTAAATCGGTTATTATAGTAGGGTCAACAAATAAAATAATGTTTTTAATATGAGCGTTTTCCTTTATTCTTTGGTTAATGTGGGCATCATTTTCTCCACTATAACCAAGAATGTGTATTTCATCATATTGTCGTTCTTTGAGGAAATCGAAATAATCAGCTAGTCTACTCTGACCGTATCTAAAAGCACTATAATCAATATCACCAAAATCAAATCCAACTTTTAATTCCTCAAATTTCTGTTCTGCATTTATTCCCCAGATAAGTCTTGCATTTTTGGGATCATATCTTCCATCAGGGTCTTTATTCCGATGATTAGTACTAAATCCACCGTGCAAATGAAAAGGGAACCTGTTTTGTTCTTCAAGAAAATCATCTAGAATTGTATCGTAATTCGTTGTATATATATCTACATACTCACTTAATGTACTTGCAAGTTTTCCTACATCAATTTCATTGTTTCTAATGCTGCTTTTCCCATGTTTACCTTCATTATAGTAAACCTCATAAGCAACAATTTTTATTTCAGCATATTCGTTTTCGTTGAACTTACCAATTTCCTTAAATAAAGAAATAACCTTGAGATATGTTTCAACTCCTAATATTTCATCTTTATTTATTGAGTAAATAAGCCCATAATTCTCAAAATACTCAGTAAAAATCAATTCAGGATCGTTAAATCCTTGTATAGATAGTTTTTCAATCACCCATGATTTAGCAGCTTCTGATATATATATCCTATCTGAGCTCGTATATAAATTACCTCCGCAAAGTAAATCATTACCGCAAAACAATGCTTCGGATACATTATACAAATCAGATAATGTAAACGAACAATTCCTATATAATTTGAATTCTTCCTCCGCCCTATTAATTAGATTAGGAATCCTTTTTCGAAATTTCTCCATCATGCGTGAATTACTATATTCATTGTTAAGGTTAAGTGTAAAACCATTTCCAATTAATAATGCTTTGTTCATTGGACACCTCACTGATTTACCAAAAAATGCACTGCAGGAATTGCGTATAACGTTCGGGTATTCACAACGTCCATTCCCCTTAGATAGCTCCTATCTTAGGGGAATGGATGTGTCCGGCTGCTTCAGCTTCCCCGATACTGAAAATGCCTTCCCGATTTCACTTCTAACTCCTGCCGGACCGAGGGCGTATGCCCGATGCATGAATATCGTGTTATAGGAAGTTACTTCTTCGGTGCTTTAACCCCGAAATTCTTATCTCTGATCTTTCCTTCTACTAATTCCTTGAATACTTTTTTAATTTTTTCGTTTTCTTCAAGCTCTTTTCTGTATTCTTTACTAATTAATAAATCACTGATAGTCTCATCATTTACAATCGTTTCGATAATGAGTGGGTCACTACACCAACCAGCAAACCAACTATGTTTTTTCAAAAGACTGTTAATAATTCGATCTAGTCTCTTTTTTTTATTCTTGGCTGCAAGCTTATCCCATATAAATAAATCGATAATAAACTCAACTATATTATCAATGACTAGCATCCATTAACTCCTCTCTTATGTATTCTGTATTAAGTAATTTCCTATAACAATATATCTACGAACCTCATGCCACATATCTTTACAGGTAAATAGTACCATAAAACACCCACAATTTAACACTTTTGTAGAAATTATTGATTGACATACATAAAGAAAAAGCCGAATGAAATCAGGAATGAGAACCTGAAATCAATTCGGCTTGCGAGCTCAAGGTATAGGCTTAGAGTAAGTTATTAACGTTGTTCTTTTGTAGGACCCATAACACCTGGAACCGATAAACCTGCTTGTCGTAATAACACGGTCATTTGACCACGATGATGGGTTTGATGCTCAACGATTTTGCGTAAAATTTTCCCCCGTACCATCGTCCCACCAAATGCTGGGACTTCTTCTTGCAATGCTTCGTCTCTTAATTTGCTAGCACCGTCCGATAAAGCCTTAGCCATTGTTTCATAGGCTTCGACAATGGTTTGAGCAGAATCCGGAACTTCTTTGGGATTGCCAACCGGTGGGATATCAATGCCTGCTACTTTCCCCAATGATACAGGTGCATTAGTCAGATGCCATGCTAACCAACCTAAAGTATTATGACCTTCCACGATGGCTTGATTGAGTTTATCATCAGTCATCGATTTAAACACATTGACCGTTCCTGTTGCTGATTCATTCCACTCCGCAATAAAATCTTCGACTTTACGAAACATAATTGTGAGCCTCCTAAATTTTTTTGTATTTTACTACATTTTAGACGCTAATCCCCGCTGCCGCTGAGCCTCGAACAATAACACCGTCGCAGCCATGGCGACGTTGAGTGACTCGGCGCGGCCGGTCATGGGGATGATCAGATGATCATCGATCAGCTCCGACACTTGATGCGAAAGTCCACTGCCCTCATTGCCAAATACGAGCCAGACGTTACGGCGAAAGTCGTAGTCGTAGCAAGAACGTGCAGCCTGCAAGCTTGTGCCCGCAACCGCGACTCCCTGCAATTTAGCCTCCGGCAGTACCTCACGCAGATCCACCTCAAGCACAGGAACGTGAAACAGTGCACCCATCGTCGAGCGAATTGTCTTTGGATTGTACAAATCTGCTGTACCTTTACCCAACACGACTGCGGTTGCTCCGCTTGCAGCGGCGCTACGGACAATCGTTCCGACGTTGCCTGGGTCTTGCACACCATCGAGTACGACAACTAGTCCTTGCTCCGCGCGAAACAATGCTTCCTTCGTGATCGGACGCTTATACGCGACGGCAAAAATCGGTTGCGGAGACTCGGTTTCACAGCATTTTGCGATAACGTCTGGAGATACAGAAACCCATGTTGGTGGATCCGCACTCACAGACTCCATCTCCTGTGCGAACAAGTCTGCTACCTCAGAGCCCTCGTCATATGCAACGACTTCGATCGGCCAGCCCGCAGCCAGCGCTTCCTTGACGAGGTGTACCCCCTCAAGCAGAAACTTGCCTTCACGCTCACGATATTTGCGCTCTAATAGCTTCGCCCACTGCTTAACGCGCGGGTTAGCAACGGAACTTATGTACTCCACTTCATTATTCATAACCGGACTCCATTTTCGCTATAACAGCCCTTACGACTCTCCATAGGCTTGCTCTAGCTTTGTTAATAGCTCATTTTTACCGACGATGACGAGAATGTCTTTCTCATGGAGCGGTTCGTCAGGGCTTGGCGTTATGTTCAGCTCATCATCACGTTTGACCGCAAGGACGTTGCAGTGATATTTGGTACGGAAATCTAATTGCTTGAGGTTCTTCCCAATAATAAAAGAAGGGATGACGAGTTCAACGATACTGTAGTCCGCCGATAGCTCAATATGTTCTAAAATGTTTGGCGAAATCAGATGATGCGCGACGCGCAATCCCATATCCCGCTCAGGGAATACAACTTTATCCGCACCAATTTTATTCAACACTTTACCGTGCAATTCGCTTTGAGCTTTTGCGATGATGTAAGGAACACCGAGATCTTTCAAAATCAATGTCGTCAAAATGCTCGCTTGAATATCTTGTCCAATCGCGACAACGACGACGTCAAAGTTACGGATGCCAAGCGATGTCATCGCCTCTTCGTCCGTGGAATCCGCAGTTACTGCGTGTGTTACTTTATTAGCGACATCCTGAACCCGTTGCGCGCTCTCATCTACTGCAAGCACCTCGAAGCCCATCTCTGCCAAATATTTTGAAACACTGGAGCCGAAACGCCCCAACCCAATGACGGCATATTGTTTCTTAGCCACCTGTAACATCTCCCTATATGGTCTCAATGTTCAACTATACTTTAGCATAATCGCGCGCAGTACTTACAATCGTTCCATTCACAATCGTCGTCTGAGCGAGCGGGATATTGCGGTACTTGCGGACAACGACCAAGTCCGCCAACTTGCCCACCGCAATCGATCCCAGCTCATCACCACGCCCCATGGATCGAGCAGGATTGAGAGATGCCATCGCCACTGCTTCATGCAAAGGAACACCCTCTGCCTCCAAAACATAAAGCGAATGCAACAACGATGCAGGATGATAGTCCGAGCAAATCAAATCAACCGCACCTGCTTTTATCGCATCGCTCGCTTTCATGTTGCCGTCATGCGATCCACCACGAACGATGTTCGGCGCTCCGACACAGACGCTCATCCCGTGGAGCTTCGCATAGCTCGCTGTCTCTAGACTTAGCGGGAATTCCGACACTGTTGCACCGAAAGACCGAGAGTGGTTCACCGTGTCTTCACTATCATCATCATGTGAAGCAACTGCAATGCCACGCTCACGAGCTTTTGAAGTCAAGGCTCGCAAACGATCCCAATCGACCCGTGCCCGCCGTTCTTGAAGCTCTTCCACGATGACTGCTACTTCATCGATGCCTACACCTTGATTTTTCATCACATAGCGCTCAAATGCACCCGGTCGATGATACTGCCCCTGTCCTGGCGAATGATCCATTAACGACAAATAATCGATTAATCCCTCATCAATAACCCGCTCTGCCAATCCGAAACCAGTCAAATGAGAAACCTCATAACGAAGATGAATGCCGTGTCGGATCATCGCTCGTTCCGTGCGGCATGAATCAATTAAGGCAATCATCTCACCAACAAGATGCTCCCCGCGCAAGCTGAGACCTACACCTAACGACAAAGAATGAAGCATCGTTGTAATCCCGTGTCCCGCTAGCTTACGCTCAAATTGTAGAAAAGCCATATCCATCGGAAATAACGTGTTCGGACGAGGCTCCGTTTCCTTCTCAATCGCATCACAGTGAACATCAATCAACCCTGGGAGTACCCACATACCATTTGCATCCACCACCTGATCGCCAAGATCAGTAACTCCATCAAATTGTCCGATTTCAGTGATAATCCCATTTTCCACGACGAGGTCCGCCTGAATGACATCCTGCTCACGCACGATTAACCCGCCAACTACGAACATTCGACCAGCATTCGCCATTCAGACACCACCTCTATTCCTCTTATGGTGCAACCTCTAAAAATTTAACGTCGGGAAGCCGCTCCATCGCGGTCCGCATCGCATATTCATTTTCAAATAGAGCAACATTATTGTCGTTCTTATCCTTGACGAGAGCCGAGTTGATCCGGAACTTCGAAGAATCAATCTTGTCTCCAACGAGCCAGCGAGCGAATTGGAAGGATGTCCGATTAAGTAGAATTTCCACCCCATACTCGTTCCGCATCCGATATTCAAATACCTCAAATTGCAACTGTCCGACAACGCCCAAATAAGTGTCCTCGAACACCCCCACTGAACGGAATACTTGCACCATACCTTCTTCCGTCAGTTGATCGAGCCCTTTAATATACTGTTTTTGCTTCAGTGCATTTTTAACAGTAACTTTTGCGAAGATTTCCGGTGAAAATGTAGGCAGTTCATCAAAAATGATATCGCGTCCTTCGCTCAGACTATCTCCAATTCGGAAGATGCCTGGATCGAACAAACCAATAATATCACCTGGATATGCCGTCTCCACAATATCTCTGTCCTGAGCTAGAAATTGCTGTGGTTGTGACAGCTTAATCTCTTTGCCAGCGCGAACGTGACGAACACCCATCCCACGTTGGAATTTTCCTGAGCATATCCGCAAGAACGCAATCCGGTCACGGTGAGCAGGATTCATGTTCGCTTGAATTTTGAAAATGTAGCCTGAAAACTTCTCGTCTATTGGTTCAACCGCACCTTCTGTACTTTTCCGTGAAGTCGGTGCTGGTGCGAGCTGAAGGAAATTTTCGAGAAACGTTTGAACGCCGAAGTTGTTGACCGCACTGCCGAAGAATACCGGAGTAAGCTCACCGCGGCTTACCTTGTCATAATCGAACGGATCGCCGGCAACGTCTAACAATTCCAGATCTTGCGCCAATTGGTCAGCTAAAGAATCGCCTGCCATCTCGCGAATAATCGGATCATTGTAATCGCTTGTCTTACGCACTTCGATTTTCGAGTGGTCTTTCCCTTGGAATAGCTCCACTTGGTTTTTCATCCGATCGTACACGCCGCACAGCTCGCGCCCCATACCAATCGGCCAGTTCATCGGAACCGAGCGGATCCCGAGTACACGCTCAATTTCCTCAAGCAGCTCGAACGGATTTTGGCCCTCGCGGTCCAGCTTGTTAATAAAGGTGAAGATCGGAATGCCACGTTTGCTACACACTTGGAACAGCTTGATCGTCTGTGCCTCAACACCTTTGGCAACGTCGATCAACATAACCGCGCTATCCGCAGCCGTCAGTGTCCGGTAAGTGTCCTCACTAAAGTCTTGGTGACCTGGTGTATCCAGAATGTTCACTTGTTTATCCGAATACTGAAATTGCATGACAGAGGAAGTAACCGAAATTCCCCGTTGCTTCTCAATTTCCATCCAGTCACTCGTCGCATGACGCGCTGCTTTACGCGCTTTTACTGAACCTGCAGTATGAATCGCTCCTCCGAATAGAAGCAGCTTCTCGGTTAGTGTTGTTTTCCCCGCATCCGGGTGTGAAATAATCGCAAAAGTACGGCGCTTCTCAACCTCTTGCCGTAGCTCATCTGATAGCTTTGAACTCATGTAGGTGGTAGTCCCTTCCTCATAAAATGACAGCTTTCATTATAACACATAAAATAACCCTCCCACAGTATCACTTATACCACTTGGGAGGGTTACCTATATCCATACGATTCCTTATTTCACATAGGCTTTAACCTGATCAACGGCATCTTGTTCCGAGCCTTGTCGTAGGTCCAATCCCTTGACAACCTGCCACATTTCAATGTGCTCGACGGAATGACCGGATTCTACCTCTTGCAGTTCACCAAGCGTCTCCAGCTCTAGCATCCGCGTACTCGTATATAACTCGAACGAAACGCCGAAATCCGGGTATGTCCCGCCGGCGATGGAGCGATAGTGCTTTATGAAAGTGTCCCCATGATTGCTATATGCCGCCCAGCCCGCTTCGTTGTCCGTTCCGAACTTATAAGGAGTTGGACCCTCCCCTTGATTAACGACAACTGCTGTTTCCGTAAATACAATTCGAGGATCGTTCAAGCGACAATATGGCCACAAAATAAACCGACGATTCGGCAACAATCCATTATCCGATCCTGTCATTGGCACAACCGCACGTCCACCAGCACTCATGACCGAAAGCGCCCATGGTGCGAAATTGATCGGCCAAGCACCTTTGTTCGTTACACGGTGCGTTACCGTTATTGCACCATTATCGGAGCTGAGTTGTATTTCAATTTCCTTCGCCATCTGCGTCCAGCGCTCAACTGCAGGCCGTAACACGATACCGCGCTCTCCAACTTGTGCCCACTCTACAGGCTCATTATCTGGATAAGTTGTCCGGGGAATCCTCTCCGGACTCGTCCAAAGACGGTGTCCGCCATAGATGTGCCACTGATCGCCACCAACTGGATCGAACGACTCACCGCTCTCGTAGAGCGTATCGTCAACATCCTCGAAAAATAAGTTCTTTCCTTTCGTAGTAGACAAGTGAATAATCCGCGGTCCAAAATCAAGCGTCGCCATGAGCTCCACTTGTCCATCTGATAATGACACGCATTTACCCCATCTTGGATGCTGAATAACTTCAATTAGTGCTCCTGGCATGCGAATACCGCTCCCTTTGCATCATGATATAACTCTATTCTATCAGATGATCGATGCTTTCGTTAAGAAGTATTTGAATGCTTCCTGTCCGGCTTCATCTCGCTTGTAAACACCAGCATCGTGAAGCACTGCACTAAATTTGCCTCCAACTGCACCTTGTAGCAATTGCTTTGCGGTCGGCGCTTCTTGGTTCGTTCCATGCAGCTCCACCAGATCCGCAATCCATGCCAAATGATGATGAAGAGGGTGATCCAATGCTTGCAGCGCGATTGGGTCGAAAGCAACATTGCCCGTAAGAATATCAGCTACAAGTCCAAGCTCTGTCTGTAATCTCCCTGGTAAAACCGCCAAACCCATAACCTCGATTAAGCCGATATTTTCTTTTTTGATGTGATGCAATTGCTGATGGGGGTGAAAAATACCGTCCGGGTGCTCCTCGCTCGTTCGATTGTTGCGCAGCACGAGATCGAACTCATAAGTGCCATCGCCTTTTTTTCGAGCAATCGGTGTTATTGTATTATGAGGTACCCGAGTAACTCCATCTCCGCTGAACGCAACAATTTCAGCATGCGGATCATTGTATTCACGCCATGCCTCTAATACGTACACTGCAGCACGAAGCAGCGCATCTCGATCTTTCGACTGCATGCGAATAACGGACATCGGCCATTCCACAATGCCTAGATTCACTTCCGGCTCCCGCACACAGCTATGCCATTGTTGAACAGTCGCAACCTCCATTGGGAACACATGTCGTCCTGCCTGGAAGTGATCGTGATTCAAGATAGAGCCTCCAACTATCGGTAAATCCGCATTGGATCCGACAAAATAGTGCGGAAATTGCTCAATGAAATCAAGTAATCGTGCGAACGTTTCTGGTGATATGACCATCGGAACGTGTTCACTGCTGAGTACAATGCTGTGCTCGTTATAGTAGACGTATGGCGAATATTGAAAGAACCACTCTTTGCCCTCTAATGTCAGTGGCAAAATGCGAATATTTTGGCGCGCAGGATGATCAAGTCGCCCTGAATAACCAACATTTTCTTTGCAAAGCAAACACTTCGGATAGCTCGATTGCGGGAGCGTCTTTAGCAAAGCGATCTCGCGAGGGTCCTTCTCCGGCTTTGACAGGTTGATCGTAATTTCCAATTCACCGTATGTCGTCTTATGTTTCCAATAGCCATTCTTTAGAATCCGATCCATTCGAATGTAGTTTGAATCGATGTTCATTTGATAAAACCAATCGGTAGCCGCTTGAATGCCATTATCTTTAGTATGCTGAATAAATTTTCGCTGGATTTCTGAAGGTCGAGGCATGAGTAATCCCATTATTCGCGCATCGAATAAGTCACGAAAGGTGACCGTATCCCCTTCAATCAGTCCCCTCTGAACAGCCTCATCTAGCAATGGGTCTAACAATGGGACTGGACTCTCAGGTAATGACGCACTATCAATTTCGGGAACATTCTCTTCAGGCTCCATTAACGAAAATAAATCTAGCATTGCGTTTCGTGACATTTCCAGATCAAGTGGATCAATTAACTTTTGTCTCATAGCAAAAGTAAGTAATCTCTCAATGTGTATCGTAAGCGTCTCATCAGGCATGAGTGTGTGCCTCCTGTCTAGCTGTTGTAACCTTGTGGATGTTGACTGTGCCAACTCCACGCACTCGCAATAATGGCCTCTAAGCTACTCCGCTTTGGCTCCCAGCCTAATTGTTGACGTGCACGATCGGAAGAAGCGATAAGTACTGCGGGATCTCCCGCACGACGTGCTTCGTACCGTTCTGGAATCGCGTGACCGGTCACTTGACGCGCAACCTCTATGATTTGCTTCACCGAGTAGCCTTCACCACTGCCTAGATTATAGATGGCGCTATCGTTTCCTTTTCGTAAGCTATCAAGTGCTAACAGATGTGCATCTGCCAAGTCGCTAACATGAATGTAGTCGCGAATACATGTACCGTCTGCTGTTGGATAATCATCACCGAACACCGAGATATACTCTCTTTGATTCAATGCAACCTGCAGGACGATCGGAATAAGATGTGACTCTGGCGTATGATCTTCGCCGATTCGACCCGACTCGTGTGCACCAGCAGCATTAAAGTAACGCAATGAGACCGATTTGATGCCATGTGCGATATCAAACCAATGAATCATTTTCTCCATCGATAATTTCGTTTCACCATAAGTATTTAGTGGGGCTGTACGATCATATTCATTGATTGGGATGCGCTCTGGATCACCATATGTTGCCGCAGTGGATGAAAATACGATTCGCTTCACTCCTGATTTTTGCATTTGCTCTAATAAGCACAGCGTTCCATAGACGTTGTTGTGATAATATTTAGCAGGGTCCGCCATACTTTCTCCAACAAGGGAATAGGCTGCAAAATGAATAACTCCGTCGATTTCATTCTCTGCAAAAACACGCGCAAGGAAATCCCCATCGCGTAAATCTCCTACATACAATTTACAACCACTCACTGCTTCCTCATGCCCTTGGTACAAGTTGTCAACAACGACAACCTGCTCCCCTTTCTCTAACAATGCTGCAACTGCGTGAGATCCGATATATCCTGCTCCGCCTGTTACGAGAACCGCCATCTTCTATACCTCCTCTTTTACCTGATGAACACCGTCACCAATGTCGCATACATAAAATGCAGGTACTAATCCTGTTGCCTTTTCGTAGACGTTACCCACATTTGCTATAAAACGTTCAATCGACGCTTCATGTACAAGCGACACCGTACAGCCACCAAACCCTGCACCCGTCATCCGTGAGCCGAGCACTCCGGGCACCTGTCTTGCTGCTGCAACCATTGTATCAAGCTCAATGCCCGTCACCTCGTACAGATCACGTAGTGAATCGTGCGACGCATTCATCAGCTTACCGAAGCTGTCCAAATCATTATTGTTCAAGACGACCATCGATTGCGCTACTCGATCGATTTCTTCCACTACATGTCTAGCGCGACGACGAACTGTTTCATCTTGGATAAGATACGCATTCGCATTAAATTGCTCTAGAGTTAATTGTCCTAATAGCGTGAGCTCTGGGAATGCTTGTTGAAGGTGCTGTACTGCTTGTTCGCACTGGGCTCGACGTTCATTATATTTGGAATCGACAAGCCCACGGCGCTTGTTCGTATTTCCGATAACAAGCTTATATTCACCCGATTGGAAGGGTACAAGCTCATACTTTAACGTATCGCAATCCAGTAAAATTGCATGATCCTTAACCCCATTCGCCACAGCGAATTGATCCATTATGCCACAATTCACACCTACGAATTGATTCTCAGCATGCTGTGACCACTGCGCGATTTGTACTGTATCGATAGACTTACCCTCTAAGGTAAGAAGAGCGAACGCTGTAACCACTTCAATCGATGCAGAAGATGACAACCCCGCGCCGTTTGGAATTTCACCATGATAGAGCATGTTATACCCTTGACTCAGTTCAATCCCTCTCTGAGCAAGCTCCCAGACAATCCCCTTCGGATAGTTCGTCCAATCATCTGCCTCATTGAACGCAATACCCTCGATGTCTACCTCGCGTGTGAGTGGAAAATTCGTAGATGCGAAAGCAAGCTTACGATCCGCACGAGCGGATAACAATAACGTCGTACCGAACGTAAGTGCTGCTGGAAATACCGAGCCTCCATTATAATCCGTATGCTCCCCAATCAAATTCACCCGACCAGGTGCATGAAACACTTGAATGCCACTCTCATCACTACCATAAGCTTGTATAAATTGTGTCTTCAATGCTGTTAGATTAACCATAGTTCAACTCTCCTCAAATTCATCTTATACTTCTATCCAAACAGTTGATTTCTTGCCACTGCGTCTACATTCACAACTAATTGCATTCGCTACTCTGAGCGCTGTTCCTTCATTTACCCTACCATTTCCTACATATCGAACGCTGTTGTTTTCTGCCATAAGTATATCTAGGATACTTGGTTTCACCAATGGTATGATGTGAGTATCATATGGACAAATGTGACTTTTTATCGCTTTAAAGATTTCATTTCATGCTATAATCAAAATAGAAGTCGCCACTAAGGAGGACCCCATATGACCACGAAACCAACCTATCGCGTAGCATCAAATCCCACATACCTAGACGATTCTCGCGAGCTTAGCGTACTCTATTCTGGAGACAGCCAAACGAAGCCCGAACATCGGAACGGACCTAAAATCGTCGATTATTTTTTATTACATCATGTGATATCTGGTAGTGGTCAATTCACCACAGCAGAGTTCGATGGCAAGCTGTCCGCTGGACAAAGCTTTCTCATCCATCCTAAGCAACTGTTCCAATACGTTGCTGACGTACACGAGCCTTGGCGATATCGATGGGTAGCCTTCACAGGCAATTATGCTGCTACTCTAGTTGCGGAATCTGGATTCACAACTGGGATCCCCGTCATCTCAACAGGAGATAATCGCAAACCACGTGACTATTGTCGCGCAATCTTCGATACATTTCGTGCACGTAGCAATTCCGCATCCTTAGAAGCTAACGGTCAACTTTATCTTCTCTTTGCTTGCTTGCAAGCGCATGCTACTAATCTTCCTATTTCTCCACTTCGTCCAGACTCTCATAATGAACAACTCGTGAATCAAGTGATCAGCTTTTTGTCGACACAGTATGCCGAACCGCTCACCATCGAAGCTATGGCTGAATCGCTTGGATATAATCGCGCATATTTATCGCGTCTTTTTAAACTACGCACACAACAAACTCCTGTTACATTTTTAAACAAGCTACGAGTCGATCAAGGACGCAGATTACTACGTGAAAGACCCGAACTCACAATCGAACAAATCGCATCTTCTGTCGGTTTTCAAGACGCGCTTTACTTCTCCAAACAATTCCGCCGTTGGTATGCTCAAGCCCCTACCGAATATCGCGCATCTGTGGGCCGCTAAGTATGTTTATCTGCATCCCTACCGCAATATCCCTCTCGCTCAGATTGGAGGATTATTCACTATATTGTACCCGTACCACGGTATCCCCCTCGCTCAGTGTTGGAGATCATTCTCTTAGTCAAACCAATACCACAATATCCCTCTCGCTCAGACATGGGGATATTAATGTAGATGCTTGATGTTTTTGTATACTTGCATTTTTCACATTTTCACAACGCCAAATACTCGCTCGCATGATCATTGCTGATGCGAACTGGGGGGCTTTATCCGATTTTTGCAGCTACTTCTGGACTTCTTGATCGTTTAGTGGAGCGACGAGATGGAGTGCAAGTTAACGTGGGATAAGTTATCGTTTGATGTGTGACGCAATCTCTAAGCAACCAGTTGAATATCGTGTTTCCTTTATGGTTGTAAATGTATGTAAACTCATCGAGGTAGACCTGAAGATGCTTGGAACCTATACCCCGATAAGTTCCGGACAAGTATTTTTCAGCATGATAGCAAATGTTAAACATCTCTCTCGTTCGTCTTCTTATTCCGAATCGACCACCATTGACGATCGCAGTATTTCGGGCTTCGGGAACAACATGCTTCATCAAAAAACCGCTCGTAGTCGTAGCGTAACTTCGAACGGGTGCTTGCAGCCGCGGACATACTTTTATTTTCAAATATTGCTTATTTCCCATCTCATCTTCTGAGGTTGCGACATGGATGGGTTGCTCCACCTGATGCCAGTTCTCTGACTTATATCTTAAATGACTATACATCGTTTCATCGTTCACGCGAACGAGTCCAGTCATCAAATTGTTCGTGTCAAATTGATGCATCGCATTGCGGATTTTGTGATACATAAGCCAGGCTGTTTTGTAGGTGACCTTAATTAGTTTTGATAATTGACGGGCGTTAGTGCCCCAAAAGCTGATCGGAGGATATGAAAGAAAATAAATCGCCCTAAACCATGAGAGCAGCGGAGTGCGTGTTCCACGGAAAATGGTGTCTGAAATCAAAGAGGTCTGCTTGTGACAATGAAGGCATTCATATAGAGGGAGCTTGCGCGTAGATATAACGGAACATTTACCTCGTGCACATTCAGGGCATATAAAACCATCGGGCCACTTCATGTCAAAAAGCGCACGGATACAATCCTCTTCAGATTGAAAATAACGATCAAAATCGCCCATGCTCTCGATTTCCACAAGATCACCTCGCGCACAAGAACAAATGTTCTCTTAATTAATGAAATTATACCAAACACTTGTTCCTATTTCAATAGATTTTTAGAAAATTATAGAAATTTTTTGAAGAATATCTCACTTTTCAGCCTGAGCGAGGGGGATATTGTAATAGCGAAACAGACGGCAACGACACGCTGTGCGAGTGGAGCGTGTGGAATGGATGAATAGCTACAACAGTCTGAGCGAGTGGGATATTGCAGTAGCGAATCAGAAGGCAACGACACTTTATGCGATTGGAATGTGAGGTATGTGTGTAATGGATGAATAGCAGCAACACTCTGAGCGAGAGGGATATTGTAGTAGTGAAACAGAAGGCAACGGCACTTTGTGCGCGTGGAATGCGTGTAATGGATGAATAGCAACAACAACTAAGCACCGCACCAAAACGAAGAGTGGCTTAATGAGGGTAAAATTACCCTCACTAAGCCACTCGTTGCGTGCATGTTCATTAATTCGTGTAAAGCTATACTTTATATGACTCAATCAAGAGGCATAATTACGATTGTTCGATATTGTCCATGACAGCTTTCCAACTTCCAGCGACCTCTTTGGCATCGTTGATGAATACTTCAGGGAAGGTAAGTTCCAATTGATGCTTAGTCTCTGGAGAGATGCCACCAAAACGCTTTAGGATGGACATTGCAACATATGGCCAAGCAACTTCTGTACCATCAGTGATCGCAATGGCTACCCCAAGCTTTTGCTTACGTAAGCCGAATGTAAATACACCATGCGCTCCACTCTTCGCAACTACGTTAGGATCTGACAATAACAAACTTGCGAGTCGCTTAGGACCTTCAACGAGCTCAGGGTTAGCATTCATCGCAGATGTAATCTTATTAACAACATCAGCCGCTTCATTATCTCCACTCATACCAGGGTTTGCTAATCTGCCGTATGCAAGTGCGAGTTTTGACAAAGGCATTGCTGCAACTGGAAAGCCACAGCCGTCTCGTCCTAATGTAACCTGCCCCGCCTCCGAGTCAGACCACTTTTCAATACGAGCTAATATTTCACGCTGTGCAGGATGATCGGGATGAATATAACCTTCTAGCGACCAGCCTTTCAACTTGCACCAAGCAAGAACACCTAGATGCTTACCTGCACATGTATGAAACAATTTGCGAGGGGCATACCCTTCTACAAGCAAGCGATCACGACCAGCGCGACCAACGGGATACCCTGGTTGTACGGCCAATGAGTCTTCATCCACTCCAGTAAGCGCCAATATCTGTTCCAAAACATCAATTTGTTCCTTTGTACCACGATGTGACGCTGCGAGTAAAGCGAGATGGCTTTCTTCAAAGCCATAGGCCTCTGCGGTACCATCTAGTAATGAAGCGATGGCTTGAATCGGTTTCGCTGTTGAGCGAACGAATGTGGGTGCATTGTCGTCACCAAGTGAATATACAGCTTTGCCGTCTTCTACTGAAACGACACTAACGCGTCCTCTGTGTACATTTTCCAATATATTTCCACGAATCATCTCGATTAATGGTTCATCCTGAATGCGTTCCACATCAATCAGCTCTCTTCTATTCATGTAATCCATTCTATATTATCACAAGTGTCACACTCCTATAGACTTCCAAAAATAAAATGAGGCTATCCATATGCTGGATAACCTCATAAATACCATCTTTATCACATATTCGCTACTGCACCGAGAATAAGAACGAACAGAACAACGTAAATTACAATACCAATCAGTGCCCACAACAATGCTGCTTTTGCGTAGTTTGCTTTTGAAGGATTAGCGCCATCACCAAATGCCCATACAAATAGCATTATAATGTTCACGAGCGGGATGGCTAAAATCAACATCGTAATAAACCAATCTTTAGTGCTCACTGGAAGTGCAGATTGCTGTTGAGGTGCTTGTTGATAGGATTGCTGAGAAAATGCGGGTTGCTGGTTTTGCCCAGTAACAGGATTTTCCGTGCTCATGTTCGAATAACTCCTTGTTTATTTATTTTTTGTATCCCCTCCTATAATTCTCCAATTAGTTATCGAATCCTCTTTTTTCGCGCTAAAGTTTGACAATTATTTTCATTTAAACTTTTGACAATTGCTCAGCAGGTTGCTCCCGTTCGACAGTCGCAACTTGAAAATTCACACGTTCAGAGACTAGGTAAAGCGGTCTGCCTTTAGTCTCCTCATAGATCCGTCCGATATACTCACCAAGTACGCCGAGCAATGATAAGGTGATGCCATGAAAAACCAAACTGATCGCGATGAGCGAGGTCCAGCCTGGGGTTGTCGAATCTGTAAAGAAGTGCTTGTACAATACGATAAATAAGTAAACAAAGCCTACAGCCGAAAAAATAAACCCGAGAATACCTGCAATTTTTAGAGGTTTGGTGGAAAACGAAGTAATCGCATCTAGAGATAGCCGGATCATCTTTCGAAGCGGATATTTAGTCTCTCCTGCGAACCGCTCTTCGCGCACATACTCGACAGACGTTTGCTTAAACCCAGCCCAGCTTACCATTCCGCGAATAAAACGGCTTCGCTCCCTCATTTGGGTAAGCGAGTCACACACTTTGCGGTCCATCAATCTAAAGTCACCTGTATCAACCGGAATGTTGACAGATGTCATCGATCGAAGCATCCGATAGAATGTAGCAGCAGTCATTCTCTTAAACCAAGATTCGCCTTTACGCTCGATTCGCTTGCCATAAACGACGTCATAACCTTCACGCCAACGTGCAACCATGTCAAAGATGATTTCTGGAGGATCTTGTAGATCCGCATCAATCAGCACTACCGTGCGCCCACTTGAATGATCCATTCCAGCTGTAACTGCAATCTGATGTCCAAAATTACGAGAGAAATCGATCAGCTTCACATGGCGATCCTGCCCACAAAGACGTCGAACGATCTCCGCCGTCTTATCACGACTTCCGTCGTTCACGAACACAATCTCATAGGTTTCACCAAGCGAATCCAATACGACTTTTAACCGCTCATAGGTAACTTCTATAACTTCTTCCTCATTGTACATCGGTACAACAACAGAAAGGAAAATTTGCTCGCTCACTTCTGTAAGCCCCTTTCAACTCATACGTTAGAAGCCCCAACTAGGCAACCAACGAATAAACACATTCATCCATTCTCTACTGATCGTTACTCCCGTATAGACAGGGTAGAACCAGATAAACAGTGCGATTGCTGAGATGACTACTGCCATTGTCCAACGTCTTCCTTTGTATGACCGCTCCTCCAGATAACGAAGCATCCATATAAGGAACAAGATCAATAGCGGGACCATTGGGAAATAATGATAAAGGAACGTCACGCTGCGTGGCGCCACCATCCATGGCACGTAGAAGGACATATAAGCAAAAGTCAGCATCAACACCATTCGGTCGCGATGACGTAATCCGATCCACCATGCAGCCAACATTGCTGCGAGTCCTCCCCACCAGATAACTGGATTACCCATGGCTGCAATACTTTGTGCATCGCCTTTGGCAAGATCCTTACCACCATAGTACCAGACTGGTCTGAGCATCAGCGGCCATGTGTACCATTTGGATCCATAAGGGTGCTCTTCTTTTACTCCTTTATGGTATTCGTACATGCGCTTCTGGTCATCCCACAAATCTTTAATTCCATCTTCAGCTACCGTCGCTTTAAAATAAGGAATGTACGATACTGTATAAATCCCTGCCGGTACAGCAACATACAGTACGATGCACGCCATCAAGGTAAGAACAAGTCGCTTGGCAAAATGGTCACCTTTACTCCGCGCTTCTCTTCTCCGTCGAAATAGCGCAAAGAGGAGTAATATTGCTAGACCTGCTCCCCCGTATAGATAGTTCCATTTTACCGATGCAGCCAGCCCGAAAAATATACCGCCAAGCGTAAGCCAGCCGAGACTGCGCTTAAACCCGCCATATTGCCATTGTGACTCCCCATAGCGATACATCGCATAAAACATCACCATCGTAAATGTCACGCCGAAGATATCGACGTTGGCGCTACGAGAATGAACGAGATGGAAGCCTTCAAGCACGAGCAGCAACGCAGCCAGAAAAGCATAGCGCGTCCGCATGAACATCCCCTTCGCAATTGCGTAGAAGATCGGAACCATTATTGTCCCGAACACTGCTGCCATAAACCGCCAACCAAAAGGCGTCATGCCGAACCATTTTACGCCCAGTGCCAATATATCTTTACCTAAATGAGGATGCGTATTTTCGTACGGTTGCATCCCTTCGACAAATTCATATGCTGTACGTCCATGGTAGATCTCGTCGAAATACATCCCATTACGATAATCTGGTCGATAGGGCGCCCATTCCTGCTCATCGAATACTTCAGCACCGCTACCTTCAGAGCTTTGGATTTGCTTACTTGTTATTACATCTACGACGGGAATCGCTACTGAGGTGATGTCTTTCGTAAAGAAAGAAGCTTCATAAAGTCGGTATCCCGTCTTCTGAGCCGTAAACCGCATGTAACGCGCTTCAACTGACTTCTCCTCGAGCTTCCAAGTAAACACGCGATTAATCTCGTGCTTAATTTCGGTGTACAATATCCAGTGCTGACCATCTGTAGAGTATTCAATCCTCGTCTCACCTCTGCCGGCGGGACCCTCATACATGTTCAAACGATCAACCGGTCGTATTTTCCCGAAATCGACAATAAACGTCTCTCCCACCTGAGCAGGCTTCCAAAACGTCTGTGGAGCGGTTCGGTCGCCAAGATCGTAGAAGGACAATACACCTGAGACAATCATTAATAAAATGACCAAAACCAGATCGAGCGGATTCCACCGTCTATCACCCTGAATCCGAGACGAATTTGATCCCCAATTAAAGGATCTCGTACTAGTACCGTAATTAAAGTCCATTGTGACCCTCAACTTTCGCACATTATCTTTCCTATTGTAGACCAAACCGCAAATATCGGAAAGTGTAGGTTTGTGCGAATATGGGAATACTGCTATAAGCCTTAATTGTATGACACGATTTGGAGGATAGATAATGCGCCTGCATGCTGGATCGTTGTATTGGCCGAGCACCTATTCTGATTCTGAACTCTATCATTATCCGCCACTTGCGCATGAAACTAAACGCACAACTGCAGTCATCATTGGTGGCGGAATGTCTGGAATCACATGCGGTTATGTATTAGCAAACAGTGGCATCCCAGCAATCGTCATTGACCAGCGAACAATTGCTTCCGGAAGTACATCGGCGAACACAGGTCTGCTGCAGTACTCAAATGATAAAATGCTAAGCGAATTCATACCCGAGTTTGGAGAAGAAAAAGCGGTTAAATTTTATCGTGCATGCATGCAAGCTGTAGAACAAATCAGTATCGTGGTCGATCATCTGCCGAATGATGTTGATTTTAAGCGCCGAAGCAGTCTTTATTATGCCTCTAATGAACAGGATGTACTTAGTCTGCGCCAAGAATTCGATACGTTGCATAAGTGGGGATTTAGTGTCGAATGGTGGAATGCAGATCAAATTGCAAATAAATTCCCTTTTCGAAAAGCAGCAGCCCTCGTGACGCAAGGTGATGCTGAAATAAATCCTTTCAAGTTCGTACATGCAATGGCTCAAACGGCACATTTCAAAGGACTGGGCATCTATGAACACACTCCCCTGCTCACAGTCGAGTCAAGAACAGGCGGTGGTTTTCGAGTAATTACATCGCAAGGGGTCATCGAGGCTGAGCATGTGATCTACGCTGTCGGCTACTTACCCGAAGTTGCCCGAAGTGCTCGTATTCGCTTCGTGATGGATCGTTCTTATGCAATGGTAACCTCACCGTTGCCAAGCTTGTCGGATTGGCATCAGCGGTTTCTGCTTTGGGAGACGGCAAGGCCTTATTTGTATTTGCGAACGACTGTAGATAATCGGATCATCGTCGGAGGACTCGATGAATCTCATCGTGAACCCGTACTGACAGAACAGGAGCTACACATCCATGCAATGCGACTGCTATCTGAGCTTCACCACCTGTTTCCCAGCTTGAAGCCTGAAATCCAATATCAATGGTGTGCGACTTTCGGTCAGTCTTCTGATGGATTACCTTGGATCGGCGAAGATCCCGATCGACCTGGTCAGCACTTCTGTTTAGGTTATGGCGGTAATGGCTCCGTCTACAGTATGCTCGGCGCACATCTTATTCGCGATCGTCTATGTGGTATCGACAATGAGATTGCTTTGATTACTCGATTGGATCGTCCTGTTTCTCAACCCGCATCGTCATGATCAGAAGTGCTATGAAGGATAATAGAGACAAAACATTCATATGATAGGTCAAACACCCACATTTGAACGGAGGTTGCAGCGTTAATGAATATTCGGATGCCTCAAATCGCTTATGTAAGCACCTATGTGCCGAAGAAATGTGGCCTAGCTACCTACACACACCACTTACGAGAAGCGATCAACTGCAATAAAGGATCGCGTTCACAAGATCTGGTCGTCCCCCTATGTAATTTGGATGAAATGCATAGCTACAAGGAACCGTGGATGCTTCCAATTAGTAAGCTCGATCAACATAATTATGGCACTATTGCAGAAGCACTTAATCAGAGCACCATTGATATCGTCTCGTTGCAGCACGAATTCGGTATTTTTGGAGGAGAGGGTGGCAACTATGTCTTAGATTTTTTAAAGGAGCTCAAAAAACCTGTTGTCACGACTTTCCATACCGTTTTCGAGCATCCAGTCATCCCCTATCACGAAGTTCAACGCGAAATTGCTGAGCTAAGCAATCACCTCATTGTAATGAATCGTAAAGGAATCGGCTATTTGCAACATCAATTTACGATTGCTCCTGATAAAGTTTCCTACATCCCTCATGGAAGTCCAGTTCCGAATCAAGCTGATCGCACTCTCGTCCGTCGTAATATGGGTTGGAACGAACATAAAGTGTTGTTTACATTCGGATTGCTTGGGCGAAGCAAAGGCATTGAGCTTGTTTTAAACGCATTAGCAGCTGCTGTTCATGCTGTCCCAGAATTACAATATGTCATCGCAGGGCAAACACATCCTGAGGTGCTGCGCTATGAAGGAGAAGCTTATCGTGAGGAATTAAAGACGCTAACTCAGCAGCTCGGGATTGAGCATCATGTGCAATGGATCGATCGTTACGTCCCGGAAGCTGAGCTTACTGCCCTTATTGCGGCTTGCGATCTGTACGTTACACCGTACCCCGGAATGGGACAAATTACGAGTGGCACACTTGCTTATGCGGCCGGGTTGGGACGCCCAATATTGTCCACACCTTATGAATATGCCAAAGATTTGTTGCAGGGATATGATGCCATGCTGTTGCCTTACGGAAATGTTGAAGCTTGGGGTGCAAAGTTGATTGAAGTGTTCTCCTACCCCGGAATGCTTGCTAAATGGGAGCAGGTCATCTCCGAGATTGGACATGGTATGCACTGGCCACAGGTAGGCGCGCTTCATCTTCGATTATTTCAACGCGTGTTATCGGAGCAAAGGGGAAAAATCGCTTATGTTGGCTGAACATCATTTTATGTATCCGGAGTCTCCCCCCTCCTTCACCCATTTGCGTCGATTGACGGACGACACCGGGCTGTTAGAGCATGCAGTTGGACGCATTCCTAG
Source organism: Candidatus Cohnella colombiensis (assembly GCA_029203125.1). Lineage (GTDB taxonomy): Bacteria > Bacillota > Bacilli > Paenibacillales > Paenibacillaceae > Cohnella > Cohnella colombiensis. Next base: position 2,779,610 of record CP119317.1, read on the forward strand.
ACGCAGAGAGGGGTATACTGCCGACGATAATGCTCGCGCTTTATGGACTGTTACAGAATGGCTTTCACGCAGTCCAAAAGAGCTGAATGTCGACGATCGCACAGAGCTGTTGCGATTGTCCGATGTATATTTAGCATACTTACTCTGGAGTCAACGCGAAAATGGCTGGCTTCACAACAATTATGCTTATGACCGCACACCTGAGCTGGAGCAACTGTCTCACGACTGCCAAGGTCGATCGATCTGGGCATGTGTCGACGCTTGGATCCGACTAGATGGACCTTCGAGAGACACTGCGCGCATTATAGTTGAACGAGCAATGCCTACACTGTCCCAAATCGACTCTCATCGCGGTCAAGCCTATACAATGGCCGCATGCGCGCATCTGCTGGGCGCTTCAGAGCAAGGTCTCATCGCATTGCCAGAATCAATGTATGTGCATTGCAAACAACAGCTTGTACGGTTAGAACAGCTGTTAAATGATGCATTCAACCATTTTACCGATGACAATTGGCGTTGGTTCGAGCCTGCAATGACCTATGGTAATGGGGTTTTGCCTTGGGCGATGCTCCGTACGTTCCGGTATACCACTCGCTCAGACACGTTGCATACAGGTCTACTTAGTCTATCTTTTTTATTAAAAGTGATGACCGCTGACGAAGGCTGGTTACGTCCGATCGGCAACGAGTGCTGGTACACCTCAGAGCGAACAAGTCGCTGGGATCAACAGCCACTTGAAATGTTCAAGTTAGCACTCGCATTGAATGAAGCGATTCAAGCGTTGCAGGAGATGCAGCCGGTCCACTCGCTAGCCTCAGTAAAGTCAAAAGCGATCACTCACATTGCAGGTTACACAAATGGACATCCGCGGAGCACTGGGTTCGAAGCAAGTGTGAGTGGCACTACCCTCTATACAGACGTCTCCCAGTACCGCACCCAGCTTACATTGTGCAGAAGCTGGTATTACGGCAACAACGATCTCGGCATGCCAATGATCGACTCCTTTGATGGCAGCTGCTGTGACGGACTTACGCAAAACGGCCCCAACATTAATTGCGGCGCTGAGGCGACCCTTTCGTATCTTATGACTGAGGCATTGAGCAGACCTAGGTAGCAATCTGAGCGAGTGGGATATTGCGTAGAATCCCTACCCGTACTGAGCGAGCGGGATATTGCGGTACTGATTTCTCCACTCACGATAACAAACAAACAGCCTGTGACCTGCTGTCCCCGCAAGGAACAAGCAGAATCATAGGCTGTTTTAATTTTTCGTCTATTTTACAACACCAATGAATCACTCTTCGCGTAATCGATTAATCGCATCGTTGAAGTCTTCTGGCAGCGTAGCCTTAACATTCTGCTTCTCCCCTGTCCACGGATGATTCCAAATCAACCGCTCCCCGTGCAACGCTTGACGTGAAATAAATCCACGTTTCCCCCCGTACATCCCATCTCCTGCCAGTGGATGATTCAAGGAAGAAAGGTGAACACGAATTTGGTGCGTCCGTCCTGTTTCCAATCTCAGTCGAACGAGCGTATGGTCCCTTAGTCTCTCAACAACTTCAAAGTGGGTAATCGCCGGATCTCCTGTTTCACTCACACGTCGACGCGTCGAGTGGTGGCGATCTTGACCGATTGGCCGATTAATCGTGCCTCGCTCCCCCTCAATCTGACCTTCCGCTAAAGCCAAATAGACACGCTCAATATTTTTTTCTCGCATCGCCTTATCATATTGATAGTGGGCAAACTCATTTTTCGCATAGAGCACTGGTCCTGTTGTATCTTTATCAATCCGATGGATATGGCGAATGCGAACGTCCTGGCCGGACATCTCATAATAAGCCGCAACCGCATGAGCCAGTGTACGACGCTGTCCCTTCTCACTTGGGTGAACCTCGATACCCGCAGGCTTGTACACGACCAATGTGAACTCATCCTCATAAAGGATGTTTAGTTCCATCCAATCTGATGGATAATCTCGGTCTTCCCGAGGGAAGAGATGCACTCTTAAATTCGGACCTTGCACGAGGATGCCTCGCGATTGAAGAAGTTTAGATACTAATTTAGGTGCCAATGGCAAAAATGGCGTGATCCGTGACAATGGTGCACCGACAAGCTGATCAGGGAGCCGAATTTCCATCCATTCACCTTTAATACGCCCCATCTTCAATATAGAGTGTTGGGCTACCTGTCTAGCAGGTCGGGCGACCGCTGGCGGTCTTTGGTCTGTTCGCTTCGCAGGATGTTCTTTTCTTCCTATCTGATCTGGACGACGGCGATCTCGATCACTTTTCCCGTTACGTCCTGCTTCACTGCGTCCAGCTTCGCTACGTCCTGCACCGTTACGTCCTGCTTCACTGCGTCCTGCTCCATTACGTCCTGCTTCACTGCGTCCTGCACCATTCCGTCCTGCACCATTCCGTCCTGCTTCACTGCGTCCCGCTCCGTTGCGTCCTGTTCCATTGTGCCTATTCCGTCCTGCTCCACTCATTGTTTGAAACCCCCGAATCTGCTCCGATACTCGCTTATCGTTGATCAATATACGGTAAGCAACAGCCAATGTCAATGTTCGAAACGCCCCTTGCAGTTCATTCGACTATATAAGCGCTATAGGAAGTTCTGCTGAACTTTTAGAGATTGTACCGAATGCTCCCGCTTTCGATTAAACTAGTCATTTTCCTTCAAAATAACACCGTTGCCACTTTTTTACTTTAAGTATAACGTTAAGCGTAGGGGCTGTCCCCTAGTACACTTCGCGGGAGGGTAATGGATATGGATGTGAATGAAGAAGTAGTAGCAGTTGACGGTGTGGAAGCGGATTCAGAGGCTGAAGTAGAAGAAGTAGTAGATGCTGTAGAAGATGCTGAGGTAGAAGCCGAAGCTGAGGCTGAAGTTGAAGCATCCGCTGAAGCTGATGATGTCGTCGCTGAGGACGAAGAAGCAGAAGCAGAAGAACAATCCGATGATGAAATCACTGCGGAAGCTGAAGCAGATGAGCCTGCTGAAGCTGAAGTTGCTGCCCATGAATCCGAAGCGGTTGATGATGCATCTTCCGAGGACTAATGTATTGATTTTTAAAATTCCTACACAAGGGGCTTCCCTTCTAGGTCGAATATGACCTTGGGGTAAGCCCCTTCGTCATGTAATTTTTTTGTAACTTTTACCATTGTCTGACGTATAATCTACTAACTTTCTGAAAGGTGGTTTATACCATTTATGAAATTTAATAGGCTCGGTGCTCTACTTCTCATTATTACACTGATCATGATCACCGCTATCGGATGTTCAACAAAATCCAAACCTGTCATGGTTAATGCTGAAATTACTGTGCTTATGGCAGATCAAGGTACAAGCTCACTCGGTCTTCAAGTTAAGCAATTATTCGAAAAATCCAAAACCTACGTTGAGGAAAAGAATCCTGGACTAACCGTCAATATCGTGGTCGTTCCATACCAACAATATAATGATAAAATAATAGAGCTATCACCTGATGTCATTTGGATTAACCCCTCAGATCTCGACCGACTAGACAGAGATGAGAAAGTATATGATCTTAGACCACTCATCGAAAGCGAAGGAATCGATCTTGAACGCTACTTTCCTCCCAATATCATTCAAATGAACACCTCGGGCGAGAAGTTGCTCGGTGTTACCGTTGCAGCTTACAACGTCGTGGTCGGATATTCCAAGGAATGGTTTGACAACGCTGGACTTGATTATCCAACGACTGAATGGACCTGGACAGACTTTGAAAATGCTGCTGTTCGTCTTAAATCAGCCAATGGCGCAGATTCAAACAAAAAATACGGAGCAATCATCCCTTTATATCCAGAAGTAATTGAGACGATTGCGATGAGCAAGGGAAGTGGCTTTCTTTCTCCCGATGGAACGACTGCGACAGGCTATTTGAACAGTCCCCAAACGATTGAAACCGTACAGTGGCTAAAAAAATTGTATTCCGATGGAATCATTCCGGACTATATGGATGCCCCTCCTTCTTTGCTTGGTACCCAGACAGGTATGATAATGGGTATCTCTCCATTCATTAATGAGCTTGTTAACAACGATCCTAAGTACGGAATGATCAACCTCCCTAACGCGGAAGACGGCACTAAAGTTAGTGCTCCTTATATAACTTCCTTTGCGATTACATCTACAAGTGAGCACCCACGCGAAGCATGGACATACATCTCCGCCGTTACGTTAGAGGATAACCCGATTACTAGAGAGGCGTTCCAGATGGGACTTAGCATTTCAGGTGTAGTGTTCGAGAACATTAATGAGAGCCTAAATCCCACTATGGTCGTTGAATTCAATCAACTCTCTTATGCACAGAAACGATCCTCAATGAAATCTCCTATTTGGGGAGAAGTGCTTGGTCGATATACGTCAGAATTTAAGTACATGATTGTCTTAGAGCAAGAGATTGAGACAACTTTAACATCTATGTCAGCAGGTGTAGATGAGATGCTTGCCAATGCAAGACTCAAAGAAGATCAATAGGCTTTCGTTTATGACCCGCCGGGCGGCTTCGCTCTGCGGGTCGCTTGCGCTTCTAGAGGATTATCCGGCCAATAATGTTTCGGATACCTGCCCTTCAGATCTTTACGCACTTCAAAATAAGTCTGCTGCCAGAAGCTCGCTAAATCTCTCGTCACTTGAACCGGGCGTTGTGCAGGGGACAACAGGTGCAGTGTGAGCGCGACCTTACCTCCTGCGATTCGCGGTGTCTCGGCCATCCCAAATAGTTCTTGTAGGCGGACTGCAAGAATAGGAGCTTCCTTGTCATGGTAATCAATTGGGATACGTGAACCACTCGGCACTGTCCAATGTGTAGGAGCATCTTGATCCAATTGCCTCCGTTGCTCCCAGCTCAATTGCGATTCAAGCAGTTCTTTAAGGTTTACGCGCTGTAACTCGGCACGTGATTTTATCCCCTCGACATACGGCGCAAGCCAATGACCCAATGTAGCTAATAAAGCATCATCAGCTACATCTGGCCAAGAAGATTCATGCAAGCACATGAACATGACCCGCTCTTGATACTGTCTAGCCGCCTTTGTCCAAGGCAACAGCTCGATCCCCTCTGTCTCTACACCCTCTAGCAATGCGATTAATACTCGGTCTGCAGGCGGACGCGTCATTGGTACTTCCCCGAGCTCTATCGCTCCAAGCTTTTTGCGAACTCTTGCACGAACCGATTGCGACTCTCGATCCCAAAAAATATGTGTTTCCTCGCTAATCCACTCTGTCTGCTGTAGCATTATTTGCTCAAAATTGATCGGTGTTGCCAACCGAATCCGACTATCTGCCCCATGATCATCCACATCCGCAACGACAATCCATTGCTCCTGAGCAAGCAGTTGTTCTCCGATGAATGTCGCACCTCTGCCTCCGCTCAAAAGGTACTTCCCATTATCACGCCTTCGAGCAATTCGATCTGGATATGCATAGGCTAGAAGTAAACCACAGTCCTGCAGCGATGTGGAAGCTAGAGTATGGGTTTCGTCGATGGACAACAAACGCATCAATCTACGCACTCCCTCTGTATAGCGATTACGTGCTACACGATCGCTCGTTGAACGCATTGCTTCAACCCTGAGACGCAGGTCTGCACCGATCGCTCGTCCATTTCCATTTACACCTTTTACGATATCCCCCTCGCTCAGAACAATTGCAATTTCACAAGCTAGTTCTCCTGATCCTAATGGAAGTGCACGCAGCAACATATGTGCAATTCTGGGGTGTATGCCTAGTACCGCCATATCACGTCCATGAGGGGTTGCTGAATAATTTGCCGAATCGATCGCTCCAAGCTGGATCAACAACTCCCTAGCCTGTTGTACCGCAGCATTGGGAGGCTCATCTAGCCAATTCAACTCTGAGGGCGCATGCACACCCCATAGACTAAGCTCCAACAGGAGTGGAGCTAAATCCGTTTCCATGATCTCTGGGGAAGTACGAGGTGACAAGGCTGTGTGCTCTTCTTCGCTCCAAAGTCGATAGCAAGTGCCCGGCATTATCCGCCCTGCACGACCTTTCCGTTGTTCTGCTGAAGCAGCAGATACCGTTATCGTCTCCAGCCTTGACATTCCAGTTCGCGGTGAAAAGCGAGACACCCGGCTCAAGCCACTGTCGATCACGACTGTGATGCCCTCCACTGTTAAGCTTGTTTCTGCAACAGAAGTGGAGAGAACAACCTTACGTTGATCCTTGGACACGGGTGACAAAGCAGCATCCTGTTCCTCCATGGACAAGCTCCCATGTAATGGACAGATTCGAACAGATGGTGCAGTGCTTGTAAGTACACGAAGCAGCCTTTCTTCCACTCTCCGAATTTCTCGCATACCAGGAAGAAACACGAGTAAATCACCCTCGTGATTATTTAAAGCTTCAACGATTACAGAAGGAATAGCATCCTCTATCTTTATATTATTAGAGCGCGGACGATAAAGAGTGTCGACCCCATATTGTCTTCCTTCGCTCACAATAACTGTAGCATTCCCAAGTAGCTGAGCAACTGGCTCAGCCTCTAACGTCGCGCTCATGACTAGTATTTTAATATCATCTCTCAGTAGTTGCTGTGCCTGTATGCTCAATGCTAAACCTAGATCTGCTTGGAGGCTTCGTTCATGAAATTCATCGAAAATAAGGAGACCAATGCCTTCCAATGTCGGATCTGATTGTAACATTCGAGTGAGTACACCCTCAGTAACGACTTCAATACGGGTTTGCGGGCCAACCTTTGTTTCTAACCTTACCCGATAGCCAACCGTTTCTCCCACAGCTTCGTTAAGAGTTTTTGCCATATATTTTGCGGCACTACGCGCTGCTAAGCGTCGGGGTTCCAGCATAATAATCTTCTTCTTATTGAGCCAAGGCTCGTCCAATAGCGCTAGTGGGATTCTCGTCGTTTTTCCCGCTCCGGGAGCCGCAACCAACACCGCATTTCGATGCTGCTGTAACGCATGCTTCAACTCCGGAAGCACCGCGTCTATGGGCATCTTCATATCCATGAGCTAACACTCGCTCCTTCATTCAAACTTCAACTACATCCATCAGTTCAGCTTATCATGTAACATGTGTGCTTCATAGACTCATACCGCAATATCCCCCTCGCTCAGTAAATGAATAAGTTAACTAATTAACCTAAACTGAGCAAGCGGGATACTGCAACAGGCGTAGCGTAACCTAAACTGAGCGAGGGGGATATCGCATCAGGCGTAGCGCAATCAAACTGAGCGAGGGGGATATTGCAATTGGCGTGGCAAAAAGAAAAGGGACCGGCCTGCGCACAATCTCGGTGCAGGTCAGTCCCCTATAACATCTTATGATGCTTCTTCGGGTGAGGTGAGGACGATCTTGCCCTCTTGAAGCTCTAATTTAATTTTATTCGTGTCCTTAATGCCAATCGATTCAAGATACGATGCTGGAACCTGTAGTCGACCTGCGCGGTCCAGAATCGCGTATTCGACGTGTGAATCTTCCTCGGACTGAGCAATGCCTCGCTCTATTTCTGCAAGCTCTTCCGCATAAGACTTCCGTCGCAGCATCTCTGACGAGATTTTACCATCACGGATCGCAACGACACGATCAACCTTCTTCGCTAACAGCGGGTCATGTGTTACGATGACAATCGTAATTCCGATCGTTCGATTCAGCTCACGGAATAGATCGAGAATTTGATCGGCCATCCGCGAATCAACTGAGCCCGTTGGCTCATCCGCCAATAATATTTTCGGATGATTCGCTAATGCGATCGCAATCGCAACCCGCTGCTGCTCTCCCCCTGATAACTCTTGAAGCTTATTATTTTTTCGATGTGTCAACCCAACCGCCTCAAGCAGCTCCAACGCTCGCATTCGCTTGCGTTTTCCCTTCAATAGGATCGGTAATTCCACATTTTCTAAGGCGGTCAGATACGGAATGAGATTTCGCGCATTATTTTGCCACACAAAACCTACGCTCTCTCGCTTATACTTTACCAGATCCTTCTCCGACATCTTCAGCATGTTCTTGCCATCAATTTCAAGCGCACCTGCTGAAGGACGATCCAGACCGCCGAGCATATTGAGCAATGTCGATTTGCCACTTCCGCTGTTTCCGATTATCGCCATCAACTCGCCGCTCTCCACCGTTAAATCTAAGCCCTGAAGAGCGAATACTTCGAGATCGGCAGCTTTGTATATTTTGACTAAGCCTTCGCAACGAATCATCGATTAATCCTCCCCTAATTTCAGTGCTTGGTGAACGCGAATGCGGGAGAGCATGTAAGACAGAATGCCCAAACCTAATAGCAACATGATGAAGACGATCGTATAAAGACGTGTAAAATCCATAGCTTCAAAAATCACTTTAAATGGTGGAACGAGGCTACTTGGATTGAATGCGATTTGAAAGTTAGGTACGAACAAAATGCTCGTTATATTCCCAACTAACACCCCAATCATTATTGCTACACCAGAAGTAAGCAACTGTTCCAATGCTAACATACCTATCAATTGACGAAGCGATAACCCGATGGCACGCATAATCCCGTTCTGAAGCGTTCTACCTTTCAGCGATAAGATCCAGTAGAGCAAAAACCCAACAAAGCTAACTAAAATCGAAATAATAAATCCAAGTGTTAAGACACCGTTTAGCGCAAGTAAAAATGGATCATTCTTAGCTTTGCCTAGCATCTCCTTGGTATTAACAATACTCGTTACATTAAATTTACCATTCGAGATCCCGTCATAGAGCTCAGCGGTTGAAGCACCCTCCTTCATTTTCAACCATACTTGGTAAGGTTCAAGCCCAAGCTGGAATTGAATCCGAGAGAGATGTCCTACAATAAGCATCGGTGCACTCGCTGCTGCTTTCGCATTGGCAGTATTAACAGAGCCAACTGCTGGATTCGGATTAAACGTTGGAAAATAATCTATAATTCCAAATACCACGAATGGCTGTGTCGCTATTCCTGTCCAACCAATGTTGATCGAGTCCCCTTGTTTCAAGCCCTTCTGATCGGCAAGCGTCTTAGAAATAAGAACAGCACGTGAATCTGGTGCCATCAAATTTAAATAATCGTTGATATGATAATCTAGCAGATCTTCCGGGAACCAGGTTGTATTTCCGAAATCATTCGTATCGATCCCAATTAAGGTTGCGGTACCTCCGTCATTCGCTGCGCTAAAGTTCGCATTCTTCTTTACGAATACTTTTGCTGCATGTTCAACACCAGGCAAACTCGTATAGGGATCGAACGATGGCTCTAAGTAGTGAATGACCTTCGTAACCGAGCTCGCTGTCTCAGGCGCGGAACCACCCCCAAATCCTCCAGGACTCCCCGGTGGTAGAGGCGGAGGCTCATCGTTGGGCCATCTTGACTCAATGATGAAGTCTGCCCCGTTCGCATAGCGAATTCGATCCTCTGTGTTCGCATTTAACGTCCTTGCCGCTCCAGCACTGAACACACCTACAGCGATTGTCATGATAAGGAAAATCATTAAAAATTGATATTGACTACTCGATCGCCCAACTTGAATGAGCGTTGCGTATAGAGAAGGTGGCCAAAACTTACGACCGATCCAATAAATCAATCTCAGTACGTAAGGATATAACCGCAACAGTAATAACCCCGAGCCCACAATGAATAGTGCTGGCATGATGAACTGCAACGGATCAATATTCAAATCATCTGAATTCAATCCAAGTGCCTGCAAATCCTTTAAACGTTTCTCGAATGTGTATAGGCCATAAATTGAAATGGCCAATGCCAGTACATCCAGAAAAGCTTTATGCCAGAACGGCATCTTCATCGAGCGCGCTAATTGCTGCTTATGACCAACAATCGTTACTCTTGTCGCCAAGATGACCGGGATGAGCATCATAATAAAAGATACGCCTGCAGCTATTGAACCAAATAAATACGCATCACTATTCATTCTTACTGTCATGCTCGTTCGTTGGATAAACTCCAAAAATCCATTCGATGCGCCCAGTACTTTTGTTAACATCATACCTAGAAGTGGACCGAGTACGAACGCTAAGCCACATAGAATCAATCCTTCAATCGCGAAAGAGGATATGACCTGCCATCTTGCAGCGCCTCGACTTCGCAAAATCGCAATTTCATTTCTCTGCCTAGAAATAATCAAGTTTGAAACCATGAACATGTAGAAGCCAAGCATGATGAGAACAGGAACATTGAGCGACCACATCAGCTTTCCTAGTTGCTTCGCACGTTCAAAGTATTTTGAGATCGTATCTAACGCAGGAACGACGAACTCTGTTTGATAAATAACGATTCTCTTCAACACTGCACTTCGAATCTTTTCGTCAGTACCTAAGAAGTCGTAAACATTGCGCAATTCCATCTTGTTATAATCCAATACGAAATACCATCCACTGAATGCGACAGGAATCTTGTTACCTAGTATTACCTCTTGATTAAACAGCTTCTCACTAACTACAAAAGCTGAATTTAAATCTGTTAAAGCCGCATTGCGGAAAAATGGATCATCATCGTCTTTCTTCGCTATGATCCCAACTGGTTTGATGAGAATAGTACCCTGTACACGCTCGTCTTGAATCTCAAAAACAGTGTCAAGCACTGTCTTGAAATTACCAAGCGCCTTGCTCGTCACGAGCGCTTCATACACCCCATCGACAGGCGTGTCCGATGGTAATCTTCCATCTTCTAGCACGATGTGATCATTGAAATCAGTGAAGGAGCGCAATGTCGCACTAGGCTTCGATTTATTCTGGTCTTCTACGCCGACTGCAGGAACGAAGACGAACGATTTGGATCTCCGCTCTGTAACGAGCTCCTTAACGGGGATACCAAAGCTAGGCGATGCTTCATTCGCCATGAAATCATCTAGCTCTGACAACACCTTCAACCGCTTCTCAGGTGATTCGTTGTAAAATCCGATCGACGACCAGTGGGTGCCTGGATATAAATTTCTGTCCTCCTGAAACGTCTGCAAGTCCTTCACTAACATTCGCGACAGTATTGCTTCTGAGTAGATCGGCATCGTGCCAACAAGAGCAACCGTCATTAATATACCGAAAAACATACTCGCAACAAGCCATTTATTTTGAACCATTTTACGAATAATCATTATGAATAAGGCCACTCGAAAGCCTCCTGACACTCGAATTGCGATCTTGGATTATTGCAGAACGATAACTTGACCTTCTTCTACTCCAGAAATAATCTCAACTTCTGTTGGTGTAGTTAGTCCTGGTTCAACATCAATTTCACGAAGCTTATTTCCCTCTTCCATTACGCGAACAAAATTTCTGCCCAAATAGGATCTTAAACCGCTCTTTGGAATAAACAGGATATCGTCCCGTTGCTTCGTAATTATTTTCACGGCAGCAAGCTTTCCGATCACAGCGTCTTCAGGTAACGTATCGATTGTGATGTACACAGTTTTCGAATACTTATCCGCTAGCTCTTTGTTTTGTGTCTCAGGAGACGATGAAGGGGTTTGTACGACTGTACCGACATATTTTTTACTATTGTAATTAATATCTACGGCTACTCCGAATTCTACCTCATACAAATCAGCGGCATTGGCAACTCGTAATGCAAGTTGCAACTGCGTAGTATCAGCGATAATTACCAGTGTCTGGTAGGCATCTATATAGTCGCCCTCTTTAGCGCTTTCAACAAAAGTAACTGTACCGTCCATTCCCGCCTTCAATTGTTTACTATTATAATTTTCTAAAAGACGATCGTACTTGATTTGTTCAATTTCCAGCAGTAATGCTGCAATTTTGAGTGCTTGTTCTTCTCCAAACTTATTCTGTTGGAAATTTAATTTTGCTCTCTCTAGTGCGAGCTGTTGCTCCTTCAATTGCAAATCCAGTCCATCAAATAACAATTGAACGAGAACGTCGCCCTTCTTCACTTTACCCCCGGACTTCACCAAAATCTTGTCTATTCTACCGCCTTGACCTGTAAACTGCACCACTTCAGTATGAATAGATTCAAATGTTGCAGTGCCATTTACCGTCTTTTGGATCGTTCCTTTGACAACCTCTGTCGTCGTATAGTTTTCTTGTGCAGGCTTGACTAGAGGTGGCTTCAACGACTCTTCTTCCTTAGGAAGCAGGGAGCATCCCGTTAAAGTACCAGCCAATAGAATAGAAAGACTAAGTGCAGCGATTTGCTTAAGTGTGCGAGACAATTTGGCCATCCTCCAATTCATAAACTTGATCGACAATTTCCATAATTGCAGGATCATGAGTAGTAAGTGCAATCGTAATCCCACTCTGTTCTACCAAATCGCGAAATACTTTAATAATATGTAGGCCTGTCTTGCTGTCTAATTCCGCAGTAGGCTCGTCAGCCAAAATAAGCTTAGGCTTGTGCGCAATCGCACGAGCGATCGCTGTTCGCTGCTGCTCGCCCCCGGACATCTCAAAGGGACGGTGGTGCATTCTCGGCTTCAGTCCGACCTGATCCAGAGCCTCAATCGCCGCAGCTTTACGATCGCTTGCAGGTGTTCCTGCAATTCGAAGTACGAATTCCACGTTTTCATAGGCTGACATCAAGGGAATGAGAGCAAACGATTGGAAAATAAGACCCATTTCCGTTCGCCTCACCTGATCTCGCTGTTGGCTGGACATCGCTGTGAGATTGCGTCCATTGAACATAATTGTTCCGTCTGTCGGTTGATCAAGCGCACTGAGCAAATTAATAAGTGTCGTCTTACCCGATCCGGAACGTCCCTTGAAGGCGACCAAACGACCTGTGGACAATTGAATGTTAACGCCCTTCAACACAGTTACCGCACCTGAGCCTTTACCAAATGATCGCTTAATGCCTTCGGCTCGAATGATTTCATCGGTGATGACTGTCATTCTCACTGCTCCTTCCATCATCATCTATAAGGTTACGAACAGATCTACGCTCAACAAGTTGTGGGGGGATAAACACCCCTCGTCCGTAGTTACCCTCTAGCAATTCTTGCAGCAATTGTGCTGACATAACGCTCGTCTCTTCTAACTGATGATGAACTGTCGTCAGAGGGGGTGATGTATGCGCAGCATAAATATCGTCATCATAGCCCACAATCGACATTTGATCAGGCACACGGACCCCACAGCTCGAAAGTGCCGCAATCGCACCGATCGCCATCAAATCGTTCGCACAAAAAATCGCAGTCATATCTGGATTACGGTGCAATAGTTCCATTGCTCCATCCGCTCCACCCTCGCCAGTGAAGTACCCCGTAGCTATCTGTCGTTGTTCATGAACGATGCCGTACTCCGCTAGCGCTGCAACAAATCCGCTGTATCGCTCAACTGAGCAACGAACATTTGGAGGACCACCAATATAGCCCATTTTTCGATGTCCGTTTCGAAGTAGCAATTGCGCTACAAGTCGCCCTCCCTCCCAATCGTTGGAGACGACAGAAGAACAGTGCTCATCGACGACATTTTCGAAATTTACTGTTGGAATCTTCAGCCTAATCGCCTCTTGCACGATGGGATGTCGTGAAGAAAATCCGGAGAATAGCAGGCACCCCTCAAGTCTTCGTGAACTGATGCACTCCACTAATCGTTGTGCTGGATAATTCAGAAAGGGGATTGAGAAAAATAACGTATCTTTGTTCAATTTATGTAGCTCTCGCTGTACTGGAGAAAACATATCGAGATAACCTGCGTACACCATCGGCTCAAACTCAGGAAGGAATACCCCGATCAAATTGCTATGATTACTGACAAGCTGCTTCGCACCTAGGTGAGGGATGTAGCCCATCTTCTGCGCCATCTCTTCAACTAGCTTCCGTGTCTGAGGATTTACGCCATACACGCCATTCAATGCACGTGATACAGTGCTGGCGGATAAATCTAATGCATCGGCAATGGCTTTAATACCGTGCATATTAGCGACTCCCTTCACGATAATTGCAAACGTTTGCAACTCTACATGTTTGACTATATTTAACTTTGAAATTTATGTCAATTGGAGCAAATAACAATTTTTTTAACAACCGCTCCAATTGAACTTTTTACGTACTTGTGAAAATTATTTTCATGAGTTATATTTATATCATGAAAATATTTTACTTAAAGTGAGGGTGCATGCGATGAGCATTCGAAATGCGATTCAAGATCAAATTACGAATCTGCATCCGATAGAAAGAAAGCTTGCCGACTTTATTTTAAACCACCCTCGTGAGGTTGTTCAGCTTTCAATTACAGAGCTCGCAAAACTATCAGGCAGCAGTACAGCAACGATCTCGCGATTTTGCAAGCTGTTCCATACGCAAGGGTTTCCTGAATTCAAACAAATTCTCGCGACAGAGGTTGCACATCAAACCACTGCTCCTGATCAGTATCAGGACATTGTCGCAGGTAACCCTCTATCAGAAATTGTTGCAGCAATAACAGCTAATCACATTCGTTCTTTAACAGATACAACACAATTGCTAGACCTTCATCAGTTGCGAATTGCGATGACCGCACTGAACAATGCATCACGAATTGATCTATATGGTTCTGGAACATCGGGCTTTGTCGCTCAAGACTTTTTCCATAAATTAATTCGAATTGGGAAAGCGGCGGCAGTATTCTCGGATCCTCACCTTCAGCTAACCTCCGCTTCTTCATTAACGTCGCACGATGTCGCGATCGGCATCTCTTATTCGGGAGAAACATTAGAGACGATTCATGCCCTGCAAACGGCTGCTGAACGAGGCGCAACGACATTATCCATTACTCGTTTCGGATCGAATACTCTCGCTGACGGAGCTCAGATTCAACTATTTACCTCATCAGCAGAAGCAGGTATGCGCCGTGGAGATATGGCTTCTAGAATGGCACAACTCCATGTCGTCGATATTTTATTTATGGGGCTCGTCAGTGAATATTTTGAAAGCTATGTCCCTGCCCTTGAACGTTCCTTCCAAACTGTGAAACAACATACTAGAAAAGAGGCCAAATTACGATGATTAACAACATGATTTTTGACAGTAACGAAAAATTGAACGAAGCAGCGGCTAACTTGATCATTAGTCAGGTGCAAACGAATCCCCGCGCTGTGCTCGGACTAGCAACCGGCGGCACGCCTGTGGGCATCTACGAGCAAATCGTCCATGAATATCAGCGCGGCATGTTCAGCTTCCGTCAAGCGACAACATTCAACCTCGATGAATACGTTGGTTTGCCGATCAATCATCCAGAAAGTTATCATTCCTACATGAATCATCATCTGTTTTCACATATTGACCTGCCTCAGGAGCAAAGTCATCTTCCCGATGGTAATGCGACAGATTTGCAAGCAGAATGTGATCATTACGATCAGGCAATAGAAAACATAGGGCACATCGATCTTCAACTGCTTGGACTCGGTCATAATGGGCATATCGGTTTCAATGAGCCTTCGCATGCGTTAAGTCGTGGTACGCATATCGTTGACTTGGCTGAGGAAACGAGACAAGCGAACGCTCGCTTCTTCGATTCCATTGATAGTGTACCGAAACAAGCGTTAACGATGGGTGTAGGTACTATTCTCAAAGCGAAAAAAATATTACTCGTCGTAAAAGGTGAAGACAAAGCAGCAATTATCGCTCGCGCTTTACAAGGGCCAATTACAACGGATTGCCCCGCATCATTACTTCAAACGCATCCGAACCTGATCGTCATGCTCGATGAAGCTGCTGCATCTCAACTGGATAAGCAATCATGAGCCACGGGACAATGGGGAACCTGCTTATACACAACGCCCGAGTCGTTGCTCCAGATGCTACGATTGAGAATGGTTGGGTGCTGCTAAACGAAGGTATTATTGTAGAGGTCGGGAGTGGAGAAATAGATCTGACGAGAACCGATACAGCGATGATTAATGCGGCTGGAATGTGGCTGATTCCCGGATTTATCGACGTTCATGTTCATGGCGGCGCTGGTTCCGACTTCATGAGTGCGGATGCTGACGGTCTATCCACAATCACGAAATTTCACGCCACGCATGGGACAACAAGCATTGTTGCTACTTCTTTAACAGCATCTCGCGAGGAATTAACAGCGATTTTAGATCGTACACATCACTACATGTCGAAGGCGATGCCCTATGCACAAGTGGTTGGCGTTCATCTCGAAGGTCCATTCGTAAGTGAAAAATGGCGTGGCGCACAGAATCCAGCATTCATCGCTCCTCCTCAATTAGCGTGGTTAGAAGAGTGGGTTTCTCGTTACCCTGACTTGATAAAGTTGCAAACTTTAGCTCCTGAAACTGAAGGCGCGCTTGACTATATTGAGCGTCTTACACAGCTTGGTATCGTCGCAAGCTGTGGTCATACAGACGCGACCTACGAGGAGATCATCGCTTCCGCAGATCGAGGGTTGCGTCAGGCCACTCATACATTCAACGCCATGCGCAGCTTGCATCATCGCGAACCAGGAACAGTCGGTGCAGTATTAACCGATTCTCGCATTCGTACCGAGGTTATCGCCGACGGACATCACGTCCATCATGCTGCCATTAAGTTACTTGTCGCGGCTAAAGGACGAAATGGTGTCATCTTAATTACAGACGCAATGGAAGCCTCAGGAATGCCTGATGGCGACTACAAAATAGGCGAGCTCCCCGTGCAGATGATTGATGGCGTCGCTCGTCTCAAGGATTCCGGTAACTTGGCCGGAAGCACCTTGACGATGATCCAAGCATTCCGCTACATGGTCAATAAGGTCGGCGTCTCGGTTGAAGATGCAAGCCAGATGGCTAGTGGCAATCCCGCAAATCAGCTCGGCATCGATGCTGTTACCGGCTCAATCACATCAGGGAAGCGTGGAGATTTGCTATTGCTTGATGATACACTCACTCTTCACAATGTATGGATTGGCGGGCGTCCGCACAGTCTCTGAGCGAAGGGGATAACTTAACAATAAAAATGAGGTTGCTCCTTCATGCACTAGGGAGCAACCTCTTATTATTTTTGTGCTTAAAGTCCTTCTGTATTAGAAGTCTTATTCTTAGCCATCTTCAGATAGCCGTACACGTTCTGCAATTCGCTATCATCCACAAAGCGCAAGCGCATATTGTCCGCCGCTTCAACAATGTAAGTCTTCAATGCTGCTGCGCCACCACCTAGCACGTAGAAACATTGAATATCCGGATACTTCTTCCAACGTTTGCGAATGAGATCAACGATTTTCTGCGATGCACGACTGAAATAAGTGTCCACAATCGGGCGAATGTCTGCTTGGCCTTCTCCTACGCGTTGAATGATGTAATCTTGTTTACGAATACGTTGAATGAGCTTCGTACGACTTGGGAAGCGATAGCCAAATTGATCTTCAACATCGCGAATAATCGAATCCAAATAGGATGCTAGTCCCAACTGCTCTCCTGTACTGAATTGATTATCAATGCTCATCCGCTTCACAACAGGAAAATCTGTCGTTAGTGCGCCCATCTCACATATTCCAATTACACCGTTATATAGCTCTTCATCGCGCACTTGTAAGTTATCGTGAGTCGCCATATGGAACAATGCAGCCGCACCCTCAATGGAAACTATCGCCCGTCTAATATTTACACGAACTGTACGTCCGCGCAGCTTAGGCGTCGATAGGAAAGTCACCTCATGCTCACCCACAAGTCGCTCTTCAAACGTCTGATGATATCTCGCATATGTACGGACAGGCAACCCTGTACCGATTATATACTCGACCTGATCTACCGTCTCCCCGGGTTGTAGCGTTTGAGCTACATTCGTAATGCTCGCATAAGCTAACGCTGTTAAAGCAACGATGAGTGATTGATCACTGGTCGCCTTATTATCGGTTTCCTCTAGCTCTGCATTATCTTGGTCTTCGGAAGCGAGTAAGCCAACAAAGTACCGTTGACTTCGCTTCTTCAGCTTCGGACTATAGACCATTACATCCAATGCCTTAAGCGGCGAGTCTTCCTCCTGTAGCACATGTCTCTCATAACCAGGTGAAACGATACTCGGTATGATCACAGGTACATTCGACCCGCTTACGACTAATTTCACACTATCATTGCCTATATCAATACCTGCTAGCCTTATCATAATTTACCTCCCAATAAAATATACTCAATATTCAAATCATTCGCCCTAACTTGACAAAATCCTTTTTTACGACAATTTATTGTGACATTTTTTTCTGTAAAAAAGGATTCTGAATAATAAAGTCGAAATAATCTATTTGATCGAGTACGAATTTTCAATGTTGGAGGGTAGTCATGAAATGGCGACGTAAACGATTCACCTTTATGGTGATTCCTGATGCAAACAGCTCTGTTAAGCGATTTCAATTATCAGCCTTATGGATTACGATCGGATTTCTTCTAATCATTGCAATATTAATTAGTGCAATTACGATGTTTCTTCTCTATCGAAATAATACTGAGCAAATTGGAGTATTGGAGAAGAAGCTCGCAACCTCGACGACAGAGCTAGAAAAGATTATTCAAAACAAAGACCTACATATCGGTGTGCTTCAAACGGAAGTGACGGATCTATCAGAACAGGCTCAATCGATTACGAATCATATGTCAGACATCAAGGATCTCGAAAGCCAGCTTAAGAACATGGTCGGCATTAAAGATGGAGATATTGCGACTGCCATTGATGCCAATTCCGTCGATGATGCTTACGATGGCATTGCAATGGATGGCGGTACAGGTGGTGAAGATCTACCTGTATTCGACGAAGCAATGGATCAATTAATATCGGAAACACGACAAACCTTCACTTCACTACAGGAGCAGGTTAAGGTGTTGCGTCCAGAGCTAGAACAGACGAAAGAAGCCGTACTCAAGCAATCCGCAATCATTAAAATTACTCCGACAATATGGCCGACAGACTCTCGCAAGGTAACCTCTCTGTTCGGTGTTCGTAAGGATCCATTTACAAGACGCGCAACCTTTCATGCAGGCATAGACATTGGAGGAAGCACTGGCGATCCGATCTATGCAACTGCAGACGGTAAAGTGACTTCCGCTGGTCGTGATAGCTCGCATGGCAAAAATATATTGATTTCACACACCAAAAGTTTGAGTACTCATTACTCACATATGAGCAAATTGCTTGTAGAAGCAGGCGCTAAGGTTTCCAAAGGCGACTTGATCGGTTATATGGGCTCCACCGGTCGCAGCACTGGACCTCATCTCCATTACGAAGTCATTCTCAATGGTAGCACGATCGATCCTCGTCCATATTTAAAAGCGACTAGAAGGGAAAATTAAACATGTTTAAAGGTAAAAAATCCAAGATCGACCCAAACTCTACCGATACTTTGATCGGAGAGGGAAGCATATTTGAAGGCAATATTAAGTCTGAAGCAGGACTTCGAGTTGAAGGAAAGATATTCGGAAATATCGACTGTACCGGAGACGTAACGATTGGTGAGAATGGTAGTGCACGATCACATGTATCCGCAAGAAATGTAATTGTCGCAGGCAAAGTCACTGGAGATATCCATGCGCGTGGGAAATTAACGATCAAAACGACAGGTGTACTTCAGGGGAACTTGTCCGCAACTGAGCTTTCGATTGAATCAGGCGGCATCTTTCATGGAGAAAGTAAAATGCAACATTCAGGCCAAATTAATGATACAATAGCTGAAAACAAAGCTGCGCAAGATGATAGTGATGACAAAACACAATTTACAGTCGGAGACGAATCCTCTGCCGTTCTAAAGACTTGGTAGCATTGTAGCAACTGGAGTGATTACATTGGATGAACAGATGAAGAAAGCCTATGAGTTACTAGGTTTACATGAAGATGCAACTCGTGAACAAGTCGAAAATCGTTACTTTATTTTACTCAAGAAGGAAAAGTCACAGCGACAACAAGAACAAAGCACGAATGAAGTAGCAGGACCTACACACAGTGAAATTAATGCCGCCTACAATCTCATCATCGGTCTCGAAAGTGAAAAGCTAAGCACTGAGCCTAAGCAAAGTAAAGTGTCGCATTTTTTTTACTACTATAAATTTCACCTCATCTCGACGATTATCATTGTTTTGTTCGCGGGGTTTATGATCAAAGATACGATAGATAAGCGTAATGAAGAGGCACGCAAGCCTCCAATCGATCTCTCAGTCACAGTATATGGAAATTTTTATTTCATGGATGAAGAGATATTCTCGCAAAATCTGTTGAGTCTAATGCCCGATTGGAAGCGAATCAAAGTTACACCAAGCTTCGTTCCACCTCAATTTAGCTCAGAGCAGGATTTGGCTTATCAGCAGAAGGCAATGCTCCTCTTCATGACGGAATATGACCAGCTCTACATTCTCGATGATACTAATTTCCAAGGAATGGCCGGACAAGGAGCCTTTAGAAGGCTTGATGAAATGCCTGGCTGGTCTGAATTGAATGTTCCTGCAGAGCGAATTGTCAGCATTCAAACTTCTGAAGATACTGAAGCGCACCCTTACGGAATAGATCTTAGTGGAAACCGGATCTTCAATGGGATTCAAATTATAGATGAACGACCGATCTTGACTATACGAGCTGCAGAAGAAGATTGGGATAAGACAATGGCATTGGTAAAGCGCATATTAAATGCATAAGGTCAATGGTTGCTTGAAACGAAAACGCGAAATAGCGGCGCGGGATAACCTCCCTTACGCCGCTATTTTCACTTTTTTTGTTTTACCAGCTAGCTGTGAAGGTAAAGGCGGTATCTTGATTGCCTTCCGTCGTTGTAAGAACGTTCCATTTTGGTGCATCCGTAATATAATTTCGAACGAATTTCATTTGGTAAACTGAACGGGCAGTGAGCTTATCCTTCAATCTTAATATGACTTCTGTAACGATTTTATTGCGATCGCCAAGCTCATCATAATCAATCTGCACACGATTTCCACTATCATCTGAGAGAATGAATGCCGCTGCTTCTACATTTGTAACGGGTTCGCTAAACAACACCTTAATCCGGTCATTACCTATTGCAACAATTTGCGTCACATAAGGGTCACGATTTTGTGTTATTGTACCTGCAAATGCAAAGCGATCCTTGTTATCAGCTGTAGTCAGGCCAACCACACCTTTCACACGGACAAAGTATACATGCCCACTAACAAACAGCTCTGGATTACTTTGCTTGGTGCGGTACTGAACCGTGACAGTTTGATTATTTTTGCGTACAACATACGCCTTCCAATCCGCCATCGAAACATTTGCCCCGTTATCAAGAATGATATCGGCAACTAAATTGTTGACATCCGTATCGGTGATCGGTCGGTTAAAAGTAATTTCAATCGTATTCACATTGATCGCTTGCGCATTTTGCACAGTGACAGGCACTTCAGGATTCGAAATCCCACCGAACATCCAGTTCGTCGATTGATCCATCATATTGCCCGCAAGGTCAGGAATACCACTAATTGTTATCGTATATAACGTTGCATCTCGCTGTGCCGATGTTTTTAGCGTGACCGTACTTCCATCGCTCTCTACCTTTGCTTCTGTTACAGATAATCCATTATTAATGGAATAATGGTACGCCTGAGCCGCTTCTCTCGTATCGATCTTCTCACTGAATTTAACCGTAATGGTTGCTGTTGGATTGATGTTCACTGACGTAACCTTCGGCTTACTGCTGTCATTGCTTCCAGTAAAATAAAGATCGCTGCGCGAGTCCATCACATTGCCAGCGAGATCCTTCACATTGCGGACCGTCATTTGATACGAACGTCCGTCTACTTGATCACCTGTCGTCAAAGTGACTTTCCGTTGATCCGATGAAAGCTGCGCACTGTCCACTCTTAGTCCGTTGTTAATTTGATAGTTAGAAGTCGTTTTTGCAGAATTGGCTTCAACCGGCTCCGAAAAGGTAACTTCTACCTGCTTATTCGTTATTCTAACGATGCTCTGCACCGTTGGCTTCGTCTGATCCTCACTGATCGACATGAAATTCCACGCGTGATCGTCCACTGTCAAGATGTGATAAATGCCACTAATTTGCTGATTTGTCCATAGTGTAATCGTTAATCCGTCTTTGCTTATCGAAGAGATCCCAACGGGTACATTGTTGTTGAACACATCTCTAAGCGAAATTTGCGCAGCTCGTATTTCTCCCTCACTAGCTGACTGCACCAACGTTACTTTTATACTTCGAGAAGTGAGCGCTTCAACTGTTTTCACTTGAATCGGCTTCACGAGCACATTTTGATAAATCTCATAAAATGCATCAACCATCTGCCCTCTTGTCGCATTAACGGTGTAATCATTCAATTGCGGAATATATCCATTGTAGATTGCACCACTAACAGCTTGCCTTGCCCAACTAGACACTTTCCCACTTACTGTGAAAGAGCGATTGGAAATCCCAGTGATCCTTACGAGCACAGCAGCAAGCTGCTCCACTGTAACTGGATCTGCTGGTGCAAACACGCGACTACGAACCCCTTTCATTAACCCCGCTTTCGTAACTGCTTCAATATCCTTTGATGACCAACGGATCCGAAGCACATCATTATAGCTCGATTCTCCACTCATCGTTGGGAGCTCGAGTAATCTGGATAATGCAGTGGCAAATTGCTCTCTTGTCATCGACTCATATAATCTCGAACTGCCATCGCTAAAGCCTGTAAATATCCCTTTGTTCTTCAATGCCTCAAACTTTTGATCCGTTGTGAGGTTACTCGCTGCGCTCACTGATGCATACGGCAAAGTGAATAACATCACTAGTGATAGCACGAACAGCATTGTCCTCTTCATATCGCTACCTCCTTTATTCCGCCGGAAGCTGTCATTAATCAGTGTTGGAGATGGCGGTCAAAGAGTATAACGCACGCTGGATACATTTTGTTTCTTTTATGAGAAAATAATTATTTATTTGCGACCATGTGTATCATACTTGTCCACTTGTCTTTGACTACAAAATACCCGGCTTATGCTTGTGAGCAGTTGTTACTTTTTTTCCGTTAGCAAGACGCAACCATGTGGTAAAGTCAGCGCCTGCATGCAATTCGATGATCCGTGCTCCACGTTGGAACAACCATCTACCGTATGTATTATAGCCTGTGGAGCGACCATAGCACAGCTTGATCCCACTTATCGAACCTATATAATCATTATTGTGATCATGACCACAGAACACCCCTTGCACACCACCTGCTTCGACCATGGCAGTGAACAGACCCGAATTAAGCTGCGGACAGCTCACCTTCTCATAACGATGCCCGTAACAAATTTGACGTTCCCATACTTCACGATACTCAGGCAACGGAATATGCAAGAACGCGAGTGATTGCATAGGAATACCCTGATGCTTGAGCTTAAGCGAATTTGCTTGTTCGCTAAACCATTCCACTTGACGATGCTTCACCCAATCGTATCCCTTAATACTAGGTACTGTTGAATAACTGCCACTATCAAAAAAATAGAGCACCGCAGCGGCTGAATCATCAGAATTGGCGCCGAACAACCGAATGACATAGTTTCCTACCCCACCAATGTATGAAGGACCCGACTCCGCTACTGATCCAGACAGCGAAAGCTGTAAGTTCATCAATTGTTGCCTTGAAACATTTCCTTCACTATCATGATTACCAAAGATCGCAGCCCAAGGAATGCCGCTCTCTACAGCTACGGAAACCGCATCCTCGAATGCTTGTAAAGGGTCTTTGCAGCGCAAGCTTTCAATGATATCGCCTGTAAACACAATTAAATCTGGATTTTCTGCGATAATTACCTGCTCCATGAGAGACCTTGTTTTCTTATCTTCAGCTTTTCCGTTACACCAGTGCAGGTCGGTAAATTGTGCGATTTTGAAAGTACCCTCATTACGAAAACGCAGCTTTTCACCCATACAATAACCTCACAATTGAGATTTATACTACAACGAACCTCTATTCTCGTAACGCATCCCGCAATCTACTCGACATTGAACCGATGTGACTAGATTGAAGTGATTTGCGTAGCTTTTGCAGCTCTTCTTTTAATCTCTGATTTTCAGCTTGGAGCGCTTGAAAATCTGACGATGAGGGTACAAAGCTCTTCCCATCTGCATAATAATCCGATCGCTCGTACATTCGAAAAGCAATTTCCACTTCACTTATTCCTAATGATCGAACGTGGCTGTCAATGCACATTGCAGCTTCATCTTGCACCGCTTTCCCTCTGTCAAATGCATTCACTTCGATGAAAGGGAATGAAGATACAACTTCTCCTGCGAATATAGCAGTGGTGTTCAAGCATTCCAGCACAATATGATCAGCAGGACATTGAAACAAAGTAGCCAGTTGCGATCCGAGTGATTGGCTAATGGTTCGAACTTGTTCCGGCGTAATTCCGCGTATAAGTAGGTGTGGCATATAATAAAATCTCCTTTTACAATAAATATCTACTTGATGCGTTAATATTCCTATCGTATGATGAAAACAAATACGGAGGTGTTTCAATTCATGAGTATGACGAAAGCGAGACAACAAAGAATCAAGCTACAAAGAGAAGGCCAACTGGACCCGACAATGCATCGAGGACAGTGGCAACGCAAGCCGCACACCCAAGTTGTTCAAAATAAAAAAGCGATTCAGCGCCGAACACATTGCCGGAAGAAGGGCAACCGTGACGGCGCTGATTTTTTTGGCATCTATCCTTTTCAGCGGACATACAGCAGTATTGCAAAAAAATGGAACACAGAGCCCGCGACAACGAACATATGCCACACGGCATGGTGATAGGGAAAGCCCCGCCATACATAAAACACCGAGCCCAACGTATACAGTACTCCTCCGATGACAAGCAAACGAATGCCACCCGGTTGAAGTAGTGCAGTTAGCGGTTCCCATGCGAATACGATAAGCCATCCCATAAATACGTAGAACAGCGTCGAAAGCATCAAATATTTTTTCGTGAAAAAAGCTTTGAAAACGACACCGCCAATCGCTAGTCCCCATACAATTCCAAACAATGTCCAACCGAGCGGACCGCGAAGCGTAACGAGGAGCAGTGGCGTATAAGTGCCGGCAATAAATAAATAGATGCAGGAATGGTCAAATGTCTCGAACAAATCCTTTACTTTCCCCTCGGGAAAAGCATGCACCAACGTAGATGCCGTATAAAGTAGTATCATAGTAATTCCGTAGATTGCAAAGCTCACAATATGCCATGCTGTACCTTGAAGACTTGCGAATATAATCAATAAGGTTAGTGCCGCAATGCTGAGCAATGTACCCAAGCCATGAGTTGTGGCATTGACTACCTCTTCTCTTCTTGTATACACATGTGTACTAGCCACCGTCATCTCCTCCTTCACATTTTTCTATATTCGGTATTAATCCCGTCAATTAAACGTTAGACTTCCAACACAATTACTTCATGCGTGCTTCAAATCAGCAGGATACACAAGTCCGATCTGTCTTCGCGCCTCATCCATAATGCCCAATGTATTCCGTGAATTGTGCCAGCTATTCGTAGCGGATTGCGTCTCTTTGCGCTCGATCATTTCTATAAAGTGCTGTACCTCATAGAACATAAAGCTATGATCAAGCGGACGCGTTAAATTCTCTACAGTACCATCACGATATCGAATTTCCACATGCTCGGGTGTATTTATTTTATCGATAATCATCGTTGCTTGCTCACCTTGAATTTCAGTCATCGCATAAGATGTCGTTATTTTCGAATAGTGAATAACCGCATCGCACCCTGGATAAGCGAGCAAGAGGCTCCCTTCTCCATCGACACCAGAGTCGAGCATTACCGCGCTAGCTTGTACACGTTCGGGAGCTCCGAGCAATGCTACAAGTGGGTAAATACAATAAATACCAAGGTCCATCATCGCGCCGTTCGAGTAAATAGGGTTGAAGGCATTCAGCAGTTGACCTTCTTTATAGGCATCATAACGCGAGGAGTATTGACAATAGCTTGCAGCATATCTCCGGATTCGACCAAGCTTATGCAAATTATCCTTTATCGCACCGAATGCAGGAAGCATCGTAGGCACCAGCGCCTCCATTAAGGCTACACCATTGCGCTTCGCCGCATCAATCATCCGATCAAGCTCTGCTTTGTTAGACGCAATTGGTTTTTCGCAAAGTACATGTTTGCCGTTATCCATACAGAGCACTGCATGGTCAGCATGCAAGGAGTTGGGGCTAGCTAAATAGACCGCATCAAACTCCGTACTTGCTGCAAACTGTTCCAAGTCGGTATATCGATGAGCGATTTGATGCTTCTCGGCATATTGGCTTGCTTGCTCCTCCGTACGCGAATATACCGCAGTGAGTGCAAAATCCTTACTTTCGCGTGCAGCAGCAATGAATCGATCGGTTATCCAATTCGTTCCAATCACACCAAATCTGAGCATTCTGTTCATCCTCTCAATCGCTAGCTTTTGTCTACTCTTTTTATTGTAACGTGATTTGACAGCAATTCCTATCTACAATTATCGCAACTTTCGCGCTTTGATTTCGTTCTATTGTCGAAGACAAATTGAAAGGTGCTTAGCCAAGATCATGAGAAATGTAGCAGAAGCAACAACTGAATTAAACCTTTACAGAGAACAACGTCCCAAAAGAAGAAATACAGGTGCCATCCTCTTCTTCGCCCTCTTCTGGTTCATACTAATTGCTGGTGGTGTATACGCGGCAAAATTGTACTCCGATAACATTCAAGACAAGCTTTCATCTCGTCTTGAAAACCAAACCGCTTCGCAAATCGCGCTAATTCAGCAAGACTACACGAGTCGATTAACAGCATTAGAGAACGACTATACAACGCAACTAGCAGAGATGGGAAGTAAAATAGAGGCGCTAAATGAGCTACTCACTTTTGCTAAAGATAATACCGACACGAAAACTGACAATAGCAACAAGCTGTATACGCAATTAGCTGAAGTAAAGAAACAGCTAAACGAGCTGAAGAAAAGCTTGGACGTGTTGAAATGAGTGCCGCAACCATTCGCGGTTTCAATCGCACAATCTTATTAGCTGGAGCCCCGTTTCTCGGCCTACTCTTATGGCTTATCTTTAGCGCTGATCCAATTGAAGTAAGCATGTCAGAGCGTGCATTTCCATCTTATACGGGCACCAATATGAGTCCAGTAACTGCATCAGAACCGATTAATAATAGCTTGGATCAAGCAATGTCGACAGCAGATCTGACAGCCGCATCGATTCAACATCAAATGAAGTTATATACGCATATGAATACCGCGATCAAAGCGATCTCGAATATAGCTTCCGCTCAAGCACCTAGACCGCTTGTCATCTATGATACAAGGATCACCAATAAGCTTGGCAAGCCTTCAGCAACGATAGATTCGAGCAAAATGAGAGCACAATTATTTTACCTTGGAACAACATCATTCAAAAGCTATGCCGTGAAAATTGAATTGAGACATTCAGACGCCATGCAGCTTCTATTGGGTAAAGATACAAATGGTGGTTCAGAAACAACATTAGCTGCGGTGCAACGGGTGAAGGCAGCGATCGGAATTAATGCAGGAGGGTTTGCGGATTCGCAAAGTGGACGTTACCCACTGAGTACGACTATCGTGGACAGTAACTATGTGAATGGATTTGAAGCGAGCTTTAAAGATTTATTTTTTGTGGGAATGAATATGAACAATCAATTGATTGGCGGGAAATTCAGCTCGAAGGAACAATTGGATCGGCTGAATCCGAAGTTCGGAGCTTCATTCGTGCCTATCCTACTCGTGAATGGCAACAAGACGACGATACCTAGCAAGTGGAAAACAAGTCCAAAACGCGCACCACGAACTGTAATTGCCAACTACAAGGATGATCAATTGCTGTTCATCGTTGCTGACGGATATAGTGAAGCAGGCAGCTCGGGTGCGACGCTTGAGGAAATGCAAGATATGCTTGTGCGTTATGGCGCTATTGATGGGTACAATTTGGATGGTGGCGGATCATCAACGCTTATTTTTAATGGAAAGCTCATTAACAAACCGTCTGATGGCGTGCTCCGCAAGCTTCCGACCAACTTCGTATTCTTCAAGTAGACAGTTTGGAAAAGTATATACTAATCGATATATTCGACTGTATATCCGAGTTCACGCAACTGGTTAACTAAGCCTTTCTCACCAGGCATATGCAGCGAACCTACTGCGATGAGGTAAGTTCCCTTATTGCCATTGTTCAAAAAGCCGTCGATCTTCTCGACCATTCCTTTATTCCGGTGGTCGAGAATCGCGGTGTTAAATTCATCGAATAGCTCATCAAGCTCAGCCTTCGAGGAAGTCATATACTCGTCATAATACTGCATGAGCTCGCTTTCATCGCCTTTTGTCCACATGTCCAGTAATTGTTCTGTACCGTCTATAGCTTGGCCCGTTGCTTCTACAGTCATGTGGAAGTAGCGTAATTGCAGTTCATCAGAGAAGCCGTCAAAGATCGCTAGCTGCGATTCCATACTTTCGAGCTCCAGCACCTTTTTCCCCGCTTTATGTCCCTGTTTTGCTAAATACTTATCTATGCCGTCCACTTTGGAATACTTTGTTGCCCCTATGCTTTCAAGTGTCATTGCGCTGTACCACGGCTCAAATTTCTCGTACATCTTTCCAAGCATTCCAAATGACTTCTTCATCGCCGCGGTGAATTTCTCGTAATCCTCTGCCGGTACATGATCCTTTAACGTCGTTCCGTCTTTATACATAGCCTTGTCTGCCAATAGTTGACTCACTTCAGTTTGATTCACCTTCGTCAAATCAAGCTCTAGTGCGATATAATTAGCTTCCTCAAGCGCTTGCTCCAAATCCGGATCAAGCGGGTACATCTCTTTCTTGGCCAAATGAATCGTTCCGACTAAATACGCAGCGTTTTTTCCGCCAGTAACTTTCCACAAATAGCCCTTGGATCCGGCAGGTTTGTCCTCTTTCTTATCCGTCTGCGTCTGATCCGATGGTGTAGTCGCTTCATTAGAGGAGGATGGCTCAATCGTGCTCGTTGTCTGAGTACTTGTGACCTCTTGCTTCAAGTTGTTCGAATCTGGGCTGCATGCCACGAATATAATCATGCACAATACGATCAGTATGGACCACTTCAAGTTTCTTTTCATGTTTTCTCTCCCTTTCAGGAATATCATCAACAGTCTGCCACATAGTTGATGATATGGTCAATGGTTAGAAAAAATCCCCCACCCGAAATCGGATGAGGGACTGGAAGCTTTTGTTACCTATTATACACTCTGTACATCATGACTGCGATTTCTGCTCTTGAAGTATTGGATAGTGGGTTCAGCTTATCACCACTTCCTTGTACCAATCCTGCATCTACTAGAGCAGCTACATCGTTGACAGCATAAGAGGATACCTTATCCTTGTCCTTCATGCCGTTAAGATCTGTAGCATTCCCGGACGAACCTAGATCTCCGGTCAATCTCAGCGCTCTTGCCACAAGAACCATTGCATCCTGTCTAGTGATCTGAGCCTTAGGATCGAACAGACCATCCTTCGTTCCTGTGCTGATTCCCAGTGCTTTAGCGATACCTAACGCTTCATAATAGTAGTCGTTAGTGTTCACATCACTGAAGTTTGAGTTGAAATCAGCTTGCAAGCCAAGAGTTTTTACAAGCAATAGCAGGAAGTCTGCTCTTGTAATATTTGCACTCGGATTAAATTTTGTCTCGCTCGTTCCATTGATAATGCCCTTGGAAGCAAGCACTTCGATTTCCTTCTTAGCCCAATTTACAGTTTGAATATCATCGAAAGTCTTCTGATTGTTCATGATGACGAATGTACCGAATTGATTCGTCTTAAAGGTAACTGTACCCGTAGCCGGATCGTATTTACCGCTTGGTACTGCAATTGCATTGCCAGATTCATCAATGCTCCATACGGAAATATATTCGGATTTCGTCAACTCATTGGCAGAAGGCGAGTAAGGTACACTCACAGTGAAAGTCGAGCCCGTGCTCGTCTTCGCAATAGATTGTCCATCAGCGGTCAGACCAATAACAATCATTGGTCTTCCACCTACCTGAGCTTGGACAGTGCTGCTTAGCTTCGACTTATCTCCAGTCGAGACCGTTAATGTAACGTTCTCCGCACCAGTGGCATTATTCAGCAGATTGCTTGGAAGAGTTACCGCTGCAATCTCCGAATTCACTTCAATTGCCTTGCTTGTATCCGCACCATTCACGAAGCCTGATGGAAATGTCTGTTCATAAGCTCTGGCACCTGATACTTGCGGGATGTTAATGACTACTGTTCTTTTGCCTTTCTTGTTCGGCAGCGCTTTCTCGAATGCTTCTGTCAAGGTCGCTGAATCCACAGTGGATTTCGCATGTCCTTCACTGTCAAGCTTCGAGTTGACGGAAATATTCGCATTCCCTTCGCTACCAACGGTTACTGATCCAGTTGTTGTGCCATCTGTGACAGGTGGTACATAGCCCGAATAAGGAATTACCGACGCTACAAAGGTGTCTTTAGCCATCTGTAGCGCTACAATCGCAGCTTCAATATCTGCCCGTGTGCTTGTTTCCTCATCAACAATCAACGCCGCTGTACCTATTGCTGCAGCG
This sequence comes from Candidatus Cohnella colombiensis, assembly GCA_029203125.1. Lineage (GTDB taxonomy): Bacteria > Bacillota > Bacilli > Paenibacillales > Paenibacillaceae > Cohnella > Cohnella colombiensis. The sequence continues at coordinate 2,810,080 of CP119317.1, forward strand.
AAAGCGTCCATTGCCGCAATTGGATATGTTCCGCTGATAGAGCCTGGAGTTGCTTGGTTATATTGATCCAGTGCTGCATCATGCAAAGCCTTCAGAGCAGTATTGTCTATCAAGATTGATACTTTTCCACCAATACCGCTGATACGTTTGAAATTCGCAGCATCTAACGGATTGTTCTCATCATAGCTTAACCAAGCACGTACATCGATCGAAGAATCAAATATCGGCTCACTTAGCTCTGCTTTGGATATGAATTGAACATTCAATAAATCTACGATACCAGTAATACCTTCTTCTACAGCAAGTGTAACGGAGACGATTCCAAGATCCGAATCATTCGACTGCTGTACCACCTCTACACTCTCATGAAGAGAGCTGGTTCCTACATAGGACATTATACTTGGATCGTAATTAATCTCGAACTTCTGTGCGAAGCTCTTATCTATGAGACTAGTAACCGATAAAGTGCCTGTCAATGACGCACCTGTATACAACTTCTCAGGAGCAACGGTGACCGTTGCCGTGTTGCCTAGAATCGACTGAATGGTAGTCGTACTTACAATTGTGGTGCCAGAAAGGGCCTTAAATGTAAAGGTATATTCTGTTTCATTGTCCAGACCCGTAATATTTGTCACTCCAGCTCCAGGAATAACGCTTACTGTACGAACGATATTACCATCTTTGCTTACATCGATATCAATACCGCTGTATCCGAGGAAATCGGGCTCATCGTAATTAAATTGAATCGTTAAATCGCCTGGTGTTGCTTTCAGATTCAACAGAGATGTCGATACCGCTCTGAATTGATCCAAGTGAACCACTTTATTCGTTGTTGATCCTGCCATTCCACTTGCATCACTGAATCTCAGACCCACTGCGTTAACTAGCAAACCATGTTGATTGAATGTTTGTCCGTCTGGATAGACTGTAAAGTCAGAGAACGGCAAGGTAACCAATTGCTCATCCGAGCTATTCAGCGTATAGGATGCTTCGGCATATTTACCATTCGTGAAATAGATTAGAGCCGTCAATTTGGTAGGTGTCGCATCTTCTGGCTTAATCCAGAATTGCAATGCATCACGCTGACTCCAATCTACACGATCGATAGGTTTGTTAATCTGAGAGAAGGTGCGATAGTCTTTCGCAGTTCCCGCACTACCTGTGTTATATGCATAGGTAATCTTCAAGGAAGAGGTGTTCGCTCCGTATCCGGCAAACGTTGTATCGATGGCCGGAGTAATCGCAGCAGAAGCCTGCTTTCCACTAATTGCTGGGACAATCGCCCAACCGTTCGTTCCCTTACCATTCTCGATCAAGTAAGGCGAGCCAGACTTCACAGCATCTACATACAGCGTCCCTTGGTTAGATGAACTCCCAATTACTTTAAGATTCATACTCGTAACCGAAGAGCTGTCGAAATCATCTGCAAAGCGTGTATATTGCATGCCCGAGCTTCCTTTAATCGGGAAATTCATAACTTGTGTCTGATTGGCACTATTCTTCAACGTCAATTGCAATGTCCCATCAGCTACTTCGGAAGCGAGCCAGAGTTGAATACCTTCTGAGGATGATAGGTTCTTCGGTGCGAACGTCTTCTCAATGGATGGAACGCCTTGCGTATTATCATAATCGATTCTCAGACTGTACTTGCCATCGAGGAATCTAGTTGAATCAAGGTAGATCTGTGCATTGCTTGATGACCAAGCTTGCTTAAGCAAGTTGTAAGCTCCTGCATAATATTCACCATTCTCCAATACGGATTGTGGTTCTGTAGGAACTGCGTTGTAATCTAGCTGTACGATTGCCAGATCGTCAAGGAATACACTTCTTGCGTTCGTTGTATTATTAACAAACTGCAATTTGATCTCGCTATTCGATCCAGTGTTAACGATAAAGCTTGATGTTGCGTAGCTAATACCTGCATTTGCTGGAGAGAACGTTGTGATCAAAGGTGTAGAGCCATCTTGACCGAATACATTCACCTTAGGTGTTGCGGTGTTAGCAGCACTTGCCTTCATCCAGAAGGAAATTGAGTACGTGGAATCAGGCGAGACACTAATCGTTTGCTCAGCTACATCCTTATCTGTGGCAGCAGTGCCCACAAACTTCAAGCTACCATCACCAGTTCTCGCATTTGCTGTCGTTTTGTCCGCAACAATCTGTACTGTATCAGCCGTCAACGTCCAAGGTGCAAGCGTTGGAGCCTCAAAGTCTGCATTGCCGATCGATCCGGAATCTTTGAGAAGGTTAAATGCCATGAACGTGTGAGTACCTGCATCCCCTGCACCAATTAAGGTCACTCGAATACCTGTTGCGCTTGCCAATGTTGTGAACGGTACAACATAATTGGCAAACTGATTATTGCCCGATGAATTGAATTGTGCATTCTCATAAATCAAACCAGTTGTGCTGTCTTCGACTTTAATCGCAACTCCATTAGAAGCGCTCTTGCCTGAGAATGAAAGCTTATAGTTCATGTTTGGCAATACCGATTGTTCGCCTACTAATGTCGAGTTGTCGGAAGTCGATACGAGTTGAGCAGTTCCGTCGCTCAATGTCCATCCGCCATTCGGAATCCAAGTAAAGCCACTCGAAGCAGTAGCAGTGAGCTCACCCTTGTAGTTAACTGCAGTTACAAGATCTATATCATCTACTGATGTGATACCACCGGTAGCAGTATCGGTAAATACGATATTCACCGTATTGTTCTGCCCAGAGTTGAACTTGTAGGCTACCCGATCCCAGGTGTCACTAAGTTTCAAGTTTTGGAGAGCTGTAATCGCATTGCCATTGTGACCTTCAACATTAAACTTCACACCTGGGGCTGTGCTTTTCACATGAAAGGATACGACATAATCTGTATTAGGACGCACATAAATTTTCTCTGATAGCTTTGCTCCACTGCCTGTAGCCGCAATATAACCAACTAGGTCGCCGCCACCTGCAGCATTATTTTTCGCCTGAATCGACCAAGGTGCTTCTGTGTTCCAACGAACACCTCGGTTTGCAAAGCCACCATTGCTGACCATGTTGCGATGAACGGTTACATTATCAATGTAGGTAACGTTCGCTGCTCCATTCAGATTCTGAATCGTTAAGTACGCATCTGTAATCCCTTTCTTGATATCGAGATTGCCACCGCTGATGACCATGGAATATTGATGCCATTGACCATCTGCAATCGCTGTACGACCATCAAGCGAGCCACTCAATTCCTTATCAATACCACCGAGCATCCAGCGTGTAGTCGTATAATTATTGAGCAATGTTGGTCCTTTGTTCGTCCATGGGTCGATATCTCCAAAGCCATTATCAACACCTGCGTTAATTGGCCTGCTCAATACTGTGAATTTGGTTCCCGTATTATTCGTCTTCATCCAGAAGCTTACTGTATAGGAGGCTTGTGGAAGAACCTTGAACGGAAGCATGAGCTCTCCGCCATTCGATAATTTAACGGAGTTCGTTCCTTCATACTTATCCTCAGTCGTAACGACTGCAGTACCCTCGTTTGCTCCTGTTCCCGCTTGCCAAGTCCATGGTGCGATACTGGTAGCATTAGCTTCGAAGCCAGGATTTAAATTTTTAACGATATCTTCTCCGAATGCCAAAGCCGCATCTCCATTTACTGGACCAACGACATTAGAATAAGGAGAATAGCCTGTTGGGTTCTTCACGTTGCTACCGCGAATACGATAGTAGTAATCTACTCCTGGATCTGTCGTGACATCGGCGAACAGAGGTCCAGAGTTATCAACTGACATCGAATCGGATAGGTCAGTCGCGATGACTGTCCAAGGTCCTGCTGGGTTGGTCGCACGCTCTACATCGTAAGCATTCGCACCCGTTGTTCCACGCCAGTTAATCTCTGTCGGCGATTTAATATCGAACAATAGCGGAGCCGTGTCAGGAATTGGCATTGGAGGCGCCACTTCGCCGTCTATTGCGTAAGCATATTTGTAGAGCATATCTACGACTGCATTCTCATCATAATGGTCGTTCTCGGCAAAGCCTGGCCAGTGATAAGAATAGAAATTCTTCTGAAGGGAAGCGCTTTCACCCTCGCGGTGCCAGTAGTATCCGCCGTTCACATTGCGATACCTCAAGCTCCAGATCAATGCACCGGATGCTCCATAATCGATTGTCGCCTTTAAGATTCGGTCAATTTGTTCAACACTGCTAGCACCGAATTCACCGACGATGAACGGCTTGTCGTTCTGCTTCGCAACCTTCAAGAAAGGAAGCATCGCCCCTACGAAATCCGGAGAAGTACCAGATAAATAATAGTGGTCATTCATTAGATCGATGTATGGATCCTTAGCCAAGTTTGTAAAGCCTGCTAGTCCTCCAGCATCGTTACTTCCTTGGTACTCATTACCTTCTTGAAACAATTGATTCATATCTTCGTCTACGTGCATATATTTGGCGCGATCCTTGATCCACTGCTGGTCTGTCGTCCGGAGCTCATTTCCGGTCTCCCATGCCATGATGGCTGGATCTTCTTTGTACTTAATCCCTGTTATTGTATTGGTACGATTGAAAACCATACTTACTAGCTGATCATAGATTTCTGCCATGAACTTTCCATTTGCTGTAGATGTCCTGTAAAAATCAGCAGCTGCAATTTTGTAATAGTTCGCAAAGTTGCCTTTACCGCCAAACCAATCCCATTCGTTTACAAAAGGGAAGATGACTTTCACACCATACCTGTCGGCAGTTGCAAGAAAATAATCGACTTTCTCCCAAACCGGCTCATACATATAGAAATCGCCTTGTGTATAAGTTAACGGGGCCGGATTAACAGTTTCTCTCTTCGGTGCATCGGGGTTCCAGCCAATATGCTTAGGAGCTTCTGTAATTGATGCTCCATTCTCGGTGTATGCTTTATTCCCGTTGTAGCTTGAGAGAATTTCGAAACCTAGTGAGTAGACTCTAATAACTTTACTGTTGCTTTGAGCAACGGACTTGATCATATCTTCCATCTCATATTCACTTGCCATATGCCAATCTGGATCCTCAATAAAGGCATAGTTGGGACTGTTATAGCCGATAAATCGAAGCTCCTTGTTCCCATCCCATAACTTCCCGCTATGGGCAGTTATGTAATTATTGTTTTTATTTGGGTATGTTTTTCCACCTATATTAATGGAAAAATCAGGAACAATTTTGTCCGAATTTGCTGACTTCCACGGTTCAGCAGCAGACACGGACATTGACGAAAAGACGGACGTGATTAACATAATCACGCTCAAGAGGAATGAGATCCTCCTGTTCAATTTCTTCATGACAAAACCTCCCATGTTAATGATTGCGCTTTCAAAGCCTATTATATAGTCAGTTGTCATATTAGTTCTATGTCCTGAATTTGTTTTTATATTACTTACTTGCACAGATAAAGGCTAAAAATACCTAACAAAATAGAAGTTGTAGAAATAATTTCTACCTGGTCTCATCTCTAACTACATGGATAAATCTACCAATTAAAATTATTAATAATTAGAAATCAATAAAGTTAAAATATAAACTGATTGTAGAATTTTTTATAGAATAAATAATGGCCCCTGATTACCTCTCAGGAGCCACCTTTTCAATCTCTATCATTCAGGCTGCAAGCGCTTCATGAACTCCTCAGCTGCACTGTAGCCCTGTTGCTTCAAATACCAATTGTTCGCTGCTGCTTCAATCATCCCTGCAACATCTCGACCCGGCTGAAGTTGAAGCTCAATATACGGAATCTGAACACCCATATAATCGGAAAATTTCGGTTCGTACTCCAGCTCATTGTTCAAGTCCTGATCTTTCCACTGTGTCAACTCAATATCCAGCACAATCCTTGTTTCATCTTGAAATGCTCTGCGCCCATATAGACGCACTACGTTAACGAGACCGATACTACGCAGTGCGAGAAACTCGCGCGTAGATTGATTATGCGTGCCGAGCAACGTGGTCGAGCTCAAATTTTTGAGAACAACGATGTCATCTGCAACGAGGCGATGGCCGCGGCGAATAAGAGTGTGCGCCGTTTCACTTTTCCCAATTCCCGATTTCCCCCGCAACAGAATGCCAATTCCGGATACATTCAAACAGACCCCATGTACCGCAATTTCCGGTGCAAGTGCTTGCAGCAGGAACGCATCTACCTTCGTAATGAACTCGGTCGTTAACTCAGATGTGCGTAGGAGTGGAATCCCTTCCTCCTGGCAATATTTCATTAAATACTTCAAGCCATCCTGATTAGCGGTCACGATAAAGCAGGGAGGACGATATTTGACAATATTGCCAATGTGAAGATTGCGTTCCTCTTCCGTTAGACGATGCAAATAGTTAATTTCTTTACGACCTAACACCTGTACCCGATTCATTGGGAAAAAGTCAAAGTAACCTACAAACTCTAATCCTGGTCGATGTACTTTAGATCTTGTAATCTCTCGATTCAATTGGTCTTCAGCAGCCAATATCTCTAGTTTGTAGCGTTCAACTAAGCTGCGAACTGAAACTGATTTCATAGATGTTCCTCCTCCGACAACGGCAACTCGAAAAATAGATCTTCCCTATTATTCATCTTCATGAATAGCAATCATCTGAATGACCGCGCGGCCATCTCCTATGAGCTTCATCTCGTTAGACATTAATTGCGATGAGCCGTCCCCATCGAGATAAATTCCATCTACGAGTGGATGCTCGCTCTCATATTCTACGATCGATTGACGAAATTGTTCCGCTGTACATTTGGTAGAAGACACAATCAAGTAAATGTAGTTGTCGACATCATACACGATCCCACTCCGCAGACGAAGCTCATCAGGCACTGGAAGCGCCTCTTTCTCTATCGATTGGCGGAAGTGTGGTTCATCTTGCAGCAGGAGGCTAACGCCCCCTTGCGCCCAATATGCAGAATGATCTGTCACTTGAATTTCTGCTGCATTACTGACAACTTGAACTGATAATCGTTTGGCTATCCGATCATACACGAGTGTTCCTCGCGCGTACTTCGTATTGAACCAGCCAGAACCATGTGCATTCTGCTCACCATTGACAGGCTGATCGTTCTCCACTGCAATGCTTAACAATGACTGTTGCCAAAAAAATCCACCATTAATACCTACACTACCTGAAGCAGTTACGTTTCCGTTGATCGTCTTGAAAGTGAGTGATTCCGGCGCTGTACGAAGGATATGCAATTCCACTCCGTTCGTCGCTTGAAGAGATTCATAGGTGTAATTTGTATTTTGTGTTACTGGGGGCTGCGAATTTTGTTGAGAATCCTGTAGAAATAGAACTGTAGAGATGACAATGACAATGAGTAGAAACAGTGCTGCTAAATAGATAAGCTTGTTACGAATAAGATGTGCTGTTGCTTTCTGCATGTGCATGTGCTACTCCTTTGTCCATTTGATAGTAGCATAGCATGATTGAAGAACATCTGTGTAAATATTTTCCGACAGTTATGCAACTATTTAACAACTCTACTCGTCATGAAGTTAACATATAAAGTAACGTAAATCGAATTGAAATGGAGGCACTCCAAGTGAACATACGGATAGGCATTGTTGCCTTAATTACATTCATACTGATGGCAGTACCCACAGTTGCAGCCCCTGCGAAGCAACAGGCGTCTACACCGCCGCAACAGTATCACATTAAGATTAATGGTACGCCGCTGGAGCTTAGCACTGCGCCTTACGTTGTTAAACATACAACGATGGTTCCTCTACGACAAATTGCTGTGGCGCTTGGTGCAAAGGTGACCTTTAAGAAAAGCAATGATGGAAAGCAATCTGCCACGCTTACGCGACAAAACCGTACGGCTATACTTACTGTAGGCTCAATAGAAATGGTTGCAAATGATCGCACAATTAAGCTTCCAATCGCACCCGAAATGCGCAGCTATGTGATGATGGTTCCTTTACGTGCTCTATCAGAAGCACTAGGTACAATCGTAGCTTGGGATGCGACAGCCAAAGTCATTCACATTAATGATCCGAAGACTTTACCTGTCATTGGTACAGAAAAGAAGCTCAATGAGTTGTATTCACAATTTACTCAGGGCGGAATTTTATATGGCAAACGGCCTATGGCTATGGCTGAAGATGGGGCTACAGTGCAATTCACAGCGGAAAGCATGGCTGGAGCGGCCGAATCTTCAAAGAGTGAGGAATCCAAAGACTTCTCAGAAACAAACGTTCAAGTAGCCGGTGTGGATGAAGCAGATTGGGCCAAAACAGATGGCAAGTTCATCTACCAAATCAGTGGACAGCAGCTTTATATTACTGACATTGGAAACAAAGCCTCTCCGAAGCTTGCAGCAACTTTAGATTACCGTTCAAAAGGCGAGTTTCAACCGCAGGAAATGTACGTTGATGATCACCGTCTTGTCGTGATCGGGCAAACCTATTCATCTAAACTTGCAACGGAGACCGTCCAAACCTTAATCTATACGCTCGATGATGCCGGGAAACCTACCCTTCAACGCGAGACAGAGCTGGAAGGCAGATACATTTCTTCTCGTAAGATTGATAGTGCGCTCTATATCGTGACGAACAAATATATGAACTATTGGGGTCCGATGATCTATGAGAAGCGAGTTGCTGTCCCCAAGCTTATGGATGGCGCGGCAATTAATGAAGTTACAGCATCCGATCCCAACGCAGACCTTGTTCGCAACTTTGAACCCGTTTATCGCGACAGTGCGCATTCACCTGATCCACAAAAGCTTCCGCTAAGTGATATCCGATATTTTCCCGATTCACCAGATATGAGCACCATGCTCATTGGTGCACTCGATCTTGATCGCCCAGATCAAGAAATGCAAGTATCCGCATATTTAGGTTCAGGTCAAGCCATTTATGCTTCGTCTAAGCATCTTTACGTTGCTGTTGCAAAATACACACAGAACGGAGCAGAATACAAGCAACTAACGCAAATTTACAAATTCCGTCTCGACCAAGGTCAAGTTGTCTATGCAGGTGAAGGTAGCGTTCCTGGCCAAATTTTAAATCAATTTTCGATGGATGAACATAATGGCTACTTTCGAATTGCAACAACAGACAATAAGGTGATGAAGGATCAATATACTTCGACCAACAATATCTATGTATTGGACGAACAGCTTCAAACAATAGGAACGTTAGAGGATCTTGCCCCAGGCGAACATATTTACTCTGTTAGATTCATGGGCGGTCGAGCTTATATGGTTACCTTCCGCACGGTAGATCCCTTATTCGTCATCGATCTTCATACACCTACGAAGCCAGCTGTGCTTGGGCAGTTGAAAATTCCAGGTTACAGCGATTATCTTCACCCGTATGACGACACGCATATTATAGGCTTTGGCAAGGAAACCGTTGAACTTCCTTCTAAGGGCTTGGGCCCAGGAGAGACAATGGCTTATTATCAAGGCTTCAAGATGGCAATCTTCGACGTAAGCGATGTGAACAATCCGAAAGAGCAATTCAAGGAAATCATCGGTGATCGCGGTACCAGCTCTGAGCTTCTTACTAACCATAAGGCACTGCTCTTTGATCGAAGCAAAGGATTGCTCGCATTCCCTGTCGATCTCATGGAAGTCAATCGTGCAGCTTCATCTGTTGCTGACGATGCACTTGCATATGGGCAATTTACTTATCAAGGTGCATATGTGTATGGGATAGATTTGGAAAAAGGGTTCACACTCCGTGGTCGGATAACTCACCTCTCCAATGATGATCTTGCCAAGAGTGGGCAATATGGCTTCGATTACCGCAAAGCTGTTCGACGAATTCTCTATGCTGGGGACACACTGTATACACTGTCTGAGCGAATGGTGAAAGCGAACGCACTTAGCAACTTATCCGAACGAGGTTCACTCACCTATCCTGTTCAATAAATAATAGCATGTCGAATAGGATCGACGGACGATAACGCCCGTTGGTCCTATTTATGTTAAGTGATCTATTTTACTCTCACAGTGTAAACTACTATACTTATTAAAGTAGATAGTCAGATGAGGGAGAATAATAAGATGAACAAAAAAGTGCTTATTATGGTCGCTGTCGAAGCAGAACAAACCGCAGTACTACGTGGACTTCGTGGAAATAACTCTTTCGAGGTAAAGCTTGCTGGAGTTGGACCCGTCGCTGCTACAATTAATACTGCAAAGGCACTGATAGGTAACGAATACAGCTACATTATTAGTGCTGGAATTGCAGGTGGCTTTGAAGATCGAGCAGAGATTGGCTCAATCGTCGTTGCAAGCGAAATGATTGCTGGTGATCTTGGTGCAGAGACACCAGAAGGCTTCAGTAGCTTAAATGAGCTTGGCTTTGGATCAACGATCATTAAAGCAGATACATCACTTTCAAACCGATATATGGAAACGCTCAGTGCTTCTGCAATAGTACCGGTACACCTCGGACCTATTATTACAATGTCCACAGTTACTGGGACAGCTGCTACTGCATCCCGACTTGCCTCACGCATACCGGGAGTAATAGCCGAAGGTATGGAAGGGTTCGGAGTTGCCTCTGCAGCACAAGCATATGGGCTTTCCGCATTAGAAATCCGCACAATCTCGAATTGTGTCGGACCGCGTGACAAATCCGCTTGGCGAATTGGAGACGCACTTCTTTCTCTTGAGCAAGCATTTACGATCATTCCGGAGGTACTATTATGAAGATCGCCTATTCACCTTGTCCAAATGACACCTTTGTGTTCCATGCTTGGGCACATGGCCTCATTCCAGGCGCACCGAAGCTAGATGTGACCTATGCAGACATCGACATTACAAACCAAATGGCCGCTAGCGTTTCTGGGCCTGAAATTCTAAAGGTTTCCTATGCCGCTTTGCCATGGGTGCTTTCCGATTATGCGTTACTCCCTTGTGGCGGGGCACTCGGTAGAGGGTGCGGACCACTTGTGCTTACGGATGGGAAATTCAAAGATCCACGCGATGCTAGCCAATTATCAGGTAAAAGAGTCGCAGTGCCCAGCGATCGCTCAACTGCATATTTACTATTCCGACTTTGGGCAGCCAAACACGTCCCCGGTGGCGTTGGCGAAATCGTCGTCATGCCTTTCGATCAAATCATGCCTGCTGTTCGTGATGGCCAGATCGACGCAGGTCTCGTTATCCACGAGGCGCGATTCACTTATGGCAACTATGGACTCGTCATGCTAGAGGATATGGGGAGCTGGTGGGAATCGGATACCGGTCTGCCGATTCCACTAGGTGCAATCATTGCTCGTCGCTCGCTTGACCATCATGCAATCGCTGGCTGGATTCGGGAATCTGTCGAATACGCATGGGCACATCCCGAAGCTTCAGCAGATTATGTGGCACAATATGCGCAGGAAATGGATCCTAAAGTGGCAAAAGCTCACATCGATCTCTACGTCAATGCGTTTACAGCGAATTTGGGTGACAGCGGCTACGCAGCGATCATCACATTGTTCGAACGCGCAATTCAAGAGCAACTCGTTCCTGCCTTCGATTTAGCTCTGCTTAAAGCGTAAGTTTCCTTCATAGACGATAATGGTGCTTATCAAGCAAAAACGCCTTCGGCGTCTTTAATGCAGATGAAGCTTTGCGGAGATCATACAGCTAATGATAAGTGTGAAACTTATAAATTCTGTATGATTAAAAAATGCTACAAAAAAGCACCTGCTCCTATCGCCAAAATCGCGGAGCAAGGTGCTTTTGTATATAAGGCCTATAAACTGTTAGAACATCTTATTGACGAGTAGCCCATTCATCGTATAAGGAGAATAAGTCGATTGCAACGATGACTGATATGTTCCATACATCTGAAAAGCTTGCGCTTTCTTATTCAATAGACTGCTTGCAGGTACCTCACTGTAATGATCTAGCGCTTTGTCTAGCTTAGTCGCTAAACCTGCAGTCCCCGTTAGAGTGGCATTCGTTCTATCGAAGCTCGAATTCAAGCTCTGTTTAAGCTTCGTTTCATCCAGCTGTAAGCTACCGTCGGCTGATTTGCGAATACCAATGTCTGAAAATGCGACCGAACCTACAGCATTATTAATACCACGCTTAATCTGTGAGTTCATGTATCCACTAGTTTCATTCAGGCGACTATTCATCTCGTTGTAGCTGCTGATGAGCTTCTTCACGTCACTAACAATTTTATCTGTATCCGCGCTAACACCTACTGTTACCGCCTCTTCTGTTGGCTTCAACAATGTCACTGATACTTTACCCTTCTCTAGGTCAATCGTATTCGACTGTGACGAGAGCACTGCGCCGCCATTAACTCGATAAGAAGTATTGGATGCGGCAGTATCCACTTGATTGATCCCTGTCGCAGCAACGGCATTTCCTGTCAAATCTCTAAGCGAAAATTGCTGATCAGTGCCAGTCTTATCGCTCTTGAGCTGAAGCTTTGAAGTTCCTGTCTGCTCATCCGTAACGATCGACGCTGTCACACCGGTATTTGCTTTGTTAATCGCGTCTTTCATCTTCGTTAACGACGATTCGTTCGTATCATCATTAGTAATAAAAGCAGAAAGCTTATGCGTCTTATTACCGATAGTTAATTCAAATTGATTCGATCCGGATTGCATTACAGATGGAGCAGATTTCGTTAAGCTAGCTCCAGAATTGATTTGTGATTTCGCAACTGCGCTCACATCAACTTTATACTTATTTATAGAAGCTCCAGCCGATACTGTAGCTGATAGACTAGTAGAATCGTTAATCGATGCTTTTCTACTTGCAAGCGCTGAACTGTCCTTATTGCCCAAGCTATTCGCTGCAGTTTTAGCATTATTCGCAGAGGTTAGGAAACTCGCAATACCAGATGCCATACTCTTCGTATATTGTTCAAATAGATTCGTAGATTTTGAAGTTGAGCCCGAAAACCACGAATTTACATTTGGTTGACGAAAAGATAATTGACTGTTTGAAGTTTGTGCATATGTCGGTAATGTAGCGTACACTTGCTTCGCGGCAGATAATGCACTTATCATCCTATCGCCCCCTGTAAATTCATAGTTACCTAATTTATAGCACATTTTACCAAACGATACAATGATTCTATGCTATTCACAAAAATAAGCTCCCCTTGTTAGGAGAGCTTTACCTCATTCAATCGTGATTAGGGCGTTCTTCAATGATTTGTGCTGCTCTAGCTAACGCAGAGAGAACATCCGATTGCGTCTGAGTTGTCATGTATTCTGTCTTCACGTAGGTCTCACCTAAGAGTGTAGATGTGTAATGCGGGGGCAAATGATTCAACGTTAGCAAAATGATATCCAGTTGACACTTGTCACAGCTACACTTGAGTGTTTTGTGTTTAAGATAGGTATCTTCAAAAATATGAATAACAATCGGTTCCATAATATTAACGATCGAAATATTCTTAAATTGACTCATCCGACACACCTCTGCTTAATTTTCTATCTGTCTCTACTACTTTAACACATTGGCCTGCAACACAACTGCGCAGAAAGTACCGGTACGAAAGACATATTCCACTATTCCAGATCAAGCAGTAAATAATTAATTTTCGGGCACCCTATATTCTATAGACTTTGGACAGGCACAGATATACATTTTGATTCATCTATAATGTAGATCATTATGATACCTAACGATCATTTTATTAAATGGCTCATCCGCGATAGAATAAGATCAGTAGAGAATATCAATTACATCAGGGCATCATAAACATGAAGGCTGGGGAATGCGTAATGTTTAATGAACAATTAAGCTCATTGGAACAATGGCAACAGTATTATGGTCCTAATCTGGGTTACATCCAACAACAATATGAACTATACGCTCAAGATCCACAATCGGTGAGTGCCTCCTATCGTGATTTATTTGCGAAGTTCGGTGCGCCACCTAAATCAGAAGAGGTTGCTTCAACGACAGCAGGGGCAACGACCGGAACAGCGAAAGGAACTGGGATTCCTGACTCCAAAGTACTTAAAAAGGCGATCGCAGCGCGGAAGTTATCTATGCACACCCGCCGCTTTGGTCATCTTGCTGCAAATATTGATCCTCTCGAGCTAAATCCGAAGGCGAGTCTCAACGTGCTTGATCCACAAACCTATGGATTATCCGAGGCTGATTTGAGATTATTACCACCGGATTGCATCTGGGAAGATGCTCCTCATGCCTTTAATGATGCGTGGGAAGCTTACTTAAAGCTGCGTGAAGTATACACCGGATCTATCGCTTATGAATTCGGCCATGTTCATAACGAAGACGAAAGAGATTGGCTGCACCTTCAAGCCGAATCGATCATTCCAAATAATAAACTGCTCGCATCTGAACGCGAAACATTGCTGCGTAAGCTACTAGAAGCAGAATTGTTTGAGGATTTCCTGCAGCGCACATTCGTAGGACAAAAACGGTTCTCTGCTGAGGGTGTTGAATCATTAGTTCCGCTTGTCGATGAAATCGTCCACGAGCTGATTAACTTCGGCAATCGCAACATCGTCATGGGAATGGCTCACCGCGGTCGCTTGAATGTTCTCGCTCACGTGCTCGGGAAGCCTTATGGCCACATTTTCTCAGAATTCCATCACTCACCGAATAAAAATCTTATTCCGTCCGAAGGCTCCATCGGCATTAACTACGGCTGGACAGGTGATGTGAAATATCATCTTGGTGCTAATCGTTCTATCCCAACTGGGCAAACAGCGGAGAGTCGAATTACACTAGCGAACAATCCGAGTCACTTGGAGTACGTCAATCCCGTTGTCGCTGGATTTGCTCGTGCTGCACAGGAAAATCGCGGAAATCGCGGCTTCCCAGAACAAAATCTCGATGCTGCTGCTTCCATTATTATGCATGGAGATGCTGCTTTCTCAGGCGAAGGTATCGTTGCTGAAACCTTGAACTTCGAAAATCTGCGTGGCTACACGAACGGCGGTACGATTCACATCATCGTAAACAACCGGATCGGATTCACGACGGAAAGCTTTGACTCGCGCTCTACTCATTATGCGAGCGATTTAGCAAAAGGGTTTGAAATTCCAATTTTACACGTAAATGCAGATGATCCTGAAGCATGTATCGCAGCAGCGCGTATGGCAAGCGAGTATCGTGCTCTCTTTAAGAAGGATTTCTTGATCGATCTAATCGGCTATCGCCGTTACGGCCACAACGAAACTGACGATCCAGAAACGACACAACCATTGATTTATAAAAAGGTAAAAGCTCACTCTACGGTTAGCCGAATTTACTCAGATCGACTTGTACAATCAGGTTCACTTAGTGAGGAAGCTGCTTCGCAACTGAAGCAAGACGTTCAGCGCAAGCTTAAAGAAGCATATGATGAAGTAAAGCTGAAGCCTCCAGCAGATCCAGTGAAACACACGAATCGTGTTGAGGATACATTGTTAAACACTGTAGAAACACGTATTAAGCTCGATACACTACGGTCAATCAATGAGGGATTGCTTCGGTATCCTGAAACCTTCAATGTGTATCCTAAGCTTCAGCGGATTTTGGAACGACGGGCAACAGCACTTAATGACGGCGAGAAGGTTGACTGGGGACATGCTGAAACGTTAGCATTCGCCTCGATTCTCGCACAAGGTACGCCGATCCGACTTAGCGGTCAAGATGTTGAACGGGCTACATTCGCACATCGTAACCTCGTGTTGCATGATGCGATTTCTGGTGAGACATTCTGCCCTCTTCATGAGTTGCCTGAAGCGAAAGCATCTTTCGCTATTCATAACAGCCCATTATCTGAAGCTGGCGTGCTTGGCTTCGAGTATGGCTACAATGTGTTCGCACCTGAAACCCTTAACATTTGGGAAGCTCAATATGGTGACTTCGTCAACTGCGCACAAGTGTTGATCGATCAGTTCATTTCTGCTGGTCATTCCAAGTGGACGCAACGCTCTGGTTTGGTTATGCTCCTTCCTCACGGTTATGAGGGTCAAGGACCTGAGCATTCGAGTGCACGACTTGAACGGTTCCTACAGCTTTCGGGTGAAGAGAATTGGACTGTCGCTTACTTAAGTAGCGCAGCTCAATACTTCCACTTGCTACGTCGCCAAGCGGCGATTGCCAATACGGAATCTGCACGTCCGCTCGTTCTAATGGCGCCAAAGAGCTTGATTCGTAATCCGCATGTCGCTTCACCAGCTTCTGCATTTACCGAAGGATCATTCCAGCCTGTGCTTGAGCAAGATGGTCTTGGACTGAAAACACAACGCGTTAATCGACTTGTTCTTTGCACAGGAAAAGTGGCCATCGATCTAGCAGATGAAATCTCGAAGACCTCTGGCGAAGTGGAGCGCGACGAGCTTCATATTGCTCGCGTTGAACAGCTTTATCCGTTCCCTAAACAAGAGCTTGACACCATTATCAAGCGTTATCCTAAACTGACAGAAATTGTTTGGGTACAGGAAGAACCGAAAAATATGGGCGCATGGAGTTACATTGAACCACGCATTCGTGAGCTTGCACCGGAAGGTGTAGCTGTACAATACATTGGACGTCCAGACCGTTCCAGCCCTGCAAGTGGATACCAACAAGTGCATACTCTTGAACAGAACTACATTATTTCACATGCTTTGCAAGTAAACACGCAAAATAAGCAACTGGCTTACAACTCCGGGAGGTAGCAACCATGCATGACATTATTGTTCCAGCGATGGGCGAATCGATCACGGAAGGAACGATTTCCAAATGGATCGTACAAGTAGGTGACAGCGTACAACAAGGCGACCTGCTACTTGAACTGGAAACCGATAAAGTAAACTTAGAAATTAGCGCCGAGCAAGATGGCGTAATTGTAGAAATTCGCTCGCAAGAAGGCGACACCGTTGCCATCGGCGAAGTGGTTGGTGTAATTGGCGAAGCTGGTAAAGTCGCAGCTCCGAAGGAAGCAGCTCCTGCTACAAAGACAGCGCCAGAACCTGCACCTACGGTCGTTGTAGGAGCACCAGTTGCTACGAATGATGCAAGCACAACGCTCGCTTCTCCAGCAGCAAGAAAGCTTGCTCGTGAAAAGGGAATCGATTTGAACAACGTCGCTGCACGCGATCCGATAGGTCGCATATCTAGCAATGATGTGAAGGGTGCATCTGTTGCTTCTTCTGCTCCAGTCGCTCAACCAGCAGCATCCGTTCCAGCACAAACAAAAGCTGTAACCGGTAATCCCTTCAAACCTGAAGAGCGCAAAAAGATGTCGCGTCGTCGCTTAACGATTGCAAAGCGACTCGTTGAAGCACAGCAAACAGCTGCAATGCTTACGACTTTCAATGAAGTCGATATGACTGCGATTATGGAAATTCGCAAACGTCGCAAGCAATCCTTCTTAGAAAAACACGAGGTTGGACTAGGCTTCATGTCCTTCTTCACAAAAGCTGTTGTTGGAGCTCTTAAAGCATTCCCGCTTCTCAACGCTGAAATTAACGGCGAAGATATTATCACGAAGAAGTACTATGATATCGGAATTGCAGTTGCTGCGAAAGAAGGGCTTGTCGTTCCTGTCGTACGCGAAGCCGATCGTCTTGGATTTGCTGAAATTGAGCGTACGATTGGTGAACTCGCACTCAAAGCTCGTAATAATACACTAGAAATATCCGAGCTACAAGGCGGTACTTTCACCATTACGAATGGCGGCGTGTTCGGCTCATTATTATCTACGCCAATATTAAATGCACCACAAGTCGGTATACTCGGTATGCATAAAATCCAGCTTCGCCCTGTCGCAATCGACCAAGAGCGTATGGAAAATCGTCCGATGATGTATATCGCCCTTTCCTATGATCACCGTATCGTCGATGGTGCAGAAGCTGTTCAATTCCTTGTGAAGATCAAGGAGATGCTCGAAGACCCAGAAACGTTGTTGCTCGAAGGTTAATTACGACGCATAAGTTTAGAGGTATACAATTATATAGACACAAAGGGAGAGCATGAATGATCATGCTCTCCCTTTATTTCGCTCGATTCTCGCTACTGTTAGCGATGACTCTCGTATCTATTCGCTAGACTTAATTGACGGATTGAATCGATCTCATCAGGTGTTAGAGGTGGTACATCGGCTGCGCGGACATTATGTAGAAGCTGCTCGCTTGAGCTTGCCCCTACAACTGCTGTTGCGACAGCTGGATGACTCAGTGTATAGCGGATGGCAAGCTGAGATAGACTTCGATCTGGTGTAACTAGAGCCTTCAGCTCAGCTCTAAGATCGAGCAACTCTTCTACACTATAATCCAAATAGTTGTTCGTAACGATGCGATCCTCAACGAGTATCCCCTTCGCTATTGGTCCTCTTGCCAGCACGCCAATGTCCCGCTCTTGCAACAAAGGGAGAACTTCTTCCTCGGCACGTCGATCCAGTATACTGATCTGGTTCATCACACCGACAATCGATGAACGTGCAACATATTCTCTAATGACATTCGGACGAATTGAAGAAATCCCGTAATGACGTATTAGCCCCGCTTGTTTCAATTCCTCAAAAGCCTCGATCGTCTCGTCGATTGGATCATCAATCGTTCCTCCATGAAGCTGATAGAAGTCGATATAGCCGGTTTGCAGTCTACGTAGGCTTAGCTCGACTGCTTCTTTAATATACCGTTTGGATGGATCCCACACCCAGCCTTCTTGACCAGGTATGAGCCGATTGCCTACCTTTGTCGATAGGACAATCTGATTCCGACGACCTTTGATCGCTTTGCCTACAAGTTCTTCATTACGTCCATCATCATACAAATCCGCTGTATCAAGTAAGTTAACACCATGATGAAGCGCTTCATGAATTAATGAGATCGCCTTCTGTTCCTCAGTTCCAATCGACATACAGCCTAAAGCGATCTCACTTACATTCAAATCTGAGGAACCCAATCGATTCATTTTCATCGTCTACGCTCTCTCCTCCGCTACTTAAACACCCGTCCGCTTCTTTTGGTTGTTCGGACGCTTCTTAATTTGACTCTTCATTGCCTTTACACCTGTATCCATCTGATCCTTTTGCGCTTTGCCAGCGCTTTGCTCCTGCTTCTTCTGTGCTAGACGCTGCTTCATCGCCTCGGCTAAGCTAATTTTTTTCGGTTCTTCACTCATCTGCTTGGTCACCTCTAATTCGTTTGTCCACTTAATGATGCTTGTTCTATTATGCCTTTGAGAATGGTAGACAATCAACTACATTAACGAAAATAGTTCGCAAACCGCGTCATTGAATCCGATGCACCTGTACATATTGATACATGGAGCCTGCGATGATGATCGTTACTGTCGCTGTTTTCACTGTGCCGTTGCTGTAGGTCGCTGTAAATAAGAAACTATAACTGCCATTCTCGAGTTTAGAAAAATCAATTGTCGTATCCGCACTGCGAAGTACAGTTGACCACTGTACTTGTGTTGTATCAGTCGCACTTAGCTGCTTAGTCTCGTTACCGAACATCTTTGCTTCGACCTTGATTGCTTTCGTTGCAGATGTCCCTGTGTTCGTTGTCTCTGCTCCTAAAACAAAAGCTTCACCTGCCCAGAAGGTGCTCTCATCACGATTAACTTTATACTTTTTGTTATAGGCGATCCGATTGCTATCCCATTCCGGAGTATGCTTCACTGCTCCCCATACGCCGAGTTCATTGACAATAACAGCTTTGATAATGCTAACTTCCGTAGCTTTCCCATCACTCACAGTCATCTTCACCGTCCATGTACCGACCTGTTGCATCTTAATAGAAGGTCCTGTATTTGCATATGGATCATTCATAGTGTAGCTGTAGACAATAGAACTGCCCGTTGGTGGTACAATCTCATATTTAACTTGGAGTATATCACGATCTGGATCATCCACCGATGTAATGAATTGTACGGTATCCCCTTCATATACAGGAGAGGGTGTCCATGTGAAATCTCCTGTTGGTGGTTGGTTAGTCTCAATATAGAAGTAACGTTTAGCACTCCAGCTGCTCCAATCGTAGCCATCGTGTACACGAACCTCAACGTACATATTAACCTTCTCAGGGAGATCTGCACTCGCTGTCCATTTGACCGAAGCACCTGGCTTTATTGTTGAATCGAGCACCAGTATTCCATCGTATCGACTTACTCGCACTTGATACTGCGCCTGAACGTCCGAATCCGCGTCGGTGTAGCTCCATATGAACTCCGGACGCAACACTGTGAGCTTCGTCGGACTACTACTGTTTGAACTGCCAGGCGTAGTCACTGTTGCAGTTGGTATACGATTCACAATCGTCACTTGCTTCTCGATCTGTGCAGTTGCTCCTTTCGAATCTTCAACGACCTGTCGAATCGTAAATACGCCGAGTGAATTAAACGTTTTTGTCCATGAGGTACGCACTGTGCTTTGCAGCGACTCAGCTCCACCAGTTGTTACGTTTCGGATATAATACTCATGCTTCAGGTTCTCACGAGCGCCATCCTCAGCATCCGATGCCGTTGAATTAATCGTTACATCCACGCCCCGATAAGTCGTGAATGGACTTGCTGTAAATCCTGGGATTGGCGGGGTATTCGGTGTAGGTATAATTCCGACAACAAGACTTTGAACCGCCCAATCGCTCCATGCACTATATTCATCTTTTACGGCTAACCCAATTTCATAAGTCCCTAACTCTGCAGGCGTAACTAGCTTCTCGTACTTAGTCGTACCACTAGGCGTTACATAATAGAACTTCTTCTCCATAATCCCCTTCGTTGCTTTATAGTCGATGCCAGTATCCTCTGTATCATACTTTGTCGCACTCTCGTAACGATCAGGGTCATAGCTGCTATCTGTCCACTTCACTACGCCATCTGTAGCTTGCTTCACAGTAAAACTAGCGATCGGACGACGATGAACGATGATCATCTGTTCAAATTCGTTTGACTGCTTGCGATATTCATCAAACGTATTGTCAGGGTACAAATATTGTGGGTGTGGATCATCTTTAGCGCTTAAAATAACCTTGTAATTCCCTACCTTATCGAAAGTCAGTTGTTCATCAGAGAACGAGTTCCCATGAAGTACGGACAGACCCTGATTGTTAATGAACTTGATCGTATGCTCTACTTTCCAGTTATACTTCCCATCTACAGGAGGATCGTTCTCTGGATCGACGAATGAGATCTCGCCATACTGAACTTCAGCTGTTGCAGTTCCGTTGTTCCAGATGGCATAGAGTGTTGACCAAGGGCTTGTCTCTGCAATCGTCTTATAGCTCAGTGGACTAAATGTAGTAAAAGCTTTATCAGAAAAATAACCGAATTTTCCAGTTGTGTAAGTCGTGTCGTTAGCTTGTAAAATCGGTATTCCATTCAGCCACACATTCATTTGATCGCCTACATTTTTAATCCTAACTTTGTAATTTGTAAGATTGGTTAACGGGAAAGGAGCGCTTTGCAACACAGTCCTTGTGCCGTTTACATACTTAGCTATGGCGATTACATCCCCATCCGTTTCAAGGGAGTAGTGATTTTGTGCATCCTTCATACGGAATGAGAAGCCCATCCATTCATTGTCATAGCTAATCTTTTCTAGGTTGAAATCAAACTTAAATTCCGCACTGTCAAGACTTGCTGTAGATACAAATTGTCCGTTCGTAAATGATTTAATCAATGGCGCTGCTGTTGAAGGTGTGCCAACGGAAATGTTCAATGTATAGTTTGTTGGAAATGTACTATAATAACCCGGATTAAAATTCGTCATTGACACATATACGCCATCTCCAAAATACTCACCAAAAATTTGTGTTCCATGTTGATTTGGCGCACCAACGTATCCAATAGGCTGGTTAGCACTATTGTATAGACGATTGTCTCCATTCGTGAACCCCATACCTGCTCCAGCTGGTCTTGAATCTCCACCAAAAAAGGAAGTTTTGTTGCCTTCAATGGTTGTCGTACTATTTCTAATTGGTGATTTTGTTCCATCAAAATTAATACCGAATTGCGTAAATCCATCAAATTTTGTTCCGTAATGAAACAATGATAGATCGTCTCCATTTTTTGTGGACGGTCGTTGAACAACCTTTCCTGTATCCATGTTCATTACAACGATATCTTCCATAGTGCTGGGGATACTGTTTCCTGGTATTACATAGTCATAAAATACCTTAGCATAAACCTGTCCTGCAAATGTGTTAATAACCAATCCCTCAAATGGGTCTTGGTAACTGAAGTTAGAAAGGAAAGTATTATTGTTTGGAGATGCATATATATCGGGCTTTAAATAGGTTTTCCAAACTTGTTGATAATCCGAATTATATTTTATTACGTGTAAGTCAAATTTCGTATAACTTGGATAGTCAGCTTCCATGTAATAGCCGTACTTATACATATTCCCATACACATCTAAGAAAGGATCGCTTAGTATATATCTCAACTTATCGGTTTTGACATAATTCTTAGTTAGTTGATCGTTAAGCCCTGGAGATAGATCAGTTTGAGTAGCCTTAGCTATTTTAAACTCAGGCGTAATTCTAATGTAGTCTTCACTATATTTTAAATTAGGTGCGTGAGAAGTGTATGAGTTAAATCTTAAAACAACATTAAGTCCATCTGTATGGCTAATTCTAAAGTATTTAAAGAAATGCCTAGAAGGTGGGTCATTCGGACCTGAACTTCTAACAAAATAGTACCTTCCATAAAAATTAGGCGTACCTGAGATATTGTTTTGATTCAGAGTTTCCAAAGCTTGAGAAAGCTGATTATCATCAAACGAACTCTTTAGCTTTTCTCCAGTTAAAGCATCATATACAGCTAGTTCATAAAATAATTCATCCGCACTGATGTTGCAATTTGGAATGTATCCTTTCCATTCTGTTATCGTATATAAATATCGATCTGCGAGCTCCCAATCCAATATGGATTGAGGGTAAAGTGTAACATCTTGATTGTAAGAACAGGAATATGTTATTTTCTTGGTTTTCATCTTTGACACATCTATCACATATTCCAATGGTGATCCTTTGCTATACTGCCAATACAAAGTCATAAAATCTACCTCTAAATTTAGAGGAGAGAGTTTCTTAGGGTTTAACGCATATATTTTTTTCTCCATTCCAACATTCCAAATATGATTTGTAAAATCGTAAAATAGCAAACCTTTAGTGCTTCTTATTTTCGGTTTCATCCAATAGAGCTCTGCACTGTATTGATGAAATTGTCTCTTTTGAGTATCTACCAATGGAATGCTTAATGTGTAATCAACTGTAGTTGCTGACCTCCATGGAGATAGTCGATTAGATCCATATCCATTGTTAACCATTGAAAATGATTGAAAACTTTGGCTTCGAACGTTGAAAAGCGTTTGATCTGTACCATAAAAATATTGTCTTTGACCTCCAAAATTACGCCCTTCTCCAGATACGAGATTCCCATTTTTAACTCTCCAAAGACTATCCTTTTTGAATACGTTTTGCTTGCTATTGGTCACATATACTGGCCAATTTAGCATTTGAGCAGGCGTAACTATCGTATAAGGATCTATATCTGGTTGTTCGTTATTTCCTTGCAAGGTAAAGGAAACCTCTGGAGCGTCATTAACAACATCGAGAATTAATGATGACGTAGGTTTAAGCAACGTATCATCCCACTGGCCATAATCCTCTGTCACTTTGATATAGAATAAATACTTGCCGACTTGTGTTGGCGTGAAGGTAGCTTTAATTAGGGTACCACTTAACGTTTGCCAAGTGTCATCTGTAAATCCGTTATTGTTACTATCGTATTTGTACTTGTATTCCGCACTGACAATCTTATCTCCATCCGGACTTATCGATTGATTCAGAATATCTACTGTCACATTGCGAATACCTACTGGCGGTACTTGAAGCTTCGCGATCGGAGGTAGATCGGGTTTGACAGTAATGTTACATAGAGCTGGAGCAAGTGATTTTAATCCCATATTATCGTACACGTGTAAAGACACTTGAACCGTAATGTTGCTACTTGTCGTGTTCGTGTACATGGTTTGCCAGTTTGTCCATTCATCACGTGCATGATCTATTGACCTTCCAGTAACAGGACTGTAACTACCATTCGCATTAAATTGTGATAGTTCTACTGGATGCCCCGAAATAACTTCAGCAGGACAAGCAACGATCGGAACTGGATTCTTAGGAACAACCTCAATATATGTGCTTGCTGTTGCTATTGCACCCCATTCATCACGCATCGTTCCGGTTACATAGTGAAACCCTAGTTCATTCATTGTGAGGTTGTGTACGCCATCCGTAAAGGCTATCCCCCTGGAATAGAGAGACTGAATGAAGGGAGTGCCGCTTGAAGTGTCCAAGCCCTGAAACTCCATTGCATCGCCGTCTGGATCAAATGGCGTTGGAACAGTCGGGTCATTAATGTAGATCAGATCGAGTACCGTTCCTTCTACGACCTTTGTGAGTGGTTTAGTAGGTGCACTCGAATTAACAAAACCGATTTTAAATTGTGGAGGGTCATTCGTCGGGCGACTCTTAACGGTTAGCGTCTTTGTATTGAGCCAATCCGACTCCCCACAATTGGATGTGACGATTTTGATGGATACATTGTTGCTACCTACTCCTAACACGAATGGGTAGGTTGATTTTGCATAGCTCGATGTTGTGGATTGACCACTAATCGCGCCTGAAATCCATGTTGCACCATTGTGATCAACCTTGAACTTATGAGAGACATAGGTGCAACTATTCATCACAAAGTTCTTCGGTTTCAACGAGAAAGAATCTCCCCAATTGATCGTAGATGGAACAATGTCAAAGTCGCCTGTGAATGATTTTAGATTTTGATAGAAGAATGAGACATATGCTGTTTTCTGTGATGTTGTTAAGGTTACACTTACAGAATTTCCAGGATTAACGGCATCAAAAAAGCCAGAATAGAATACATTCTGACCTACGGTGCTTCCGTATGTACTTGTGTTACTTATTGAATAATTTGTTACTGGTAACGACACCGTTTGTATGTCCGTTCCCATCTGCACATAAGATCCGGTCGATGTTGTTCGCACCATGTGGCGGATGTTGATTGTACCTTTAGGTACGTCTACATCTTCCCACTCTACATAGAGCTTTTTATCTTTATAAAGGTAGGTTTTTGCTTCTAATGAGAATAAAAATCTTGAATAGTACCACATCTGACGTGCACCGTATCCTGTAAAATCATGATAATAACCGCGATTATAGGATTCTATATCAAATGTTTGCTCATAATAAATTTTAATAGATTCGGGATTGTCAGTAGGTTCATATCTTCCTGTGTATTTTGTAGGTGATGTAGTTCTGCCTGTTATACCCCAATTTGATTCTGTAATTGGAGTATTTGTATCTGTTCTAACATTCGTTGGAACAATAGTAGAAGGATCTATAGTTTTAGGCAAGATTGAAATCTCTGGATTACTATCCTTAATAATATAAGGTGATGATGATGATCTTTTTAATGTAATAAATAGATTGCGATCCGTACAGCCAGGATACTTCTTTAGTCCAAATTCATCTTTCTCACTCACAGGACAAAGGTCGCTATTCGGAAAATCTACGCCGCTCAACGATTGCGACAACCACGTATTGCTATTGGAGGAGCGACTCCAATAGTAAACTCCGTTTGTACTATTGCCTTCAGCAATGACCGGCACAGCCTTTCCAGATATCGTGTCTGTACCGGAGTAAGTCGTTTTGCCTAACCAATCTCCGCTCGCATTAGTTAAAAATTTCCCATCTTCATCGTACCACTTTAAGCTTTTAATCTTTTTTCCTGATACACCTGTAAGATTGATGTTAACTGTTTTCGTCTTGTCTTTAGACAACACATAACCAATCATTGTATCGATATCATCATAAAAATTGATTGGATAGCTTGGTATAACTATTGTCCCCGCAGGTGTTGCTCCCGATGCTATTGGAACACCGAGTACCCCGCCAATGGTATTAACAAGGAGGATAACGATAATCAGTGCAGATAGTATCTGTTTATTCATGTCGC
Source organism: Candidatus Cohnella colombiensis (assembly GCA_029203125.1). Taxonomy (GTDB): domain Bacteria; phylum Bacillota; class Bacilli; order Paenibacillales; family Paenibacillaceae; genus Cohnella; species Cohnella colombiensis. The sequence continues at coordinate 2,835,971 of CP119317.1, forward strand.
TCCCCCCCTTATTCAAGTATTTTAGAGCTAACAATGCTTGTCATCATGTCATGGTCAGATGAAACGCCGGGGTAAAGTGAAGCACCGATCATAAATCTAATACGTCCGTATTTATCAATCTTGAATCCTGATCCTGGCAATACCTCTACAACTATGCCGTTACCTTGACTGTCTACATTTAATTCATTTAAGTGGCTGTACTTTTGATCCAGTGATCTGAATCCGCTAGGCATAACTAGCTTCTTGATTGTGAGATCTTCCGGTTGTTCAAATCCCCTAATAGATAGATCCAATCTCCCAGGATACATATACGGTTTTTTATTATAGTTGACGTGATATTTCATGATGACTACATATGCATCTACGGGCATTGGGAAAATCTTCACGCTATCAACTTGCATTTTATCTAGTGCAGGGAGAAGTTTACGGTTTGGATCTTTAAAATCAGAAACTTTAATCGCAAGAAGTTCATCTACTTCTGCGCTGTAATACGCATTTTCAATCTTTAAGCGATTTACCGACCAGCCACCATATTGTGGAGAACGTACTTCATCGAAGTATTCTGGCATCATTGTAAAAATGTTCGTACGGTGCCAAAGGATTTCAGCAGCCGATACCGCATATTTATCTGCAGTCAGCTTTTTACCACTCTTCACAGACAATATCCGCTCTATGATCGCTACCGCTTGTGCGCGGGTCGTTGTTCCCTCTAGCTCCAGCTTTCCAACGCCGACACCTGTTAAAATACCTACCTTAGTTGCTTCATATACCATAAAGTTGCTGTCTGTCGCGTTATCTCCAGAGCGATATGACTCATTCACCGCACGAACAGCAAGGCGCGACAGCTCCATGCGAGAAAGCTTGTCCGCATAGCTCGTAAAGTCGCTCGTCATATGAATGTTTGCACCTGTAATCGCAGTTACATAGGGGAAATACCACGGACTCCCTTCTCCTTCATGAGAGATCCCTAGCGCGTCTACAAGCATCTTCATAAACTCCGCACGTGTAACGGATCGATCTGGTTTAAACGTGCCATCTGGATACCCGCCAACATACCCCTTCTTCACCGCACCATCAATGGCCGATTTCGCCCAATGAGTAGCTTTAACATCAGTGAATGCACCGTTCGCGCCCACTTCTGTATCGGCTGAAGTAATCGAAGACGCCCCCAAAGTAAGCGCCAAGACTATCATTAGCACAAGTACACTTTTCAACAGACTTATCTTCATCATCTTAATCGCTCCCATAGTCTATAGTCAGTTCGTACGCCCAAACAAAAAAGCACCACGAAACAAGGCTGTCCTTGTAAGCGCGGTGCTTCCGGCTGATTTATTTTGTTTGCGAAACTACTTCCATCATAATACCATCATTATACAATTAATGACAATATCAAATATCTACATTGCCACGTCGCTCTTAACTCTCCTGCAGCTTGCGCCAGATTGTCTTATTACTATACTGACGTTCTGAGCTGATGTCTGGTCCGAACCACTCGGGTGCGTTAAAAGATAATGCAGCTTCCTTAGAATTAAATTCAACTTCAATAACGATTAGATTGAGTTGATCGTAGCAGTCAATTTCGACTGTTATTCCTTCCCAAACTGCAGTCACCCGCTTCTTCGTCAAAGGTTTAGCTTTAAACGCTTCAATCACTTGAGTATAGATGCTTTCAGAGATCGAATATTCTACTTCTTCACGCATAAGACCATTCCCACGCTTAAACGTGTGAGTATATGTAGCTTCGCCAGTGCCCGCATCGACAATTTTACGTACACGCAGCTCTTGATCAGGGTCTAGTGCCAAATAAGTTTGATCGATGAAATGCTCAGATTGCACAACAATTGTGCCACTGCTAATTAATTTGTCAGGATAGTGCGGTAAAAGAAACTTGCGTTCAATTTCCAACATTGTAGCTGCTCCCTTATTTTCACATCAAAGTCCAATCCCCGCTAACTGAGCGAGGGGGATATTGTAACATCACGTACAACACGAAACGCACAACACGAAAGAAAGCGCGACGCCACATCTGCTGTGACGCCACGCTATCGCTATTGATTACACCATAACCTTACACATATCATTCGTGAATTGTACTGGGTCTTGGATCGGCAAGCCCTCAATCAACAATGCTTGATTATACAGCAAGCTTGTATACAAGTTCAGCTTCTCTTTATCATTCTCATACGCAGACTTCAAGGATTGGAATACAGCGTGGTTGACGTTAATTTCCAGCACTTTTTCTGCCTTAACATCTGGATTATTCGGCATTGCACTCAAGATCTTTTCCATCTCGATTGTAAGCTCGCCCTCAGTCGACAAGCACACAGGATGGCTTCTGAGGCGCTTCGATGCTTTCACTCCGCTCACCTTATCCGCAAGCAATTCTTTCATCGCCGCGAACAAAGCATCATTCTCCACTGCTGTCTCTGACGACTTCTCATCAGCTGACTCTTCCGCTTCAATTCCAAGGTCGCCGCTCGATACCGACCTGAATTCCTTCTCCTTATGGTTCATCAGCACCTTCACTGCGAACTCATCGATATCGTCTGTAAAATACAGAATCTCATAGCCTTTATCTGCAACGAGCTCTGTTTGCGGCAGCTTCTCGATCCGCTCATTCGATTCACCAGAAGCGTAATAGATATACTTCTGCTCTTCAGGCATTCTCGCAACATATTCATCCAACGAAACAAGCTTCTTTTCTTTGGAGGAGTAGAATAACAATAGATCTTGCAGATCGTCTTTGTTCATCCCATAGTCGCTATACACACCATATTTTAACTGACGTCCGAAAGCATTATAAAATTGCTCATATTTCTCGCGCTCATCCTTCAACAAGCTTAGCAATTGACTCTTGATCTTGTTCTTAATGTTCTTAGCGATCAGCTTCAATTGACGGTCATGCTGCAACAGCTCACGAGAGATATTCAGCGATAAGTCCTCAGAATCGACCATACCCTTCACGAAGCCGAAGTAGTCAGGAAGCAAATCTGCACACTTGTTCATGATCAACACGCCATTCGAGTACAGCTCCAGCCCTTTCTCGAACTCCTTCGTATAGAAGTCGAATGGAACACTGCCAGGGATGAATAGAATCGACTGGTACCGAACTGCACCTTCAGCGCTGAGGTGAATATGCTTCACAGGCGTGTCAAATCCATAGTGCTTCTCGGTATAAAATTTCTCGTAATCCTCTGTCGTCAACTCGTTCTTATTTTTTCTCCATATCGGAATAAGGCTGTTGACTGTCTCTTCTTCGAGCTTAATCGGATAACGGATGAAATCGGAATACTTCTTAATAATCGTCTTTAAACGATAGCTCTCCAAGTATTCGTCATAAGAATCGTCTTCGGTGTTCGGCTTAATCTTAAGAATAACTTCTGTCCCCACCGTATCTTTCTCACAAGGAACGATCGTGTAGCCATCAGCACCTGTCGATTCCCACTTGAACGCACTGTCACTACCCAATGCCTTACTTATAACCGTTACGACATCAGCAACCATGAATGCGGAGTAGAAGCCCACACCGAATTGTCCGATAATATCATGTCCATCTTGAGAAGCATTGTCCTTCTTGAACGCGAGAGAACCGCTCTTTGCAATTACGCCAAGGTTGTTCTCCAAATCTTCCTGCGTCATCCCGATACCGGTATCACGAATCGTCAATGTCCGATTATCTTTGTCCGCCACAACTTCAATATAGTAATTGTCCTTATCGAAAACCAATTGTTCATCGGTTAGCGCTTTGTAATAAATTTTGTCAATGGCATCGCTCGCATTAGAAATTAATTCTCTGAGGAAAATTTCCCGTTGCGTGTAGATGGAGTTAATCATCATTTCCAATAAGCGTTTTGATTCTGCTTGGAACTCTTTCTTAGCCATGAGTCGTTCTCCCTTCGCATCTTCATTCAGTATTAGCACTCAGCATACACGAGTGCCAACACTTACTTTTTTATCATTCCTGCCCTTCAAAGTCAATATGTTAGAGTTCTTTATCCTTGCGTTTTTTGAGCATATATAGTCCTGTCCCTAGTCCTGCAGCAATAATCACGCCAACACCGAACCAAAGCATCAGCTTCGAATTGTTGTCACTCTCTGGAGACGAAACGTTCGCAATCTCCACAGCGGGTGACTCAGAAGCTACTGGCGTGCTATCTTCAGATTTCGGATCATCGCTGCTCGTTTGCTCTGTATCGCTCTCGGGCTCTTGTGAGGAAACGCCGACAATCGACGATCCCTCTTTAGTTACGGTGTAATCAACAACTTCCCCGCTCCAAAAATGCATCCGAAGCAGCACTTCACCATCTTGCACTTCTTTGAAGAAATCTTTCGTAAGCTTGATCACGTTGAACTCATATGAGGGTACGAATGAATAATTATATTCCTTATAGGAAGTCCAGTTGCCGGGCCCTGCAACTCCGCCACTCTTATAGGTCGCTTCCATCGTTGCCAGACTATCCCCGTTAAACGACGTCGGAATAACGAAGGATTCCGCCGACCCCTTCACACTCTTGAGCTTTGGCGTATCATAATGAACGAGGTTCACGATCCAGTCAGCACCAGCAGAAAAAGATAACGTCAACGTCGCATTCACTCCAAACTCTTCTTTAAGAAGCGATTGGATGTAACTAGCCTTGATCGTTAATTTCGAGCCGTCCAACGTATAATCGGTTCGCTCAGCTAGCTTCTTGTCGCCTAGCTTAATCTCAGTTAATGTATTGCCATTCAACTGTAATGGAAGTAACACATCTACTGCTGATTCCCCGGCTTTCACATAAATCGAATCACTGTCCGTATAGGAAGATCGACCAGTCCAGCTTGCTCTATTGGCTTGATAAAGCTGCTCATCGCTCCACTTGAGCTCTCTACGATCCAAATGCTGGCCGTTGTCCCATAGCATGAGCATCATCTTTTTCGACTGCACATAATAGCCCATATACTCAAAAAACTTAATGATCTCGCCGTGTTGAATCGTACCTAGCGACTTATCGAAGCCAAGCAATCCATATTCGCCGACGATGACAGGAATTCCTTTTGCCACGAACGAATCATACACTCGATTAAAGGTTTGCTCGATATCATTCTTTGCTTCGAAATTGAAAGTCGTTGCGCCACCCATATTCACACTAAACGGATAGAAGCCATAATAATGAATCGTCGCGATCAAGTTCGCGTCGTTCAGCTGCGTGATTGTCTTTGCGAGTTCCTCTAACCGCGCAGGTGCAGGAGAACCTGTGACCGTCGACAACACGAGCGGTCTCGTCCCATTCAATCCACCTGATTTACGCACAATGTTAAAGAAGTTCGTATTCAACTCGTTAAGCATCTCAAAATAAATCGGTTTATCCTCGTTCCAATCCTGCGAAAAGCGCGGTTCATTAATTCCTTCGAACAACAGCTTATCCGGATAGTCCCTGAACCGATCTGCGATCTGCACCCATGCTGCTTTGTATCTGTCTAGCACAGCGTCATGGTTACTCTCCATCTTCATAATCCATTCCGAATCATGATGAAGGTTAATCATTACGTACAGACCTTCATCTAGCGCCCAACCGACAACTTCCTCAATACGTTTAAAGGAAGCATCCCCGATCTCATAGTCAGGTGCATCGCCCATCCGTTGCTTCCACGTAATCGGAATCCGAATGCTCTTGTATCCCGACGCCGCAATATACTGAATAAGCTCTTTTGTTGTAACCGGATTACCCCATGCAGTTTCATCCCCAATTGCATCAAAAGTGTTGCCTAAATTCCAGCCTGGCTGCATCGCTTCCACCATTTGCTGCATCTCACTCTTCGAGGAGGCCGCATCGATATGCACAGGTAAAGCAACAGTAATAAGGGATAGCATTGTAAAAGACTTGATAGATAAATTCATGAACTTGCGGAATCGAATGGAAATCATATTGTCTCCTATTCACCTATTAGAGGGATAATTACTCATTCTAGTATATCCCAACTATGGATGGATGAAATACCCAAAATGCAATATCTATAATTGGGTATTGATCCTTATACCGCGAACTTCTCTATGCTTTCCTGTAATTGTTGTGCCAAATCAGCTAGCTCTTTGGACGCTGCTGTGATTTCTTCCACACTAGCAAGCTGCTGCTGTGCAGAGGCAGACACACCGTGCGTACTTTCCGCAGCCGAATGTGTGAGCTTACTAATTCCCTCAAAAGCAGATACCAGCTGCTGCGTATCGATCGACATCTCGCCTGAGTATTCGTCCACCTCTTTAATCTGAACGTTTACTTCCCGTATTGAATCTTCAATCTGGGTGAAGGAGATTCCCGCATTATTCACAGCATGGAGTCCAGCTAGAGCTTCTTTCTCCCCATGAACTACCTTCGTAATCGTATACTCCGTTTCGGCTTGTATAGCGCTGATCACTTCCGATACTTGTTTACCAGACTGGGCAGTTTGCTCAGCGAGTTTACGCACTTCACCCGCCACCACGGCGAAGCCTCTTCCGTTCTCCCCTGCGCGCGCTGCTTCAATTGCTGCGTTCAGTGCTAACAAATTTGTTTGGGCTGCGATATCCGTGATAAGTGCGATAATCGTACCAATCTCCTTCGTTTTTTCCCCAAGTGCTGTTACTGTCTTCGTAACATCCACGATGCTGGCTTGGACTGCAGTCATTTGATTTATCGCTGATTGAACGGCTATTCCACCCTCAGAGGCAACTTGTGATGCATTCAAGGCCGATTCTGTTACCCTGGAAGCTCTAATGGCAATGTTCCTAGCTTCATCATCCATTTTGTTAACAAGGATTAAACTATCTTCAATGGTTTGAACCTGCAATTCCGTGCCTTCTGCTAATTTCTCCGAAATATTAGCCACATACTCCGTAGCTTGACCTGTCTGATCCGCACTGGCGTTCAACTGTTCAGACGATGCAGCAACCTGTTCCGCATGGGAACCCACTTCATGAATGAGTTGACGTAGGTTAGCTGTCATCAAATTAAATACGCTGACCAGCTTCCCAATCTCATCCCTATTTTTCACTACAATTTGAGTATCTCTTAAATCACCGTCAGCAATTTTCGAAGCCATTGCATGAAGCTTAATAATAGGTTTTGAAATGGCTCTACTAATGCTGATGGAAGCAACCAACCCTACAATTAATGTAGCAAGTGTTAGGAGAATTACCCAAGTCTTAATGCGTTCGACTTCTTGATGCGTAGATTGTGCTTCGTTATTTAATGATTCCTGCTTCATCTTCACGAATCGATCAGACGTATGGATGAAAGTATCTAGTACATTAGCCTGCTTCATAAGGATATCCTTGAAGACATCCTCCTTACCACGGTTCTTGGCATCAACCATCTGGGCACCAGCACTAGTGTACTGGTCCTGAAGAAGATCAAGACCTGCAATAATTTGTTTATCGTCACGATCCGTTATTAAGTTTTTGAGCTCGGTCAATGCGTTGGAAAAGTTGGTGGAGGCTACATTGTAGCTTTCTAGATTGTTCTCATCACCTGTTAGCAGAAACCTAGACAGGCTCGAGCTTTCACCTTCTACTGCAATCTTAAGATCTTTAATCAGCTGCAGCGTTGTTGATTGGTCTCTGAGGAGGTGAGTATAGGAACTGTTTACCTTCAACAAATACTCATAACTGACCGTGGACATTATCGCTAACAGCAGTAACACTAATCCAAAACCGCTGTACAATTTTTTCTGAATCGTGAAGTTTTTGAAGAAGTTTCTCATTATTCCGATTTCCCTCCCATGAATTGTTCGGCTTGGGATCTATATTGTAAAGCGCCTTCCTTAGGAGATAAATCCCCATCAATCACATTTTGAAGAGTCACTTGATAAGCATTATTCACAACCACATAGCTGGAGGGATAAGGAGGATCAATCGGACTAGAATGGGATTGCAGATATTCTAGAAACCGATATTGCTCTTTTCCCGCTTCATCAAGCTTAGTAGACAATCTTGCTGCAATCTTATTGGATACCGGGACTCCCCGTTCTCCGTTCAGAATATCATTAGCCTCTTCGTTGTTAATGAAAAAATCGATAAACTTGGCAGCTTCCTCTTTATTCTTGGAATAAGAAGACATCGCGAGGAACATGGAAGGTTTGATGAACTTACCTTCTTGTCCACCTTGAATCACCGGGAATGGAAGCAACTTCATAGTGTGACCTGCAAGTTTACTTAATGTAGAAATAGCGTTACTAGAGACCGAATACATAGCGGCCTTCTCAGTAACGATAGGATGGTTTTCGTCATTTTTGCTCGCGTTTATTGAGTTCTTAATTAGAAGGCCCTCATCAATCCACTTGCGGTACAGCGTATAGTAGTCTGTCATAATCTGGTCATCTTCATATCCCAGAGCAGTACCATCCGCATTGTACATAGATGCTCCTCTGGCTCTCAAATAATAGAACACATCGATCATATTCCCGAGAGGATAGAAGTCTGGATCATCGATCTGTTGCTTTAACTGCACAAGGGTATTATGCAGATCATCAATCGTATACTCATCCTTAGGAACAGCAACGCCTGCTTTGTTGAAAAGCTCGGGATTATATACGATGGTTTGGGCGTTGTTCGCGATTGCAAGTGCATACAGTTGCTCATTCTTCATACCCGGAGCCAAATAGGCTTGCTCAATATCCGCAAGATTAAGCAGATTATTGTTCACATAGGGATCAAGTGGCTCGATCAGATCACGATTAATATAGTTGAAGATGAAGTTATAATCAGCCTGAATAATATCTGCTGTGTTCTGATTAGCAGTTTGAATGGCCAATTGAGTCGCCGTGTCCGTTGTATTCGAGAACACCTCCGTCTCAAAATTCACATGAGGATGTTCCTTCTTATAGAGCTCAATGACCTGAAGCGTACTTTCTTTCCTTTGATCCGAGCCCCACCATACGAACTTGAGTGTTACTTGTCCATCTTCTGGGCTATTCTCTTGTTGATTGATGCCGGAGCTACTACACCCCATAACTGCTGCAACCATCGTGAAGCTAAGAATAGCTAGTGTTGCTTTCTTGATTAATCTTTGCAATGTTATCACCCTTCTAAGAAGTTATATGATTAATCTATGGGATAGATTAATTCTCATGTTGTTGGCGGGCATTGTTCTATCGGTTGTTAGGTGATCGGACTCGAATATTTTCTTTGATTTATCTGGGCCAATTCACATAGAATATCATAATGTTTCCATCTCCAACATCCTTTAATTGGCATAAGAGGCTTCTATACCGCATTCCAAAAAAAAAATATTAAAGAGGCTATCCCAGTGGGATAGCCTCTTCGTTTTATACACAAATTTAATTAAGACATATACTCCTTCAACACAGATACGATGATCCCATGATCCTCATCTCCTGCCAAGCCAGAGACGGAAATCGTCCCGATGACGCCCACATCCCTAATGAGTATAGGAAATGATCCGCCCTCTGTCGCATATTCCATAGGATTAACGTAAGCATTCTCTTGAATCGTCGTATTCCATGATTTATAGAGTACGTGCATATAATAAGAGCTATGCCCGAAATGATGAACGACATTAATCTTGCGCTGAATCCAGCGATCGTTGTTCGGACCCATTCCTTCTTGCTTTGCATGAAACAGTACATCACCATTTCTACGAATATCTACCGAAATGCATTTGCCCATCTGATTCGCTCTCGCCAATATCGCACTACCAATCGCAATCGCTGTCTGATTCGTAAATATATTGAATTGATAATCTGTTTCCTGCCGTAGCAGTTCTTCTAATAACAGCTCATAATTATCCAATGAAAACACACCCTTCATTATCTTTCCAATCTTCCATATTATAACTGAGAAGTTGTACTCTGTTGTAAAATTTTCCGAATATCGCTTGGATCCATCGGCTTGTAATAATAATAGCCTTGAATGAGAGTGCATCCGTTATCGAGCAAGTACTTTACCTCTTCTAGCAATTCAACACCTTCTGCAATAATTTCCAGGTCAAATGTCTTCGCTACAAAAATAATCGCCTTTATCATTTCACGATCTTTCGGATCCGACTGAATGCCTCGAATGAACGACTTATCCAGCTTAAGCTTCGTAACCGGGAATCGTTTCAGATAGCTTAGCGACGAATAATGCGTACCAAAATCGTCCACTGAAATCGCAACACCTAGCTTACGCAACTTGTGCAGAATACTAATATGCTCTTCTTTCATCGCTATATTTTCTGTGATTTCAAATTCTAGTAGCGAAGCCTCCCACCCTGTTTCCTCTAATAAGGTTCGCACCTTCTTCACTAATTGGCCATCAAAAAATTGGATCGCAGATAAGTTGACCGCTATCCGAATCGGAGGCACATTATCATGCTTCCAGGCAATCATCTGCTCCACCGCTTTGCGCATAACCCAGTCACCAATCTGAACAATGAGTCCTGATTCCTCCGCAATCGGAATGAATGTTGCAGGAGGAACCTGACCTAATACAGGATGATTCCAGCGCAACAACGCCTCAAGTCCAATGATCGTTCCGTTCGTACAATCAACTTGTGGCTGATAATGAATAGATAGCTCATTGTTTTCTAGTGCATAACGGAGATGATTACTAATCTCACGGCGCATTAACGATTCCTGCATCATTTGCGATTTAAATAGACGGTATTGATTACCGCCTTCCTTCTTCGCACGATACATCGCCATGTCTGCATACTGAACGAGCTGCATGCGATCATCGCTGTCATGTGGAAAACAGCTAATTCCAACACTACAAGAGATCTGTACCCGCTTCCCCATTACGATATATTCCATACGCAAACGTTCAATTAGCTCATTAATAATTGCAACGACACCCGGTTCCGCTAAGTCTGGTATAATCGCGATAAATTCATCGCCACCCATTCTAAAGATCGCATCAACCTCTTCATCCTCATGAAGACCCATTACAAACTGTTTTTTCGAAAACTTAAGTACATAACTACTTAATATCTGCTGTACTCGGTGCGAAATTTCAATTAGCATCTGATCGCCTGCAGCATGTCCGTAGCTATCATTCACATTTTTAAAGCCATCCATGTCCATATAGCAAAAGTAGAATCGGTCCACATCCGCAATCTGTGAGATAGCCTCATAGAAGGATCTTCGATTTAACAACTGAGTCGGTGTATCGAAATTCGCATAATAGCTCAGCTGCTTCTCCTTCTCTTTGCGCAAAATAATTTCCTGAGTTAATTTATCTACCATATGTGTGCCAATAAAGGCATGACTTAATAGAATCGCAAGTCTTAAATAAAGCAAGCCGTCCCATGGCCCCGGCTCGAAGCTGATGTGGCCGATATAATTTTTTTCTACATGCAATAAAGAGACGATAAGCAGCTTGCTCTCGCCATCCTCATGCATCTTTTGTCGATTAAAGCTACGGATATGAACCGTTGGCTCTGTAGAAATCCGATGATGATTCTCATAACTGTAGATGTGTGAACAATACTCGAAGCGATTAGAAAGCTTCCCATTTAAAAAAATATTACAGCTTCGAATATCAAGCAATTCCAAATTAGGCTCCAAAATATCTAGAATCTTCGAAGACGAGAAAGTATTTAATAACGATTGATTGAACTCCTCCACTACGAGGTCATGTCTATGTTTCGTGATCATCTTAGTAACGAGTGCAGCTTTCTCTGCCTCACTCTTCTGGAGCGTAGTTGCTAGATCAATCGTCGCTAATGACGCATGATCGTCTAACTTGCATCCACACGATTGTCGATACACGATATGACTGGGAACTTCTGTGAGATCTATAACCTCACCAGTCGTCAATAACTCTATCATTCTCTCACAGCCCGTGTAGCCAATTTCATAAAATGGAAAATAGATCGTTGTCATCGGTGCATACGCATATTGAATCGAAAGATCATCTTCATAACTCGTTATGCATACGTCATCAGGAACTCTTAAACCTCGCTCTAATAAAAGCTCCAGCATAATTCGTGCTTCCTCAGCTCGCATCACAATAATAGCATCGAAGTTTACTTTTCGTTCATCAAGTAATAACGACAACGTCTTTGCCGGACGATCTGCCAATGAGCCCACAGATACATCTGTTGCGCTTACTAACAAATCAGGATCAAATAATCCCTGTTCTTTCATCGTGGTTATGTAGAAATCTTTGCGACTATCTTCGATCCAAGATTCTACAAAGGCGATCTTTCGATAATCGTGCTTGTGAATAAGATGAAGAATAAGCTCTTGAATATTCTCTCCACCGTTACAATATACACTTGGCATTCCGGGGAAAATCTTGCCCAAGCTTAATATCGGAATTTCGGCAAAATGTCGCTTGATTTGATCCAATCCATCTCCATCATACAATACGGACCAGCCCAAAAATAATAAGCCATCAATATCGAATTGCTCTATAAGTTCGAGTAATATATCATGACTATTTTGATATTGTTCAGCCTCATGACCATAAGTAATCGATTGGTTTGTAATCGCTTCCAAATGTGTGAAGCAAATTAGATTCACGTTGTGTTTTTTCGCTGCTTCAATAATTCCCAGCCTCATCCTATTTTCGTGTTCGTTCGCACTATTTTCTGGGATGAGCCCAATGGTTAACCTGCCATTATTATCGTGTTTGGAATGGAGCTGATAAGTCATTCAGGGTACACCCCCAAGCGTGATGTTTGGTTTTCCGCTAATTGTATCATGAAATTGTCGTAATTTGTAAGAGCTAGATTAAATGTAACGGATAATCAGTCACATAATCTAGCTCTTTTTTTACATGTTAATCTATAAAAGAATACGTCCAAAGCTGCTCGACACCGAACCGCGAGACAATTTCTTTATCATTTACCTTCTGTGTACCGAGCAACTCTGAAACTTTAAATTGCGACTCATGCGCTTCAAGTGATGCCAACTTCTGTGCCAAAAATTTCGATATATCATTTACGATATCAGGCTTCCCAATCGCTTGCTCACGATCGTTAGAAAATGCAACACATTGTATAACTGGCCGCTTTTCGCGTGCAATTTTGCTTATCGTTCGGACCACTGCTGCTCCAGTCGCATCATGGTCGGGATGAACGCTATACCCCGGGTAGAAGGTGATGACGAGTGACGGCTCAATTTCACGGATGAGGGCATCGAGCTGTGCATCTAGATGATCTGGATCTTCGAACTCAATCGTCTTATCGTGAAAGCCTAACATTCGTACATCTTGAATACCAATCGCACGACACGACGCTTCAAGCTCCAGCTTACGGATTAACGGCAGTGTAACACGATTTGCAAATGGGGGGAAACCCATATTACGTCCCATTTCACCTAATGTCAGACACGCATAGGTAACTTGTGCACCCTCGTGAATATACTTTGCTAGTGTTCCTGAAACTCCGAACGCCTCATCATCGGGATGGGGAAATACGACGAGAATTTTTTCATATTTTTTGTTCATTGTCAGATTCACTCCTTGTCTTCAAAACGGGACACGACTTAATTGCAACGCAACGATGAGCTTCCCTGCAGAATCGTGGCCTGCGAGAATAAGACGTTCTGTCTCGGTTTCCTCATAATGTGTGAGGCCCTCTGAATACGTCCAGCCTTCTTCAAGCTTTAAGCCAACACGGTAGTATGGCCCATTACCACTTATAGAACCCTGAATATAACGAATACGCGCATTCTTAATGAACGTCGCCGCAGGATGCTTAGATTGATCGTTGTGGGAAGCGTATGCTCCCATGGTCATCTCTAGATGGATATAGAGCTCTTGCTCTTTGAGCTTATCAATAAATAATTGGACTATCTTTGGATCGATCGGCTTCATGGTTACCCCTTCCTTCTATGCAGTCTGTATGAATAACATATCAAATTATGAAGCATATGGCGAATAAGTCCTGCGTTGATAGGCAATACACCATCTCATCATTGTCGTCATATTCTAAAAAAACGGCTATGAAGGGAGAAACAACTATGTATTACACAACTACTCATCCATCTGATCCAAGACTCATCAATGATATTGTGCAGGCAATCAACGGAGAGTTTGAGGCAATCGTATGCTATGAACAACTCTCAAAGCTTGCACCCACTGACGATACTCGCAATCAAATCTTAGAAATTCGCAATGACGAAATCAGACATTACAATCAGTTCTCTCAGATCTATACTTCAATTACAGGTCTGACCCCAACACCTCAATATCCCAAAAACTGTCCGACTGATTATCGAGCAGGAATTCAGTCTGCATTCAAAGATGAGCAAGAGACAGTTGACTTTTATCATCGGATTTCAGAAAGAGCGAACAATCCGCACATTTCTATACCATTCCAACGCGCCGCCGCTGATGAACAGAATCATGCAGTCTGGTTTTTGTTTTTCCTTACAAGTAGCTCAAAAGATTAGATTATGGAGAATTTCATTGAGAAGTAGCGTGACTTGACTTCATCACTTCGTTGTAACTATAATGGTTACAACGAGAGGATGGATGTCATGAAGATTAGTAGCCGATTTTCCATTGCTGTTCATATTCTGTCTTTGCTTGAGCTCAGTAAAGATGAAGGCGCGCTTTGCACCTCAGAATGGATTGCAGGAAGTGTCAATACGAATCCTGTTATTATTCGCAGACTTCTTGGACAGCTTAAGAAAGCAGGCCTAGTCAATGTGCGTCCAGGCACAGGCGGAGCGTTCTTGTTACGCGACTTAAGTGATGTCTCTCTTCTGGACGTATATCACGCGGTAGACGTCGTAAAAGAGGACGAGCTCTTCCATATCCACGAGGAACCTAATCCTCAGTGTCCTGTTGGCTCAAACATAGAAGCGGTCCTACAACTCGTATTAAGTCGCGCACAAATGGCAATGGAGCAAATTCTAGCTGACATTACAATGAAGCAGCTAGCGAATGATTTATTCGTTGCAGCAAATCCAAGCAAGTAACATAACGAACATTTACACAATTGTCGAGGAGGAATTTTTTTATGAAAGTCGGAGTGATTGGTGCAACTGGAAAAGCAGGTAGCTTGATTGTGAAGGAAGCAGTAAGTAGAGGGCATGAAGTAACCGCAATCGTTCGTAATGCCTCTAAATTGATAGATCATAAAGTAGCTGTTCTCGAAAAGGATGTATTCCAATTGTCGTCTGAGGATCTCGCAGCGTTTGATGTCATTGTCAATGCCTTCGGCGCTGCACCAGGCAACGAGCAGCAGCATATTGAAGCTGGACAAGCTCTCATCCAAGCACTGAAAGCAGCCCCAAATACACGACTCATCGTCGTTGGTGGCGCTGGAAGCTTATATGTCGATGAAGCTAAGACGCTGCAAGTATTGAACACACCTGACTTCCCTGAGCTCTACATGGCAACTGCACGCAGTCAAGGTCAAAACTTAGCAGACTTGCAGCAAGCAACAGGGATTAAATGGACCTTTATTAGTCCGGCTGCATTTTTCGATCCAGAGGGACAAAGAACGGGCTCTTATACGAAGGGCAAAGACAATCTCATCGTAAATAGCAAAAATCAAAGTTATGTCAGCTATGCGGACTATGCGATTGCAGTTGTCGATGAAATCGAAAATCCACAACATATCAACGAACGCTTTACGCTAGTATCAGAAAATTAAGGGGCTGAAAGAACCCTCTCTTTTTTCTTAATCGATAAAGAAAAGAGGGAATGTATCTCCTGGAGGAGCGACAGCGCTTGTCTTTGAAATCGGGGGATGTCATTGTAAATCCAAATTCCAAATCCCCTGATTTAAACAACAACCGTAAGGAGATACATCCCTAAAAACCATTATCGATTTAAATAGGATAAGGGGTTGTCCCATAATTGACTTATGGGACAACCCCTTCTTTAAAATTGCGCTACTTTTTCTTCTTCGATTTCAAAAGCGCCTTTTCCGTATTCTTCGCGACTCTGAATGCAACAATACTTCGAATTAGCTCATATGGGATAGGTTGATTCAAGGGAAATTGTATGGACCCTTTACCTCCCTTATAGGCAGACAATTGTTGTTCAAATGCTTCAGTTCCGCTGGCTGTGGGATAAAAACCGATATGATTTTTAAATGCAGCAAAGTGCACCAAATTACCATGAAGCACAAATGTTGGCATCTGATAGCTGATCGTTTCCTTCGCCTCTGGTGCAGCTTCTTTGATCACATTCCTGATTGCTGAAAGCTTCTCCTGAACTTCAACCGGGAAGATTGAAATATAGTCGTCTATTGAATTGTATACCGCTTTATTACCTTCCATACAAGCTCTCCTCCTCTTCATTGCCTTACATAATTACCATGGCAGCAAATTTCCGAGATAGTCCATATAGATCGGTTTATTAGTCGGTGTAGCTTTAAACTCAAATATTCGATTTACAATCTGGCTAGCGGATTCATCTGCAGACAAATCTGCCTCCAAATTTAAACTCCCATGCATATAGGATTGTACCCAGCCCGGATGAAGCAACAATAATTGCCCCCCGGCTGACTTTATCTGATTGTGAATAAGTGCTGATTGCATATTTAGCGCTGCCTTCGACATGCAATAGCCGAACCAGCTTGTCCGTTCACATTCCGCGATACTGCCTGCTTCAGATGAAATATTCACAATCAGCTTTCGATCGCTGGCAAGTACAAGTGGAGCAAGCGCATTTACAACCCGAAGCGGACCTAAAGAATTGACATTGAACACCTGCTGCATCTCGTTAAAGTTGAGTGGCTCGTGAATCGTAGCTTCAGTATCACCTAAAACTCCCGCATTATTGATTAAGATATCCAGCTTGTCTGTGAGTGTAGCAATCGTTTTAGCCGCTTGTGCAACGCTATGATCATTAGCGACATCAAGCTGTACGAGAGTTAACTTCCCTTCATATTCGTTAGCCAATTGATCCAATTGCCCTTGATCTCTCATATATTGACTAGCAATAACGTTGTATTGCCGATGGAGTAGCTGCTTCACCAGCGCGTAACCCAATCCCCGATCTGCCCCAGTTACTAATGCATAAGGTAGCATGATTTATAACCTCCTCTAAACAATGGGATCTTAACTTCCCTCTTCCAAATTTTATCACATCGCGTTCAGATGTAACATGATACAATAAGAATGGCAGTTAATAGAGCATACCTCACTCTATAGCGAACACGAAAAGTAGTGATCATGCGATGCAAAGATTAGGTACTGTTGTGACGAATAAGACACAGTTTCTTTTAAACAAATATTTTACAGGCCACACAATGACCTACAAGCAGATGTTCGCAATGATTATCCCCATCTTTGTCGACATGGCTTTTATCGTTATTATGAGCATCATGAACACGGCTATGATCAGTTCCTCAGGTGTTGCCGCTGTCAGTGCAGTAAGCTCAGTGGATACGCTCAACATCTTTATTATGAGTGTATTCATTGCAATAGCTACAGGTGGAACAGTCATCGTTGCGCAATATAAGGGCAGTGGAAATCAAGAGATGGTATCCCGCACTGCTGCACAATCCATATCTACAGTCACGCTAATATCCTTACTGATTAGCTTATT
Source organism: Candidatus Cohnella colombiensis (assembly GCA_029203125.1). GTDB lineage: Bacteria > Bacillota > Bacilli > Paenibacillales > Paenibacillaceae > Cohnella > Cohnella colombiensis. The sequence goes on from CP119317.1 coordinate 2,853,438, forward strand.
TGTCATTATTTTCAACACATCAACCTTGCAATTACTATTCGGCAGCGCAGAGGCTGAAGTACTCCACAACGCAAAAATCTTTCTAATTGGCAACTGCATTTCCTTTCCGTTCCTCGGCTTATACCAAGCGATCACAGGGGTGCTGCGTGGGGTAGCAGATACGAAAGCATGTCTGGTTCTATCCATTATATTGAACGCTACATATTTTTTCCTGAATATTATACTCATTACCATCTTCGATTTCGGTGTGATTGGGCTTACCGTTTCCTTAATTATTGCGAGAGTAATAGGTGCAGTTGCATCATTCATTTACTTGTTGAAATATGACCATACTTTGCGTTTTAAAGTAAAGGACGCATTGAAGTTAAACTACTCGATTATTAGAAAAATGATGTATATCGGTCTTCCCTTTGCTGCGGAGCAGATGTTCTTTAATGGTGGGAAAATACTTACACAAACGTTCATCGTGCAGTTCGGAACGTTAGCAATGACAATCAATGCCATTAGCAACTCTATTGCCATGCTATTCCAAATGGTAGGAAACGCACTAGCCGTTGCAATCGTTACAATCGTTGGTCAATGTATTGGGCGCAATGACATTCCAGATGCAAGGAAGTTCATACGTTCTTTGCACGGCCTGTCCGCTGTCAGCTTCCTATTAATGGCAGCGATCATTATCCCATTCTTTCCGATGATTGTGAACTTATTCTCGCCACCTGCCGAAATCGTTCCGACAATTTATATCCTAATGGTTATGCTCGCTATTGCGCACCCTCTAGTATGGTCCATTAGTTTCATGATGCCTTCGGCTCTGCGGGCAGCAGGAGATTCGAAGTTCACATCAATCACTTCCTTGCTAACCATGTGGTTATTCCGCATTATTTTGGGCTACATCTTGGGCGTTACCCTTGGGTATGGAATTATCGGAATCTGGATTGCTATGGTAGCTGAATGGGCAGTCCGCGGAGTTATATTCACATGGCGATACAAGGGCGACAAGTGGTATAAACATAAGCTGATCTAACCCATTTAAGTTCGTTGCTGGGTATCGAGGCATCGCTCGGCTAGTACATGGATGATTGCTTTAAGGACATCAATTCGTTGGAAACAGAAGCTCATGACTTGTTCTCTTGTAAGCTCAAGTAGCACCGTTGGTACATTGACGGTGCAGTCGGCTGATCTGGGCTCACCATCGATTAGCGTCATCTCACCGAAGCATTGACCTACACCGAGCGTAGCTAAAATTTCGCTTCCCTTGTGAATTTGGATCTGTCCTTCTACAATACCGTACATCGTATCACCATAATCTCCAATGCGACAAATTATCTCTCCTACCCCATATTCCCTTTCATTCACCAAACTCGCGAGTTGGATCAGGTCTTTCTGTGAGAAATTCGCAAATAAGCCGATTCTCTGTAGCGTCAATACGCGCTTCACAATTTTTGCGTTTTTAGCTTGATCTGACATCGTTTCAAGTTCATCAACATCATGAGGTTCACGATGTTTTGCAGCAGCAACCTCATGCTGAATGGAATGGACAGCGTCTGACGATTCGATGTTAGCATTCATGGATCGCAATCGACGGGACAGTATCTTCATCATTTCGCGCGCAATTTCGGTCCTCTCGAATAGTCCATTGAAGAACGCTTGAGAGGTCAACTGATAGAGTTGCGTGTCCTCCTCTGCAACAATGGTTGCCGTTCTATGACCTTGCGTAATTACTGCCATCTCACCAAAACAATCACTCGTGCTAAGTTTTCCAATTTTCGATCCATTTCGATATATACCTACTGAACCTTGCTTGATTAAATAGAGTGAGTCTCCTAGTTCCATTTCCTTGATGATTGGGGCGTCTTTGGATACATTTACTACCTCTAACAGCTGAGAAATCTTAAATAAATCTTTGCTCGACAATCCCGCGAACAATGAAACATGACTGAGCAAACGAACACGCTCCAATGGCTCTGCTTCTGTGCTTTGATCTGTTTCAACGTTCCGGACTTGATCAATTAAGCAACGCAACCAGGAATCACCTTGTCGATAAAGCCATTCAAGCTGTTCATTGATGACAATTGAATCAGATTGCTCATTATGTATTGGAGCTTTATAGTCCATTATTTTCACCATTTCGGTACGAAGCTTACCATTGAGCAGCTGGTCTATTGCTTCAGCCGCATTCGCCTGCTGCCTGACATCACCCGTTGCCCAATTTACATATACGCGATTGATCGTTTGAGTGTCGTAGACGATTGCTAGTAGCTGAAATATAGTTCTGATTTGTCTGACTTTGATTTCGTCCATTTCTTTATTGATCCAAGCAAGCTCGTTCACCTTCGGGATCTGCTCGCTGTGCTCAACATACGCCCAGAATGTCTCAATCTCCCCGGTTATTAATCGTTCTCCATATACGGGCTGAATGAAGCAAAGATTGTCCTTCATCCGTGTAACAGACTCGAGCACCTTGTCTCGCATGTCCGTCGTCAAATGCTCATAACGCTCAAGTAATGCATCGAACGCTGTTTGTGATGCGAATCTTTCGATTACGAGTGGGATGTGATGATGATTGTCTTCTGAATACATGTAGGGTGTAAGTACTCGTAAGATGTCCGCTTCGTTGTAAACTGCTAATGCTTCGATTGCTTGCTGCCTTGTCGTGCTATCCTTTAAGAGTGGAACAATATGTGGAATAAGCTCGGGAATTGTGAGTAGCTTAGCTGAATGCAACGCGCTAATTTTTACTTGCTCGGAAGCATCTGATAGCATCGGTATTAATGGTTTATAAAATCTAGCAATCCCGATCAAGCCGAAAATTGCAGCCATCGCCTCTCTTTCATCCTCGCGAATGCTGCCCATCATCTCCTTTAATGATCCGACCGCGTGAAACATCCCTTCAATTCCATAATATTTAATTAATCCCGCGATAGATACGGAACGAATATGAATATCTTTGTCTTTCAATAACTGGATCATCCGTTCTTGATGCGGTTCTTTCGCATATGCTGCCACTGCCAAAATCGCACTGGACCGCACATTGATATCCACTGATTCCAATAGCGACTCCAATAGATGCTCAGCTGATCTCGGTGTCTCTGCTTGGATATATTTCAACATCTCAATGCGAATTTGTTCAGACGGATGTTTCAATAACGGTTCGAAATACGGAGCCATATCGAATCCATCTACACTCTGTAGAAATTGAAAAGCATACAGCGCTTGTTGCGGATCGTTACCTCTTAATGCGTCAACCATGATCTGAATACTAGCAGGATCCATCAAATTAACATGTTCACCTTCTATATTCATATCTTTCGACTGCAACGTTGAAAGTAGTAATGCTAGATAAGTCTTCTTGATCTTGATTGCTGCGATCACACAGCAAATCATCAAGCCCAGAATGATATAGCTAAATTGTTCTATCGATATATATTGAGATAAGAGAATCAAGCCAACTGCAGCCACACCTTTAGCGCCATTTCGGGCAATCCCATCGATGAATGCCTTCGCTTTCCCTCTCCATTCCGGTGGAATCGGGAACATAATTAACTGGTTAACAGAGCTGTATATGGTGTCGCCCAGCACTTTGTCACTGCCCTTTACCATTGTCGCAATGGCAAGAATGGGCACAATCAGCAACAGGACACTTCCAGATAACAGGACGATAGGAAAGACGAGAATAGCTGTCGTTACGCCGAAACGAGTAATCATTTTTCCAGAAATAAATAATTGTACGAGTAAAGCCAGAAGCCCTGCATAGCCATAGAAGCTTCCCATAAAGCCGGCCAGAGCTTCATTTTGCAAACTACTGCGTAAAATCGTCTTAAATTGATAATCGATAAGCGTTAAAGAAATGGTTATTGTGGCTGCAACTATAGCTACATAGCGCAAATGAGGAACTGATTGAAATAATCCTTTCTTCGCTTCCTTGCTACGTTCTATTCTCTTGTCAGCACTCTTTGGGGCTATCTTTACAGCAAAAGCTTCATTCCGGTCAGAAATCTTTACATAGATACACATAACGAAGAACAGGCTAAGCAGTTGAAAGCCTGCATATACATAGATTAAGTTTTCTGTACCTATCGGTTGTGCCAATGCTTTCAGACCGAAACCGCTAAGGATGCCCCCGACAATCCCTCCACTTCCGACCCACCCAATCGTTCGTTTGGCTTTACGTTGATCCAATACTGCCGTAGCGAATTGCCAGAAGCATACAATCATAAGGAAATTCAAAACATCGAATCCAATATAGATGAAAGGCAATATTCCATTTATTCCAATTGCAATTAATAATCGAGAGACTAGCGCTAGTAAGCCCGCGCTTATTATTACAGCAATTACAATAACATCTGTACGAAATCGACTGCATAATTTCTGATATACAATGCCAACTAAAATCAATATTATCGCTTGTGGCAAATACATATAGGATAACACGGAGGCATCATATGCGCTCAAAAATAAAGTATCCGCTGCAGTTCGACCAACCGTTGCAGCGGATACAACACAAAACAAATAACCAAATAGAAAAAACACTTTTGAATATTCAAGTCGATCCGATTGTAGCTGACGAACGATCGATGTCAGTGGATTTTTCAATATGCGCCTTTCCATTAGACCCTCCAATAAATACATACTGATATTAGACAGTCTTATTGTAAGCTAATTGACTCTATGATAAAAGTGGCCGAATTGGATAAATTTAAAAGGAAAGGACCTTCCACTAGGAGAAGGTCCTTTCCTTTTATAAATAGGCGTAACAGTATTAACCTGCCTTAGGTGGAATAATCGAAACGAGTTGTTCATCGACGGATGAAATCAAGCTCACGCCCGCAGGTATATCAAGATTACCCACAACGAGCGACTCCCCAATGTTCATATCACTTAGATCGACTGTGATCAATGAAGGGATATTCGCCGGGAGCGCTTCAATTTCGATGAGTGTACTTTGTATTTGAATAACACCGCCTAGCTTTGCGATGTTCGCAGTTCCCGTATATTCAACAGTAACCTTAGTACGGACAACTTCATTATCGTTCACACGAAGAAAATCAACATGGATATATTCCCGTGTTACTGGATCTCGTTGTACGTCCTCTAACAATACAGCAATTTTACCTTTGCCTTCTAGCTCTATTTCCAAAACTCCAGAATCCCCAGTTCTCGTATACTGCTGAAATTCCTTAGCTGACAGATCTATCATAATGTTATCTGACTTTGCCCCAAAAATAATTCCCGGCAATCTGTAACCCGTACGAAGTCTCTTAAGTGCTGAACGATTCATATGTTCACGTGGTTTCGCTTGTAACATGATCATTAGTAAATACACTCCCTATTCGTTATTGTGCTCTCGCAATCGATCTACAACTTCGACCTTTGATTCCGCCCCTCTCACGAGGGGAATATCGAGCACCATAACATCACCACCCTATATACATTTAATGTAATAACTCAACGAGTACGCGACAAGGCATCCCGCTCGTATTAGAGCGAAATGCCTTATTAGGTATACTATATCATATTTTAGTCTATTAGTCATCTTAACATCAGAGAGCTAGGTGTTAGTTGTTAGGTTTAAATATCAACGCTGTTTCAGATATAACCACGTAATATTTATGATTTCCCTGGCCGTCTTGTAATAGGATGAATCTTGATAAGCATCGGCAAGCGGCTGGAGCAATGCTTGAATGACGACCTCGCGTAATATGGTTTGCTCGATCTCATAATGCAATGCTTGTGTGAGTTCTATTTGCGCTCTCGTTAAGCTCTCTACTTGCAACAGTTCTTCCAGCATTTCCAGCAATTCAGATTTATCCACGCGCTCCATATGCAGATTGTCCTTCAGAAACGTTAATTTCTCGTTGTCCAATACGGCAGTGTTGTCGTGGATGAGTGAATGTATGATATTCGGCAAATAGCGAAAAACTGAGGTAGTAACCTTTTTGCGATCGATTAAACTTTGATGTGAAATTTTCCCCGTGAACAATAAAGTGTGCAACATACCATGTAAAATAACAGAGCATTCAAACGCATGTGGCCGCAGCTCTTCACCAAATACGTCAACTAATCGTTCTGCTGTCCATTCGAAATCGAGCAGTCTATATTGCAACACAAGCCTCTTTAATTCAATTTCGCCTAAATGAAAGATCTCTTCGACAACATTGTGATAGCCTCTTTTTTCACTTAGTCCACCAATCATTGAAATTTGTTCGATGAGAAGATTGACATCTGACAAGTCTTTACCAATCGTAAGCTCCGTCCGACTTAAGCTTGATTCATGATAGTTATACTCCAGCAAAGCGCCAATACATTCATTTTTTGATGAAAAATAATTATAAAACGTACCCTTCGAAATCTGAGCGTGTTCAATAATGTCCTGTATTGAAGTTTGCTGAATGCCTTTTTCCAAAAAAAGTGCCAAGGTATGCTCCAGAACAACTTTCTTGCGTTTATTCATAGGGTCTCCTTATAACACATGTAATGAGATAATTATAATCTTATTCGTTTTCTGTATCAACAAAATTGTACTTCGAGTTTAAAATAGTTGAAAAATTTGTACTGATGTTATAAAATCATTCAATGCACTATTTTTTAAGTGACATTATTAACAAAGGAAAGAGGAGTCTTATTTAGATGAGCACAAACGTTACACTACCAAAACCCCCGTATGTCATGATAGCTATTCTGTTTTTTGGTGCATTTGTTTCATTCTTAAACAACTCATTAATGAATGTCGCGCTTCCAACAATCATGTTAGATTTCGGAATCGAGGATTATTCGATTGTACAATGGCTTTCGACGGGTTACATGCTCGTAAGCGGAATATTGATCCCCGTGTCGGCTTTCTTGCTCTTAAAATTCACAAACAGAACTTTGTTTATTACTTCAATGACAATTTTCACCATAGGTACCGTTATCGCCGCTATTGCTCCGAATTTCGGTATTTTGTTGGCAGGGCGTATGGCTCAAGCCGCCGGATCAGCCGCTATGTCTCCATTGCTGATGAATGTAATGCTAGTCAGCTTTCCAAGAGAAAAACGCGGTGCAGCGATGGGGATCTTCGGTCTTGTTATGATCACCGCTCCTGCTCTAGGTCCGACATTGTCAGGGTACATTGTGGAATTTTATAACTGGCGTTTATTGTTTGAGATGATTATCCCATTTGGAGTAATTAGTGTATTGCTTGCCATTTGGAAGTTGAAAAATGTAATGCCAACCCAGTCAGTCAAGCTGGATTATTTCTCCGTAGTATTGTCCACACTTGGCTTAGGCGGGCTGCTCTATGGCTGCAGTATGGCCAGCTCCTCGGGTTGGTCAGATTCCGTCGTCATCTCTACAATTGTAATTGGAGCAATTGCATTAACGCTGTTCATCCTGCGCCAGTTCATGATGGATCAACCCTTATTGGATTTACGTGTGTACAAACATCCGATGTTTGCGCTTGGCTCAGCTATATCGGTTGTGAATGCAGTAGCTATGTTCTCCGGGATGATTTTAACTCCGGCATATGTACAGAGCGTACGCGGAATTTCACCTCTAGATTCTGGTTTAATGATGCTCCCTGGCGCACTTATTATGGCGCTCATGATGCCGATAACAGGTAAGCTGTTCGATAAGTATGGCCCTCGCATGTTGTCGTTTGTAGGTCTGACAATCACAGCGCTCGCAACATATATGTTATCTCATTTGCAAATCGATTCTTCTTACAATTACATTATCTTAATTTATTCTTTACGGATGTTCGGGATCTCTATGGTCATGATGCCGATTATGACGAATGGGATGAACCAATTGCCTACGAGATTAAATCCTCATGGGACAGCCGTGAACAACACGATTCAACAGGTTGCCGGAGCGATTGGTACAGCAATATTTGTAACGATCATGAACTCTCACGCTGCGAAGGGTGCGGCCAAGCTCATGGCAGGTCTCGACCCAACCGCAATAGGTGTAGAGCAGATGGCGAGCATTAAACAGCAAGCATTACTTGAAGGGATACAATATACATTCCTTATCGCGACATTCACTTCGATAGTTGCTTTGTTGCTAAGTTTCTTCATGAAACGTGTGGATGTCAGTAAAGCAGCTTTGGCCAAGATTGAGGCTGAGTAAGAGTTAATCCGGTCTTCGGCGTCCTTGGAAAATGCAGTCCGCTTCTTTAATAGGCGGACTGCATTTTTATTAGTAAACTATAGCTACCTGTACATGTTACAGTTAAGCCCCTTTCTTCTATCGCATTCTCGACAAAAGTACGATCTGGCCCAGACTTCATCGATATATATATTCGTCCAAGCATTTCTCCTTGTCCAACATATTCTAAGATTATCAAATATGAGGAGATGATATTTTTGGTACGTATTCTCGATAAGGCTGCTGTACAGCCATTGCGTAAATTCAATTTATCTAGGTCATTTACGATCCGACGTTCACCAGGTAGGTCACGATTAGCAACTATTCAATTAAGAATACCCGTATCGAACGCTCAACCTAACCGTGTTGAATTAGTAGCAACTGTTGGTGTCAAGGGGGTTACCGGCATCGCCCAAATCCTTTTTAGAATTTTCCGCGACAGAACCGAGATTTTTAATACACAGCAAGGTATTGAATCCGCTGCATCAGAACAAAATTATGCCGTCACCTTTCAGGCGATCGATAAAAATGTAAGATCAGGTAGACATGTTTACACAGTTACCGCAGAAAACCTAACCGCAAATACAAGAGCTGATGTTGTAGGCCCGATTTCTTTTAGTGGACTAGCCGTTCAAACAACAACCTAATTCGAATTAACAAAAAGACACTTCATTTAATTGAAGTGTTTTTTTGCGTTGGTGACTCAGCAAATGAAATTGATAATTAATTGACATAAGTGAGACTTCTGTTCAAAAGAAATTGACACCATTTTGATAATATTTGTTCTCGAACCATAAAAAGGCGCATATTCCAACAGATCTATTACATCGATATAGATGAGCATATTCATCATAAACTTAAGGACACATCTCCTCAAAAATGTTATATACTCTATTTGTCTGTTGATTAAACTAAGTTTCAACAAGAGTAAGAGAACAAACAGAGACAGGTGATCAGATGTTTGAAATGAAATGGCTATGGCAAAATCTGAAGGGAGACCGGACACGGTATATCCTAGCACTCTTCCTTTCAGTTGCGGGCTCCTCGCTCATGATTGTGAATCCGTACATCAGCCAACGTATCGTCGATACATTTATTGCAGGGGACAATGCGCTGCAGAATATGACACAGGAACGAGGACTGCTTATCGTTCTCTGTCTGAGCATGGTCGGCTTTACGTTACTGCGTTCAGGTCTGGCTTATTTGACAACGATGCTGTACGAGCGCTCCTCACAGAATATGATGTACCGCATTCGCATTTATTTGTACAACAAGATCCTCGGTCAGGACATGCATTACTACGATCGTAACCGTACCGGCGATCTCATGACGAAGATGACAGGCGATTTGGACATGGTACGGCACTCGATGGCATGGATTATAAAGACGATCATCGAATCATTAACGATCTTCGTCGCTGCAGTCGTTTATTTTTTTGTAATTGATGCTGAATTAACACTCTGGCTGCTTATTTTGGCGCCACCGATTTTTATAATCGCATATATATTTGCAAAGCGCGTTCGCCCAATGTATGTCGACCTGCGCGAGCGGCTATCTCAGCTCAACACCATTACGCAGGAAAATATTGCAGGGAATCGTGTTATCAAGGCCTTCGCGCGTGAAGAGTTTGAAGTCGAGAAGTTTACCGATAAGAACGTCAATTATTCCAAGGCGAACAAGACCGCTGCACTTGTATGGCTCGATTACTTTCCATATCTGGAAACGTTAGCTCAAGCATTTTACGTAATCCTAGTGCTGGCAGGCGGGCTGTTTGTCATGAACGGTCGTATTAGCTTCGGTGAATTCGCCGCCTTCTCTTCGCTCCTCTGGGCCGTTTCCAACCCGATGCGCAACATCGGTATTATCATTAATGACGTTCAACGCTTTATGGCCAGCACGACAAAAATTATTGAGGTCTATTATTCCCAACCTAGTATCACCAATGAACACAGAGCTCTGGAAATGCGCCGTTTTGAAGGCCGCATAACATTTGATCATGTAACCTTCAAATACGATAAAGCGATTGTACTGGACGATATTAGCTTTACTGTAGAGCCTGGTGAAACGATCGCGATTATGGGCTCAACGGGCTCAGGAAAGACGACACTCGTGAACCTGATTCCACGTTTTTACGATGTAGCCAAGGGGCGTGTGCTCATTGATGGCTTGGATGTGAGTAAGCTTGAGCTTGACGAGCTTCGTGGAAACATTGGCGTAGCGACCCAAGACGTTCTCTTGTTCTCCGATACAATCGAGGGAAACATTTCATATGGCAACCCTGATCTTCCGGAGGAAGAGGCGATAACTTATGCCCAGCTCGCTTCCGCACATGATTTCATTACCAAGATGTCCGAAGGATATGACACCATTGTGGGGGAACGTGGGATCGGTCTGTCCGGTGGGCAGAAGCAACGTATCGCATTGTCTCGTGCTATGGCAGTCCGACGGCCTATTCTGATTCTGGATGACACAACCTCTGCTGTCGATCTTGAGACGGAGGAACACATTCAAAAAAGTTTGCGCGAGCTTGATTATCCTTGTACGAAGATCATTATTGCACAGCGTGTGTCTACTACCGCACAGGCCGATCGCATCCTCATTCTGGATGGCGGTCGCCTGGTCGAACAAGGAACTCATGCAGAGTTGCTGGAGAAGCGTGGATATTACTACGATGTGTTTATGCTACAGAACGAGGGGATTGAAAGGAAGGTGACTACTCATGGCAAGGAATAAATTCGACATCGACGAAGATTTAGAGTCTCCCTTCGATATTAAGCACTTTCGACGTGCGTATGTGTATATAAAGCAGCATAAGAAACCTATGATCATCTCGTTAGTGCTGAGCGCGCTATCAGCGGCTATTGCACTTACGGCCCCGCTCATTATGCAGCATGTTGTCGATGTGACTATTCCTGCAAAAGACGCCTCCGCTCTTGTGGGTTGGTCAGCGCTGATGCTTGTAACGATCATCGTCAGCGTTTATTTGGCTACCATCCGCTCGCGGATCATGACGCGAGTCGGGCAGGACGTTATTTTCGAGATTCGTACAGATTTATTCAAGCATCTACAACAACTGCCGTTCAAATATTACGACGACCGACCGCAGGGTAAGATCCTCATCCGGGTCGTTAACTATGTCAACTCGGTTTCGGATGTGTTATCCAACGGGATAATCAACTTTATTCTTGAAATTATAAATCTGATCTTTATCGCTGCATTCATGTTCGCCGTCAATGTTCAGCTTTCGCTGATCATTCTCGCAGGATTGCCTGTCTTCCTCGCGATCATGTTACTCATTAAGACCCGCCAACGGCGAGCTTGGCAATCGGTGTCTAACAAAAGCTCCAATCTAAACGCATATTTACAGGAGAGTATCAGCGGTATTCGCGTAACACAGATCTTCTCTCGTGAACAGCACAATGCTGGCACATTCTCACGCCTATCAGGAAATTATCGCCAAGTGTGGATGCGGGCTATGATTTTCAATAACCTTGTCCCCTTTTCAGTCGATAATTTGGCCACAATGGTAACGATGTTGATTTATCTAGTGGGTCTACTAGCACTCGACCCTGTGAATGTAACCTTCGGGGTGATTCTCGCTATGAGCAGCTACGCTGCGCGCTTCTGGCAACCGATCCTGAATCTCTCAAACTTGTACAACAACTTCATTAACGCTGTTGCTTACCTTGAGCGAATTTTCGAAACGCTTGATGAGCCCGTTACTGTCAGCGATGTTCCCGATGCGAGAGAACTGCCGTCCGTTAAGGGCAATGTGACCTTCGATAACGTGACCTTTGCCTATGACCCAGGAATCAACATTTTGGAGAACCTCATGTTCGATATCAAGGCAGGGCAAAGTATTGCTTTGGTTGGACCGACTGGTGCTGGTAAAACAACGGTCGTCAACTTGATCTCACGCTTCTATAATCTCACTGACGGTAAAATTCTTATCGACGGTCATGACATCTCGCAGGTAACATTGAGGTCCTTACGTAGCCAAATGGGAATAATGCTGCAGGACAGCTTCATCTTCTCCGGCACGATCATGGACAATATCCGTTACGGAAAACTTGATGCCACTGAAGAGGAAATTATCGCCGCTGCAAAGACGGTTTGTGCCGATGAGTTCATCCGCGAGTTCGAACACGGTTACCTGACAGAGGTCAACGAGCGTGGTTCAAAGCTATCACAGGGACAGCGACAGCTCATTTCTTTTGCAAGAACGTTGCTCGCTGACCCGCGCATTCTAATCCTGGACGAAGCTACTTCGTCGATCGATGCCAAGACCGAACGGTTGCTCCAACAAGGCTTGAATGAGCTACTTAAGGGAAGAACTTCTTTTATAATCGCGCATCGACTTTCCACCATTAAAAACTGCGATCGCATTATGTATGTGAACAATAAGGGGATTGCAGAATCCGGTTCACACGATGAGCTCATTGCTCGTCGTGGTCTCTACTATCGACTCTATACAGCGCAGAGGATGGAAGCTTAAACCAAAAGTCGATGCACCTTTCTCTCTAGCCCATAATACGATGAAGCATACGCTATGATATTAGCCTAGAGAGGTGTGGCAATTATGACTGGAGTTTCCCGTCATTTTTATACTGGGGGCAATACGGCTCACGGTTTCACGAGTATGCTTGATTCGTCTTTGCAAGGATTGGATCGTGTTGTCGTATTGCGGGGAGGAGTGGGTACCGGCAAACTGATTAACATGGAACAAATCGGAAATCAACTAAGTGAGACGGGGCATGAAATATGGTTCATACATTGCGCCTCGGACCCCCATTCGCTTGATGGGCTAATCATTCCTGAACTTAAGGTTGCCATTATTGACACAACGGCACCTCATGTTATTGTACCTACTCGCTTGAACGTTGATGTCCAATACGTAGAATTAGATGAGGCATGCAGATCCGATCAACTTCTTACTCAACAATCGGATATTGCACGACTGAATGACAGCATCACACAAGCGTTCGGGCGAGCTTATTCCGGATTTTCGGAAGCATTACGAATCCACGATGAGTGGGAGCAACTCTATATTTCTAACATGGACTTCCTAGGTGCTGATCTCCTATGTGGGGAATATATAAGCGTACTCTTCGGCAGTAGCAAACTAGAAAAGAAAAGCCGAGTTGATCATCGATTCCTAGGAGCTGCGACACCTGATGGGGCGATCGACTATGTCCCCAACCTCACTGAGGGGCTGAAAAGGTATCTCCTTAAAGGAAGGCCCGGATCGGGAAAATCCACTCTGTTGAAAAAGCTAGCGAACACTGCGATCGAAAGAGGCCTCAATGTCGAAATATACCATTGCGGCTTCGATCCCAATAGCCTCGATATGATCATTGTACGTGAGCTAGGGTTCGCTATCTTCGATAGCACAGCGCCACACGAATATAACCCAGATCGCCCTTCCGATGAGATTGTAGATATGTATGAGCGCTGCATAAATTCGGATACCGATGAAACTTATGCGGAGCAAATTAGCAAAGTGAAAGCACAATACACTAGCGCAATGAAGCAATCGATTAGTGAACTTGCGCACACAAGATCCCTTCTTGATGAACTCGAGCAAATTTATCTCAAGGCGATGAACAGCTCGATCATTGAACGGATCAAGCACGAGCTGCTGAAGGAGCTTCAGATCACGTAACAATAGTGTGGCGCATTTAATCGGTTTTTCCATCCTATACATCCGCGGCGGCAATGATCACGAGTAGGTTAATGGGAGTAAATGAGCTGATCAGTAAGAAAGGGATTGCCGTGGAACGGCAATCCCTTTTCAAATTTCCCTTTTGTAACTACGACTTAGATTTCAACCGAGCCTTTCTGCTGCACAGTTGTTGAAACCTACTCTCTAACCCCTGCTTCTCCAGATCGCCCAATACTTTAGACAGCTTCCCTAGCACATCTATGATTTCCAGCTCAATGGTCAGCAGCTCATCTTGATGGTCATTCTCTCCTTCAGAACACTCATCAATCAACCGTTGATCAACCATTCGCACTCTTGGCACTTCCTCACCCATAGACAGCACATGAGTTGCAAGAGCATCCACCATTGAACGATCATGTGTCACCATCACAATCGTGCCTGGATACGCCTTCATCACCTCGATCAGCGAATCCTTCGTCTGAAGATCGAGGTAATTCGACGGTTCATCGAGTACAAGCACATTGTAGTCACCAAGAAACACTTTCGCGAGCGATGCCCGCATTCTTTCCCCACCGCTCAGATCTTCCACTCGCTTATGCACATCGTCCCTCTTGAAAGCCAATCTGGACAAAACCGTACGAATGAACGTTTCGTTGTACCGACTCTCGCTCCTGACATTGTCCAAAATCGTTGCCGATGCAATCAAATTGTCCAGATGCTGTGAAAAATACCCTATCTTACTTGCACCCGCTATACGAAGCTCTGGATCAAGGCTAACGATCTTTTTCACTAAAGTAGATTTCCCTGATCCGTTCGGACCGATAATCGCAAGCGTGCTTTGGGTAAGCACCTCGCCATGAATGTGGCTTTTTAACAGACGATCACCGACCTGTAGCGAACAGCCTTGAAACTGTACGACCCGCTTCGCATGGAGCGTACTAAAGCTTGCAACATCGAAAATAATTGCATCCGCTTCCTTAGGTCTCTCCTTCGTCTCCAACTGCTCAATCCGCGACTCAATCGCATCGACAGCTCGATTAAGCTTCGCCTTGATCTGCCCAGAGCTGCGCCTATGCAGCCTAGCCTCAGAATTGCCCATCCGACTAGGTGCTTTCTTAATCGCATTTGATTTCTCCTTCAGTTGGCGTGCAGCTTTCGTTAACCGCTCTCTCTCTCGAACATATTCGCCATAGTCCTTCTTTTCCTTCTCCCGCTGCTGTCCCTTCTGAACGAGATAAGCGTCATAGTTGCCTTCATAGAACGTCAGCTTCCCCCGCTCGATCTCCCAAATTTGCGTACATAGCTTGTTCAGAAACACTTTATCATGAGAAGTTAGCAGCAATGCACCATCAAACGCCAGCAACTCCACTTCCAGTTGTTCGATTCCCTCAACATCCAAGTGACTCGTGGGTTCGTCGGCGATAATCACATTGGCATTAGATGAGAGTGCAGACGCGATCTTTCTCCGTGTGCTCTCCCCACCGCTAATCATCGCTCGTTCTTTCTCTGGCAACCCCCATTTTTTCGAAAATATAGCGTTAGCACTGTCATCACAATCATCTAGTTGTGGAATGTAAGCGATACTGCCATAACGTTCAATGGTACCTGTGTCTGGATCCAGCATGCTTGCCAACAGGGAGAGGAGTGTCGACTTTCCCTCGCCGTTCCTCCCTACCAATCCGATCCTCTCACCCTTGTACATGTACAACGTTGCATCCGAGATGATATCCCGATTTCCATAGCTTATTGTCAAATTGTTAGCTTTTATCATCAACATACAAAAAAACCCCCTCTAGTCATAGAGAGAGTTCGTCCGTCCCGAATGGCGCATACGCCAATAAAGGCGTACACTGATCAATCAGTATCCGAAAATGAACAGACGAATCCCATCTCTTGTACAAGCTATCATTAGCCCAAAGATAGGATTACTGCTTCATTGGTCGGTACCTCCGTTGATCATATTTTTCAACTATCGTAGTGCTAAATCAGTTTATTGTCAAGGCTTCCGCCTTTATTGAGCTAATTTAATAGGCTTTTTCAGATTAGATAAATTATATGCCTGCCGCTTCGCGTATACATACTGCTTCGTCTTCGGATCGTATGCATATACAGTAATGATGACCCGTTTGGCCTGAGGCAGGGCATAATCGAGTTGGATGGACAGCTTACCTGTTACTAGTTCAGTATAATCAATTGAAAAGGATTCGTCTGACGCATCCTCTGACCAATAAACACCATATTGCAGTCTCTTCGCAAGCTCCGCATTTGTCGACCCAGCTTCGTATGTAAATTTATGAACTATGTCTCCATCAATCGTTGTAACTGCAGTAATTGCAGTTAGCTTCGGTTCCTTAAACGAAAGTGGCTGAGGATCCTTAATTCCGCTGAGTTGAAGCCAATAGCTACGTACCTTCGGTAGCGCCATCACCGAGGGGATTTGTTCATTTTCAACGCCTTGAAAAAATCCAATCTCCTCCTTCAACATCGAATTTGCCATCGCTTGCTTTCCAGTTGGTGATCCGAACATCACCATATAGTCATCCGCCATAATCTCTGCAGCGTCCCAAAAATGCGAGTAGCCTGGCTCCTCAGCGTCTTCTGTGAACACAACAGGGTAGCCTTTGATCCCTCGTAGCGCCACCCATTTGGACTTTGGATTGCTAGGTAGCTTATGTTCCTTTTTCATCAACCAATAGTGGGTAAAATGATGTCCGTATTCATGGCTCAATGTTGCTGCAACACTCTCAATCGTCGTATTAGAATTGGCATTGTAGAGCACGATTTTCGTGCCTTTGTCCATCACTAAATCCGACATGTCGCCCTTGGTCCAGCTATAATTCATGTGGGCAACCCCATCTTCACCTTCCTTATTCACGGCAGACAACTCAACCTCGCTTAAGTAAGCGAGTTCCTCACCATGGACATTCTTCAATAGCTCAGCAGATAACTGCTTAAGCTTTGCAACAGTCCAAGCCTTGCTATAGCTAACGAACTTGATCTTTTGTGGAGATGTATATGTAGCTACTGGCTTTACACTCGCAGCTTGTACTTCATAGATTGGCTGAAGTAGCCCTCCAGGCAGCGCGACGCATAGCATCAAAAATAGTAGTACAAGGTTGCGTAATAACCTGATTTTCATACGAAATCCTCCTAGAAGATGGTAATATATTGAGTAATAATACCATATATAATCTGTGATGTGCTTACTACCAATTCATAAACACTTTAATCTTAGCAATTAGCTTTTCTGCAGCTTTGGATTGAGTTGCTTCAGTAGGATGCCAGTCCGCAGCATATCCATCGACTGCTGACTGCACGTCAAACTTCATCGTCCCGATTTTGTTATCTCCGGTTTCTTTCGTATAATCGGCAACTGCTTGTTCAACTAGGGGGAATAGTCTATCTCCCATGATCCCGAGGGTACATAGAATTGTGGCGTTGGCATTGTTACCTCTAATCTGTTTAAGAAATTCAACATACTGCCGGGCATATTCCGCTTGTTTGTCAGCATCATCTTTGGTGTAAGAATCATCATTCGATCCAAGATTAATTACAATAAGTTCGGGAATGAACCGATTGAAATCCCAGCTTACGGACTGGGCAGCTAATGTACCGTCAAATTTACCATAAGACATACCCACTTTGTCATAGTAGTTGGGTACAAGCTGCGAGTCTGCTTTATGGTCGTTACTTGTATAGCCCGAAATAATACCAAAACCGCTGTAGGCAACGATGCTATAGTCAGCCTGAAGTGCAAGCGCTGTTTTATAAGCGTACGTTTTCGTAACGTCTTCAGTAGCTGTGGAAAAGTGATGGTCCTTATTCTCATCATCCACACCGTAACCAGCAGTAATGGAGTCGCCGATAAATTCTATTTTATGTACATTTGTCTGGGTTGGGGTGATCCCTTCCTTGGCATCCACGCTTATCTCGTGAATCCCCACGGTCGACATCGCCGCTTCTGATAGTTTAACAACCCGTACTGTCACGTTCTGTTCTGTATCGCTATTGAATACGGTGTATGTTTTCCTCGATTCATTTAACAGATCGTCAATTACGCGAGCGCCATTTACATAAATACCTATTCTAGCGTGATTACTGGAGCTTGATGCGATCTGATCCCCTTTGAGAGTAATCTCTGCTTTTGTTCCATAGAACGAAAATTCCACGCCACTTCCAGATAGAGCCAACCATAGCGCATCGTTGTACTCATAAGTCCGCCCTAGTAATTTCACATTGTCGTCTGTGGCTTTGAAAATTTTCATCGTTGGTGCTGTTTGTGTTGTTGTCGCTGATTGGGCAGTTTGCTTCGCATCTGTTGACACCGTAGATTCCTCCTGAACTCCTTTATTTTTGTCCGTGCATGCTACGAGACCCGCTAACAATACCAGTGACAGTAATGTAATTTTTGTAGTTCTCAATCTATTCCCCCCTCAGAGTGATAATTGGACTACAGAAGCAAAATGATGACCTTTATTTCTACTCTATCAGATAGTTAATTGATTACAAACCATAGTAGTTATACTAGCTTATACATCGGACTTCATTCTGAAAACGACAAAAACGCTGGAGGCATCCTCCAGCGTTTCTAGATACATTGGCAACACGCTTTAACTTCTTTTCTTCAAAGCAATCATTGCATTGCTGATCAGCCCAGATCCCATTCCGATGACGAAACCGATCGTAGCGCCGATTAGCGTATCAATCCACCCGCCAGAGACGAACATCTCTCGCCCCCCGCTTCCGAGAAATCCAACAAGCGCTCCTACTGAAACCCCAACAAACATAAATCCTGCATAAAACAATCCGATGGCTTCGTTAACGGCAGGGTCGCGGTTTTCATAGTATGCTGCAAATCGCTCCTGTAAATCTGCAGACTTAGCGGTTTCACTGCGAAACTTAAGTTCCTCTTTCGCGCGTTCAAACGCTTGCTGTTCGGTAGATCCTTTTGCAATCAAATCGTTCATGTAATCGCTCATATACAAAATCATATCGTTTTGCGCATCAAGCGCTGTCTCCGAACGGCTCTTGAACTTTGCAAGCTTCGCTATAATCTTATCTTTGGACTGTCCGGTTTTTCGCCGCAGCTGTTCCATGTAGGTCATCTCAGCCTCATCCATATAGTGCTGTGATTGCTCCTTTGCGAAACGGTTCAGTTTTTCCTTAATCTCGTGACTTAAGCTCATGGTCTTTACCTCCGTTCTTTCTTATAAAGTGAATACGCTCGCTTAGAAAATCCCATCTGACCCAGTATGAAGCTAATTCCTCAAAACCCCGTTCGTTGAGCGTATAAAACTTTCGGGGGGGCCCCATCTCCGAAGGCTTTTTTGTGATGTGAACCCACTTATTTTTTTCCAACCGCAATAACAACGCATACACTGTCGCTTCCGCAAGCCCTTCAAAACCCATTGCATGCAGCTTCCTTGTAATCTCATAACCATAAACCTCGCCACGGCTGATGATTTCCAACACAATGCCGTCTAAGACGCCTTTAAGCATTTCACTTAGATTATCCAGAATAACACTTCCTTGGTATGCAATCTTTCCGGTAACCAATTATATTGAGTACTGCTACACAATAACATGGAGTACCTATGTAGTCAATACAATTTTACATGGTCGAATCAATTCAATTTCTTAATCACTTTTTCCACACGCTTTCGTTTTGACTCCTTTTCAATATCATCGAGTCGTGAGTGAAGCACCTTAATGAATAAGGCTTTGTTATTATCGTTAACGATGGATATTGCATTCTCAGCATACATGGGAAGTTGATTTGTCGGACAGCTCTCAAGCTGTTCGATGAGCAAGGTGAATGCATGATCAGCATATGGTTTGAAAGAACAAAGTTTTATCAGGATATTTACTCCATGATCTTTGGTGATTACCGATCCTTTGTTAGCAATATCAATAATTTTATCAAGTGCTGAATACATAGCTTCCGGATTTTCAAGAGTTATCGCATCTAGTGCAGTCATAGCTCCCCAAACGAGTCGATTGTTCTTATGTTCGAGCAGTGCCATGAACTCTTTGCTATATTCAGCAATTAGAGACGGCTTGAGCTCTCCAATTTCATAAAGAACTTTAATGCAATCGCTTTGTATGTTCTTGTTCCTGTTATACAAGTTATCAATAAGTTCCTTCACAGCTTCCCGATCCTCTCGGTCGGCAATATATTTTGCCAGCTCCTGATTTGGACCCTCATCTTTGCGGTTTAGAGAAGTTGCTAATTTATCGATTATGGTCATCTGTTATTCTCCTTCAAAGTTTAATCGATTATAGAAGTTCAACGCTGTACACTCAGCCTTGAATATCCCGCCGACGATAGCCGACGAATCCCGCGACCGTGATCGCAATCGCAATAGTGGTCAGGGCGATAGATTTCACCCAGTCCATCTGTTCAATCGGATACTGTGAAATATAACCAAACGGAGTCAGCTTACTCATCCAATCTGGAAATTGAAATAACTTACCTAAATAAACGACCAAGAAGCTATAGCCCATATATAACCAAAGCAAGCTAGTTAATCTCGGCGCTATACCGACTAACAACACAGCCAACCCGATCATGATCCATATCGCCGGCAAATAAACGATAGCTGCTTGGTAGAAAACCCCTAGCGTGATTCCGCTGCTGTCCATAGCAGCCACTCCGGCAACGCCCATACCGAGACCAGCAAGCGACAGCATGACGAGACCAACAGCGATACTTACGATAAAATAGCTTCCCATTAGGCGCATGCGGGATACCGCGCGACCTAATAAATGCTCCGTACGATTCTTTTTCTCTTCTCCTTTAAGCCTGAACATGACCATTAGCACGGGGATCGTACAAATCATCGCTAGCACTGACATGATCATCGCAATAAATAATTCCGTTAACGAAAACCCGGCAACCGGTGTTATGAGATCTTTTAGCGCGCCATTTTGAGCCAAGAAGGAATCAGTATCACCGAGCACTGACCCATAAGCTGCACCTAAAACGAACATACCGATAGCCCAAGCTATGATGCCCATGCGTTGCAGTCTTAGAGAAAGGCCAAGTGGGCTTTGTAGAAAGCTTGATGCCTTTTTCTTACCTGGCTTTGAGGGTATAAATCCAGCTTCTAAATCGCGGATGGCATTCAAGTAGAATGCCAATATCGTTAAGAGCAATGCCACACCCACTGTTAATACAATCGGCCACCAATTGTTGTGGACATAAGCTTTCGCACTCAGAACCCAACCAAACGGCGAAAACCAAGAGAGAGTATCCATGCTAACATCGCCAATGGCACGTACAAGATATGCGATGCCTAATATGGCAAAAGAAAACCCAATCGTACCTCTTGGACTCTCCGATAGTTGTGCGAATAAAGCGGTGAGTGCTGCAAAGAAAATCCCAATTGCTCCTATAGCAGCCCCATATAACAATGAACCTTCCAAACCCATGCTCTCAATACCTAAAGCATTCAGCCCAAAACCGATAATCAACGCTAACGATGCATTCGTTCCAAACGAAATCGCAAAAGTCGCACCGAGATTAGATAGCCGTCCAACTGGCAATGAGCGGACCATCTCGATCCGCCCCTCTTCTTCATCGGCTCGTGTATGACGGGTGACGAGTAAGATGCTCATAATCCCAACGACAATCGACGTCATAAGTAAAAGTTGATGCGCCATCATCGCCCCGAACGTATAGTTATCCAGACCGTATCCGATTCCAACCATCGCTGTCATAGCTGGGTTCTTCATCGATTCCGCTATCGCTTGCCGAGCTTGTTCTGATCCATACAATGTAGTGAATGAAATAGCGACTAAGCATGTAAAAGCCACTAACGCAATAATCCAAACAGGAATACGAAGTCGATCCCGCCGTAGGATGAACCGCGAGAGTAACCCCGTATTATGAAAGATTTGCTTCGACATCAGGATGCACCTCCTGCTCCTATTTGCGAAGTGGCTTGCCCTGTCCCATTGTAATGACGCATGAATAAATCTTCTAACGTAGGTGGTGCGCTTTGCAATTTCACGATGCCAAATTGACTGACAAATTTCATTACATCGTCCAGTTGTTCAGAATCAACATCGAAGGACAATGCTTGCTCCTTCGCTTTAATGTTGTGAACACCGTTGATTTCGTTTAAAGCAATCATGGGTTGTTTGGTTTCTACAATTAATTGGGTTCTAGTAAGATGGCGTAATTCATTTAAAGACCCTGTTTCTATGATTTTACCTTGGCGAATAATGCTGACTTTGTCACACAGCTTTTCAATTTCTGATAGAATATGACTGGACAGCAATACACTCTTGCCTTCTCTTTTTGCTTCCATCACGCATTCCTGGAACACCATTTCCATCAGCGGATCAAGACCCGACGTTGGTTCATCCAATATATATAGATCTGCCTCTGAGGAGAAAGCAGCTATTAATGCTACTTTTTGTCGATTCCCTTTTGAATAGGTGCCGCATTTCTTTGATGGATCCAAATCGAATTGTTGGATCAACTGTTCGCGCTTGCTCGAATGGTTAGTCCCACGCAATTTCACGAATAGATCAATGACTTCCCCACCGGTTAAGTTCGGCCATAAGTTCACATCGCCTGGTACATACGCAACTCGCTTATGAATATCAACGGCATTCGTCCAAGCATCTTGACCGAAAATCTTCACCTCACCTGACGTTGCCTTTAGAATACCCAGCAGCACGCGGATCGTCGTTGATTTCCCAGCTCCGTTAGGCCCGATGAAACCATAAATCTCACCCTTGCCCACCTCCATGTTAACACCATCTAAAGCTGTAAAATTCCCAAACTTCTTCGTTAATTGGTTTGTTCTTAATACAGTCACGTCTCTCAACCTCCTCATTTATAAAAACAAGTACGCATCACATCGAGGTAGTCAAAAAATTGTGCGAAGTAAGGTTCGAAATCTATGGAACGCATATCTTGATCCCTTAAACGATTTTTGAGTTCTTCCTCATACCCAGCGAAGGTCCAGCGAATGAGGTGATAAGCTTTCTTAGCATCAATATCTTCTCTAAACAACGATTCGTCTAAATTACCATACATTTTCTCGTATCCAATGCCCTTCATTGCCTCCATCCGAGCTTGGAGTTCATCGTCCATCTCCTCGAAACCATTAAGTACAATCGTCGATATAAAATTCATAGCGTCTGGGTACTTCTTCAAAAATTCTGATTTAACAAGAGCTATTTTTTTCAGTCTTTCAAATAAATCTCGCTCATTCGCATCTATTAAGCTGAAATACTTATGTTCCGTTATGTCCAGACAATATTTGATTAAGTACAAATACAGATCTTTTTTACTATTGAAATAATAAAACAGCATTCCTTTGCCAATACCTGCATCTTTGACAATTTGATTGGTTGAGGCTTGTTCAAAGCCTTTGTCCGTAAATTCTTTTAATGCTGCGTTGATGATCCGTTGTTGTTTACTAGTCGCAAGGCTTTCAAATGGCTTTGACATCCAAACCGCTCCTTTCGTCATCATTGTATTCCTTTCAAACGAACGATAGACCAGTGTGGTCGACTATAATATATCACAAGTAGACCAGAGTGGTCTATTCATAAATTTTCGAAGATAAACTATCGAACACCTATTGACATAAGAACGACCTCGATGATATATTGTGCATGCACAACATACACAGTTTCGAAATGGAGGAGACAATATGCTGGCATTAGATATCAGAAATTTAAATAAAAAATATGAACATTTTCTTTTACAAAACGTATCTTTTCAACTGGAACAGGGTTATATCATGGGATTTATCGGAGCTAACGGTGCGGGAAAAACAACCACCATCAAATCCATTTTGAATTTGGTACGTAAGGATAGCGGCGAGATTCATATATTGGGTAAGAACATGGCCGAGCATGAAGTTGAATTGAAACAAGAGATTGGCTCTGCATTTGGCGACATCAACTTCTATACGCGCAGTAAAATCAAAACGTTAACGAATGTGATCAAAAGATTCTATTCGAATTGGGAAGATGAAACCTATTACAAGTATTTGAAAAAATTCAACTTGATTGAAGACAAAAAAATAGCTGAATTGTCAGCTGGCATGAAAGTAAAATATAGCTTGGCCATTGCCTTATCACACGGTGCAAAGCTTCTTATTCTGGATGAACCAACAAGTGGACTTGATCCAGTTGCCAGAGATAATCTGTTGGATATTTTTCAGGAGCTTGTGCAAGATGGCGAGATCAGCATCCTGTTTTCAACTCATATTACATCCGACTTGGAAAAAATCGCAGATTATATTACCTATATCCATAACGGACAAATTATCAACAGTGCAGAGAAGGAACAATTTATCGATACGTATCGCCTGTTGAATGGTAAGAAAGAGCAATTGGATCTGGTCAAAAACCAACTAATCGCATACAAAACAAATTCTTTTGGCTTTACAGGCTTGATCCTTACAAAAGACTTTGATCCATCATCAGATATTAAATCATCCGTACCGAATCTTGAGGAGATTATGATCTACTGCTCGAAAAAGGAGGATATGTATGTATAACTTATTAATGAAAGAATTAAAGTTAGGCGTAAATCCTTTCTTTTATATCATGCCATTTTTGACAGGTGCCTTAATGCTAATTCCCGCATGGTTATATTTCTTTGTCATCCTTTACTTTTGTTTTCTTACGATACCGAACATGTTTGCAGTCTATAAAACTCAGAACGATTTAATATTTTCAAGTATGCTACCTGTAACCAAAAAAGACATTGTAAAAGCAAGGGTGTCCGTTATTGTAATCCTAGAGGTATTGCATATTGTTGTTGCCATGATTTATGGTGTGATAACGCTACGTTTGTATCCAAATCTGAAGTACATTTTCTTCCCACCCTCCTTTGGTTTCTGGGGACTCTGTTTCGTCATGCTGGCGATTTTCAACATCATTTTTATTACCATGTATTACAAGACGGCATATAAATACGGAGCGGCAAACATTGTAGCCATTGCAGCAGCTATGCTGTTTGTGGGAGGCGCAGAATGGCTCGGCATAAAAAATTCTTTCGTATATGATCTTTTCAAAGGAACTGGTGCTGACAATTTGGCCATTCAACTATCCATCCTGATCATGGGCATCGTGATATTTGCGATATTTACGATAATCGCTTATTATATTGCCAACAAACGGTTTGAGAAAGTGGATATATAATGAACATAGCGATTTCGAACACATCTGATAAACCCATATATCAGCAGCTTTTTGAACAAATCAGCGTACAAATTCTCAATGGCGAACTTGAGATTGGGTATAGTCTTCCACCTATACGACAAGCGGCTACGGAGCTAAGTGTTAGTATCATCACCGTCAAGAAAGCGTGGGAAGAGCTCGAACGACATGGCTTGATTTACACCGTAACTGGCAAAGGATGTTTTGTAGCTGATCTCTCACCCGATGAAATGCTTCAAAAACGCAATCAAATGATCCTGAAGCAGATGGCTATTGATATTACCTATTACAAATCCTTTGGCCTCACTATAGATGAAGTATATAAGCTTTTGAAGGAAATTTATTGAACATGTAGATTCGGTACGACTATTTCAATGAGCGCATTGAATATATAAAAACTTGTTGAACCCGACTATATATGATACAGTAAATTCAATTTTACAGTGTGAAGCACATACCGCATTGATACGATGCTCCTATGCATATCGTACCAATGCGGTTTTTTCGTGTTTATTAGGAGATGAAGGAAGGTAGGAAAATGAATTTGTCTTTTGATGATGTATATGAGAATTGGTTAAAAGCAATAATCGCTGAGGAGAAAAATCCAAGAAGGTGCGAACTGTTGAGGAAGGGCCTAAGTCATGGGACTGTTACATTTCTGCGTAAAATATGGTTCCCTGTCATCGGAAATCTCAAAGATCTACATCCAGAATATGAAGTGCGCGACTTAGATAACAAGTATCGATATCTAGATCTTGCCTATATGCCCGGTGGTGCAAAAGGGTGCATCGAGATTCAAGACTATGGAAGTCACGCTAGAGATATTGAAACGAATCGATTTAAGGATTTATGTATGAAGCAAGCCTTATTATCCCTGGACGGATGGTTGTTTTTCCCCATCGCTTACTTGTCAATTCGCGATGATCCGAGTGTTTGCAAAAAATTGGTGCTTGCCTTTGTTGGAAAGTTTTTGTCGATCACCGTGAACTCTGAACTTACTTGGGCCGAAGCTGAAACACTAAGATTTGCCCGCAGACAAATGCGCCCATTTGAGCCTCGAGAATTATCAGCGCATCTTTTGCTCTCGGAAAACCGCACCAGAGTCGTACTTCGTTCTCTCATCGCTAAAAACCTGCTTATTGTTTCCAGTGGCAAACAGCGATACCGTTCATATCGGCTGAATGATGATGTGATGTAGGCTGTAACGGTTGTAACAGAGGTTAATTGCAAAGAATAATGCAATTAAAAATCTAACGGTTACCATACGCGCTATTCAAGGAAAATGTGCAGAATCTACGTCAAAGCACCGAAATAACCTCTGATACAACCATTAAAAATTAAATCAACGCAAAATCAATGATTTAACCTCGATCACAACCATTAGAGCTAAATAAGAAACGGTTGATCACATATTATGCAGCCCAGGGGGGATGTACGAATCTTGATTCAACTAATCAAATTCCTATTTCCAGCATTTTCACAGATACTTTTTCGATTCTGCCATCCATATCCGTCCCGTCAAACTTTGGTAGCTTCAGCTCGCTCACGATTTTTCCATCACGCATAAACATAATACGCTCTGTTCGCGCTGCAACCTTCGCATCGTGAGTTACAAGCATAATCGCAGTTCCGTCAAAGTTGATTTCGGAAAATAGGTCCATAATCTCCTGCGCAGATTTTGAGTTGAGCGCACCCGTGGGCTCGTCGCCGAAGATGATTTTCGGGCTATTCATAATCGCGCGGCATATTCCAGCTCGCTGAAGCTGACCTCCCGAAACCTGTGTAATGTTGCGCTTTTCAAGCTCCGCAATGCCTACACTTTTCATAAGTACTCGTGCCTTCTCCGTAATTTTCGCGACATTTTTTCTGTTGCCGCGTATGGATGGCAGAATGATGTTATCGAGGATATTCAGATTTTTCAACATCGTCGGCTGCTGAAAAACAAATCCCATTGCTGTTCTACGTATATCTGAAAGCTCATTCTCAGAGACCGTCGATAAATCCTTGCCGTCAAGCATGACCTTTCCGCTATCAACGCCATCCGTTCCACTCAGTGCAAACATTAGCGTTGATTTTCCAGATCCAGAAGGTCCCATCACCGCAACGAACTCACCCTCGTTAATCTCAACGGACACTCCATCCAGAACATTGCGCTGTTCATCGCCCACGCCGAAGGATTTTATGATCTTGTCACCGATAATTATCTTCTTCATCTGCCTACTCCTTTATATGTTCGGATATTTTTATTTGTCCCGCGCGTGATGTGCCGAACATTGTTGCGATAAGTACCGCGATAATCATCATCAGCGGACTAAGCAAATATGCCGTAAGCGGATTAACCGCAAAATTAAACTTTGATGCTCCAAATGAGGAGATCGCAAAGCCCGCAAGTATCTCTCCGAGAGTGTTTGCCAGAAGCGTGCCGAGAACAATTCCAACAACCAGAATGAACACTGATCGCGAAACATACTGCACCTTAATATCCGAGTTTGTAAAACCGAATGCCTTCATTACGGCAATGGAATATCTGTCCTTTGCAACAAGCATTTTCATAAACAACAGTGTAACAAGTACAGTTATAATCAGCGAAACGGCAATTGCGGCATAGGAAGCCTTGCCAACGGAGCTTATTGTCGAGCCGAATGTCTGTGTAACAAATTCATCAATGTCCGAAACCTTTGAAAACACAAACTTGTCCGCATATTCCGAAACTTTTCCGTCGACAAGAGACTTATCCGAAAGTTCAGCGCTGACAATGCTCCATATAATGTCCGACGAATTGTCGGTGAATATAGCCTTTGCGGTTTTGCCGCCGTTGGTAATGTCGGAATAGATTCCGCTTACTGTGAGGTCTCTCTCTTTCCCCTCAATCAGTAGCGTAATGGCATCGCCGATCTTCTTGCTCATCTCATCGGCGTTTACAGTCGATAGCGCAATTTCGTCTTCTGTGGCGGGCGCTCTGCCCTCGGAATAGGCGATAGGAAATATCGAATGATCGCCGAGTTCAATTTTAATATTTTCCTCTGACCCGTCTTCCGTTTTTGCTTTGAATGTTTTTGTTGTAAGGACGGCTACCTTGGTTATGGCGCTGTCGCTGCTCATGGCCTTTACAATTTCAGCAGCTTTCTCTTCAATATTATCAGCCTGCTGAATGTCAATGCGCATATCGTAGCTTCCGATCCCCATATATTTGATGAAGCCCTTTGAGGAAATTGTGTTATACAGGTTCTGCGGAACGATCATGATAAATGCCGAAATCACTAGCACGGCAAGCATTGTGGCGTACATTCTTTTCCTTGCAAGAACATCTTTGATACCGAGAAAAACATTCGTGTTAAATAGCCTATTTCCGCTTAGGCTAAAACGCTTTGTACCCGCGGATTTTTCCTGAGTATTGCCAAATCGTATAGCTTCCGCGGCGGATATTTTCCGAAAACGCTTCAGCACTCTGTTAACATAGGCAATAATAGCTAGGAATACGAGCAGTATGCCAATTATTCCGAACAGCAGGGCAAATGAAGAATTTTCACTTCCGCCCATATAAAGCCTAATATTTTTAAGAAGCATGTCTTTGAACACAAACGAAAGTGCAAAACCGAGAATTGAACCTGCCAACGCAATCGACGCGTATTTCGCGAGATAAATCTTCTTGATGTCGGAGACACGCAGCCCTATTGCCTTCATAACACCAATTTCACGGTAATCGTCTTCGATCTTTGCAAGGAGTGTAAAGCGTATGCACATCAATGCAATGGCAACGACAAGTACACTTACAAGTAGAATAACCCCGATCATCATCCCATCGGAAAGTGCGTTCATCATTTTGAAAAGCGTATAGGTAACCGCTGGTCCATTCGCTTCCAGTCCTGCGGTGGCATAAGCGGTTCCGAAAGCGCCGACCGAAGACAAATCCTTTAATCTGAACTCTATCAGATACTCGATATTACCAAGGTCTTTTATTTCCGCGAAATCATTGTTGCTTACAAGAAATCTCTTTGATCCGGAGAGCGAGGAATTCATGGTCGAATCGCGGAGAAATCCCGCAACGGTAAATTCCTTTCCGCTTATTAAGGTTTTGTCGCCAACCTTTGTAGTGTTGTCCTTCATATAGCTGACTGGAGCATAAAGCTCGCCATCGGAAACGTTGATAACATTACCGTTAAGATCAAGAAGATAATCGAATTTTTCACTCTGTACGCTTAAACCGTTGTCCTGAACGCTGTTCGCAAGCGACTTTTCCCCAAAAATAAATTGAGAACCGTCCATGTTCAGAAATTCAACCACTTGAAACTCATCGACGTTGCTATTCTGCTCTGCAAAAGCCTTAAGCCGCGCAGTATCAATCTCACCCGAATGCATCTGCATAAAATGTGGCGTCTTCGCTTGTGTCATAAGCGTATCCAACGAGCCCGATAGATTGACAATGAGTATTGCCGCGAGAGAAACGAGATTAGCTGCTGCAGCGACAAATATCATCGTTGTCAGCGTTATTACTTTACTTTTTAAAATGTCATTGCGGATTATTCTGTAATACATAAGTCACCTCTGTGTTCTTGCAACTGTTAGTAGGGTTAATGATAGCATGTATTTATTTTGAGAGTGTCAAGTGTGTTGTAATTGAGTGGTCGTCAATAGCCCTCAATAAAAACGAAAAGACGGCCATTACTCCAGAAATCAGAATACGGTCGTCTTTTTCTCACTTTGCAGATAGCGAAGTTTTTTTCGTTTCAGCATGATGACCAAACGATCGGATCCATCTGAATCGGTTAACTTTGATGACAGCGACAAAGCATTTGAGCACTTGATCCGATTTAAGACAGATGACTGTTATTAACGGCGACAGGTCAAATACAAATGCACACAAAGCTGATGCTGGTATTACAATCAGCCACATAAATATGGTGTCATTGTACAGAACAAATTTGGTATCTCCACCACTGCGAACGATCCCTGTTAAACTCGGCATATGATAGGCGGTTCCAATGACAGTGATCGATAACACGGTCATGAACTGCAGCGCAAAAACCTTCGCCTCACCAGAGACCGAATAAAAGTCGAGAACATGGCCTTTTATCATATATAGAACTGCACCAGTACAAACGCCGATGATGAGAAACAGCATTTGAAGCGTTTTGGCGTAGTCTTTAATTTTGTCTATGCGACCCTCACCGATTGTTTTGCCGATAATAATTGTTGTCGCACTAGCAGAGGCGAACACGACAACGGCTACAATCTGAAAGAACGTATTCGCAATACTGTTTGCAGCTATCACTGCTGCTCCCATATGCCCAAGAATAGCTGTCTGTACCGCCATGGCGATTCCCCAGTTCATGTTGGACAGGATGATTGGAAGTCCGATGTTAAGATACCGCTTAAACAGTTCTCTCTCAACTTGGATAAAATCTCGTAGCTTCAAATAGATTTTCTGATCAAAACGCTTCACATATGTAATGACGATAATCATCTCGATGATTCTTGCAGTCAAGGTCGCAATTGCAGATCCTTCAACTCCGAGACTTGGAAAGCCGAAGTGTCCATAGATGAGCACATAGTTCAAACAAACATTAATAATGAGCGTCGATGAGGATAGTATAAATCCGATTTTTACGACCTCAACACTTCGTAATGTGGCAAGCAAGCTACTCGTAATAGAGAAGAAAAAATAAGAAAAACAAATAATTTGAACAAATCGGACTCCTTCAGAGATTACAATCTGATCATTGGTAAACAAGGATAGTAAGCTTTCAGGGAATACAAAGACAACAACCCCGAAGACCAATCCGATCACAATCGCAAGACGCATCCCAATACTAGCAATCTTCTTAATCGATTCAACATCTTTGGCACCCCAGTATCTAGACGCCATAATAACTAAACACTCGCCCACTCCCATAATGAGCATGTGCAACACAAACTGAAATTGATTGGCGATTGCTATGCCGGAAAGTGCCGCTTCACTATATCCACCGATCATTAAACTGTCTGATAGATTAACGCCAAACGAGATGATGCTCTGCAAACCGATAATCACAGTCAGCGAAAAGAATGTTTTGTAGAATGCCTTCTCTCGTACAAATAAACGCATGAACTGAAACCTTCTTCGTCATGGAGTATGATTTCTTAGATTCATTCAACGTCAATCTAGCATGTAACCCTGTTCAATAACCAAAATTATACACCGCGGATGTAGGACAAGGAAAGCACTTTTACTTATATGCGATGCATACGCCTATATATGAACCAACTGTTTTCTCTTTGCATCCCAGCGCCATGTTAAATCACCATGTAGCCGCAGACCGCCATACCACTCATTCATTCCCTTCACCTTCACCCAGTCCTTTACTCCCGCGGCTACTTCCAACCCTACTTCCGTTAATGAAATATCGCAATTTTCAAAAGATGGTGTAGTTTTCTTTCGATAATCAGGAAAAGTATGAGCACCCCGTATCTCTAATAGTGCATTCGGTTGTTCCGACATACTCCTTAAGCGATACCAAAATTCCAAATCACCCATTCCTAGCAAACTTAAGCGACTCCCAATCTCTTTAAACAGCTCGCGCGGGGTTACCACCCTATGCCGGATAAGCTCCAAAATTGTCTGCTCCACAATTCCCAGCCCATTCATTGCGGAAGGCAGGCGGGATAAGTGCAGCTCAAGTGCCGCGTGAGCAAAGGGTAGCTCCAATTTGTCCTCATTCAAAATTGCAACATGCTTTTCTATATCCGGGGAAGCGTATGCCTCCCAGATTTTGCTGCCCACCTCGAGTTCCTTCTGTTCGATCCTCTTCCACGTACCTGACAATGTTTCCAACTGCTTGATTGTAAGCTGACCCAACCCTCGAAACGAATCAATACCTGGGTAGTCGCCGATACATAGCAAATTCAGTTTTGTATGGCCTAGTGTCCGCTTTGAAAACCAATGCAACAAAAAGCTTAGCATCAGTTGGTCAAACAAATCATGCTCGAACCAGAGTACAACCTCATCGTATTTGTGGAAGTTCTGCAGTGTCTGTTGTTGCGACTTACAATTTGTAACATAGACATCTGCCGGAATGCCCATGGTTCTCTCCAAATACTCCACTCTTGTCGACCTCTGATCGGGCTCGTCCATTTCAACGAATACCGGACCTACCGGATACACTTCTCTCCAGACCAAAATATCTCCGCGAATATTCGCCTTCCTCAGCTTATCGCCAACATGATCTCCGTTTACTATATGGAGCAACGAAACTCCCCCTTCGTATAGATCGTTGAACATTCGGTTCTACTCCTTAGACCTTAAGCGAGCAACGGAAACCCCTAGCGGCATAATAAGATTCCGCTCCGTTATGATATACAAAAACTTTGCCAAAACGGTAATCACCAAAAATCGCACCGCCATGCTTTCTAATATCAGAAGGAGTTTCTATCCAGCTCGAAGTTTTAGAATCAAATTGTCCAAGCTGCTGTAGCTCGCGATACTGTTCTTCGTATAATAGCTCACAGCCCATGGCAGCTGCCATTTCGATAGCACTATTATCAGGCTTATGTTGCTTTCTTGACTCTAGTGCTTCATTGTCATAACAAACACTTCTACGGCCTTTTGGACTTTCTGCTGCGCAGTCATAAAAAACGTATTCCCCAGTCGCTTCATCATAGCTAACAACATCTGGTTCACCACCGGTTGTTTCCATTTCATATAGTGACCATAGCTTATCAGAATTAGCTTCAAGTTTTACTTGTATTGCCGCCCATTCAATACCTGTATGACGGCTCATGTTTTTATTAAATCGAGCTTTCAATATTACAAGTAGCTCTTCTCTTTGTTCTGGTGACAATCCCTTTTTTCCATTGTTCATCATGAAACCTCCTTGATATTAGCGACATATCCTTTACTGATATGAAAACTTGGATTTTATTTTTCATTCTTCCCTTTATTTCTAGATTTCAGCGACTTCCTTAACAAAAAAATCAATCCTATTATGGCTGCTCCAACTACAAGCGTTGGAATTAGTATGTAAATAATAAGGATGAAACTCTCAGTCTCTCTATTCCATTCCAAATTATTCACTCTCCCTTCTCTGAAGTTTTATGTATTAAATCAATAGTATTGGAATAGATTATCCGGCTCATCTGCTGATTTGAACCACTCTACTATTTTCTTAAACAAGATGAAGAGTCTCCTATAATGATACCATACAATACATTTAACTCCTTTGCTGCACTGAAAGATTCAATCAGCCAACATGCATTCCTAGTAGAGTTGGTTTCAGATATTATTTAAAAAAACTTATTAATGGTTACTTTACAATAGTGTACGTCGTACAGTATACTAACAACAGGTGATGAATATGGATGAAAAAGTTAAAACAGTTAAAACAGAAGAGTTGATTCAAGGGCTCACGCAGGAATTAAGGCGCGGGACGTTGATGATCAGCGTGTTGAGCCAATTGATGAAGCCGCAGTACGGGTATTCGCTCGTTACTGTACTTGCAGATCGTGGAGTGGATATCGATGCCGGCACGTTATATCCGTTGCTTCGCAGGCTGGAGAAGCAAGGCCTACTCGCTAGCCAGTGGGATACCGACGAAGCTCGTCCGCGTAAATATTACCTGCTAAGCGAGATAGGCAAAGATGTGTACGGCAGGTTGTGTACCGAGTGGAGGAAGATGACGAATATTATGGAGGGATTAATCGATGGCAGCAGTGAAGAATGAACAAGAGCTGATCGACCGTTATGTTTATGCGGTTACTAGTAAATTACCTGTCAGTCAGCGAGCGGAAATTGAGCGGGACATTCGCGGATTGATTGAGGATATGTCTGAAGAGCGTGCGCAAGGCAGAGAAGATCATGCAAACCTAGTAGAAGAAGTACTATCGGAGCTTGGTCATCCCAGTAAGCTTGCAGCACAATATCGAGAGACGAAACGGTATTTGATCGGCCCAGAGTTGTTCGATATGTACTGGGTTGTTATGAAGATTGTCGCGCTCTGGTCGCTGGTCGGACTGTCGATCGCTTATGGGATTCAGATTTTCCTTGATCCATCGCGTGCGCTAAAACTGTTCATCGAATATATCGGTGTGTCATTGTTTTCGGTTATCGTTCATGTTTTCGCATGGGTGACGGTCATCTTTGCCATTTTTGAGTACACAGGCGTGAAGGCCGCTGACATTGGCCGTAAGAAGAAAGGTCCCTGGCACCCTTCAGAATTGCCTTCTATTCCACACATTGGTGCGCGAATCCGATTATCCAGTTCGGTTGTGTCGATGATGTTCTTTATTTTCTTTTTCGTGCTTTTCGTCTATTCGAACCTGTTGGGCGTTCATCTTCATGTCGGGTTTTCAGCATACACATTTATCCCAATATGGGATTATGAGGTTGTTCAGCAATTGCTACCTTTCTTTTTCGGCATGCTTGCCTTATACATCTTGCGGGAAGTTTTCAAGCTGTTATTCGGGCAATGGACGAAAAAACTTGTGCTCTATACGCTTGCAGTTGATGTGGTCATATTCATTATTTATGTGTTCTTGTTTGTCGACCAGTCGATCTGGAATCCTAACTTCATGAGCGAGATGTTGGCTGCAGGCGCAGTGACACAAGATCTATCAGCGAGCACTGACAGCTATACGACGGTTAGCCGCATCTGGGAGTTCATACAGGAGGGCGCGCTAGTTATTATTGCAATTGCGATGATCCTCGAGAATGCCATTAACTTCTCCCGGGCGACTAGAAGCCGCGTATCAACAAAAAAACATGTGGCGGGCTGATTCTGAACCGACCAAGTGATTATTAAACATTCGCATCACTAGCAGCGCTGAGGTTACGGGTTAGATCCCCTAGACTCCATAACGAAGAAAGAGATTGATCCGTATCGGTCAGCCTCTTTCTTTCTTTGTCACCAATATTCTCGTTATTGTTCTAACGGTTGCCATTACCGTTACATAACGACCAAGAAGCTATAGCCCAAATATAACCAAAGCAAGCTAGTTAATCTCGGCGCAAGATCATATCACTCACAGTAACAAGCTCATACCCTTGTGCCTTTAGCTCTGTTACAAGCATTTGAACTGCCTCAACGGTTTGCGAGCGATCTCCGAAGCCGTCATGAAACAGCAGAACGCTGCCAGGTTTAACATGCGCAATTGTATTGTCAACTATATATTGGACGCCAGGTTGCTCCCAATCTTTCGCATCCCCATTGACCGCGCCGATGATCTGATATCCCAGCTGCTCGGATGCTTTCACCACTTGTTCATTCATATCAAAGTATGGAGCTCTGAACGTGAGTGGCTTTACCCCAGTCGTTTGCATAATGATCTCATGTGTACGAAGTAGTTCGTTTATACAATCTTGTTCACTGATCGTCGTTAAATAAGGATGAGAATAGGTGTGGTTTGCAATCTCGTGACCTTGTTCGAATACTGCTTTGGCGACTTCAGGATGCTGCTCAATTTGATTGCCGATCATAAAAAAAGTTGCTTTAGACGCTGATTTTCGAAAGATATCCAAAATCTGAGCTGTATACAATGGATTGGGACCGTCATCAAATGTAAAAGCTACTACCTTTCGATCTGTTGATATTTGGTCAATTACGGAAGAATATATCGCGTTATCAGACACTTCTATACAACTCCTTTTTCACAACTTATTGTTTATTCGCATTATCTCACATATTTACATTTTCTTAAATCGACTTTAAAGATACCAACGAGCTGACTGTTTCGGTATTAGCAACGCTGCGACGCACATACAAAGACTCATCCTGCTTCAAGGCTTCGAGGATTGGCAATATCGGAGCCGGATCCCCATCTATTAAAGGAAGTTTATTGAGTAAGTAGCAATAAACAAATCAACCACGTTCAATGAACGTGGTTGATTTGTTTATTAGGCTTGTGTGCTTTTATTGCCAATCAGGTTTTCCAAAAGACGAACGATCATAGCTACTGCTTCAGCACGTGTAGCATTGCCTCTAGGGTCGAATTGTCCGTTACCTTTGCCACTTATTACTCCTGCGTTAGCCAAAGCATTGATTTCTTCAACAGCCCAGCTACTGCCCGTGTCAGAGAATTCGTCAGACTCCGGCTTTACGTATTCGATCAGACGAGCAAGTACGGCCGCCATTTCTTCGCGGGAGATCTCTTTGTCTGGCCGGAAGTTACCATCACTATAACCTTTTAGAACACCCTTCTCAACGAGAGTTTGGATAGCTTGTGTTGCCCAATGATCCCGCGCGTCAGGGAAAGACTGACCTACCGTAGGCGTAATCCCGAATGCTTTCATGATCATCGTAGCAAACTCAGCTCGAGTCACTTTGCCATTAGGGTCAAAGTGTTCTGCATCCTTACCCTCGATGATACCCATCTTGAATGCTTGATCGATTACATCAACGCTCCAAGAGTTAGCAGGAACATCAGTAAAGTTGTGTTGAGTCGTGTTAGCGTTCCTCTTAGCATAAATCTCTTTAAGCGTCTCAATATTAAGGATATTATTATTAATTACTAGATGCATAACTGTAGGTCCAACAGGATCAACAGGCGTAGTAGGTGGTTGAATAACTGGATTGTAGTAATTGCTGTTTGGGGCGGCAGATACTGTAACTTCCAAGTAATCCTGATCCTCGCCTTGGGTTGCCCAAATAAATGCAGTACCAACACCAACAGCTATGACGTGACCATTAGCTACTGTAGCGACACTTGTATTGTCCGAGGACCAAGTTACAATTTGATCATCTGTAAAAGGAATCGTAGTGCTGTCGGACATTTGAGCGCTTGCCGTAACGTCGAAGCTTTGACCTACCGTCATAGCTTTATTGTAAGTAGAAAGATGAATACCAATACGAGCCGGAGTTACGACGATTGGTGTGTAATGAGTATAGCCTTGGTATGTCGCTACGAGCGTGATACCCCCACCAGCAACCAGGCCGTTGACTTTACCATGCACCGTATCGATGGAAGCGTACGGCTGTTGGCTGAGAGGATTACCGTTAACATCGCCAATCGACCAAGTAGTGTCATCCGTTACGTCGACAACAGTGTTGCCGTCATCATAGTAAGCTTTGACGAGCGAAGGCAAGTTTGAACTTTGTCCTTCGACGATGGAGATCGAAGTGCTCGGTGTGAAGTCGATGCTGCTCACTTGGATATCCAGAGCCATAGTAGGTGTCACTTCAACCTGCGCATTATGTTCGCCATATATGACGCTAATGACAGGTTGGAAAAAAGCTGCATCACTAATAGATTTAATCAAACCACGGGGGGTTACGGATACCCAATTCGTATAGTTGCTGCTGAACAGGGACTTCGAAGTCACGTCAGCAGTCGAATCGTTCGAGTAGTGCGCCGTAACAACCAGTTGTAGCTTTAGACCAACAGGCAGAGACGTGTTGACGGTGTTCAGCGTAATCGAGAGCAGAGTCGGTAACTGAGAGCCCTTGACTTCATTCGAGATGATCAGATGATGTTGAACATCTATTATGTTACCCGTGCTGTCAACATAATAGATGTTGATGTAATCCTCAACGCGAACGCCACCGATGTCTGTGCCGGAATTGTACTGCTGCGTGGACTCTACTTGATCGATCGGTACACCAACGACTTGCGGTAGCGTCGGGTTGGAGCTGGATGAGTAGTACACCCTATCGCTCGGGTTACGTTTCGTATAAGTAAAAGACGTGGATCCCGTATTAGTGCCTTGACCGAATGTATAGATTAAGGGTGCTACAGGTAGAGCCATAGTAGGTGTCACCTCAACCTGCGCACTGTGTTCGCCGTAAAGAACGCTAATGACAGGTTGAAAGCCATAAGTTAAATCACTAACAGATGTAATCAAACCACCGGAGGATACGGACACCCAATTCGTATAGTTGCTGCTGAAAAGGGACTTCGAAGTCACGTCAGCAGTCGAATCGTTCGAGTAGTGCGCCGTAACAACCAGTTGCAACGTTTGACCAACAGGCAGTGACGTGTTACTCGTGTTCAGCGTAATCGAGAGCAGAGTCGGTAACTGAGAGCCCTTGACTTCATTCGAGATGATCAGATGATGTTGAACATCCGTAATGTTACCCGTGCTGTTTACATAATAGATATTGATGTAGTCCTCAACGCGAACGCCGCCGATGTCTGTGCCGGAATTGTACTGCTGCGTGGACTCTACTTGATCGATCGGTACACCAACGACTTGCGGTAGCGTCGGGTTGGAGCTGAACGAGTAGTACACCCTATCGCTCGGGTTACGTTTCGTGTACGTAAAAGAAGTGGATCCCGTATTAGTGCCTTGACCAAATGTATAGATTAGGGGTGCTACAGGTAGAGCCATAGTAGGTGTCACTTCAACCTGCGCACTCTGTTCGCCGTAAAGAACGCTAATGACAGGTTGGAAGCCATAAGTTAAATCACTAACGGATGTAATCAAACCATCGGAGGATACGGACACCCAATTCGTATAGTTACTGCTGAAATCCGACTGCGAAGTCACGTCAACAGTCGAATCGTCCGAGTAGTGCGCCGTAACAACCAGTTGCAGCGTTTGACCAACAGGCAGTGACGTGTTGCCCGTGTTCAGCGTAATCGACGTCAGAGTTGGAGATGGAGTGGCAGATGCCATTCCACCGAATGCGGAGAACAACAGTGCAAAGACCATAAGTACAGTTGCTACTTTGGCAGTAGCCTTTTTCATGAACATTATATTTCCTCCTGAATTTTTTTACAGCTATACATAGAGAAGTCACTCGCCCGTACTTCTAAAATTGCTGTATATTTATAAATTCTATAAGCACCGACATCAATAATCTTGCAATTTTTTCCTCATCGTTTGTCCCCCCGAAGTATGATATATGATATCGATTTTCCCCCTTGAATTTTAACATGGTAGATTGCTCTATACATGAAACTTAAAGAAAACTTTAAGTTCGCGAATGCATCACACTTCTAGCAACCAGCATATATCCTCCCCTCGAATCGTATTGATTCTCTCAGGATGCTTACGCCCAACAACAAAAAACACGCCTCATCAGCGTGTCTTATTATCTGTTTTGGTGGACGTTAGAGCTTCTTATTCTGACTGAAGTCCCATCCACCCGAGTTCGTGTTGCCTCTTTGGCCTCTCGAATCAGTAGGCGAATAACTAAACTGAATGGAGTTAAATTTCAAATTTATTGTTTCATATACATTGTTAAAGTTATATTCGGACACATTGATTGAGTTTAAAGTGATCGTCAGAAACGGAACAGACCTTTCACCTTGGTTCACAAATACGATCTTTGCGCTCTTAATGTTCGCCCCACTGCTCGCTGACTGAAAGAGAGCAATAGAAGATGAATCAAAAAATTTCGTAACTGTAAAATTGTCAATGGTGGCTTTCCCAGAGCCTCCTCCTCCGCCCGTTACCGCCCTGCTCGTATTGGTCAAGTCGAATTGAACGTTGGAGAGGACAATCCATTTTTCATAACCTACAGCTGTTGAATCTCCAAGAATGCCGTCCAATTTCAAATATACATCGTAGTCACTGGAAGGCTGCACGTTAGGTGTCGTCGCTGACGATGCTGGAATCGCACTGAATCCAATTGTTAATAGACAGGCTATGACAATGACAAGAAGCTGTTTTTTGAATTTCCGCTTTTATTGGATATTTGCTAGGGTCGATGATGCGGATTAAACTAGCAATTCGTCTGGCTATTCAATTTGGATCAATAAACGACCGCTCACCTGTAGAATACAGGCAAGCGGTCGCTGCATAGATTGTCCTTCTATTTGTATCTTCGTCCATTTTTTTATTTTTCCCGAATCCATACCGCCATTTCGCCCGGTTTCCGGTTACCCCAGAATGCGTATGGAACAGCTGAGATTGGAACGCTCATCTTCTCTCGCTTGACTGGCCTGTACAATTCATCTTTCCAGGAAAGATCAGAACGCTGTCCCCCTCCAGACAATACAACGATACCGTCTAGAACATCTTCCCTATACTCCGCTATGAATTCAGAATCCACGGGGAGGCTAATATCTGTAAGGTCTGAACCGTTGTCCACTTCCTCCAAGCAATAAACAAGTGGGCCGTATTGCAAAGCAATTTTGCCAGCATTCTCGTGCACTTTGGGATTCGACTCGATGCGCTCGACGACCATTGGGAAATAGAGCTTGATTTCGTCGTTATTCATCCATCTTTTGCTGATCTGCGCATATCCCCGTTTGACAATCGCATCCAGTTCCAGCAACTCCCCGTTAACCGTGATGTGGGGGTGTCTACACCATGATGGAATCCGAAAAGAAAGCGTGCTTTCGGTCGGCTCGTCAGTTTGCAAAACGACCTGGATCTTCCCATCCCATGGATAATGAGTTTCCGTACGCAAAGTAATTTGTCTTCCTTCAACATCGAATGTGCTCTCATTGGAAGCATATAGATGCATGGCGATCTCCGCCCCATTTTGCGTAAAAAAGTACTTATCCAAAGATGTTAGTAGCCTTGCAATGTTTGGTGGACAGCAAGCACAACCGAACCACGGTACACGTTCTGTCTTGACATGCTTCATGTCGTAACGATAATGAGCTACAGCAGGATGAACCTCCAATGGGTTGACATAGAAATAATGCGTGCCGTCGAGCGACATTCCGCTCAGCACCCCATTGTACAGAGCGCGTTCCATCACATCCCCGTATCGGCTGTCCTGTTCAATTTGGAGCATTCTGAATGCCAGCATAACAAGTCCGATAGACGCGCATGTCTCAGTGTAAGCTGTGTCATTAGGCAGATCGTAATCAATCGTAAACCGTTCGGCATGGCCTTGGGAGCCGATCCCTCCCGTTATATACATCCGCTTGGATGTTATATGTTCCCATAGTTTGCGAAGCGCTTCGATCAGAGTTGTGTCGCCGTAAGCAATCGCGAGATCCGCCATAGACGCATACAGGTAGACTGCGCGAACAGAATGTCCTTCCGCCGTTTCCTGTTCTCTCACGGGGGCGTGGGCCTGATGGTAATCCAGATCAAACCATCGATCCTTGGCTGGGCCACCGAACCCTGGCTCCTCCTTCAGGAAACTCGGTTGCTTTCCGCGCTCTTCCACAAAGTACTGGCTCAAATTCAAATATCTTTGTTCGTTCGTCGTCCGGTACAGCTTTACGAGAGCGAGCTCAATTTCTTCATGGCCGCAATACACATGCATTTTGTCCGAATCAGGCCCCATAATCCGGTCAATATAATCCGCATACCGGCACATGATGTCCAAGAAGTCTCGCTTGCGCGTGGACTCATAGTAAGCTACCGCTGCCTCAATCAGGTGACCGGCGCAATACAGCTCATGCCCGAAAGTGAAATCCTTCCACCGTTGTTCCGGTTCGGCGACCGAATAATAAGTGTTCAAGTAGCCATCCGGTTGCTGGGCTCGACCCATCAAATCGATAACCGCATCGATGGCTTCTTCAAGCTGCGGATTCGGAAATTGCCGTAAGCTATACGCGGCAGCTTCGATCCATTTGGCCACGTCGCTATCCTGAAAGACCATTCCATAGAAAGTTCCTGTCTTCTCACCTGCTGTGATTCGGAAGTTTTCTATGGCGTGACTCGGTTCCGCGCCTTCGATTTCATCGTTCAGTGCCTTCCACTGATAAGGAATCGTTTCATGGACAGTCTGCTGGACCTTGGGCTGCCAGAATTGATCATTAAGTTTAACTTGCATATCGTGAATTCTCCTTTCAATGGGACAACGTAACAATGAGTAGACCGGCGGGATCAAATACGATCGATACCCATCTTCGTAGTGCTTCTTCCATAAAGAGGCACCCTGCTAATTTTTTAATCCGGTGAGGGTAATTCCCTCTACAAAATACTTTTGACCAATCAGGTAGAAAATGACGCCCGGCGCAAAGGACATACATGTAGCAGCCATCGTCAGCGACCAGTCATTCTTTAATTGACCTCTAAAATTTGTAAGTCCTAATGCAATGGTGTATTTATCACCAGAATTAATGTAAATCATCTGTTGGAGCAAATCATTCCATAGACCAATGAATATAAACAACGCAACAACGATCATGGCGGGCTTGATCACCGGGATAATAATGTTGAACAAGATGCGGAAGTACCCGGCGCCGTCGATCGTTGCTGCTTGGTCGAGTTCTCTCGGTATGGTGCTAATAAACTGTCGGATCAAAAAGATATTAAAAGCACCGCCGCCACAGAAATAGGGCAAAATCAATGGCAAATAGCTGTCATGGATTCCCAAACCCCGCGTCCACCCAATGTACAGCGGAATGAGCGTAACCATGGCAGGTAAGAGCATAGAAGCGATACAAAGGGTCCATATAAAATTTTTGCCCCGAAACCGCAGCCTTGCAAAGGCATATCCGCACAAGGTAGCCGTAAACGTACCTGCCAAACAGGATGGGACGATAATGATCAACGTATTCCATAAATATTTCCAATACTTGAATACCCTCATTGTTTTTTCATAGTTAGAGAAAAGCCAATTTTCCGGGAGTAGTGATGGCGGAAATTTGTAAATCTCGGCATTCGTCATCAGAGAAGTACGAAAAATCCACCAGATTGGAAAGAGCACAATAATAGCAAAGAAAATGACGACTATAAACGTTATGATATTAGCCGTTCGAGCATTGCGCTTCTTGCTCCTTAGTCTGCTGTATACGGCTTCGCTCATTTGTCGTCGCTCCCTTCATAGAAGATCCACCGATTTGATGTTTTGAATAAAACAGCAGTAAAGGCGGCAATAATGGCAAAAATAATAAAGGTCGTGGCACTGGCATAGCCCAGCTTGTTATTAACAAAAGCCTGATCATACATCAGATAAGTCATGAATCGGGAAGAATTACCCGGGCCGCCATTCGTCAGGGCAAGGGCCGGTGTAACCACCTGGAGATTGGCGATTAGACTGAGCAACAAGTTGTAGAAGATGATTGGTGACATGCATGGCACGGTAACATGCCAGAAACGTTTCCACCCGCTCGCTCCATCTATCTCGGCTGCTTCATGATAGACGCTCGGAACGTTCTGAAGCCCAGCCAAAAATAT
Organism: Candidatus Cohnella colombiensis; assembly: GCA_029203125.1. Classification (GTDB taxonomy): domain Bacteria; phylum Bacillota; class Bacilli; order Paenibacillales; family Paenibacillaceae; genus Cohnella; species Cohnella colombiensis. The sequence goes on from CP119317.1 coordinate 2,896,412, forward strand.
AACGATCAAATTCCCCGCCAGCCAAACCGCAATCAATGAAAGCGAAGGAACGATATACGTGGAGTCCGCAATAAAGAGGATTTTCTTAAATCCCATTTCAGAGAGGAGAAAGTTGAAGAATCCAAAATTCGCCTCATAAAGCCACGACCATCCCACATATATGGCGACGGCCGGCAAAACATATGGCACATAAAAAACGGCTCTAAAAAAACCTCTTGCCGGAATTTTTCGATTGAGCAGCATCGCAATGAATAGCGAATATATCATGCTTCCGACTACGGATAGAAAAGCGAAGTAGACCGTCGCTATAACCGAATCTTTCAGATAAGGATCAACCGTAAATAGCTTGATATAATTACTGAGGCCGACGAATTCGGGCTTAGTTAATCCCGACCAGTTCGTCATACTGATTCCCAGCACTCCCAGAAGGGGCGCATAAGTCAGGAAGATCAGTCCAAGAAAGGCTGGAATCAAGCATATATAAGCAACACGTGCCTCGCTCGAATAAATGCGGGAACGGCGTTTCGGTAGTTTTTTTATCGTTTCCATATCTCGCTCCCCACCTCATGATTAAAGGATGACCACCGCTTGCATGTACTTGGCGGTCATCCTTCCAATCGTTATTTGTTGCCTTTATTAGCCGCTTTCAACGCATCAAGATTTTTGGTAATGGCATCCTTGGCGGTCGTTTTGCCGGTCCATACATCCCCCAGAATCGATCCGAGCAACGTATTAAAGTCCGCTGTATGAGCCGTATAATACCAAGCAGCAGGTCTCGCGGCTGACGATTGTGCAAAATCGACTACCGCAGACTTGTATTCGGCATACGGAGGGAAGTTTGGATTGTCGACCCATTTATGCGTAAATGATTCATCCTTATACCACTTATCCAGCGTAGGCATCCATATTCCCGCTTCAATGAGTCCCCAGCTATTTTCTTCTTGGGCATACCATTTGATCCATTCCATCGCTTCTTTAGGATGTTTAGTCTGTGAGAAAACTACATTGGCACCGCCCGTGTTGATCGTAACTTTTTCCTTCATGTAAGGCAATACGGCTACGCCATAATTCAGCCCGCCATCTCTGGCTGTATTCAAGGAAGTTCCTACGTTCCAAGCACCGTTCGTAGCCATTGCAACCGTTCCAGTAATCAAGGTGCGTGAAATGCCATCATCAGTCTGTCCAACGGACAGCGGGGCAACGTGATCCTTCAAATACAGATCTGCAACCTTCTGAATCGCCTCGATACTGGCATCGTCCCCAACTTTCACTTCATTCCCATCTTTGGAATAGTAGCCACCGCCATTACTAAGCGTCCACGTTTCCAACTGCCACGTCAAATTTTCGATAGATGCGCCATACTGAACGATGCTCTGCGAATCAAAGCCGTCCTCGTTAGGATGCTTTCCGTTCTTGTCAACCGTCAGCTTCTTGGCCGCATCTACGAACTCGTCCCATGTCCATGCTTTATCCAATGATGCTGGAGGATATGGCACATTCGCTTTGTCGAACATGTCTTTATTGTAATACATGAGGAGGATTTCATTTGCAGCGCTATAAGCTACTGTTTTGCCATCATTTTTGAAAGCTAGGCTGTCCAGTGGCTTGCTGTCCGTTCCTTCATACATAGTGCTTACATCACTCAGAATGCCCTCTTTGGCCCAATCGAGTACGTTGCCCTCCTGTACCAAACCTGTGTCCGGCAATTGACCTGCCGTTGCCATCGTATTCAGCTTGGTCTGATACTCTTCCCAAGGAATCGCCATTATTTTTACTTCGATTCTGTCTTGCGAAGCATTAAACTTGTCAGCTACTAACTGGGTTGTATTCCCTTCTTCATCGCTTCCCCACATTGAATAGATAATCTTGATCTTCTCCGTGTTGGAAGGCGTATCCGAGGCCGCTTTTGAAGCGTCTCCTCCAGTTGATCCCGATGGTGATGATTTTGGCTCATTCTTTCCACAGGCGATGACACCGAAGACCAATAAAACTGAGAGAAGAATTGCCCCGAGTCTCTTTCCTACTTTCATTTTCATTCCTACTTTCATTGCCCCGCTCTCCCTTCATCTTTTGAAAACTTTTTATGTCTAACCGTTTAACCCAGCACTTAGGGAATTCCAAGTTATCGAGTTAAACGTTTAGCATCAAAGTATCTGCTCCAAACCTTCAAGCTTTTCTTTTAATTCATGGCACTAATTAAGAAAGCGCTTTAATGGAATTGTGACATAAATTACATTAGGAAAAAACAGTTTATTTCAACTTGATTTTTAATATTTTCAACCTTTGTATACGCAGTACGGTATTCGCCGTTAGCCGACATTTGCAAATAAGGAAATGCGGAATTACAGGTTAACACTCCCCGTCAGGAAGCACTTTATTTATACAATAATTATGATGTATTATATAAATAGCAACATTTCGTAATTTTTTTTTACTTTTTCAACCTTGGGAGGGATTAGTGTGGATTCAGCGATTATTCACTTTATCTCGCCACCGATTCCGTATTTCGTGGACTGCGGTTACGCCTATTACGGTGTAGGAGATACCCATGTTGACCGGAATTGCATCAACGTATTCGATCTAATTGTTGTACGCAAAGGGATTCTTCAGATCTGTGAGAACGATCACATCTGGGAAGTCAATGAAGGGGAAGGACTGATCCTTCTTCCGAATGGCCACCATTTTGGAAGCGCTCCCTGCACAATGGACACGGAAATCATCTGGATTCATTTTCAAACCTTCGGTAGCTGGCGGATGTGCCGTGATATGAATGAATGCCTAGGTAACAAGCTGGAATTGATCGAGGAACACAAAAAAATAGCGTATCTCAATCACGCTGATGCCTGCTCTATCTTCATCCCCAAACATATGAAGCTGTCGACAAAAGCCATGGAGGCGATAGAGACCTTCTTCCAGCAGGAGAATGAGCCACAGTCGCTTCGGAACTGGAAGCGACAAGCTTCCTTTCAGTTGTTCCTGCAGCATCTGGATCGCGATCTCGTTTCCCCCACGAACGCCACAGCAATTCGGCTCGCCGAGCAAATTGAGTTATTCATCAGCCAGAACTATGCCAGCGATATTACGAATTCAGTGCTACAAAAGCAGCTAAACTATCACCCCAATTATTTGGCTAAGGTGATGCTGAAAGTTTACGGAATAACCCCAATGACCTATCTCCAATATTACCGACTCGAACAGTCCAAGCGGTTGCTGCTGCAAACCTCCTGGTCTATTGCCCAGATCGCAGATGAGGTGGGTTTCCATCATATCTCGCATTATTCCACCTGCTTCTCCAAGAAAGAAGGCCTCTCTCCCTCTGGCTTCCGCAGCAAATTCGCTAAGGAACGCTAGATGTGGCGACCTCATCGTACCTATGTATGCTGCGATATTGGGTATATTGCCGATTGCAAATTGTTCATTGTTCTATGGAAACGTTTAAATTCTTTGTACGGAATTGCAAGCGGTAGAACCAGAAGATACCCACATGCATGGCAGCAAGAACGAGATAAATGTCACTGAACAAATAACTGCTCGGATCGACATGCAGCGGATTCCAATGAACAGACGAACTCTGTGCTGCCACAATACCGTAGACACCTGCAGCCATACCTTGGGCAATGAAGCTGGTCATCGAGAACAACCCCATGCCCACGCCAACCTGATCCTTTGGTAATGTTCGTGAAATCAAATTAGACATGGAAACCTGCACGAAAGTTTGGCCTACGTTACCGAATATCAAAAAGAATGAAATCCATAACGGCGAAATTCCCGTAAAGATGGACAATAAGACAAAACAAGTGATTAAAGAACCGGAAGCTATAGAGAACAGATAAGTATTGCCTTTCTGGTCCGCCAGTTTCCCGCCTTTTCTCCCCAGAATTGAAGAAGCTACCGCGGCAGGGACCATGGCGAAACCGATCCAATTGGAATCTAGATGATAAACTTCGGAAAACAGAATTGGAGTTAAGAAATATAAGGATATTCCTATGCCACTGATGAGAAAGGCAAGTGCCAGTCCTATGGCATACTTCTTGTTATGAAACAGTTGGGGCTGAATAAAAGCTTCTTTAGCCGTACGGATTCGTACGATGAAAAGGAATAATGCCGCTAATCCGAAAATCAAATACCACCAGGTTCGATTCGTAACCCCGAGCAGAAGCAACGCAATAGACATAGCGAGTAAGCTTCCGCCAAGCCAATCGAATTTTCGGGGTGCATCTTTTAATTCATGCTCCAAATATTTGCGATAAAACGGAAGCAATAGCAAAATCAGTAGAGAGGGAAGAAATAGCCATCTCCAGTTCGCAAAGCTGACGACAATCGCGGAAATGACAGGTGCAAGTGCGCTTCCTAGCGCAACTCCGACAGCTGACATGCTTAATGCGGAGCCTCTCTTCTCTAGTGAAAAGTACCTCACAGGGATAATCAGTGCAATGGCCGGAACAGCCGCTGCCCCTGCAGATTGCAGGCACCTTCCAAGAAGTGCATACCAGAAAGTCTGGGATACGAGTCCGATGAGAGAACCCGCCGCAAACAACAACAGTCCGAACGTTAATAAGCTCTTCAGTTGGAATCTGTCCGCCAATTTCCCATAAGTCACGGTTCCGAACGCATAGATTAGTGTATAGGCGGATGACAGCCAGCTCACCTGAGCAAGGCTAAGATGAAACTCCTCGCTAATTTGTGGAAGCACAACGTTAAACATTAGGGCACTCATCGATGAAATCATAACGGTGAACATCATTAAACGCATTAAGATCGGGCCTTTTTGATGCCGCGGATCAGAATTCATGCTTAATCTCTCCTTTTAGATAATATATGCAAGTACTTACTTGCATCTTGATTATAAAAAAAGCTAGGGGGTCAATGCCCTAGCGAATAGCCGTACACTTTCCTCGATAAATTCCTCCAGCCAGTCTTCAGGGAAATCCTCTTTGGCGTTCAGGCTTTTACTAACGAATGCGCCATAATTCATCCACATGAAGGCTTGTGCCTGCAGTTCAGGATTCGACGTCATCACCTTATCTTGTTCCGACATGGAAATCAGATAGCTCGTTAAAAGCTTTTTCAAATGTTGAGGATGGCGGCCAGCTTCCTGATAAACCTCTTGCGGGAGATTGCTGCTTCCTTTTTGCGCAATTAGTAATAACTTTTTATTCCGATTCATGAGCTTGTGGTACGTTCGGCTGATTATGAGAAGGTCCGAGTGCAGCTCTCCTGTCAGATCTCCATTAAAAAGCTTTGTCATCTCTTCGGCATAATGATAGCGACTAAATGCAGACTCAAGGAGCTTCTGTTTCGTACCGAAATGACGAAATAACGTGACTTCGTTCACCCCGGCAGCAACAGCAATCTCCTTAGTTGTCGTACCATCATATCCCTTTTCTGCCATGAGATCGATAGTCGCTAACAGTAGTTTGTCACTTGTACTTTGATTGTCGCTCATTTATATAGCCACCTTTAATGCAAGTACTTACTTACAATATTTATTGTATTTAATCCTTGATTCACTGTCAAGAGCAGGAAGTAGTTTTTAAAAAGTAACGCTCGTTTCCGTGAAGACAACAGCGATATCACACCTTTCAGGTAGCCAAAAATGACCGTTAAAGGTAAGATTCTGAATTTTCTCAATCGTGACGGACATCAATGACCGTCAGACACGAGAAATTATTTATTTTCGCTGTTTTTACGTCGTAATGGTCATAGGTGACCATAAGAAAATTGAAATCAACGTATGACAACTTTAACGGGTATTTCTGTCCACTAACTGAAAGTGTTCAACACAAAGAACCCCGCTTCCGTGGAAACGAGGTCCTTTTGTGCTCTTTTGAGGTTTTTTTATTGTAATATGGAGCCTAACATAAAAAAATCAATTGGACGTAATTCCTTCGTTGATGCTGACTTTTGTCTCTCTCTTTTCTTTTTTCAGTTGCAAAATCGTTTCATTTGATTCTTTTTTACTGTAGTACTTACCTTTTGTTAAGAAGGCAAGCATAATTGTAAGTAACGAAGCTAATATAGCAGCAAAGAAAGTTGCCGTATTTTGTAAGAATGGACCCATGTAACCTAATGCAGCAATCGTTCCAAGAACACTTGTGATTATTAATGGCACAACCCCTACCGGGTTCCATTTATATAATTTCTCTTGTCTTGCTTCATATTGTTTCGGCGCAAGTTTTAACACCTTTTTCACAACTAACGCATCTGTCACTAAAATAGCAGCCCACGCCATTAAGAGAACGCCTTGGAATGTCATCAAACTACCTAAATAGTCCAATATCCCGCCAAGCATTAACGCAATGGATGCGACACCTGAGACAATAACCCAGAATCGACGATCGGGTTTGAAGTGAAATAAATTTTCGAAAAAATTGGACAATGACAGGGAAGCACTATAAATATTGGTGACGTTAATACGTAACTGTGTCAACATCGTAAAAATGACTCCACCTAGTCCAAGAAGTGTGACAATGTATATCCCTGGATTAGATTCACCTAATTTAACTCCAAACCATACCCCAAGTAAACCCATGACACCAAAACAGAATATTTGAGGAATAAATCCAATCATAATGGACCCCATTTTAATATCTTTTGGTTTCAGGAAACGCGCGTAGTCTGAAGCAATTAAAGCTGTTAATCCCATAATACCGTGTTGCATTCCTATGCATAACAGTAATGCTGTTCCACCAATCTGCACACCATCTGGTAAATACGCCCAAAAATGCCCCTCGAATTTCGATGGTGTATTGAAAACAACAAAGATTGTAATGATTAAAAAGATACCGAAGATAGGTAATGACAATTTTTGTAGTTTGTCTAATTGTTTAATACCGAACCAATTTAGCGGGATGACAATCGATCCAAATACGATAATGAGAAGCCATATAGGAATAGCGGGGAAATATGCATGTACTGCGGCTACGAGAATCATACCTTCAAATGCACAGTACATAATAAAATTCGATGCGTATATTAATGAAGTTAACGATGCACCTATATATCCAAAGCCTTGTCTGGACATGAGGTTGACGTTCATCCCTGATTTCGCAGATAAATAAGCAATTACTGTACCTAAGACTCCGGCAATCACGATGGCATATATCGCTGAAATAATAGCGTTCATCGCGCCAAACTGAAGAGCCATAACACTGCCAGTTTGAAAATAAAATATTGCGGTGGCAATTCCAAACGTTATGTTGGTTACACTAAACCAACCCATGTTCCGTTTTTCTTTTGGGACTTGATCAAATGAATAATCGTCTTTTACTTGTTCTTGGGGAGCCGATGTTCGGACTACACTCATGTAATCTTCCTTTCTTAATGCTCCACATTCTGCCCCTTCCTTAGTTTTATTCTCACATTCATACACCCCCTTTAAGTTTGAATTCCTAGGAGGAACAGATTGTGAATAATAACGCATGTATTAAAAAACCTACATACTATTGTCACATAGTTGGTTGACATAAATCAAGTTTCTACAAAAGACAATATGTCAATAAGCCTTGAATATTAAGATTTCATCTCCATTTAGGCACACAATTTTATTGTTTTATCATGTATAAAAGTACAAATGAATCCGTTGTCAAAACAGGTAAAGAGAGCTTCTAAAGCTCTCTTTAGGTTGGTTGCATTAACCCTTCAATGGGCTGGTCCTTAATAAAGCGAATTTACAATCCATCCTCTTGCCTGTGTCGGCGTAGCTATTTGCATCGATGACTGGTACATCGCGAATTGCTGCAGCTGGCGAGCCTTCGAGTTCAACAAGCTGCTTGCCGGGACTTCATTGTATCTTTCCGCTACTGATGATAGACGATCAGCTAGGCCATAGTTGCCGCTAATCGCTTTCGTTGTTTGTTCGAAATTTGAGCTTAAGCTCTTCTTAAGCTGCTCTTCATCCAGCTTGAGCGTACCATCGCCGTTACGGTGAATACCTATTCTCTCATAGGTAGACGAGCCCACTAACGATTCCATGCTTTTACGGACAGATGAATTCATAACTCCACCAGCTTCTTTCAAACGAGCATGCATCGCATTGTAACTCGTCACCAGATCTTTAACTTGCGCGATGACTTTGTCTTCATCCGGTTTGATTTGAATTTTCACAGCATCCACTGAAGAGGCCACTAGTGTCGCCGTAGCTTTGCCCTTCTCCAGATCAATCGTGTTCGACTGCGACGTTTGAGTTGCGCCGCCGTTCACGCTGTAGGACGCATTGGATGCAAGTTGCGTTGCATTCTTAACGCCGGTTGCCGACATCGCATTTCCGGTAACATCTTCAACCTCGAAAGCCTGATCCGCTCCTGTCTTGTCGCTGCTTAACTCTAGCTTCTTATTGCCTGTTTTATCATCCGTTACAATACTAGCGGTTACGCCCGTCTTCGATGCATTGACCGCATCTTTCAGCTTGGTCAGCGCTTGATCATTCGTATCATTATCGGAGATAAAAGCCGATACCTTCGTAGTCTTGCCACCTATCGTAATGTTGAACTGATTGGTGCCTTTGCTCACAATAGACGGGTTTGCTTTAGACAATAGTGTTCCACTGTTCGTTTGAGAAGTCGCGATCGCATTCACTTTAACTTCATAAGTTTTGCTTGCAGCTCCGGCAGATGCAATTGCAGTAACCTTCTTACTGTCCGATGATTCCGCCGTCCTTGCTTGGATAGATGAACTTTCCTTCTGCATCAACTTTAGCGCCGATGCTTGCATATCCTGCGCAGATTTCAAGAAATTCACAATCCCAGTTGCTGCTGTCTTGACATATTGCTCATAAGTCTTGCTCTTCGAAACGAACATTGAGAATAAAGATGGGTTCGCACTTAGACGATTAGAAGACAGGAAACTCAAAGGCACTGTTCTGTTAATCGGATACATCGAGTTAATTGAGTTATTCGAGTTAATTGATAACATCCTCCGTCTACCCCTCCATAATATCGCACAATATAAAATGTTATTTTCTGCTTCAACATTAATTTGCTACGGTTTCATCATCGTAATTTACGGGGCTCGTATCCATCTGACCTCAGTGAGGCGTACTTGCTCGATCGCACGAACTCGCGATGGGCTTCCTGAATCGCGTTCGTGCGCATCAGCAGCTCCTCGGAATTACCATGCTTCAGTTGCCCGGCAATCTGAATCAGCTTGAACGTGTTGTAATTGTTCGCATCCGCCTTGCTACGGCAAAACTTCAATGCGTCCTCATACGCTTGACGTTCCATCGAGAGGCTCATTGCTTGATCATGTAGATTGGCATCATGTCGCTGTAAATAGTCCATTTCGTCGGTGCGTAGCTTCTTGCCTTGCATGAGTATATTTCGAATAGATGCCAAACGCGACTGTTCCTGCACCCTGCATGCGTCCTTCCATTGCTGCATCGCCTTGAAATAATCACTAACCGGCTGCACGGATTTTATATTCACATCATTCCCCCCTAATTACAAAATCGTCACATGCAACGATGCCTTGGACCAAGGATCTGGTTGTATATACCTAATTTTACATGGTAGATTAGCCCATTTGTGAAATGTAAAGAAAACTTTAAGTTCGCGCTTACAACGCACCCTTGGCAACCAGCATATATCCAGCCCCCCGAATCGTAACGATTCTCTCAGGATTGGCAGGGTCAGCCTCGATTTTTTTGCGTAAATTGCTGATGTGTACAGCGACCGTTCTCGTATCCTCCAGACTCTCCATTCCCCAGATAAGCTGAAACAACGCATCGACAGTGACGACACGATTAACGTTTTGTGCCATATAGGACAGCAGACTGAACTCTTTTTTCGATAAAAAGATCGTTTCACTACCCATGTTGACGGACTGTGCGTAGAAATCCAGCGTCAAACCCGGTAACTCCAGCAGTTGTTCCCTTCTGCCCGTCGACACTCTGCGAAGATGCGCCTTGATCTTGGCCATGAGTACTCCCGGACTGAACGGCTTGGTCACATAATCGTCGCCGCCATAGGATAATGCGCTGATTTTCACCTCGTCTTCCTCACGGCTGCTCAGAAACACGATCGGCGCATTCGTGTAGCTACGTGCGTTCTTGCACCAATCTATTCCATTTTCATTAGCCAGCATGACATCCAGTACAATCAAATCCGGCTCGAACGATGCAAGTAGCTTCATGGCTTCTGTCCCGCTATGGCTGTACGAGGATATGAAACCCTCCCTCTCGCAATACGCCTGAACAATCTCACATATATGGGGATCATCATCGACGATCATAATTTTGTGGTTGGCCATCACGCTGTCACCTTCCTTCTTCTCCAATACAAGGAAGCGATATAAACAGCATCCCCCGCAACCTCTCAGATGAGCTCTTATTCAAGCCAATAGACAACCACGTAATGAGACAGGCCATTGGAATTGTTACAAATATGTATTGAATTTCTGCTTGTTATCTGGAGTCAAATATATTCTATCATGGTAGGTCGGCCCATTTGTGAAATGTAAAGGAAACTTTAAGTTCGTGCTCGAGATAAAGCATGCCAAAGAAAAAGATTACAAAGGTTGGAAGGGTAAAGTGTCAGGGGTAATATAAGCGGTAGAGATGCCGTGTTTTATTTTGCGAATACCGAACAACTGCCATATCCTATGGTTTGTATGAAAAATCATACAAACAATTGTACATATGACGCAACGGTGCAAATTTGTAAGAAAAATCGTATAAAATGGCTCGCAAAGACGGTTGAAGTGTATGTATTGTATGAAAAATCATACAAAAGGCTTCGATTGTGTCGCAAAGGGGACATTGTTGTATGAAAAATCGCACAAATTTACAGTTTCGTATGTTGTACCGGCAATGTTGCCTTGGGTAGGCATAAAATCGTGGGTAGTCAGTTTTCAATTAACACGACAAAAAATGAAAAATACGTTGGGGTAGCATTGCGCCCAAGATCTCCTCGGTCTGCACTCATCTAAATCCATTCCTTCCCTTCTACTCCGAAATCAATTTCGTCATGGCGATTATCCGATTTACATTGGACCAAGAAGTCTTCTAATGTCGGCTTTTTTTCTTTGGTATTACGATGAGCGTATGATCATCACCCACAACCAAGTCAACTACAGATCCTTGGCTGACCGCAATACGCTCGGCGATCTGGCTGGGAATGCGAATTCCTAGACTGTTGGAGGTGTTTTTTAGTTTGCATCTAAACTAGTGATAAATTTTTAATTATATCAGTTTAATGGTGAAAAATTACAGAGTTCAAAGTTTTCTTTACATTTCAAAATATATCGCTATTTTCTAATATAATGAATGTGTCGATTGATTATTGAGGTTAAATTAGGCTGTACGTGGATCTGAAAAATGTAACTCATCATATTAGAAAATCGGAGGATAATCATGAAAGAGAACACATTGATGCACGGGTTTCAACGTAGCATGATATTCAGCCTTGTGATTGTAATGGTTTTAGGAATAGGATCTTGGAATAAGGCTTATGCGGAAAGAGCGCCTGTACCTTTTGCAGGTGGTGATGGCACAGAAGCAAGTCCATATCTGATTTCGACTGCTAGTCAATTAAATGAGGTTAGATATAACTTGGTTCAGAATAAGCATTTCAAGTTAATTAATGATATCGACCTCTCTATTGACTATGACAACTGGGAACCTATAGCAAATAATTATGGCGATTTTTTTAATGGGGTTTTTGATGGAAATGGTCATAAAATCTTAAACCTAACGATCAAAGCGAGCCCTAATTATCCTTATACGGGTCTATTTGGTCAAATTAGCTCTGACTCTGTTGTTAAAAATCTAGGGCTTGAAAATGTAAATATAAATGTATTTTCAAACAATGTTGGGGGTATAGCAGGTAATAGTGAAGGAACTATTATGAATAGTTACACCACTGGCTCTGTTTCAGGAGCTAACGGTACCGGAGGACTCGTAGGATATGTTTATCTTGGTACAGTAAGTACGAGCTATTCGACAGCATCCGTAACGGGGGGGAACACGATCGGAGGCTTAGTAGCAAGTATAGCTTGGGGTACACTAAGTAATAGCTATGCAACAGGGAATGTAAGTGGAACGGATACCGTAGGGGGACTCTTAGGCTGGTTAAATGCTGCTACCATTACGAATAGTTATGCGATAGGGGCAGTAACATCTAAAAGTGCTAGTACAGACATCGGAGGCTTAGTAGGAAAAGAAGGGGACTGGGATGATAGAATTGTTTTAGATTCTTATTACAATAGTGACACAGCTTTAGCAACGGGATTAAGAGGTGTAGGGCTAGATACAGATGCGATGAAGAATACTGACACCTATGCCAGTTGGGATAAGAGCGTTTGGGCCATAGATTCGAAGCGTAATAATGGTTATCCGTTTTTAAAGGCTTTCTATTACTATGTAACCTACGATGGTAACGGAAGTAATAGTGGAAGTGTGCCAATCGATAGTGCCACTTATGATTACAATGATTCTATAACTGTAATAGGTAATATTGGTAATCTGAGTAAATCATATTATGAGTTTGCAGGCTGGAATACGTCAGCAGATGGATCTGGACAAAATTATGATGAAAGCTCATCTTTTGAAATTCAAAAAAATACAATACTTTATGCCAAATGGGCTCCGATTTCCTACACGGTAAGTTTTGATAGTAATTGGGGCTTAACATCCAATGTCCAAGCCTTAACGATCTTTGCAGATCAAGCAGGTAAAGTGGACTATAACCAAGAAATCATCGTGTCCGTTCCAGCTGGTGCTACGAAGGAAAATCTAATCTTAACGATTACGAAATGGCTAGAGCCACAGCAGCTTGTCACAGAAAACGACAAGTTAATTAGTTCGATTTATCAGCTCTCTAAAGACATCGAATCAGATTTGGAAATGATGATTACGTTTAAATTTGACTCTGATAAAGTGACAGAGCATCAACATCCGGCTATATTTTACTATGATGAAGCCAATAGAGCATGGGTAGAGGTTGAGGAAAGCGTAATTGAGGGAAATTCTATTTCTATTCAAACCAATAAAGTAGCTAAATATGCATTGTTCTTGGTTGAGAAAAAAGAAGTCGTTCAAGAGGTTCCAAGTCTAATTGATATTGAAGGGCATTGGGCAGAAGCTCAAATTATAGAAGCCATAGCAAAGGGCTTCGTCAATGGCTTTGAAGATAGAACGTTTAAACCTAATCATTCCGTTTCACGTGCAGAATTTGCTGTGATGCTGGCGAAAGCATTAAAGTTAAATGGGGACGGTGTAAAAGTAACGTTCCGTGATGCAGATACAATTGCGGCATGGGCAAAATCGGCAGTTGCAGAGGTTGTGGAACAGGGGATTATGAATGGATATAAGGATGGAAGCTTCAGACCGAATGCTAACATCTCACGTGCAGAAGTAGCAGTGATGATCGCACGTGCACAAGGTGTGGAAGGAACCGATGTGGCGTTAACATTCAGTGATGTAGAGATGATACCGAAATGGGCAAAGTCAGCGGTTGCCTATGTGAATAAAGCAGGGATTATGACAGGTAAGTCGGAAATTGTATTTCAAGCTACAGCTGAAACAACGCGAGCAGAAGCCGTTACGATTATACTAAGATTATTACAATTAAAATAGCTTTTAAATAAACTAAAAGGAGTTGTCCAGAAAGTCAGTGAAAACTGACTTTTCTGGGCCCCTTTTGTTGAAAGTTGTACTGTCCAAATATGGAAAAGGTGAGGAAGAAAATCAAAGATGAAAAAGACGTTGGGTAGCATTGCGCCCAGCGTCTGGATTTTTTTATGCAATTGGACTTTTTCAATGGCCTCTGTCAGGGAAAGGCCTTCTACTCCGAAATCAATTTCGTCATGGCGACTTTGGAGATGCCTCTTGATATCTGGCCCATAAATGAAACTTAAAGTTTTCTTTATGTTTCATATATAGAGCAATCTACTATGATAAATTAGTAGTAATAACTCAAGCTAGGAATAGCTACAACCCGTATTTTGCTATGCTTCATCTGAATTAAATTGGAATACATGGGAGGCATATGAATGTTGGAATCAGATCATAACGAAAAGCCCAAAAGCGATGATGGGGATATATTTACGCCAGAAGAAATCGATGAAATATTGGAACAGTTGGAACAAGGGTATTGAGTCATCCGGAATTATATAATTTTGTTAACGCTATGTTCAAACTTACAACGCACTTCTGGCAACCAGCATATATCCGGCCCCCCGAACCGTAACGATTCGCTCAGGATTGGCAGGGTCAACTTCGATTTTTTTGCGTAAGTTGCTGATGTGTACAGCAACCGTTCTCGTATCCTCCAGACTTTCCGTTCCCCAGATGAGTTGAAACAACGCATCGACACTGACGGCGCGATTAACGTTTTGTGCCATATAGGACAGTAGACCGAACTCTTTCGTCGACAAAAAGACGGTTTCACTACCCATTATTGCGGACTGTGCGAGGTAATCCAGCGTCAAACCCGGCAACTCCAACAGTTGCTCCCTTCTGCCCGCCGACACTCTGCGAAGATGCGCCTTGATCTTGGCCATGAGTACGCCCGGACTGAACGGCTTGGTCACATAATCGTCGCCGCCATCGGATAATGCGCTGATTTTTACCTCGTCTTCCTCATGGCTGCTCAGAAACACGATTGGCGCATTCGTGTAGCTGCGTGCGTTCCTGCACCAATCAATCCCGTTTTCATTAGCCAGCATGACATCCAGTACAATCAAATCCGGTTCGAACGACGCAAGTAGCTTCATGGCTTCTGTCCCGCTGTGGCAATAGGAGGATTTGAAGCCTTCCCTCTCGCAATACACCTGAACAATCTCGCAGATATGGGGATCATCGTCGACGATCATGATTTTGTGCGCGTCCATCACACCGTCACCTTCCTTCTTCTCCAATACAAGGAAGCGATACATAGAAGATCGACCCCATCTTGCCGTCGCTCTCCGCACGAACCGTCCCTCCATGCGCTTGAACGATTTCCCTGCAAATCGCCAGCCCGAGCCCGCTACCCTCTACTCCCATTTCCAAGCCCGGTCGATCATACCTGTAATTGCGATCGAAGATTTGCTCAAGCTGATCTGGAGGAATACCTGTGCCAGAGTCTTGCACGCTAATGATCGCATAGCGGGTATGATTCTCCTCATCCACAGCTAGCGCAATACGTACCAGTCCACCTCTAGAGGTGAACTTCATCGCGTTCGACACGAGATTAAACAACGCCTGCTCTAATCTTTGTGCATCCATCTCAACTACAGGAAAGTTAGGTCGTTGATCTTCCGCATCTCCAATATCCAGCATAAAGTCCAACCCTGCGTCACGCACAACGAGCTCATACTGTTCATAGAACCGGCGTAAAAAGTAGGCTATGTGAACCGGCTCCATTCGGTACGAGACTTGTCCCGTCTCTAGATGCGACAAGAAGGACAACTCCTCGATCATGCGGTTAATCCTTATCGTGTTATCCTGGATATACTTCAAGTACTGTTCATTACGTTCCGGCTTGACCCTGTCCTGTACAGCTTCTACATAACCAAGCATGCTGGACAGCGGCATACGCAGATCATGTGTAATATAGGCTAGGAGCTTTTTCCTCCCTTGCTCGGAGTGAAGCAACCGGTCATACGAAGTGCGGAGATCATTATGAGCTGCGGATAAGGCCTGTGTGCGTTCCTGCACTGTCTGTTCCAAATTCATATTCATTTCGGTCAGCTTGTTGTTAGCGTCCTGCAGCTGGCGTGCAATCCTCTCCTCGTTCGTTGCTGCCCTCGTAAATCTGGAAGAAAGCAGCATCATCTGTGCGATCGTAAACACCAAGAGTCCAAGCGGAGATGTATTTCCGATTAGCGACCATTCGTTGTAATATAAAAAATCGTTGATGGTAGTAACAAAAGCAAACATCGACACCAGCAGGAAGATCAGCGCTCCCTCCATACGTCTCATAGCCGAATGGACTAGCCCTACCATCAGATAAACGATATGAAAAGCAACCATCACACCGATCATCGGTAACATTTTTGTAAATATAAGTGCAGGGGTCACCACAATAAGTATACAGAATGCGCCTGTTACGATCCGCGAGACAAGATGAAACCAACGCGACACATAATTCGGGAAAATGATATCAAAGTACCTTGTGATGATATACCCACCGCTGCAAAGAATCAGGTACTCGATCTTGAACTGCAATTCCCATGGAAAAGCTGGCCATAATTGTGTGAGCAAGAGCTCGCCGACCAGCAAGGATCGGATACCAAACAACAAGGTGAACAGGCCAAAATACAATGGAGCCTTGTCCTTGCGACGCAGGACGAACAACAGCAGGTGATACATGCCAATCACCAGCAGGCTTGCGGTGATGAACATTTCAGCGGCGATTCTCAGATTTGTCCTCACCGTTAACACATCACTGCCGCCAAGCTCTATATCCTTGGTGATGCCGCCTCGATTATGTTGGAAATTGGCGACTTGCATAACCAACTCCACCGTGTCATTCTCTGGCTGAAAGAACACCAGCTTCGTTGCCAGATTCGGTGTCACGCTGCTCTTGTCCTGACCAACGACGCCGACTTCTGCCAGTAGCTCGCCATTCACCCATAATTTATACGCATGAAAAATAGTAGGCAACCGCAGAGCAAGCCGCTCGTTCCTGTCTTGCTCGCTAAGATGGATGACTACCCGAAATGTCGCAAAGCCTGTACCATTCAGCTGCTGACCATCTAGCCGATATCCTAACCAGGAGCTCGGAATGCTGATCCAGCGGTCACGATTTCCGTCCCTTGCCAAGCGGATCTGTATGTCCTCCGGTGAAAGCAGCTCTTGCCAGTAGAACGCCCACTCCCCTTGTAACTTTAGCGGATTCTCACTGACATGAACCTGCGTTAAATCCAGAATGCCTTCTTCACTTTGTAACTTAGGGGAGTCAGGCGCAGAGACGACAGCAATGCTTGCAACCAAACCGACAATAACGGCAGTAGCTATATAAAGCAAGATCGAACGAGAACCGAATCGGAGAATACCCCTCATGATGAAATCGACCCCAATCTACAAGATTCGCTATAAGTAAGTTGATTATCTAAATAATATCATCATTATAGGAAAATGTACCCTGCAAATATTTGCGAGGCGTTGAACACAAACATCACGACGAGGTCTTTTTTTCAACGTAAGAAAAACCGTCCACCCCGGACGGTTCATGTGGCCTTACCAAGATCCATCTGTTCGCCTAAAAACCGTAATCGGCGCCCAGACAGGAGAAGTCGCCGAAAGCGCGAGCGATGTCGAGAGCTAGTCGCGATCTTGCCGGACAAACCGCTAGATCGCCAATCGCAAAAGGGACGAAGCAGATGGATTTCTGCTTCGTCCCTTTTTTCGTTGTGGCTTAATACAATTGGAACAGTCGATAGATGAGAACTGCCGCTTGCGCCCGGCTCGCCTTCGCCTTCGGCTCGAACTTGCCGTTACCACTGCCGTTGATGAGCCCTGCGTTTTGCATGGCCATGACCGCCTCGTTCGCGTAACCCGCAATCGCGGATTGGTCGGCGAACGTCGTTACGGTCCCGTTCTGGCTCAATCGAACTTTTAAAATTTGAGCCGTTTTGTAAACCATGACCGCCATATCTTGTCGGGAAATCATGTCATTGACGCCAAAGCTACCGTTCGATTTGCCGACGATGATGCCGAGTTTCTGAGCGGAAGCGATGGCACTGTAGGACCAACTTCCCTCTTTCACATCACTTAGCGTCGTCGTGGCCGATTCATCGATCAGATCGAACGTTTTCATCAGCATCATGATGAATTCTGCACGAGTCACGTTACGCGAAGGGTCGAACTTGCCTGCCCCGATGCCGCTTATCGCTCCTCTAGCCGCCAATGCTTCGATACCTTCCTTCGCCCAGCCGACTTTAGCCAAGTCCACGAAAGCAACGTTCGCATAGGCTGCCGTATACTTACTGAAGTGCTTAGGCTTGAATTTCACTTTGCCCGTCTCAGGATCGTATTTGCTGTTCTGGACAACGATCGGTTTGCCGTTCTCGTCCAAGTAGTATACGACGACCTGGTTCGGGTTCTCACCCGGCTTGAGCGTATAACCGATCTCGACTTCTACGTCGTCAATGCCATCAAATTGGTGAATAGGAACGCCGTTCAAGCTCAAGGTGATGTCATAAACCGGATGCCCGTCCAATTGTTCCTGCAGCGCCTCTGATAAACCGGTTGTCTCGACTTTCGCAACCGTTAAGATCAACGATCCCGACGTCGTCCCTTTCTGGAGAACGTTCGGCGAGAAACTCACCGTTACCAATCCAGTATCGATCGTGATCCTTTGAATGTCTTGGGTTAAAGCGTAAGCATCGCTTGGCAACTGCACCGTCGCTACGGTCTTGCCGATTGCCGGCTGCATGACGATGTGCACGATGCCGTCCCTTGAGCTTCCAACCGCATCCTTCAAGTCGGAGGACTTCAGTTCGAAGCGGTTGTCCGTCCCATTGGATACGATAAGCACGATCACTTTTCCAGATTCCACACGTACGTCTTTGTCCGGTTCAGACGTCGGGGTAACCGTAGTCGGAGGCGTTTCCGCCGTGACGGTCACCGTCGCGGTAGCCGTAAAGCCGCCGTCTGCCGTCGTCGCCGTTATCGTCGTCGTTCCCGGAGAGACTGCCGTAACTTTGCCCGTTCCATCGACCGTGGCGACCGATGCGTTGCTGGAAGTCCAAGCGACATTCTGGTTCGTCGAGTTGAGTGGTGCAATCGTCGCAATCAGTTGACCACTAGCTCGCTCAACCAAGTTCAGCGTCGAACGGTTCAGACTTACTCCACTGACCGCAATCGTTTGTTCTGGTGCCGCCGTTACGGTTACCGTCGCTTCGGCCGTAAAACCGCCATCTGCCGTCGTCACCGTAATCGTCGCCGTTCCCGGTGCAACTGCCGTAACTTTGCCCGTTCCATCGACCGTGGCGATCGTTTCGTTGCTAGATGTCCACGCGATGTTTCGGTTTGTCGCATTCGCGGGAGCGATCGTCGCGATGAGCAGTCCGCTCGTACCTTCGACCAAGCTTAACTCGGATCGATTCAAGCCGACGCCACTTACCGAAAACGTTTGTTCCGGCGCCGCAGTTACGGTAAAACGGTATGTCTGCGTCAAGTTTCCGTCCGTGGAAGTCGCTGTAATGACCGCTTCGCCTTCGCCGATCGCTGTAATCGTCACGCGAGTCGTTCCAGTGTTCGGATCGAACGTTTCATCGGTCAATTCGGCGATGGCCGAATCGTTCGTAACGAAATGAACCGTTTTATCCGTTACCGAAGCAGGCGTAATCGTAGCGATCAACGTAAACGTATCTTCTACGCCCATCGTTGATGGAGCGCTATTGATATTGAGCAGTACAACCGCAGGCTCCGTGAGCACGTTCATCATGAGATCCACGTTCGAAGTCGTTGCGTTCGATACGACTGCAATGCCGGTGGCCGACGCGTCGGCGTGACCCGCTTTGCTGGCCGTTACCGTGTAACCGGAGCCCGCCAAGACGTTACTCAAACGGTATAATCCATCCGCATCGGTTGTTGCAGTGCCATAGACGTTACCGTTCAATGTCGCCTTGACCGTCGCTCCGGATACCGCCAGACCCGCATCGTCCTCAATCGAACCCGTGATCGTTCCGGTTTCGTAGTCACCCGTTCTCGTCAAGCTGACGTGATCGAGATAACCCCAATACCCGGCGCTTCCCGCCACGGAGAACGTAATCGTCAACGTGCCGTCCGTGACAATCGCGTTGTTCACGCTAAACGGCTGCCAGATGTTCCAGCCTTGGTTAATGACATTGGCCGACTTGCTCGACGCAGGCGTCGTTGCCGACAACTCGATTGCGGCCGCGGCGTTATTCGTATAGTAGCCGTCTGCGCCGGTCGATGCGTTCGATTGTCCCGACGAATACGCAGTCAACGTATATACGCCGTTGGACAATCCCGTTACCCGCTGCGTCAGCGTGAAGCTATAAGCGTTGCTAGAGAAATAATGGAATCCGTTCGCACCGGCGAATGGCGCGCTACCGTCGACGTCGAACGTATCGGTCGCCGTATTAGCATGCGCTACGCCCGAAATCGTCCATACCCCGAGCTCCCCGAACGTCTCGAACTCTCCGTCCGGCACGAGCGTGGTACTACTCGCATAACCCGCTTTCAAGCTATAGGTCGTTACGTTGCTGGACACGTAACCAGGTTTGACTGCATAGGCTTTGATCGTCGTGTTCCCATCGATGGCAATCGGCCCCGCATAGTATTGGGTCGTGCTAGAGCCGCTGGCGTAATTCGGCGTATCGCCGTTCGTCGTATAGTAGATGACGGCTCCCGGCGTATCGCTCGACAGCGTAATCGACTTCGCGGAGCCCGGAACTGTCGCTCCGTCTGCGGCATTGGCGACGACCGACTTCACTTGCGTGCTCGGGTCCGCCGGAGCTGCCGGCAACCCGAAGTAGAAGTCGTCGAAATCGCCGTAAAATGCCGTCGTACCTTTTACGCTGACGCCGATCGTAACTGAACTGGAAGTAACGGGCACTGTGATGCTGTATTTCTTCCATTCTCCCCAGTTCGCAAACGACACGTTTTGTTTCAGAACAGCCGACGCATCGGAGCTGTCATAGCCCGTCGCGTACAAGAAGACGTCCGCACCGGTGCTCGTTCCATAAGCTTGAGCCCAAACGGTAAACGTGTATGACGTTCCGCTAGTCAAGCCGCTGATCGTCTGCGTAGCCGTCTTCGCGGTCGACGATGCACTGAAGTGGAGCGCGTAGGTGCCACTGTGCGCGTCATTCGCATTGGACTTTGCAGCAAATGGCGAATTGATCGTCCATCCCGTCGCCCCGCTCTCAAGTCCCGCATTCGTTACCAAGTTAGACGGTTGCACCGGTTGGACAGTCACGACGGCCGTCGCCACTCCGGCGACTCCGTTGATCGTGCCAAACGCGGTATAGATGCCCGGCGTTTGAAGATTGACACCGCTCGTATTCCAAGACGAAACGGTTGCCGTCTTGTAATAGCCGTCGCTATATCTGCCACTGACTGTCGATGGCAAGCTCAGCGTCCCGCCGACGTTCACCGTCGCATAGTACGTTTCTGCCGAAGACAATAGCGATGGCACGACAGTGGTCGAAGTTCTGACGAGATTAAAGACGTCAATGGACGGCAGCGCCTTCCCGTCATAATCGAACAGCGCTTGGTTTTCCCATCCGCTTCCGTATCCCGTCTTCCAGCCCGTATCCTCTCCCGGAAGCCAAATGCCTCCCCAATAGAACAAGCCGAGTCCCATACTGTTCGGAACGTTCGCCACGTTGTTGATGACGTCGCGAATTTCCATCGCTTGTCCTTGCGGCGTCGGAATGTAGCCCGACGTATTGGCTTGTGTTTGGCTAAATACGTTCAATTGGGAATCGCCTTCGTCCAATGTCCAAGCATACGACGTTTCGGCGACGACGACCTGTTTGCCGTACGTCGCGGCTAGCGAATTCATGATCGTCGCGTTTTGTGCCATCGTGCCATGCCAATACGGATAGTACGAAATACCGATGATATCGAAATCGACTAGCGTCGGTCCGCTCGTCCATGTATTGAAGTTGCTTGTAAAGCTGCTGACCGAGCCACTGGAGCTACCGGCCAAATGAATCATGATTTTGATGCTCGGATCCGCCGCGCGGACGGCTGCCGACGCTTTTTGGAGGAACGGCGCCGCTTTCGCCGCCGTGTTTCCGTTCGTCCATAGCAAGCCGGAGTTGATCTCGTTTCCAATTTGAACCATATCCGGCAACGCGCCGGTCGCTTGCATCGCCATCAAAGCGTTGTAAGTGAAGTTATAGACGTTCGCTTGTAATTGCGTATCATTGGCGTTCGTCCATGCCTTCGGTTTCGTTTGCGTTCCCGGATCCGCCCAGAAATCGCTGTAATGGAAATCGAGAAGCACTTTCATGCCGAGCGTTTTCGCTTCCTTGGCCGTGGCGATCACGCTCGCCAGATCGGTGTTGCCTCCGCCGATCGGATTGCCGAACGCGTCTGTCGGATCGTTCCAAAGCCGGAGACGAATGTAGTTGACGCCGTGCTTTTGCAGGATGGCCAGAGCGCTGAGCTCCGTACCGTCGGTATCGTAGTACTTCTTGTTGTTTTTCTCCATCTCGTAAAGCTCGGAGACGTCGACGCCCATAATGAAATCGTTGCGCGCGCCGTTTTGCAATGCGCTGACGCCGGGCACCGCGAACTCCGCCGCCGTTACCGTGACCGTCGCCTCGGCCGTCTTGCCGCCGTCGGTCGTCGTGGCCGTAATCACGGCCGTGCCTGCCGCTAAGCCGCTCACTTTCCCTGTCGAATCGACAGCAGCGACTCCCGCGTTGCTTGACGACCAAGAAACGGTTTTCGTCGTGGCTTCCGCAGGTGTTACAGTCGCTATCAACTGGCCTGTCGTGCCTGCAGTTAAGTTGAGCGTTTGCGAATTCAAGGAAACTCCCGTGACCGCGATGGTTGCTCCCGTGACTCCGATCGTCGCCGAAGCCGTTTTTCCGTTCGACGTCGACGCGGTAATGACCGTCGTGCCCGCCAACTTCGCCGTGACGAGACCGGTCGCGCTTACCGCCGCGACGTTGCTATCGCTCGAAGTCCAAGCGACGCGCGGATTGGCGTTAGCCGGCGCAAGGGTTGCCGACAACTGAAGCGTATCCGCTACAGTCAGAGAAGCCGCGCTTTGATTCAGCGAGATTGCCGATGGCGTCGAGACGAACATGCCATTCGCTTGGAAGAAGACCATGCCGAGCCAATCTCCTGGCGTCGAGACGCCGTAGAACGTTATTCGAATGTATCTTCCGACCGTATTCGCAGGCATCGTATCGGTATAGTTGTCCGAAGACGTGGACAACTCACCTGCATAGGAGCCTGAATGGTCGACGGCCGTCGTCCAGTTCGTTCCGTCATCGGAAACTGCAATCGTATACAGCATCGTTTGCCAGAACTTCGTTTTCACATTGTCGATGCGTGCCATGGAACCGAGATCGATTTGCCACGTCACGGGCGTTCCGCTCGTCTGCAAGTTGGCACCGCTCGACCATGCCGTTCCGGAAGCTACGGGAGCCGCCGCATTGTAACCGGATCCCGTCTTGCTCGCCGTAATCGATCCTCCGTTCGCCGCGTAACCGCCGGACAAATCGGAGTTGACGATGATCGTCGCCGTCGCCGTCCGCCCGTTGTCGGTTCTCGCGGTGATCGTCGCCGTCCCCGTAGCCAGCGCGGTCACGACGCCATTTTGCACGGTGGCGACCGACTCGTTACTGGAAAGCCAAGTTAGCACCTGGCTTGTCGTGTAGGTAGGCAACATCGTCTGCGTCAGTTGTCCATTCTTGCCCGCCGTCAGCATCAAAGTTGCTGGCGCAAGGCTGACGCTCGTCGCCGGAATGTTGTTGCTCTTCACAAGTCCAGCGGTAGCGGCCTGAAGGGCCGCCGTATCTTGATTGATCCTGTCTTGATAAGTGATACCCCAATGCTCCGAAGCCGCCGCCGACAGATCGGCTTGCGCCGCGGTCAATGCCGCCTGATAGGCGTTTAAGCTGTCCGTCGTATAGAAATCGTCGGCGTACAGCTTCGCGGCGACGGCGTTTTCGACGGCCGCCTGTAACAATGCGAGATTCAGCAACGCTTCTCCGGTAACATTGATCGTCACCGTTTTCGCTCCTTCGAAGCCGCCGTAGTCTTTATAAGCATCTACGATCAGCGTGATCGTCGCTTCGCCGGGGCCTAATGCCTTAACCAAACCGGTCGCGTCCACGTAAGCGATCGATGCGTTGCTGGAATGCCAAGCGATCGATCGAACGTCCGCCGAACCCGGGTTCATGAATGCGCTCAGCTGCAGCGAATCGCCCGCGTTCAGGTTGACGGTCGTCTCGTCGACGGCGGTTCCCGAATCATTTTTAATCCCGATCGCTTCGACCGGAATGAGCGGATGAACGCTGACGGACGCTGTGGCCGTCAAAGAGGCGTTCACCGCGGATTTAGCCGTAATCGTCGCATCCCCGTCGCCGACGGCGGTGACGACGCCCGTTCCGCTCACTGTGGCGACTGAAGTGTCGCTGGACATCCACGTGACAGTCTGATCGACGCCCGGCATGTTCGGAGTCACCGTCGCCGTCAATTGCGCAGTGCTTCCCGGCGTGCCGGCGATATCGAGAAGGCTGATCGAAGCTTTGTCCAACGTGACAGACACGGGCGTCGGCGCCGCGACGTACACGTTGAAATTGTCGATCCAGGTCGTCCAGGACATCGATCCCGTTCTCGTCGCATAGAACTCCAAAAAGCCCAAATTGTTGTTGAACGTCGCGCCCGACGCGAACGGCAAATTGTTGACCGTCGTCGTCATCGTCGAATCCGCTTTGTTCGTCAACGTAAAACTTGTCGTT
Organism: Candidatus Cohnella colombiensis; assembly: GCA_029203125.1. GTDB lineage: Bacteria > Bacillota > Bacilli > Paenibacillales > Paenibacillaceae > Cohnella > Cohnella colombiensis. The sequence continues at coordinate 2,920,790 of CP119317.1, forward strand.
TTCGCCGTCATGTCCAGCGTGACTTTGACGCGATACGTCGCGCCCGCCGTCTTGAAGCCGCTCGCGGAAACCGCGGTGCCCGTAATAGACGTGTTCGACCCGATCGAAGCGCTCGTGTCGTATACGATTGCGCTGTTCGCGCCCGTCGGAATGCCGAACGTAATGTAGTTGTTGTGCGCACTGTCTTGAATGCGGAGCTGACCGGTACCCGCAGCGGGCGCGCCGACGTTCCAGTCGAAGTCGAGCACGATCTTGTTGTTCGCTACCGAGAAGCTCTTGTATTCGGATCTCGCGCCACTACCGCTTGCGGCCAGCGAGAATACCTGGTTGCCGGACACTGTCGCGACGCCTGTCGTCGCGAAATACGCAACGGATCCCGTCGAGCCTACCACTGCCGACCAGTTATCGCCGAGAGTCCGGTTGTCGAAGCTTTCGCTGACGGACGGAACGTACACGGTCGTGCTGGCCGAAAAGCCGCCGTCCTTCGTTCTCGCCGCAATGACCGCGACGCCGGCTCTCAGAGCAGTTACGTTGCCATATGCGTCTACGGAAGCAATCGTCGGATTGTTGGAGGACCACTCCACGTCCGTATTGGTCGCATCCGCCGGAGTGACGCTCGCCACCAATTTTTCCACTGGAGTGGCAACTGACGGATTAGTCGAAGAGAAATAATCCGATGAGAAATAATGAGTGCTCTTATTCAAGTTAACGCCCGTAACGGCTACCGGCGACGCTTGCACGGTGACGGATGCAGATGCTATATAGCCGCCGTCAGTCGTCTGTGCCGTTATCGTTGCCGTCCCCAATTGCACGCCCGTCACATACCCACTCGAATCTACCGTAACGATGGACGTATCGGATGATGTCCATTGCACCGATTTGTCATAGGCATCGTCCGGAGAAACGATCGCGGTAAGCGGCTTCGACGTGCCGATCATGACGTTCAGAGACGATTTGTCCAGGGCGATACCCGACACCTGCACAGGCACGACCGTAATCATACTGGTCGCCAAAATAGAAGCATTGTCGTCGGACTTCACTGTAATCGTCGTCGTTCCCGTCTGTAGCGTCTTGACCAGTCCCGTCACATCCACGGTCGCCACCGACGGATCGGAGGAAGTCCACGTGACCGTATTGAAGCTGGCGTTCGAAGGCGCCACCGTGGCGGTAAGCTGCTTCGTCCGGCCGAGGCTGACCGTCGCGTTCGCCGCGCTCAGCGTAACGCCCGTTACGGCCACCTTGGAAACGTTCAGCGTGTAGGAAGCGGTCGCCGTTCCGTCCTCGGACGTCGCGGTGATAATGGTCGTGCCGTCACGCTTGGCATTCAGCTTCACGTTCGCCGTCTTGTCCGTCTGTTGATAAAACTTACCCGGGTTAGCCGATTGCCAGAATTCCCCTAGGAAAGACGCGACACTAGGATCGCTGGATGTAAACGTCACCCGCTTGTTCGTCGCGCCGGAAGGCAGCGTCGCGACTAGCGTCTGCTGATCCCATACTTTGGCGCTAATCGACGATCCCGGAGCGCTGCCATTCACCGTAAGCGTCAGACTGCCCGCGTTCGTCGGCGAGCCGACCGTAACTTCCGCGAAGGCGGACAACCCGCCGACAGCCGTCGTCGCCGTGATCGTTGCCGTTCCGGATGCCATAGCCGTCACATAGCCAGATGCGTTGACGGTCGCGACGGACGGATTGCTCGAAGTCCAAACGACGTTACTGTCGTAGACGAGTTTATCCGAGCTGCCGTTCGAATCAGGGGTAACCGTCGGCACCAATCTAGTCGTCTTGCCTTGAACAAGACTGACTGCCGTTCGATCCAGCGTAATGCCGGTCGGAGTCGCCTCCGTTACGCTATAAGTGCCGTAGCCCTTGAGCGGCGTTTGGGCCGAAGCGGGCTTGTTCTTGACGTGGCCCCTCCACAGATAGGCGTACATGCTGTCCATCATGTCGCCCATCTTACCGTTTGCGGTGCTGCCCATTTCCTTGATGGACATATCGCCGTTATTAAACATCGTGCGGCGGTCGACCGTATTCGGTCCGCCGGTCGCCCAGCCCGCGCCTTCGACGACGATCCAGTCCGTCTCCCAATAGAAGAAACCGCGCATCCGATCGTGTGGGTTCGCAACGTCCCGCATCGCTTGCATGTAGTCGAGCAGCCAGTTGTACTGCCCATTCGGATTGCTCGCGACGTAATAAGCCGCCTGGCCCATCGAACCGCTCTCGTCCGCCCAATCCGGGTTATATCTCGTAAACGAATAGCCCGTTTCGACGTCGAGATAGTCTTGTTCCGGATAATTATTGATATTGTTCGTAAGCATCGACAAAATATCGGACGACGGATGACCGCTGTACAACGAATAGGCTTGTCCGTCGAAATTGACGCCGTTCGCGCGCAGCGTGCCGAACACCGTGTTCGAGTAGGACGGCGTATAGCCGTTATTCGAGTGAATGAAGGCGCTGACGCCCGGCGCTGTGTCGTGCACGGCACTGTAGGCCGCATTAATCAGCGCTTTGAAGCCGGCCGACGAATACCCTTTGCCACGCGGCCATGCGATGCCTCCGTCCTGCTCGTTGCCGATCTTGACTCCCATCGGCGTCAAATCGTTGTCGACCAAGCTCTTGATGAAGTCGTACACGTAGTTGTACATGGTCGTCGTCATTTCATCGAGCGATTGATCCACCAAGGCGCCCGTCGAATCTTTGTACATCCAATCGAGCGGAGTGTACGCTTTCCCCGCGCTCATCCACGAGTCGCTGAAGTGGAAGCTCGGCAAATAGCCCAAATCCAGCTCTTTTGCCCGCTCTGCAAGCATGAGCGCATGCGTCTTGTCGAAGTAGCCCGCTTGCATCGTTTGCGGAATCGGATTGCCGTTCTCGTCCGCGAAATCGATATTCAGCATTTGCTTCGGCGTGCTTTGATCGTAGATCTTGTTGCCCGCGTGAACGAACAGCATGCCCGTAATGGCGTTCACGCCATGGTTGGCCAAAATCGACAAGCAATCCTGCTGGACGCCGTTGGCGAAATATTTGCCGCCTTTGTCCTCGATGACCGGCAGGAAGGAAACGTCCGCTCCTTTGACCGTCGTATTGTCGATTTCGAACACGTCGAAGTTGTCGACATAGGCCATATCGGACCCGTTACCCTGCCATTGATCGCGGCTGCCGTTGGCGCCCGCGGACGTGTACGTCGTAACGCTTTTGACGTAATTCGCGTCATGGATCGTGTTCGCGTACAGCGTCACTTGCTGGTCGCTCGGACCGGTCTTGAAGCGGATCGTCAGCAACGCGTATCCGCTCGTTCCGTCAGGAGCTTGACGAAGCACCGTTCCATCCAGCTTTTTGACGCCGAGATTGACCCGATCGCCGTAGGACGTCACGTTCACGAGCTGGCCCGTGTTTCCCAAGTAATTTTTTTGATAAATCGTTTCCCAAGTATCTTGCCTGTCCACTTTCGCGCGAACCGTCGCGACGTACGTCGTGTTCGGTTTGACGTTAATCGTTTGGCTGATTTGGGAATCCGCACTCAGCACGGCAGCCATAGCGCCTGTATCGGCGGAGGTGCCAGCTATGACGGTTCCTTGATCCACCGTCCAGCCGGACAAATCTCCCGTTTCGAAGTCCCAGTTTGCGACCGCGTTGTTGTCATCGCTGTCGAGCACGAGCTGCACGTCGTCGACTGACAAGTTCGTGCCGCTGCCCGAACCGAACGTGATCGTCGCTTGCCCGTTATAGACCAGCACGTTGCGAAGCGCGACCTGCGTCCAAGCCGAGCTGCTGATATAACCATCGATCAGCAATCTCGTATCGGGCCCTCCGGTATTTGTAGCCGTCATATAAGCCGCGTTACTGGAGCTGCTTGCCGCCCCTTTGACCCATGCATACAGCGTATAGCTGCCTTGTGGGATCCCCGCGATTGTCTGCGCAAGCGTCGAATTCGCAGCCGAAAGCTTGGCCGAATACGCTCCGCCTTTCTTATCCGCTGTTTGACTGGCGACCGATCCGGTCGTCGTCCACCCACTCAAATTGCCGTTCTCGAAATCGAGATTCGCGGCCGAACTTCCCGCAGCCGCGTAAACGGTCACGTTCGGCGAGCCGAACGGCATTCCGAGTGCCGTCGTCGCCAATATCGAAACGATCAACCATCTCGACACCCACTTGTGCATTGCTCTTCTCATGTTTATGCTTCACTCTCCCTGACACTGGATTCTTCGGCGCCATACAAATGTGCAAGCGCATACATTTCTCGCCAAGCCGCGATCGACGATTTTCCCCGCAGGCGCGCATAAGCTTGCAACCATTTTGACATACAATGTCAAAAAGGATAACCGGGAAAAACTACGATATTCTTGGCTAGATTATGAAGTGTCGAATCGCAATGGACGATTTGGAAATCGATAGGAGGCAACAAAAAATCATCTTCGGAGCCCAAAGGAAACCGAAGACGTTAATTACTATCGAATAGAGAAATGACCGACAGCAATTCCAAGCCGTCGGTCATTTCTCTGTTTTCCTCAGAAACACGCCAAAAGGCTGTTTTATATGAGGTTCTATGGAATGGATTTCTCCTTTTTCTTTTCTTCTTTCTTCTTTTTCTGCTCCTCCTTCTTCTTTTTTTGCTCCTCCTTCTTCTTTTTTTGCTCCTCCTTCTTCTTTTTTTGCTCCTCTTTCTTCTCTTTTTTATTCCCCTGACTTGTCTTATCCTCTTTCGCTTGTTCGAGTATAGGACGTTTAAACTCGGATACAGGAACATCCCTTAAAGCTAAGGACATCATTTCGCGGAAAATTAAAGCAGGGTATTGCCCGCCTGATGATGTCAAATAATGATTGCTGTCCGTGTGATCATAGCCGAGCCAGACCGCCCCTACCAGCTCTGGCGTATAGCCGACAAACCATGCATCTTTAGCACCGGTGATCCCTTCGAACTGTTTGTTCTGCGGAAGCTGCGTCGTTCCCGTCTTCCCAGCCACCGGACGATCGATTGCCGCATTCTTTCCTGTGCCTACCCTTACAACATCTCGCAATATTTCGGTCATCGCATAAGCGTTCTCCGGCGACATAACCGCAACCGGTTGGTGCTCAGCCTCAGCAAGAACTCGTCCGTCCACAGTTGTAATTTTCGTAATGGTATGCGCTTGAACCTGATCTCCAAGATTAGGGAACACACTATAGCCCTGCGCCATTTGAAGCGGGGATACCCCTTGTGACAGCCCGCCCAGCGCCAAGCTTAAATTACGATCTTCCTCTACTAGCGGAATACCGAGTTTCTCTACGAACTCTATTCCGGTATGAAGTCCAATTTCGTTCAACAGCCATACCGTTGGGATATTTCTGGAATGGACAACCGCCTCATGAAGCGATACTTGCCCTAACGTTCGATGATCCACATTATCAGGACGGTAACCCCCAATATCCAATGGACCATCATATAGCGTAGAATTTGCATCGTACCCTCTTTCCAGGGCAGGCGCGTAAACGATTAATGGCTTAAATACCGATCCAGGTTGCCTAACAAGCTGTGTAGCATGATTGAAACCGCGGAATGTATGCTCTCCTCGCTGTCCCACAATTCCGCGTACACCTCCAGTAGACGGATCCATGATGACTGCCCCGCTCTGCAGCAGCTGGTCGGTTGTGCTTTCTGGGAACAGGGATTCATTGCGGTACGTTTCTTCCATTGCGTTCTGAACTACCGGATCCAGCTCTGTGTAGATAAGTAGATTTCCAGCCAGCAGCTGGCGCTCGGTAAATCCATATAAACGAATGGCCTCATCGATCACTTCGTCCGTATATGAAGCATATTGACCCAGCAAATGGTTGACCTGTTCCTGGGGAATTTCCTTGAACACTTTAATCGGTTCCGCTTTGGCGTTTTGATAATCTGATTCGGAGATAAAACCCTCATCTTTCATTAAACCTAGCACAAGGTTACGACGCTCCAAAGCAAGCTCCTTATTCTGAAGCGGAGAGTATCGACTTGGAGCTTTCGGTAATGCAGCGAGCAAAGCACTCTCAGCCAACGTCAACTCCTTCGTTTGTTTGCCGAAATACCGCTTGGCAGCTCTTTGCACTCCCCATTGGCCTTCCCCGAAATAAATTTGATTCAAGTACATTTCGAGAATTTGGTCCTTATTATATGAAGCCTCGATCTTAAGTGCATAACCGGCTTCCGTCAGCTTGCGCGAGAACGTTTTTTCACCTGTTAAAAATACGTTTTTGGCAAGCTGCTGGGTAATCGTGCTTCCGCCTTGCACTGCGCCACCTTCCTTTGCATTACGAAAAGCAGCGCGAACAATTCCGAAGACGTCCACTCCGGTGTGATCGTAAAATCTCTTATCTTCGACCGCGACGATCGCCTGCTGGAGATACAGCGGAACTTGGTCGATCGTCACATATTCGATTTTTGCAGAAGTAATCTCGGAACTAACCACGCCGTACCGATCAATGAATTGGGTCGGAGCAGATATAGGAATGACTAGCTTGGCGATATCAAGAGTATGGATCCAATAGGCTCCAATTGCTAATAGCGATGAAAGAAGGAGCAAAATTCCGATGATCCATATCCGGAATCGCTTCAGCAACTTAAAGATGCCGGAGATCCTGCGGCGGTTTCCTTTGTTTTTATGAAAATTATGTTTGTTCAAAATTGCCTCCCACTGTAATAATAGAACGCTGTCAGAGCTGTCGATCGTACTATAATAATGGGGGAGCAATCAAAATATAGTCAAATTCATTTTTTTCCATGAGATATTATCCCAAATTTCGAAGAGGTCGTGCTGGACAATCGAATAGAGGAGGAAATTCTTCTGCACATAAATGAGAAAAGCTGTCCCATAGTTGGGAGCAGCTTTTCCATAATTGCGATAACTTTAATCTTCTACTTCGTCAGGGTGCAGTTTGCAACGATTCCGCCTGCTGCTCGTCGGCGAGCTTCAAACTGCTCATTTCCACTTCCAGCTTGTCTGCAAGCTCGTGCAATTTCGAGGGAATTTCGTCATCACTTAACTCTATTAGCTTTTCGAATTCCGCTATCATCTCAGGATTCCATGCCGACCAGAAGTAAGGATTACCATCCGTCAGCTTAACCGCGTAGTTCAGTTCTTCACTGTACATCTTCATGTTCGAGTCCGAATTCAATCCCGCCGCTTCCGCCACCGATTGGCTCGTTGGTAAGTAATTTTCTGCGAATTTGATAGAATATTGATTGCTATCTAACGTAAGATATTCGATAAATTTCCATGCAGCTTCGGGATGCTTACAATTACGTGAAATGGCATAACCTGAATAGCCAATTTGGGTGGCTCGACGGCCGTCCACAAAATAAGGCAACGGGGCGGCGCCAAGTTTCTTTTTGTTTTCTCCCTCAAAACGTGAAAAACTCAAGTTATTGCTCCCTATGATCATCGCCGTTTCCGAGCCATCAAAATATCCAAAGTAATTCATAAATCCCATTGGTGCTTTTTTTCCTTCATCGCTGCGGTAATACTCATTGAGCCACTGCACCGCCCGAACAGCTTCCGGGCTGTCAAAATATCCGACAGCATTTTCACCGTCAGGCGACAGCGTACTTGCACCCATACTGATCATAAGTGTATCCAGGGAAAAAGGACTATAGGATATTGATCCGTACGACGTATCCAGTCTTTTCGATATCTCCGCAAACTGCTCCCAGGTCCATTCGCTTTCAGGATAAGGAATTTGTGCTTGATCAAACAAGTCCTTGTCATAAAGAACGGCAGGCACATAAGCTCCGTACGGCAACACCAACAATTTGCCATCAATCGTAGCCAAGTCGAGAATCTTCTGCGGGATGTCGATATTATTTGGCAGATACGAGGTCAAATCCAGAATAAGGTCTTTATTAGCAATATATCGGAGATCTTCAGGTGAAATCGGTATGATATCCAACACTTCATCGCTTTCCATCTGTTTGAGTACGTCTAACCAGGTTTTCAAGACCGCTCCCGTAGCCGGAGGCTCATAGTCGAAGATCACTTTGATCTTCGGGTTTAACCGGTTGAATTCCTCCATAGCGTCTTCATAAGGTTTTGCATAAAAAGATGTTTTTTCCCTCTCTAGGTAGATCACTTTAAAATGAACTTCGACGGGTCCCGTTTCCTTCTTCATTTCGGTGCAAGCTGCCAGCGAACAAACCATTACCAACAAGACGCTCAACAATGTTATTTTCATCTTCAATTGGCCACATTCCCCCCCTCTATATTCAAAAATTATTAATGATAGAAATTGCTTCCATATTATATATTGTATACTAAAAAAGTAGTGGCGAACATATTGGTTCGTAACACTTTCAGTATCCATTCATTCCATTTGGTGCAAACTACGGATAAATGACCAGAGTTAGGATTATTAACAGATGGAGGATTAAAGATGACGCAACATGAGCGACAACTGGAGGTGGAGTGCTTTATTTTGGCTTGCAGGCTGCTCATGCAAAGCGGTGCGGAAACGTACCGGGCTGAAGATACCTTGCTGCGAATGGCCGCTTCGCAGGGTTATACGGAAGCCGAGAGTTTCGTGACACCAACCGGAATATTATTTTCAACAGGCCATGGACATCCGATAAAAATTGCCCAAATTAAAACGCGTTCGATACATTTGGACAAAATCTCCCGTATTAATGAAGTGTCAAGAAAGCTAAGCTCACATCAAATCACGGTCGAAGAAGCTTATAGAGCACTGAAGGAAATCGACCGAGCTTGCTATTTTTTAAATCAGGTTTGGCAAATTTTATTTTCTGCTCTCGGATGTGGCGGATTTGTTATTTTGTTTCAAGGGACATTCATAGATATACCTTCAGCCGCGATAGCCGGAGGCTTGGGATACACGACACTGGTTTTGTTTAACAGGATGACGAAGGCAAAGTTATTCGCGGAATTTGCCGCTGCGATTGTCGTAGGTTTAGTTGCCAGTTTTGCGGTTAACACAGGTATTGGATTAGAAGCGAATAAAATCATCATTGGCGCGGTTATGCCTTTGGTGCCTGGAGTCGCGATTGCGAATGCGGTACGGGATTTAATGGCAGGGCATTTGGTATCAGGACTATCAAAAGGGGCTGAAGCTTGCTTGACCGCGCTCGCTATCGGCTCCGGCATTGCCGTTTCACTAAGTGTTTAGGGGTGAAGGAGATGGAGTGGCTCTATCAAGCTGTTTGCGGTTTCATCGCCACCATGGGGATCGCCGTTACTTTTAAAGCACCTCAAAAATCTCTTATTCATGTCGGGCTTGTCGGCGCTATCGGATGGATGACTTATTACATTCTGATTCAAGCAATGTTTGATGCCGTTCCGGCTTCCTTCGCGGGCGCATTCGCCGTTGCCATTCTCGCGCATGCTCTTGCGAGACTCTATAAAATGCCGATGACCGTGTTCAGCGTGGCCGGCATCATTCCGCTCGTGCCCGGAGGTTTGGCATATGAAGCGATGCGTGCCATCGTCCTGAACAAATACCTTGAAAGCTTGCAATTTGCCACACGGGCCGGTATTTTAACTGGTGCCATTGTGATGGGACTCGTATTCGCAGAAGTATTTTTTCAATTGATTAATTCACTTCGTCAAAAATCACAACATCCTCCAACATGAAAGAATACCCCAGCGGCTATTCATTCAATTTCTAACGGGTGTCACAGCCGTTAAATAGACAAAAATGTAATCTTTGAATTCTAACGGTTCTGGGCAACGTTATTTGTGTAGAAATCGTCGATACGCATCAAAAAGATGATTATAGCCGCGCTTACAACCGTTAGATCCTCTATAAGTGAAAAATCAACGATTTAACAGTAATGGCAACCTTTAAAAAAATACTCACAACTAATTTAATTGAGTTCTAGCAATTCTTCGCATATCTATAACTTCCCCCATAAAAAAAGTCCAAGCGGTTTTTTCGCTTAGACTTGGGCAATCATTATTTCGAATCCAATCGTCCAGGAGGATCAAGACAAAGCTTCTAAAGCTCTCTATAGGCTGGTTGCATTAACCCTTCCAAGGGCTGATCCACCGGGATCTCATTATATTGTGATTGAACCGGCGATTGTATTTGATCTTGCAACGGCACTGTCAGCTGCGTTATTTGATAGGGCTCATCCACATACATGATTCTGCGCTGAATTTGCATGAGTCCATTCACGACACGAAGCGCGATCCAAACAAGTACAAAACCAAAACTTACGTACAGCACATATTGCTGATTATAGGACCAATCGATATGAAAATAACTGAACAAGCTATTCTCCAAAATATCAATTTGAATTTCATTCATCAAAATAATATGCACGACTGGAAGAGCAATAAATCCAAGTCCTAGTGAAATCGCAGTTACCATAATAACAAAGAATATAATACCTGTTACAAATCTAAGTAATACGAGCAGCAGATTTCGAATGAATAACCCACTTTCAAAACCTCTCACCATTTGCATAAACCAGTTCTGCACAGCTTCAGACTGTTGATTGTCGGTATACGAAACAGGAGCAGTCGGTAAACCTAAAATTTGACGAATCATGCTTTGTTCAAAATTCACAATCCCATTTAACATCCTAGCTACTCCAAAAAACAGTGGTATTCCGATAAATATTGGAGTTAAACCGATCGATAGAGCAATCCCTGTTATTGCTACTGTAAAATAGATAATCCCTAAAGGGAGAGATAGTAAAAAATAGAGGATTGTTGCATAGGTTTTTGGATTAAAAAGTACCCAATTCACTTTACCTGTCGGCGATTTGGCAGTCGCTTTAGTTGCATTCAAAATCAAACACTTCCTTAGGATTAATAAATTCACGCTCAAAGTTATAAATCCATTATAACCGCCTTAATCGACTGACATAACCGTCTTAGGAAGTGTCTGAGCCCAGCCTTTAGCCTAGGACCTATCTAGCTCGGCACGGTTTTAAGCTGCTGTGTCGATTTATTAGTCCTGAATGTTGTAATAGAATACAAAATTAACGCTCCCCAAATGAGTATAAAACTGCTCAATTGCCCACTTGTAAAAGACTCGTTAAATACAAATATAGCAAGCAGCAAGCTTGTTGTCGGTGCAATATATTGAATAAATCCTACCATAGACAAAGGTAGTAGTTCTGTTGCTTTTGCAAACCAGAAAAGGGGCATAGCCGTAGCCACTCCTGCTAAAAGCAACAATATGAGAGACGAGCTTGATAGTGTAGATAGAGTAGCGGTACCTTGAGCATGAATAAAAACTAAATAGAATAGCGATATAGGAAATACAATTAATGTTTCCCAAGTAAGTCCTAGAAGGACATCTAGTTTAGCCATTTTTTTAGCGAGACCGTATAGTGCAAAGGTAACAGCTAGCGATATTGAAATCCACGGAATATGTCCGTATTGAATCGATAACATTAAGACTCCAACACCAGCAAGAATAATAGCTAACCACTGCCCCAAATAAAGTCTTTCCTTTAAGAAAACGACAGCGAATAACACACTGATTAACGGGTTCATATAATAACCCAAACTTGTTTCGATGACATGGTTATCGTTGACAGCCCAAATAAATATGAGCCAATTACAAGTAATTAATAGCGAACATAAAATAACTGCCACCTTACTTTTCCGATCTACTACAGCCGCTTTCATATGCTTCCATCGCTTGGCTACAATAACGATTATGGCAACAAAGACGAATGACCATAGTATCCGATGCGATAATACTTCCATTGCAGACATTGTATCGAACATGCGCCAATATAAGGGTAATAGTCCCCAACATAAATAGGTTAATACTGCATATATAATACCTTTCCTCATAAAAAACTCCTTCTGCTGTCATACTTGCTCTGTGCTGGGATTAAAAGTTCATCCTGAATTATATATCAGTCTAATCTACTTGTACAATTCCACAAAGGCCCAGCTAATTGCTCAACTTAAGCAGTTAGCTGGACCTAAAACGAGAGATAAAGCATTCGTTTATTCGCCACCCCCTTCTATACAAAAAAGCCTCAGAGCATTGTCTCTGAGGCAATCTTGTAGGTCAGAAATCTAGTAATTTTCTGAGTCTATGGCAAGTTCCCATTTAAATTCTTGTAGACCAGTGATGATGGGGGATGTCTCCAAAAATTAATAAACATCACCGCGATTATCGATCGCCAAAATATAAACAACTTGTTCTTGATGATCGATTTCGAACAATACCCGATAACTTCCTACACGCAGTCGAAACCGTTTATCATAACCTTTCATCGGTCTAATGTCGCCTATCGGTGGTCGAACAGTCAACCCAAGTAATGATTTTCGAATGCGTTCCTGAATAGCCTTTTCTTGTTTGGCTACAAACTTAATGGCATCACGATTTAATGTCAGTCGGTAAGTTAAGCTCATTCATAGCTTCCTCCCATGACATAAATCCGCTCTCACTGTTTAATTGGCGCTTTTCTTCTTGACTCAATGGTACAGCATCGGGCTCCAATTTAGCGATGTCGTCCCAGTCAAGTTGATTCTGTTTTGCGGAAAGATATTGTATGAAATCAAATGCCGATTGTTTTGCCGATTCGGGCAATTGCTCAAACAATTGCAATACTTTACTTTTATCAACTGACATATAAAACACCTCCGATATGGAGTAATTCCAATGACCCCATTGTACCACATTGTCAGCAAAATTCTATGCCACAACGCTTATTCATCATTATTTTGAATTAACTTGAATGTCCCCTACTGATGTAGATGCATTTATACGATAACCATTTGATCCAATTGTTCCTACCTTCTTATGGGGTGAATTAGCGCTATAGTCGATTCCTTCTAAATTCGTCGACACTGATCCAATTTCACTAACTAGCTTGATTTCAGCTGACTTTGGAGATTCGTTCAGATTAATTCTTATTGCTCCTGTATCCGTTTTTGCAGTCAAATTGTTTTCCAGGTTAAATCCTTCTACTACTATCTGACCAGCATCTACATCAAGATTCATTTCTCCAACTACACTTTTAAGCTGAATAGAGCCCGCATCAACACTTATATCTAAGCGATCCGCATTCAAATCTTTAACATCTACTACTCCAAAATGATTGTTGATCTTCAATTGATCATATAACTTATTGGGCAACGAGATATTTAGCTTTCTTTCACCTCTTGAGTCTTTGATAATAATAACGTTCTTTTCTTTCTCTTTTACATTAATATCTAGTTTACTAGATTTAATCGATGCTTCTAATGTAAATTTGCTTTCGATCTTATCATCTACCAGTAATTCCACCTCTGCATCATCAGTTGTACTTTTTGTTATAAATATTGTCATCGCGTCCGCTCTAATATGAATCTTATCAAAATCATCAACCTTAAATGACTCTTTCTTTAAGCTAATAAGTTCGCCCGAACCAGAACCTTCAGCAATGGTAACCATTCCAATGTTTGTAGTTAATGAACCACAACCTGTCATTCCGACTGCCAGTAGTACGACCACTAATAACCTACTTATTGTTTGATACGATCTCATGATCTCTCTCCTAGTTACAATCATTTTTTTCTATATTGTAACAAGAATTAGAAATTACAAAACAGACCCTCGACCCTGTTATAGCCAGACCTTAGTCGAGTACTCAACCGAGACCAAAAAATTGTACGATTTTTCGTACAAACTCATGAGCCTCGAGTAAATACCAACTACCTGAATATCCTTTGAATACTTGTTCCAGAATCAAGTTGACAATATGGTTGAAGCGATCTATCATGCTACTCAAGTGATTACAGTCACAAAGGAGTGTAGAAGAATGATGGAAAAAGAAATGGGTCGCACCCCCTCTAAAGAACAGGGATTCAAGTTAAACGCCTCTGGCTATTTTCAAAGCGTAGGTGTAGATGTGATGGCCTTCGACGATATTTATCCAGAAGGGCATCAATCTGGTGTAAGTATTATCATGCACGGCAATCGCGTTGCCACAAACGGTGATATACGTTTTGAACAGACGCCTGGGCAATGGCAGCCTGTGCCAAAACAGGGTAAGCGTCAACTGGATGAAGCGGCGAATAGGATAACAACTTCACTGAGTTTTCCGGACACATCGAGACACTTAAACGGTTTTAACCCGATGATCTATCCTGATTTCGAGTTTGAATACAATGTCATTGTCCAAAGTGAGGGCACGTCGGTCAAAGTTACGGTAGATTTGGATAGACCGATACCAGACAAGTTTGTTGGCAAAATATGCTTCAACATGGAACTGTTTCCCGGCGCGCTGTTCGGAAAGCATTGGTTAATGGACGACAGCCACGGGATTTTTCCTGAACAGCCCAACGGCCCAGTCATGTCGACTTCGCCCAATTATTTACATACTGGGAATTTTAGTGAGCCCGATGCAAATGCTGATATAAAACGTCTATCCGGCGACAACAAGGGATACAATCCGATCATTGCTGATGATATCATCGCCGAACCGTATGCTGTTGGCAAACGTTTTACCGTGCGACCCGATGACCCCTACAACCGCTTTACCATTGAAAGTAACGGGGCAGAGCTTAAGCTGTACGACGGACGCATGAACCACAACAATGGCTGGTTTGTAATTAGCAGCGAAGTACCTGCCGGAGCGACCCATAATGCGATTCAATGGGTGATCACACCTAATGTCGTGGAAGACTGGAAATATCCTGCAGTTGTTCAAACATCGCAAGTTGGATACCATCCTATTCAAACGAAAACGGCAATCATTGAACTTGACAAACGTGAAAGCAAACGCGAAAAACCAGTCCTTTTCAAAATAACGGAGACAGGTGAAAAACAAGTGCTCTCTGCTGAAGGACAGGAATGGGGACAATTCCTCCGCTATAACTACCTGAAATTCGATTTTACGGACATTAAGGAGGAAGGTCTATACAAGGTTCATTACGGTTCGTCGGAATCATCCATTTTCCGTATCGCCAGCGATGTTTATGACCGCGGCGTCTGGCAGCCAGTACTGGAATATTTCCTTCCCGTTCAAATGTGCCATATGCGGGTAAGTGAGAAATACCGCGTATGGCATGGCCATTGTCATCATGACGACGCTCGGATGGCTCCCGTAAATCTCAATCACTTTGACGGATATGTACAAGGCCCTTCCACCCTGACCCAATACAAACCGGGCGATGTCGTTCCAGGGTTGAATGTTGGCGGTTGGCACGATGCCGGCGATTTTGACCTTCGTGTGGAGTCACAGTCCGGTGAATTCTATACCTTAGCCCTGGCGTATGAAGCCTTTAATGTCAACTACGATGTGACTACCATCGATCAGGTCAATCGAATCGTCGAAATCCACCAACCTGACGGCAAAAACGACATCCTGCAGCAGATCGAGCACGGTGTCTTGTCCGTAGTGGGTGGTTATCGCGCATTAGGACGGCTATATCGAGGGATTATCGAGAACGATCTGCGGCAATATGTACACCTTGGCGACAGCGCGAGCATGTCAGACGGTATTATTGGAAATGATGACGATCGCTGGGTGTTTACCGAAGATAATCCGCCGCGCGAATTGACCACCGCCGCTCATCTGGCTGCCGCTTCCCGCGCTTTGGAAGGCTTCAACAATACATTAAGCAGCCAGGCATTAGAAGCAGCCTGTGAGATATTTAAAGTTACAGATGGAGCCGGACATGCCCGTACGGCAAAAATACAGGCTGCCACAGAATTATTCTTAACGACCGGTGAACAAGAATATAAAAACTTTTTGCTGTCGGAAGCTGCATTTATCATCGAGTCTATCGACAAGATGGGCTGGTTTATCGCACGAGCTGAAAAAGCGATGAATGACGCCGATTTCACAAAAAAGATTCGCGATGCTTTGCCGGCTTTAAAAGAACAATTTGTGCTACAGAGTGCCGAAACACCTTATGGGATACCGTATCGCCCGCATATATGGGGGGCAGGTTGGGGCATCCAAAGTTTGGGATGCGAGTACTATTTCCTTCATATGGCTTATCCCGATATTTTCGATTCTGAAATAATTTTCAATGCGCTGAACTTTGTTTTGGGATGTCATCCGGGTTCCAATACAATGTCGTTTGCGTCGGGTGTTGGCGCTAAATCGGCAACTGTAGGTTATGGATTGAATCGCGCCGACTGGTCGTATATTCCCGGCGGAGTCATTTCGGGTACTGCACTGATCCGCCCCGATTTTCCTGAACTACTGGTGTTCCCTTATCTGTGGCAACAAGTGGAATACGTAATGGGTGGCGGTTCTACGCATTTTATGTTTTTAGCATTAGCGGCGCAACAATTGGTTCGACTCCGCTAACGTACTCCCGCCGTAGTCGTTTTCACTACTCAAAATAAACTAAAAATTAAAGTGGGTGTCCCAAAAGTCATGTTAAATGACTAGTGACACCCATTTTCTATCGACTTTGATTTTTTCGGGGGTGTATCTCGTTCCGGTTGCTGCTCCACCCCACAAAGTGAAGAAGTGCTTCGAAGTATATTCCGATTACTTTGCGGGGACCCCGGGCTGAAATCAGGGGTTATGAAACTTTCAACTTATACATCAAGACCAAGGTTAAGCGTCTTGTTGAGCATCCGTAGGATCATAGCCACCGATTGATCGCGAGTAGCATGAGCGTTCGGTTGGAACTGGTTGTTCCCAGTGCCAGTTACGATACCAGCGTTGTGCAGCTGCTCGATGTATTGCGATGCCCAGCTGCTCGACGTATCCGAGAAGGAAGAAGTCGATGCAGGAACCATTTGCATTACACGTGCAAGGATTGCCGAGATCTCAGCGCGGGTAATCTGTTGGTTTGGCTTGAAGGAACCGTCGCCTACACCTTTAATAATTCCAGCTTGCTTGAGTACGTCGATTGCTGCTTCAGCCCAGTGACCTTTCGTGTCCGAGAACGTACCATTGCTGATTGCGTTCGAGGTATCAAGACCCAGAGCACGTACAATCATCAATGCAAATTCAGCACGGGTTACATTGTCGTCACCGTGGAAGTTACCATCCGGTTTGCCAGTGACGATCCCCAGTTGAGCCGCCATGTTAACAGCTTTTGCGCTCCAGCTTGTCGCGGGGACATCTTGGAATACGACAGGCTGAGTAGCATTTTGGTGCAACACATCGATGATGTTCTGTTGCAGTGCTTGCGCGTCAACCAACAGAGCAGTGCTCAAAATCGGCTGAGTCAAAGTTGGTACCGTTGGCAACGTATTCGGAGTTGCAGGTGGAGTTGTCGTAGTGGAATCCCCGCCACCGCTGTTGCTGTTATTGCTGTTGTTGCCGTTGTTGTTGTTGCTGTTGTTGCCGTTGTTGTTGTTGCCGTTGTTGTTGTTGCCGCTGTTGTTGTTGCTAATAATTGCATTGTTAAATGTTATCGTTGCTGTCGCCAATGCATTCACTTGCGCATCTACTTGCGCTTTCGTTGCATTCGCATCCGATTTTACTGCTGTGGCTGCTGTAATTGCATTTTGGAGCGCATCGTGACCCGCTTGCGTTACATTGCCATTAGCGACACCTACCGTTTTGCTTCCGAGTAGTGTTTGCGCACCGGTAATTGCTGTATTTAATGCGGTTTTATCCACAGCTAACGAAACGCTCACGATCTCGGAACGGTCTCTGACCCGGATTCTCGGGTGCATATCCGAATCGCTAACAACCTCGCCAATCGAAGCCAGTCCGACGACGGATACTCTCGCTCCGTCCATAATGAACGGAAGGGTTGTTCCGCTTGTGATATATCCGTTAATGAATACAATTGCAAGGCCGGAACCGTCATCGATTGTAAATTGATTGATCGTTCCGTCCGTTTCTTTGTAGATATTCGATACGACGCCCTCTGTTTTCACCAAAAGTCCGGTATTCGCGGAAAGCATGGCCGTTGACGTGAGAGCAGTAGGAGCAAGCTTATGAATTGCTGAATCTAGAACAGTGAATTTGCTGACATTCAACTGTACTTCGCCTTGATAATGCCCGATCTTACCTTCAAACCTTGCTTTTTGACCTTCCTGTATACCGGAGGCAACCGGGAATAGATTGATACCGCCCGTTGCGTCCTGCGCATAAATAGAGTCGAAGAAGCCTTTGTTTGTACTTGGATTTGTGACTTGAGTATTTACCTCACTCGTCGTTGTGGCTTCAATGATGACATCCGTTCCATCCGGCAGGTTCTTGGCGTCGTCAATGCTTGTGATTTTTATCGGATTGACCAATTTATAAAGGTTATCCATTAAATTGTAATTGGCATAAGGCAATGTCCCTGCATTGTCTAAAGATACTTGTATTTCGAAGTTACTCATGAAAACTCCGCCAGCAACGACGACAAGAGAAGTTTTACCGTTCGAATGAGTAACAGTTTCAGATGCAGCCAGCAGTTTTTCCTCCGGGTTTGTAGCAACCTTGCTGTTTGGATTCACATATTTCGGTATATAGAGCCCTTGTGAATTGCTTATTCCTTTATCCGTTTTATACGTTCCGACTGTGACGTAGGGAAAAGTAGCCATGGACGACCCATATCCAAAGTTGTCATTGTCACTTTCAGACGAATAAGTGGTTGGGAAGCTATAAACAAGCGGGCTGACTGTTGTCGGCAGCGTTGAGGTTCTCACGCCGGTGGTTGGATCAACTGCGTAAATTGTTGAGCCTGAGTATTGGCTGTAGACCTGCCCTTCAACGACGCCTTGCAGCAACGGATTAGCCATATTGAACTCCGTCGGATACAACCGATAGGGTTGTCCTCCATTTATATCATCGTCCATCACCTGATCGTCGCCTTCGCGCAGCGTGGAACCGATGGCTGCCAGGACGTCGTTCTGCAGCTCGGACATATGTTTCTTCGGTGAAGCCGGATCCGCGTTTGTGGATTCTCCGAAGTCTGCGATACTTCCGAAGACAAGCGTATTACCGTTTTCCGCGAAAACTTTTAACGCTGCGATTTCCGCTGTCGTGTAGTTTGCCGGAGTCGGCCATGCAGGAACATTTTTTCTTGAAGGAGCATTCAAGATGATCATTTTGTATTTAGGATTGCTGGTAGCGGCGATTAATTCCGACGATGTATTCAACTGTACAACTCTCACGCTGTTTGAACCCGCGAGAGTCATCATATTGGACATTGAATTCGGATAGCTTCCTCCGCTGACGTACTCATTGCCGTGTGATGCGTCAAGCCCGACATACAATACGGAGTTTACATCTACAACCTTCATCGTGCTGGTCGTCGTAAAAGTTTTATCGTCACCGTTCACCGTAATCACGGCGCTGATCGTGACTGTTTTGGTTCCGGAAGTCGTCGGTGTATAGCTGAATACATGCGTAGCGACACCGGAGGACGCGATGTTTATGCCGGGAGTATACGTTTTGTTAGCAGTGGAATCTCCGTCTACGGTATAAGAAATAGACTTGAGTGTGACGGGTGCACTTTCACTATTGAAGAAATCTGTTGTTAAATTCAACGCCTCTGTAGTAACAGGCATAACTGAACTGTTGCTCACCGAGTTGATTCCGACCTTCGGCGCTGAACCTAGCCATATCGGCGCGGTGACGGCTACAAAACCTTGGTTGTCCGTGACGATCGCGAAGTAATAACCAGCAGAAGGCGCCGTCATCGAATAGGTGTAATTAACGTTACTGGTTCCGACAGGGTAAGTCTGCTTATTTACAATTTTCCCTCCGGAGCTTATAAGCTGGACAGATGCGATATTACTGGTCGCTGTGCCGGGGTTTTTATTGGTTGCTGTTACCAAAATGTTTGCGGTCGCAGGGGGAGCATTCAAAATAGCGCCCATGCTGTAGTTATCCGTCCCGTTATTCAGATGATAAGTGACATCCAAATCCCTATTTTCCGTCGACCATACCGAACGTTCGTGCAACGCCTGATAAATTCCGCTCAATGTAAAATCGTTCGTGTAAACGACCGTCGCAGCGGTATTGGATGTTCCCCAGCCCTTTTTATGATTATCGCCGTTATTTGTCGGGGCCACGTGCCAGCCTTTATCTAAAGCCAAAATAAACTGGTCGACAGACCGGAAGTATCCACCAGAGCCGACGGCGCCTTCGCCGTTGCCTGCTTCAACAAGAGTAACTTTATCGTCAATCGCATTGTCATGATAACCAAAATTTGCAAAGTTACCGAATGTAGCTCCGGGATGATTTAACTGTGAAATGGAGCCCGGCGTACTCTCAAGCATTTGATAATAGGTTTGCAGGCCAGTATCATTTGTTTTGTTATTTAAAGTAGAGTTGTTGCGGCTGACAAAACCTGTTGTGTTAAACGTATTCATGTGTCCCGGGCCGCCGGACCATGTCATCTCATAACCATAATCTGTCACGTATGTTGGTGTGGCAGCGTCTGTCGCCGCCTTTTTGCCAGCAAGCCAAGCAGCGTTGGCTCCGTTGTAACTGTTAATATTGCGATTCGAGGTGACGTCGTAAGTTGCGGAATCGAAAGAGTTGGAGTGGTCTGTTACGATAAAGAAATCAAATTTGCCCTGGTCTCTTGCATAAGTGTACGCCTCAGCCAAGGTTCCTTGACCGTCCGAGTTCAACGTATGCGCATGAAGTGATCCGTAATAGTTCTTTTCCCCGCCAGTAGCTTTCTTGGCCGTATAGGTGAAGGTCGAAGGATCACTGTCCAAATAATTGACAAGCGTTGCCTTGGCAACAATTCTTACCGGGAAGTCAGAGGCATCCAATGTGATCGGAGCTGTGTAGGTTTGATCAGCTGTACCTACCAGAGTACCGTCTGTGGAGGAATAGGAATTTTTATATACAGAATAAACAACCGATGAACCAGCCGTGGCCGATGATAAAGTAATTGCAGTTGTGGTAGGAATTGCAGAGCTTCCTGGGCTTGCGATAACATTTTCGGCCTTGATTTGCTTAAATGTAAAAGTTTGAGTCGCCGTTGTATAGGAGCCGTCTGACGCATTTGCTGTAATCGTTGCTGTTCCGTTTTGGA
Organism: Candidatus Cohnella colombiensis; assembly: GCA_029203125.1. Taxonomy (GTDB): domain Bacteria; phylum Bacillota; class Bacilli; order Paenibacillales; family Paenibacillaceae; genus Cohnella; species Cohnella colombiensis. The sequence continues at coordinate 2,941,669 of CP119317.1, forward strand.
AAGCATCAACTGTAACATCAACTGAATTTGTTGTACTAGTTATTGGAGCATTTCCATTTAAACTATACGTTATTGTCGCGCCTGATGTTGTAGTGGCAAGCGTCACCTTGGAATTAAGCGGGACTGCCGTTCCGACAGGTACACTAGCGTTTATGAACTCAACGGTCGGTGCTGTAGTCGCGACGAGATCAGCAGCATTTGAAGAAAGTAGCTGTACACCATTGAAATAACTAGCAATGGACCTTGTAATGTTAACATAGCTTCCGGAAACGCCAACTGCACTTGCAATCCCATTGCTGCGCAATGTCGTTTGGATGCCTGCCTGGCTTACTGTGTGATTATAAAGACTTCCGGTATTTGTTCCGGCAACCGTGTCGAGCTTTACCGTATCGAAGGAGACCAACATGCCCTCGTATGTTCTGTCTGCAAGCTGGCTAAACATAATTTTGGTCGGGGTTGGAAGAGTCGGGTTAGTGTTGCGTACAACGATATTAGTTGTCACATCATCTGGAACAATCTCCATCAAACCGTTATACAACGTTGCTTTCCCATAGACATAGATTTCTTTGCCTGCATAGGAGGAGATGTCTGCGCCAGATTTAAAGATCATGAGACCGCTGCCGGCATTCATACCGTCTTGAATGTAGAGGGTATTAGCGGCAGTTGAGTACGTACCGATGCCTTTTACCCAGGCATATGTCCCAGCATCAAGCTTTTTCGCATCAGCATTCGATGTGATAGTCTGCTGATTAAAGGATAATGTAACGACATCTGTCGACAGAAGCGTCGGAGACTTCGCTACAGCTTTAACGACAAACGGGTTTGTTCCTGTAAAACCGCCTTCAGATAGAGCCGTGAATGGCGCTGTGTATAATTTGGTGGAACCGCCCGCTGTTGTCGCCGGAGTCGTTCCATCTGTCGTGTAAAAAATTTGCGCGGTTGAATCTGTATTAGACAAAGTGATCGGTGTAATATCCAATATGGCGCCAGCTGCATCTGGTGTTGCGGTTACCGCAGGCGTAGTTAACGCTGGATCCTTCGTTCCATAGAGTTGAATGTTGTTAATATTGCTGGTACCACCTGCTGCTACGTTACCTGTACCACTTTCTTGAAATTCAGATTTCTGAACGATTCTGATATATAATGTATTTTGATACTCTGCCCCTGCTGGTAAAACCATACCAAATTGCTCAAGGGCTGTGCTCTCGATTTTAACTGTATAGCCTGTCCCTACAACAGTATTTCCGAATACAGTCCAGTTTGTTCCGTCAGTACTCCACTCTGTATTAAAGTCACGAGGACCAGTGCCTGAGGAACGCGCGCTGAAATTTAAAACCAGATCCTTATATCCAGCGGTGGATGTCTTAATTAACCAATATCCTTTATCCGTCTGTCCATTGAAGCCAGAGTTTGAGATGGATGATGTCGAATAGCTAAATCCTGTAGTTTTTTGTGCATTGTTTATAAATAATTGCAAAGTTGAATTGGTAGTATCCGGTGCTGTCTTGTAATAACCGCTTGTTGCTGCAAAGTTTCCATTCGCAGTAGTTACATCTGCAGCACTTGTGTAGCTCCAGGTTGCAACATCCGTTTTCCCTACAATAGCTTGCGGCGGATTTTCAGCAGAATTGCTGCCGCTCATTGCCGCTGATACTGTTGCCACCGGTAATGCCGACAACATACTACTCATTACTAATGACAATGACACGACAATACTAATCAGTGATTTCTTTAATGCTTTCATGTCCTCACTCCTTGTAAAATTATTTATAGTAAAACATTCGCACGAAATGAAATGGTCTGAAGAGCCAGCTGGATAGCGCTATGATTTCCGCTTTGTCTCGCAGCCTCCCCGATGGTTTCATTTGTGCTCATATTTTCACAAACAGTAAGTACGGATAAAACCTCTAAACCATTAGCGGTTTCGTTCAACTTATAAATGGGAGCTGTCGTAAAATCCAAAACCTTAGAGTCTTGGCTAATCCTATATTTTTTATCAATTAAATAAAGATCGTCAGTAGTAGTTACACAGTTGTGCACTTTTATATTGGTTTCTCTCAGAATTGCTTTTGTATATTGAAGCATTTTTTCAGAGGCATCATAGCATTTTCCATTTTCATAGGCTTTATTTATTAACATGATCGAACCAATGGGTAAGCTTGGACTGTTGGTAATGCAATCCCCAAAATAAACAACACGCTTTATTTGATTTTTCAAGCAAAGCTCGGTTAAATAAGCCATTGTTGATGTTTTACCAATACCAGCAGATAAAACAATGATGGGGACTTTATTAAATGTTCCTGTTAGACCAACTTGACCTCTCGTTTCCGTGAAAATCTCTACATTGTCCAAGGAGTGAGCCGCAATCATTTTCACTCTGAAGGGATCGTCTGTAATTAAACAAAGGTCAGGTAGAATAGATTGAAAACGATCCAATACATTCATAAATTCGTATATACCCGTTCAACAAGCCAAAGTCCACCTAGCATCAGGGCCACAGCGGAGCAGGCAACAACCACGCGTCTCGATTGCTTCCAGCGATACAGAAGAGCTAACGCGGGCAGTACCAGAGCAACGATGATCACCTGAACGGTTTCAATGCCGACATTAAAACTGATCAGATCCACCACCAATTCGCTCTTCGGTATGTTCATTTCCAACAAGATGTCCGCAAAACCCATTCCATGGATCAGCCCGAAGATGAAGGTCAATACCCACCGGTAGCTGACTTTCTTGCGAATTAAATTGTCCAAAGCGACATAACAAATGCTCAGCGCAATGGCCGGCTCCACAATACTGGAGGAAATATGTATCACACCTGTGACTGTCAAGGCCAAGGTAATACTATGCGCGATGGTGAACGCTGTAATCGTCCCCGCATACTGCTTGAACGTTTGCCTTGCGATGAGCAGGGAAAATAAGAACAAAAGGTGGTCGTATCCCGATAAAATATGATTCATCCCCAGCACGAAGAAAGACAGCCAACCATCCATCGCGCTTGATGAAGCTGCCTCCTCAGGCTGTTGCTGCTGAGGCAACGCATCGCCCGACTGCAATCCGGCAAAATCATTTTCCGTCATTTGCATCGTCCAGGTCCGGTTGCTACCCGCGAGTGCCGCTGTGCTTTTCTGGTTTCCGTAATAAATCGTCAGCAGGTTTACGTAATTGCTCGCTGTATCATTCAAATACAATTGATCGGTCAGCACGATCGACAGGGATGCAGTTACCGCCGGGAAGGAGGCCTTCAGAATCGCCTTTTTGCCGTGAATACTGAGACTCTCAATTTGAGTCCACGCCGCGGTTTCTCCGTTAATTTTCAAATCGACGTTGCTCTTCAGAATCTCCAGCAGCTTCTGATCCACTGCAGCGAATTCCTCTGAATCAAGCATTCCGTCATGATTGGTATCGCCCCCCGCAAGCTCTATGACCGATAAGTCATCGAGTGCATAAATAAACTCCGTCTTGGATTTATACAATTCCAATGTCGAATAGGTAGCGCTGTAGCCATGAGCCTCCGCTCGATGCTCAAATGACAGAAGTACCACTACTAGCGCCAAGAAAATTGAAAGAACGAAACGCCCTCGCCAAACCGCCATATATACCCTCCCTTTCTATTTCTGCTTCTAGTTTTCGAGAACTTTTCACTGTCCAATTATTTACGAGGGTCCCAGATATATTTTCCGGTTGTATCGATATATCCAATTCTTCCATCGGACAAGCTTACTTTTGCAATTCCATTTCTAAATTGTCCGGCCATATTGTATTTTAAATAATTGTCCTCAACTTTCGTAACAACCGGAGCAATACTAAGTTTCCCTTCCTTATTCATATACCCGCCAGCCCCATCAGCAATTGGAACTAAGCCTTCTGAAATCAGTGTCTCATCGTAGCTATCATTTAAAGTAGGGCTAATTTTATATGCTCCGGATTCATCTATATATCCTATTGAATATTCGTTGATGCTTTCGCCGACGCATACCTTTGCAAGCCCTTCTGAAAAACGATATGCCCTTGTAAATTTAGGTTCTATCTTCATATTGCCCTTTGTATCAATATATCCGTACTCAACAGTGGACGTTTCCTTATTCTGTACTGCTACGGCTGCTAATCCTTCCGAGAAGCTTTTGCCGGAAATATATTTACTAGCGTCAATGACTACTTGTCCTGATTTGTCGATATACTGGTAGTGCTTATCATTCTTTACTAAAGCTAAGCCATCAGAAAAGCTATAAGCTTCATGATACTGATATGGAATGATAATTTCCCCATAACGATCAATATACCCGTACATTTCAGTTGGATCATCTTGTACTAATATCAGACCTTCACTTTGCGTCTGTAAACCCGTTCCATTGAATAGCATAGAAACGATCTGCCTTTCAGGTGGTAACGTGTATAAAATCTTACCCTTTCTATCCAGGATGAAATATGTAAGATCATACGTAATTTCATCTACTATAACCGCACCGGCCACACCTTCGTTAAACTTAGTTATTGATGAATAATCCGGCTCTACTACCATTTTTCCGGTAGTATCGATGGCGCCATATTTTAGACTATCATCTTCCCTCGAATCTTTGTTGCCATCTGAATTACTATTTAATAGAACGATGGCGACACCATCATGAAAATCATCGGCCCACGCATAAGTTGGTTCTACGACGATCTTCCCCGTTTTATTTATATAGCCCCATTTTCCATCAACTTGTATAGGGTATAATAATGTTTTCTCATCGTACTTATTGTTTACAGCTAGAAAACCTGTGATTATCGCCGCCGTAATTAAAATGATAATTAGCACCCAAAGAGTACTTTTCTTTATTAGTCTGTTTTTCAAATTATTTAATCCTTTCTGAATTTAACGAGCATCATTACATGCGTTAAATTGTTTGTATTCTAAAATAGGGATATCAATTGCTGATTAAAATCTACTACTTTCAACTCTTTTAGATCCCCTTTAACAATATAAGTAGATTTTACGAGTTTATTGTTAGATTAGAGTACGCACTTATGTAAATTAAATGTAAATATGAAAATTGACTCCACATGAGTGGGCGGCATAAGCATGGTAAAACGCAAAAAAACGGCATCTCTGCCGTTTCGGTTTAAGGTATTAGGGGTATCTAGGGGGCTTATTATCCACTACACCGATCCTATATTTCGATGATCGAGGTCGGTAGAAACGAGCCTTCCGGTACTACAATTTTCGATCTCTGCGAAGGGCTAAAAATCAAGCCATTCGACCCGCGTACAAAAAAAGAAGGGGCGCGATATCCCGGGACTGACCCTCTTTGATATGTCCGCCAATACACCTCAACTATTAGTTTTTCCTAACTAACAGTCAACAACACTCCACATTCAATGTATGCGGGTGAAATCATGATTTTGATTTAATCTGCTGTATTATGCTGAACCTTTATATAATTGGGCTTTCAGCGTTTGCATTATGTTCCAGTTGGATCATTTAGGGTACTTGATGATACATTTTATCACCAAATTAACACGAATAAACTTATAAAATGCTTTCTCTTAATAAATATCCATGGATAGAGCCTCTTTCAATCATGAAATCAAGAATCGGAATAATATTGTTTTTCAATCTTATTTCTTCCTTGACTTTTTGTCTATTAATGTAAATATATTTCCTCAAAAATTTCTCTAAGGAATATAAGGTATTTGATTCTAAATCGCCAAGATTTAAAGAGCTGTTATTCGATACAATTGTATGAATCCAGACAATACCATCATCTTTATAGTTAGTTCCGATTGAATTTAAAACTCTGACAATAGAATACAATACAGCAGGAACGTTTCCAATTTCTTTTGAAGCGTTGGCGTAGAGAGATAAATTTTCATCTTTTAAGCTATGCCACTCTTCAATACCTTCACGCCACCATCGCCATGCTAATAAGTAATTAATTATAATATCTTTTAAATAATAGGAACGAGGATTCACACATAATTCTTTTATTTTCGGATACATACTTTCCCATATAAAACAAAACTGTTCATAGGAATTCAGCTCATCTTCTGCCGTTACAAGTTCCTGAATAAAAAAAGCTGTTTCTTCTGTAGAAGAAAATGAATTAAGGAAAGGAGTAAGAAAACTGTCAGTTTCGCTTTTGGTTTTCTGTAAAATGAAGTTAGCAAACCTTTTGAAAACACGTAAACGTAATAAATAAATGTTGGAAGCATCTTCTTGATCATCTTTGTGACTTCTTCTATCTTTTAGCAAATGCGAAGCTAACAACGGAAGTGTTTTCTCGTAAATATCCAAATGGATTTTGTCTTTTGTATTTGATGGGATTAACTGGTAGACTATTTCCAGGTCAGGAATATCAAGTGAATCAATATCTTTTAAATCAAATGATATATTTCCAAAAGTAAAATCAATATTTCTTTTCTCTAACTCTTCTAAAATTGAACTTCTAGAAATTTCACTCCAATATCTTTGTTCCTTCCTTTTTTCAGCTATAATACTATTCCAAACAGGCTTGAGTTTTATATATCCAAATAATATTAATTGAGCAACATTTCGATTTTCTCCCCATAATTTAGATATATGGATAGACTCAATAACATAATCACATATTCTTTTGTAATGGCCAATAGACGTATCATCAAAAAGAGCCAAAACCATCATCAACATATAATTTTCTGCTTCTTCAGGATACTCATTTATCAATGATGGGATCGCATGAACAGAGGCTTCAACACCATCACTTATTTGATAGCTGTAATCATCAGCAAAAAGATTCGACAGAGTTGAAAGAATTATTTCTTTACAAAATGATTTATCTTCCCTTGCCAGTTTATCCTTATGTTCAATAAATAATTTAGAACAAGAATATGCAGGTATGGAATACTCGAATATTCCCAATCCATTTCTTCCTGACTGAAGTTCATCAATTAAATGTTTAGTTTCAGATAAAGCTAAAAGGGGATTGCCGTCATATTCCTCGTGTTTTTTGTTTTTATTTTGACTCCTTTCACCAAACAAAAAGTCTGACCACATTCTTAGAGAAGAATATTTAAAAACTTCTTGATATTGATTCTGTGCTAGTTCACTTTCTATTCTGAGTTCATCTGAAAGTTCTTTTGGACTAAATTCGATTAAAAGATTATTGTCGTCATGTTTCGATACTTTTGGTATTAAGTTCCGTCTATCCATTCTTGCCAACAATATTCCAAATGATTTACTTGTTGAATCGTCGGACTTGTGCTGGTCAATTATTTCAAACAATTTCTCGATGAATTCAGAATTTTGTTCTTCTGTAAAACCTTTTACGCCGAAAAGCTGAAAATTTAAAAACAATGATTCTAAATTTGAACTTCTATGTTTATCATCGCAAGTCTTCAATCTTTCATTTGTATATAAAATGTCTTTTATTTTATCCATCCCATAACCGATTGAATATAGCGATTTAGCTTGGAACTCATTTGTGCATCTAATTGTGTCCGAATGAAATAATTCTATTGTTCTAAATAAAATCAAAGCAACATCATAGAATTTATCAGGGTTTGCAAGTACAATGCTACACACAACCGAAGTAAGAGAGGCTGATTTAGATTGAATAAGAATTTTGAGAAGAATTTTTTGAATTATTTCCGAATTAAATATTTGAGCGAGCTCCAAAAGAGTTTGTTCCAATGCCATGTGTATTGATTGTAGAACGTTTGGAACAACCAGACTTCCGTCGCCACGATACATGCTCCAAATTGCGAAACTCAAATATTGCGTTACTTCTTTTTCATTTATATATAATTTAACTTTTACAACATCTTTTTTTCCATAGTCGGATTGGCTATAAAATTCAACAGCTCTGTTTGTAAAGTCAATGATAAAGTCCAACGTTTCATAGAAAGCTATTTGTAATAACCACTTTATTGGTGTTTGATTTGCACTTGAAGGAAAGTATTTGAATTCGTATTTATCGGTCAAGCCGTATCGGCTTTCCATGGAATCTCTATCATATCCAAATCCAAATCTATCATGTTTTTTTGGTTGTTTTTTCCAAAATAAATCACACAAATGAATAACACATAGTGGAAGTGTTTTTATTAATTCAGTTGCCAAGTATGGTTTCTCTAATATTTTTGAACAAAGTCCTTCGTATGGATCCCTATGGTGAGTCCATTTATTAGCAACAACCTTGTCAAAAATTGCTGTTAATTCTATTTCTATCTCATTGGATGCATTGAACACCACTTTCAAAATTTTTTCTTCTTCTTCATCTTGAATGAAAAAGTTTTCTTCGGTTTCGGTTTTCTGTATTAAACTCAGCGCTAACAAGCCAGCATGTCTTGTTGTTGCTCCTTTTTTGTTGAAGTCGCACCAATCCGTTAATATAGGTAAAACAACTTTTAGATTGTTATCAAAAAAGTCGGATTTGTGTTTGTAAATAAGAGTAATTACTTCTTCCCAACCTTTACCTTTAGGCTTTATAACTTCAATATTTTCAACATCTGAAACATCTGTGCATGCAATTCTTAATAAGAATAAAATGCGTTTTAATATTTTAAAATCATTTGCAATGATTTCATTCTCGAAAAAATTTAAAAACGTCTCCGAATAATCTGACAGCAGAACAGAAACTAAAATCTCATCTTTCCAAAATTGTGTAATCTCATTACTGGTAAAGGCACCTTGAATAAAACTTTCTATTTTTTTAATGTTGTCTGATATTTGGTCAGAAAGCCACAATCTAAATGCTCTACGTATAGGTAATGAATTTCCTAAAACGTCAAAAAACTGTTTTGTATTTAAATAGTTTGAAAAATTGCGCGAAACTATTTTGTCCAACGTCCATTCTTCATAAATGTCATGAGTGATGAAGTATCCGTTATGCGTTTCATCATAACCAAGTATTTCATCCTGCTTTAATTTGAACAATGCTGATTGTGGCAAATTATCCGCATTGATATAAAACCCCCCTGTTTCACATCTTTGTTTAGCAATATTTATAATGCACTTTTCTCTTTCAAGATGTATATTGTCCTTTTGAACGATATTATTTTGTATTCGCTTTTTCCAAAGTAAGTCAACAAACCCCTTAAAGTTACCTTGTCTATCAATGGTTGAATAATGTTGAACATATTCACTCAGATAAAATAAGTTTCTCAGTCGTTCTATGAATTTTTGATTGTCGGGAAGTGAGAAATTAAATTCTTCTGATATTGATTTTAATTCATCAGCACTTATTAGAGAAACATCATTCACAATAAATGATAACTGATAGTTCTCCTTTATGTGAAAAGTTAAATCGTTAAGATAAGCATAGCGTGTTGTAAAGATGATATTCCACCTATTATCTTTTAATTTTTGTATTAGAGCCGTAAGAATGTCGTTATTATAAATCTCTGCAAGTTTTTCTGCTGAATCAATTACAAAGATTTTAATAGATTCATCTTTAAAAGCGTTGAGAAATTGCGTAAATGTAAATCCGTGGTCAAAATGAAATATATCATTAATGCGATTAACATTAAGCTCATTTGCTTTAAAAACACAGATTGGTATTTCTTTGAAATTAGAATTATAAAACTCCTTGAAAATTGCGGTTTTACCACAACCACCTTCACCTGAAATAATTATATTTTTTCTCTTTTGAGAAGCATTTGTTATTGATTCAACAATAGAACTTCTGTCAATTTTAATTTGTTTGTCCCCAAAAGTTATTTCAGTTTGAATTGCTTGAAGAATATTTTCGTTGTGTTTAGAAATTTCATCAAGCAAATCTCCTTCGTTTGGGTCAAGGCTGAAAAAAATGTCATACAAATATTTATTATCAGGCAAAGACAATTGTAATTCAAAATGACTTGGAACTCGCCATTGAATGTTTACTCCTTCTGTCTTAGCGGATTTCTCAATGTCTAATTGATATTGGGGTTTCTTTTTGCTTTTAATGGTGCTTTCGGAAAGTTCTTGGTTGATGTAGATATATAATTCGTCTAATTGTTTATTTTTGTATTTGGCTTTTTTGATTGAATCAATAATATCGTCTTTATTGTCAGCGATTGAAGTCGTATAGTATTTAGATTGAAAACCATAAAGTTCTCCGTCTTTTTCAATTGGTTCGGTCTCAATTCCTGTTTGATTTTTATAGCGAAATAGTCCAATTCTATTATTAAACTCTGCACAGAAAAGCAAATAAGACATTTGTTCAAAAGCCCATTGTTCCTGCTTATCATATTTTAATTTGAAAATGTTCCAATTCATTTTACTCCTCCTTTATAAGGATTATTTATCCTTTTGTTTTACATATCTCCCTGGCATGGATGCTGAGATTTAATTTTAATAACCCCAAGCCAGAATTGCACTCTAACGTTATTGTATTCACGAGCCCTCACTACCTTAAGCGGCTTTAGTAGCCCCGGCATCCATGCCGTCATTGAACGCAGGCATTACATATTCCCCGTCTTTGATGTTTTGTAGAGCCTCGTATATTGAATTAATTTGCTCATACTCGTACCTCTCAATCCTTCATCAGTGTATCTTGAACCTCGTGCCAGATCGTAACCGTTTCATCATTATCCTCAAGTAGTTCGACATTTTTTTGCAATCCCCTTCTGAATATCTTTCATTATGCCTCTACAGTATCTCCCCATAAGAAAAGCCCAAGCGCTGACTCCGCTTAGGCTCTAACAGTCTTAATATAATAGGTAAATGTGGCTCTTAACTACTACTTCCTTACGAGCGACACACAGCACTCCACATGCCCCGTATGCGGGAACATATCCACTGGTTGCACCTCAACTACACGATAACCACCATCCGCGAGCAACCGCAAATCTCGTGCGAGCGTTGCTGGATCACATGAAACATACACAATCCTCGCAGGCCAAAGCTCAAGCATAGTCGCAATGAGCGCCGGGTCACAGCCCTTACGCGGGGGATCAACAACGATCACATCGGGATCGATCCCTTGGGATTGCCAGCGTGGCATAACTACCTCAGCTGCGCCCACTTCAAACTCTGCGTTCGTAATCCCATTCAGCAGCGCATTGCGTCGCGCATCTTCTATCGCTTCAGGAATAATCTCTACACCATATACTCGTCTAGCGTAGCGAGCGAGGAACAGTGTAATCGTCCCAATACCACAATATGCGTCCACAACTGTCTCTTCACCCGTTAAGTTCGCATATTCCACTGCAGTGCTATACAGCTTCTCTGTCTGCACCGGATTGACTTGGAAGAAAGAGCGAGCGGATATTGCAAATTGAAGACCATCTATTTCGTCGTAGATGACCTCTTCGCCCCAGAGCACACGTGTGGTATCACCAAATACAACCGAAGTTGCTGCAGTATTAACGTTCTGACAAATACTTACGACATGAGGCGCCCGCTCGCGAATAAGTGAAACCCACTCCTGAGCGAGCGGGATATCGTGACCGTTCGTGACAAGCACTACCATCTGCTGCCCTGTCGTCACCGCGTGACGAACAACCACATGTCGCAGTAAACCGCGTCCCGTCTCGCGGTTATAAGCCGAAATGTCCAGCATCCGAGCCGCTTCCTTAACGATCCGAACGAGCTCTTCGTTCGGCTCCTGCTGGATGAGACATCGATCCATATCGACGATTTCATTGCTGCCCAGCTCGTAGAAGCCCCCGATCAAACCCGCTTCCCCTGAACCGATCGGCACTTGCGCTTTATTGCGATAGCGCCACGGATCATCCATCCCGATTACAGGATGTACGATCACGCCTTCACCCTCACCATCCCCCACATCCTGAAGCTTGCCAATTCGCTGCAAGCTGTCCACGACCTGCTGACGCTTCCAACGTAGTTGCGCCTCATAACTCAGATGCTGCAGCTGACATCCGCCACAAGCCTCGTATATTGAACAAGGAGCATCTACACGCTCTGCACTCCTTGCAACTAGCTCAATCATCCGAGCACGTCCATACGTCTTACCAACGCTAACGACTTCAGCTCGGACTATTTCGCCAGGTAACGCCTCATGAACGAATAAGGTGTAGCCCTCATATCGGCCCACCCCTTCACCTTGATGCGTTAAACCTACAATTTCACATTGCACAATTTGTCCAACAATAACGGGTACTCCTTGTAAGGATGCCGAAACTTCCAATCCCCGCTTACGACCTCGTACATTCCGATGATTCCGTCCACTCATAACTGTATAGCCCGCCCTGTTCCATGCTTACTGTATCTACTTTCACCATTTTCATCGACAATGACATGAAGATGTGCGGGCAGCAATTCGAACTCACACGGCAACGTGCCCCCAAATTCTCCGTCCAAATTCAATTGAACACGATGATCGGAATGCACGGACAAGCGACTGCACTGAAAATGTATAATACGAGGATCATTCAATATAGACTCTCCACGCATCACAAGCGTTGCGATTCGAATGAATTCTGCCAAGTTACACTTCCGTAAAGCAAGTACATCGAAAAGACCATCACCCGTTCGCGCGTTAGGGACGAGGCGATCAAAGCCAGCAACAGAATTGCTATTGGCAATAAGGAATAGCATAAATTCTTCATCGAATTCCCCTATACCTTCGGCACTAATCTTCATCTGTGTCGGCTTCAAGTTCACAATCTTCTCTAAGCCCTTCATATAGTAAGCGAGCTGCCCCACCATCGTCTTCAGCCTGCTAGGCACTTCATAAGAAAGCTCGGTTAACGAACCGCCACCTGCAATATTAATGAACGAATTACCATTCGCTTTGCCTATATCTATTGGAATCGTATGACGCTTCGTAATTAAATTACATGCATCTTCCCACTTACGCGGGATACCATGTGCTCTAGCGAAATCATTAGTCGTACCCATCGGTAAAATCCCTAGCGCTGGACGATGCGCCTTTCCAGTTAGCCCATGAACCACTTCATTCAATGTGCCATCGCCACCCGCAGCAATGACGATATCAAATCCACGATCTGCTGCATCGGATGCAGCCTTAGTTGCATCACCCTGTTCTTCTGTTGCGTGACAGGAAGTTTCAATTCCTCCACGCTCAAGACGCCGTAAAATCTCTGGTAGCTTTCGGCGAGCCTCTTCCCGACCAGAAGTAGGATTATAGATGAGTCGAGCTCGAATCGTTTGCAATACTGTTCCCCTCTTTACTCTTCATTCCTAATGATATGCTCTATTCAGCAACTTGCCAGTCGTTACATTGCCGTACTATCCAATCCACAATTCTAGGATGAGGCATATATGTACACCCATTATAAGCGCATGCTAATCCGCTTATTTGCTGAGGAATGACCGAATTTGTAAAATAGCCCTCACTTAAAAACATCGGAATAACGATAATCTCGTGCTTCGGCCATTTCTCGTGTAGCTCTGACCACCGTTGTCTCACTTCCTCAAGCTGCAACAGCGCACCTATGCCATCACTATAGCCACCCTTGGCAACTATTTTACTCACTAATGATGCAATGCCTCGCTCCCACGCTTGTCTGAAACCTGTCTCTTTACTGCCATGACCAACAAGTAGAATACATTCTTGCTGCGCATTCGTTGAGAGCTGCTGTAATCGATCCATAATAATATCCACGATCTCCGGTGCATCGTCCATTGGTTGTCCATAGCTTAACTTTACGCTCACATTGAATCGCTCAAGGTCTGTATCCGTTGCAGCGTGCGCATATGCACCTAACGCCCATCCGATCTCATCCACGTGCGTACTTCCCGAAGATACAAACAGAGGGATTGCCAAAATATGTTCTACACCCGCTGCTTCCAAGCGATGAATCCCATCTTGGATGAGTCTACCTTCCACCAATTCCAGAAAAGCTACCTCAACAAGTAAGCGATCGCCTATCAATTGCTTCACTGCATCAACTGCTTGATCAACGAGGGACACCCATTGTGATTCTCTAGATCCATGGCTAATGACCAATACCCCTAGCTTCAAGACATGATTCCCCCAATATCTCCCACTAGCTATACACTATGTCATTCATGCTATCGAATCGTTAACTCAATGTCAACGTTAGAGGACAGTCATAAGAGAAAACCACCAAGCGCAGGCGCTTGGTGGTTTCGCAAGCAATCCGGAGATTGCTATTTATTATTTCGCTGCAAGGAATGCATTAAGTTGATTTTGCTTCTCAGCAATAACTTCTCCAAGTCCATTGTCATTCAGCTTCTTGAAGTACTCGTCAGCCTTAGCAGGATCGATTGAACCTGTATCAAGACCTGGATCGAACTCCTTACGGATGTTCAATTGTACAGAAGCTTGTGAGCTAATTGGCTCAGAGTTCAAAGTGAAACCAAGAGCTGGGGAGTTTTTAGCATCTGTGTTGAATGCTTTGAACAGTTCCCATTTGTTTGGATCTTCGTTAGACCAAATGTAGTTCAAGAATTGGCTACCGAACATCCATGAAGCACCGATTGCATAGTTAGGCGTGTTATCTGTAGCAGTGATGATTTCACCGTTACGAGTATAGTGGTCGCCTTCGATACCGAAGTTGAGCAAGTTGTTCAACGTCTTGTCAGTGTGAAGCAAGTTGATGAACATCATAGCACGCTCAGGGTTTTTGGAAGTCGTCGTAATACCCAACATGGAACCTGCAGTTTCACCAGTGGAAACTGTACGGTCAGTCATATTGATTTGTTTCAGCTTACCTTGAAGGTTAGCTGCAGTTGCAACTTCAGCGTCTTTACCAGGTTTAAGTGGGAACACGCCCATGAACACATTACCAGCTTTCATTGCATCTTGCGGTGAAAGTTGAGCTGTAGCTGCATCTTTGTTGATGAAGCCCTTTTGGAAGAAGTCACGTGTAATGTTCAACGTTTCTTTGTATACTGGGAAGTCGATACGAGCTTTAACAGTTGTATCTGTTCCGTTCTTCAAAACTACACCTTCGATGTTGTTATCGCCGAGGTGGTCATATTTTGCAAAATAGTGAGAGTTGAAGTTTTCTCCGTCTTTCAAGTAAAGAGTAGTCAACTCAGGTTTTTTCGCATGTACTGCAGCCAAGATTGGCTCAAGATCAGCAATTGTCTTAACAGCGTCAAGCTGAGCAGTCAAACCAAGCTCTTCAGCGATATCTGTACGGTAGATTACGCCACCTTGTTCAGCAAGCTCTTTGTTTGTTGGAATTGCATAGTTGAAGCCATTGATCTTAGCACCAGCAAGGAAAGCAGGTGGCAATGTTTCAAGAATGCCTTGGCCATAAGTTTCAAGCAGATTGCCATACTTGCCAGCAGGATCGTTCAGTGCCAAAAATGCGCCTTTAGCAACATTGTTTGAGTGACCGTTCCATGAAGCAGTGAACAAGATGTCCATTTCTTCACGACCAGCGATTGCAAGGTTGATCTTGTTATCCCATTGTCCCCAATCGATCATGTTGATGTCGATTTTAGCGTTGATTTTGTCTTTCAAGTAAGCGTTCAATGCTTCTTCTACTTTCTTCTCGTCCTTAGGAGCAGTACCTGGGAAAGTGATAGAAAGCGTTACTTCTGGAAGATCTGCTGCATTTACTTCAGTTGCTGCTGATGATGACTCGCTACCTTTGGACTCAGTAGCTGCTTTGGATGGAGAAGAACCAGAATCCTTGCTGTCGTTGTTTTTGCTTCCACAGCCAGCAAGTACAACAGAAATTGTGAGTACCACTGCAAGAATCATAAGATAAGACTTGCCAAGTTTGCTCTTTCTAAGCATTGTGTTGCCTCCCTTTTTTGGATGAAAATTATATGCTCAACCGGCCGGTAACCGGTAGAAGCCTAGCTCGGATATACCTTTAACAATAAGTGTTACTTAACCCTTAACTGCACCTACCGTCAATCCTGAAACAAAGTAACGTTGGAAGAACGGATAAGCGAAGATGATCGGGCCGACGCCTACAATCGCCATTGCCATACGTGCAGTTTCACTTGGCATTGTGAATCCTGGATTCGCCTGTAGGATCGCTGAGTATGCAGCAGAGTTCGCACTCAAGTACTGAATATCAAGCAACGCCTCATACATTCGGAACTGAATACTGATTGTCTCATTATCGGTAATGAACAAGAGACTATTAAACCAGTCATTCCAATACCCTAAAGTACATAGTAACCCAACAGAAGCGATTACAGGTAATGAAAGCGGGAGTACGATTCCGAAGAAGATCCTGAGTTCACCGGCTCCATCGATCTTGGCTGACTCCAGCACTTCTACTGGGATGGAGTTAGAGAAGAACGTTCGAATCAAGATAACGAAAAACCCTTGTATGAACAGCGGCATCATCAGTACGAATAACGTATTTCTCAAATCGAGCACTTGCGAGTACATCAGATAGTAAGGTACAAGTCCACCATTGAACAAAATCGTGAAGAACATGATGAACGAGAAGATGTTGCGATGCTTAAAGTCTTTTCGAGAGATTGGATAAGCGAACAGCGTCATCATCAGCATAGCAATTGCAGTACCTACTACCGTGACGAAGATCGATATCCCATATGACTTAACTACTGGCTGCCAATCATTCAGCAGGAACTTGTAAGCTTCTAGACTGAATTTCTCCGGCCAAAACTTATAGCCGTTAATGAGTACTTGCTTCTCATCAGAGAAGGAAACACTGATTAGTAGAAAGAGTGGAATAATACATAGTATAGAGTAGATCCAGAACATAAAGTTGACAAGGAAGTTCGGACCTTTGGATAGCTGATTGACTTCATAGAACTTTTTCTTCGATGTTAGGGTTGCCATTGGGAATTTCCTCCTTCTTGTTAGAACAGGGCGTCGTCTTTACTAATTCGACGAATGATCAAGTTGGATCCGAATACGAGCAAGAAGCCGATGATCGCTTGATAAAACCCTGCGGCTGATGACAGCCCAATGTTACCGGTGACCAAGAAGCCCTGATATACGTAGGTGTCAATAATTAACGTCGTTTCATAGAGCGCCCCTGCATTCCGTGTAACGTTGAAGAACATCCCAAAGTCTGCATAGAATATTTTACCGATCTGGAGCACTGTCAGAGTAATAATAACGGGACGAATAAGTGGAATCGTAACGCTCCAAATTTGCCTCCACCTCGATGCGCCATCAATTGTAGCTGCTTCGTAGTACTCTTTATCAATACCGATAATGGCAGCTAGATATAGGACAGCATACCATCCAATCCCTTTCCATACGTTTAGGATCGGAAGAATGAGCGGCCACCATGTCGAATCGGAATACCACATCACATCTTCAGCACCAAACCATTTCAGTACCGTCATATTCATAATTCCTAAGCTCGGATTCAAGAACGCGTATACGAGATAGCTTACGATTACCCAAGAAAGGAAGAACGGGAGAAACATTATCGATTGGTGGAGCTTTGCTAGTCGCTTGCTACGCATCATATTGAACAAGAGCGCGGCCCCTACGCCGATGACTAGATTTAGGATGATAAATACAACGTTATACAACACTGTGTTCCGTGTTATTCTCCATGCATCGCTTGTCTTGAACAGAAATTCGAAGTTTTTCCAACCTACCCATTTGCCATTAACGAAGTTTTCAATGAAGCTGCTTGATTCATAAGTGATCTTCTTGAAGGCGATAATCGATCCTACCATTGGAATATAGTTGTTAAGTAAAATTACGATTAGAGCAGGTGCCATCATGAGATAAAATATGCCGTATTTTGACCAGTAGCCTTGATTGAGCGCTTTGACCTTTTTCGGCTTTGTTGGCACGACTGTTGGAGCCGCTTGTTCCATATCCATCACAATCCTTATCTCTAGTTATGCTGTTCTGTAGCTTTATTTTACAGAGTCACAACTTTCCCCGCTATCTACTAAGGTGACTGACATAGCACAATTGTGACTTTTTGGAATCACAATTGTGACATCCACATCAATAAGTACAATAAGGAAAGGGCGGTCCAATGACCGCCCCTACATTCATGGCATATTCTGATTTTTTTTGCGATACTCCTGAGGAGTTAACCCCGTTACCTTCTTAAATAGCTTGGCGAAATAAGAGAAGTGCATATAGCCCAAACCTTCTGCGATGTTGCTAATCTTATCATTCGTCTCAATCAACAGCTTCTTCACTTTTTCAATCTTCATCTGCACAATGTAATCAGATAGCGATAGCCCTGTTTCTTTGCGAAACAGTCTGGATAGATAGGCTGGATTACGGTATACAATATTGGCTATGTCATCACGACTTAGCTCTTGATGAAGATTGTCTTGGATGTAAGCTTGAATCTTCGTAATAATTGCCGACGTATCGCGCCCTCGATCAGCAATCGCTTGTCCAGCTTTATTCAACACTTTACATGCCCATGTTTGCATAAGTGCTGGTGTTCGCACCGACTGGCCTTCTTGCATTTCCTGAGCAGTAATAAGGTCATAGATAGATAACCCTTTGCGATTCGCGGCTTGGTAGAGGAGATGCATGAAGCTATAATAAAATAATTCCAGCGTCTCTCGACTAGAGGATTCCATTGCGAATTGATTCAATGTCGTATCAATACTCCGAGCTAGCTCCTCGAAATTGCTATTGTCGAGCATGGCTGCCCACTCCGAGAAATGAGGTAGCGATGCTCCTCCTACCCCTGAAACCACTTCATTATTATGCGTACTATCTATGACGGTCTGTGGTGACGACACATTAGCACGCTCTAACTGTGTCAATCGATCTAATGCTGAAGTAAGGTCACCAATCCTAACAGGCTCACCTACATAGCAAGATACTCGACAGTGAAAATAATCATTACACGCTCGCACATACTGCGCACATTGAGCCATCAACTTTTGACGATCCAATTGTTCATCATATAGAAGAACAAGGTTCAACTCGTTACGATCCTGCATGATGGTACCCGCATGATCACCTAATATGATCTCAGAAGCGGCTTTGCGAACCGCGTATTCCATAATACTTTCATCACGATCATCTAGCTCTACCTCCCAGTGCTCTACACTAAGAAGCACAGGCAACACTCGTCCATCTGCCTCGAGAGGTATATCGTACAGTGCCAACTCGCGATTCAAACGATTAGCAGATGACAAAGATTTGCCAAGCAGAACATCTTGCCAGAATCGTTCCACGAGAATCGGTAGCTGTTGTGTCCATTGGGTACGATATTCATCTAATGTATTCTCAAAATTCATTTGCTCTCGACGACGCTCTATCTCTTCAATCGCACGACGAACGATATCCTTCAGGACACTATGATCAACCGGCTTCAGCACATAATCGAAACAGCCTTGCTGTAAAGCTTCTTGCGCATATTCAAATCGTGCATGACCTGTAAGAAACACAGTCAACGTGTTCGGGGCAATTTCGCGAATTTGACGAAGCAGCGCAATCCCGTTCTGGCCCGGCATCTCAATATCAGAGATAACAAGATCAACCTGATGCTGCTGGATGTGGCGCATCGCCTCAGCAACATTTTCCGCCTCAAGGATGGTTCCGATCGGAAGATCGCTCCAGTCAATTCCTTGTGTAATTCCTTTCAATGCATAGATCTCGTCATCTACGACTAGCATCGTCAGCATCCGAATCCTCCTTCTCTACTTCCATAACGGATAGATCATCTTGATCGACAGCACTGTTATGAAGAAGTGGCAGCTTAATCTCGACTCTAGCTCCACCCTCTGGTCGATTGCTGAAATTTATACTTCCATCATCGCCATATAGCATCTTAAATCGACGTAAAATGTTCCATATGCCAAGGTGCTGCTCGCCCGTTCCAGATAAGTAGACACCACTCTCTATATCACGCAGCATCTCTTTAGGAAAGCCGGCCCCATTATCCTCAACTACGATACGAACATACCGCTGTGGATCATCGAGATCGTCTTCAGATCGCACCTTAATCATAAATTGCGAGCCGTCTTGTACCCTACCGTTAAAACCATGAATAATCGAGTTTTCTACAAACGGCTGAATCATTAACGGAGATAACTCTCTACGCAAATACTCACGATCAATCTCAATCTCATAATCTAGCTTTTCTACATATCTTAACTTATGTATCTCCAAATAGTGCTTGATGTGCGAAATCTCATCTTCAAGTCGAACAACTGAACGATGACTTTGCATGAGGAAACGGAAATAATCAGCTAGGTGCAAGCTTAGCTTCTGCACAGACTTGTAGTCCTTTAAAGCGGCAAGGTTATAAATAATATTTAAGCAGTTCATGTAAAAGTGCGGATTGATTTGAATTTGAAGATGCTTATATTCGGCTTTTTGCACCCGTAATTGCTCTTCATAAACTTCAATCTTCAGCTTCTCAATCTGTCCTGCCATCTGATTGAACGTACCCGCCATAAACGCAAACTCACTGCTCTGATTTGTAGGCATCCGCACCTCTAATTTACCTTGTCCGATCTTGCGCATACCTCGGATCAAATCCGTTAATGGCTTGAACATGACACGCTGCAGGAATAAAATATAGAGGGATAGAACGATCGCTACGAGTAACGGAATCCAAACGTACAGCATCTTCTGAAAGAAAGGGAGATTTTGCAGCACATAATCCTCAGGAATGACGATCACATAGTTTAAGTCCGAGTAGATCGAAGCTTTAGACAGGGCAAGATAAGTGTCGCCCCCCTGCTTCAGTAAGGCATAATCATTGCCCAATGAACTAATCTTATTGCGGAAAGTACCTTCCTCAAGTGGCAATAATCCAGGATCTGTTAACACTTTTCCTGATCGATCCATTAATAACGCTTTGCCCTTCGAGCCAACATCGAAGCCTTCGAGTCCCCTCATCATATTTTCCACTCTCACTAAAACTCCGGCATACACTCCAGACCCCATATTAAGAGTTTTCAATAAATAGGCGATATCGCCAATTTGCATCATTTCCCATTGTGTAGAATATGAGGTGTCTCTTTTCTCAAGCGTACGTGCGATCCATTCCCTTACTTCCTTCTTCTTCGCGTACAGATCACCGCTGTCCTTCGTCACAAGAAAGACACTATCCTCTTGTCGGGGATAGACGAACAAAGAGTCGATATTATAATTGATCCCTTCGGAATTCCCGATAAAGCTATTTTTCAATCTCGTCTTTGCCAACGTATAGTCGGATGAACTAGAAGAGGGATTTTTCAAAATGGCTATATCCGGATCATTCTGTTGCAAGCGTAATAGATAATAAACAAATTCCAACAAAATCTTATCATTCTCACGTGCATTAACGGTTAGCAGATTATTATAATTGGCAGAAACCTGCTGTCTCACAATCTTCATCGCATATAAGTTGTTATAGATAATGAACGCAATCATTGGGACAATGATTAGGATGAAGCCCATTGCAATTTTGACTCGTACAGATTGCCAATATTTTAACATATGCTCCCCCCACGCAGTAACGACTTCGACGTCTTTAACGCCTGACAAGAAACCGCCAAGGTTCCCCTTGACGGTATAGTGGTGAATTTACTCTTTACTCTTCAACGTTGCCGAAGCGACCCAGTCGATCAAGCGACAGCTTATAGCCATCGTTCCCATAATTCAAACAACGCTTCACACGCGAAATTGTCGCTGTGCTAGCGCCAGTCTCAAGCTCTATATGGTTATAGGTATGGCCTTTACTTAGCATCCGAGCAACCTCAAGACGTTGCGACAGCGATTCGATCTCATTTACGGTGCATAGATCATCGAAGAATACATAACATTCCTCAACATCCTTCAATGTTAAAATAGCCTCAAACAACTGGTCGATCGATTTATTGTTTAATTTCTTCAACTGCATTCAATAAACACCCTTTCCGACTCACATCCTGGACCCACTCACTTACTTGTTCTCATTGTACTTCTTGTCTCTGAATTCATCAAGCATCACCGTATTCACGCTTTACAGGGTTAAAATATCGCCCTAACCAGGCATTCGTCCATACAATACAGTCATCTGCCTCATACGCTGTATGAAAAAGGGCGTGATATCATGAACGAACCGTATAAATCCCATTTTAGAGGCTGGACGCCCGGTGAACAAATATTCCCTGGAATAGAGCAATCTGTTACAAGCGGACCACCGGCAGTAATCAACCCTACAACTGTCGTCTCTACTGAAGCTCTAACGGCCCCGAAGAGTGGGTTGCCCTTCAACTTTAGCGTTTCTAATCTGAGTGACATTAAAAACATTGTTGAACGTATGGGTGGAATTGATGGCGTGTTAGCTACAATGGGAAAAGTACAAAAATTCGTAACGACGATGCAGCAGTTTGCGCCGATGATCCAACTGTTTATGAAAAAGAAAAACACTGATTCAACATCAAGTAGTGGTAGTGGCGGAAGAGTTAGAAGAAGACGTAGAAGAACGCGACGTACTGCTGTTAAACGGCGCATCTCAAAGAAACGCTCCTGAATCGAATAGCGGCGGTGTCTCAAAACAATAAGCTCGCTGGCAAGATGGCAAAGAGTGACGAAACAGGTTCTCCTGTATCGCCACTCTTCGTCTAGGTCTATATTTAGCTTAAGCCGATCATTAAAAAAGGGAATGTATCTCCTGTAGGAGCGACAGCGTTTGCCTTTGAAATCGGGGGATACCCTTGTAAACCTCATTCCAAATCCCCTGATTTCAACAGCAACCGGAGGGAGATACATCCCAAAAATCTATAATCGGCATCAGCCCATTGTTTATTTCTCATATTCAAGGAAAGGATCTGCTATAACGATGACGTGCGCTTCCGAGTCGCTAACGCCGGTGTAGAGAGACGCTGTTCCATTCGAATGTCGTACGATTCCTCCGCTGAACAGCACATCCTGCAGGTCTGTGCGCTTAGCAGGCCCCTCCTGAAACATGGCTCTTGAAGCGATTAGTTTAATCGGACTGTTGTTCCTAAGCTCAGGATCAAAGCAATACACCATCGGATAATAGTGGCGGATATTGCTTTCTTCCATATAAGCAATATGCCCAAGTACACCGATCTTTCCGTTAGACAGCAGTCTGGCCTCGTTCACCCCACCCCACTCATCGAGCAGGAATTGATTACGAAACAGCTCTGCTGCTAATATTTTTTCCTCAGTCAGCTCTGATAAATTGTTAATCTCCACATAACCGATCAAAGCTCGTGCACCATCGACGACCATTGGTCTAGTGAATACGCCAATATTGCCACTCGCCAGTTCAACAAGCCGGATATCTTTCATCGTAAGTGGACCTTGCGCGAATGACTCCAGCTCGTTGATTGAATTCCCTCGAAAAAAGACGGTTCTCCAGGAAGTAACGTAATCGCTATCCTCGCTATCGAAGTACACCTCTACACCACCAAACACCAATTCCCCATTAATAAACGAGAAGAAGGGATCCTGTAATGCAAATATCGGTGCATTGTTTCTAGGCACCCATTCACCTTTGCGGTTAACAAAGAAGATGACTTCAGAAGCTTCCTTATGACGAGCTTCAACCCGCCCAGCAATGACCAATTCCCCGTTGTCCAAAAATGGCGCAGCGATGTTGTAAACATCACGATCACTTACACCCGAGAATACCAACCTCTCTCCCTTAGGCTGGTTCTGGTCAATTACTAATTCCTTCAACAGCTCAATGCATGATCTTGCTTGTGCCATATGTGTAAGCATTGAAAGCCCTCCATCCAGACTAAGAGAGAGACAGCCGACGGGGTAGCAGCATTACATGAAAAGCTTTAAGACGTTATACATCAGTACAGCCAAAATACTAACAATCGGAATCGTAATCAACCACGTCCATACGATTCGCCCAGCCATACTCCACTTTACATTAGAAAATTTCTTAGCTGAACCAACACCAAGAATCGACGATGTAATGACATGTGTCGTACTCACTGGGAAATGAGCGAGTGTAGCCGATAAAATAACTGATGCAGAGGCCAAATCTGCTGCGAATCCATTGATAGGTTCGATCTTGAAGATCTTCGTCCCCATTGTTTTGATGATCTTCCAGCCTCCGACTGAAGTTCCGAGTGCCATCGCGAGAGCTGCTGAAATTTTCACCCAAAGAGCTACTTCCATATCTGATTGGATACTAGCCGTATAGAGAGCAAGCGTAATGATCCCCATTGCCTTCTGCGCATCGTTCGTTCCGTGTGTGAAAGACTGAAATGCCGCCGTCAACACTTGACCATAGCGGAAGTTCTTGTTCACTGAATGTGGACTGAAGTTCGCGAAAATCTTCTTAAACAGGAACATCACACAGAAGCCCAGTCCAAAAGCGATAATCGGAGACAAGATCAGCCACTTGATGATGGTCGTGAAGCCGCTGTAGTTAACACCGCCCCAGCCCTCTGCAGCAATCGCAGCTCCCGCCAATGCTCCAATAAGGGCATGTGATGACGAGGACGGAAGCCCTAACCACCACGTAATCAAATTCCATATGATTGCAGCTACCAAGGTTGCAATCACGACGACTAAACCACTACCATTCGATAGTTTGGAGGTATCTACAATCGATCCTCCAATCGTCTTCGCAACTCCCGTAAACAATAGCGCCCCAACCAAATTCATCGAAGCTGCAAGTATAATTGCTAGCCGTGGAGTCAGTGCTCGCGTAGACACCGTCGTAGCAATCGCATTAGCCGTATCATGGAATCCATTAATAAAATCAAAACTCAGTGCCAATACGACGGTAACTACTACTAACATCAATGTGTAATCCATTGTATTCTGTTCATTCCCCGTTCGCGCTAATCAAGAATTGCGCATAGTAATCGATTGCAACGTATTGGCAACATCTTCACAAGAATCTGTGGTCTGCTCAAGACGTTCATATATTTCTTTATGTTTAATGAGCTCAATTGGGTCCTTCACGTTCTGAAATAAATGCGTAATCCCTTGTCGCATTAGATCGTCGCCTTCATTTTCAAGCTCGTTGATTTTTACACAGTGTGGCAGCATGGCAAGTAACTTTTTCTGCGACAGCAAATAAATTGCTTTCTTAATCTCTTGAGCAGATTCAGTTAAACAATCGCTGAATTTACGAATGTAAGGATCGGCTTCGGTAATTTGATACATCTCAAACCGGGAAGCACAAGCTTCAATTCCATCTAGCACGTCATCTAGCTTCTTGATGAGCTCCATAATATCTTCACGTTCAATAGGTGTAATAAACGTCTTGTTGAGCTCCGTCAAAATAACATGGGTGTACTTGTCACCCTGGTGTTCGAACGCCTTCATTTCTTTAGCGAATGCAGACACGTCAGGGAAGTTATTATCAACTGCCTTAGCGAAGCCTTCAACCGTTTCGCATATTACATCAGCCATTTCTTCCAGTGTCTTAAAGAAAATATCCTTTTTCCGAAACACGAATAACCCTTCTTTCTGCTCAGATGACTACATGTGCATTTCGTTTACATGAATTTAATAAAACTTTACACTCATTTAACATTAACATTTTAGCATAATAAAGACGAGCAAAAAAAGGTTTCATCCCCCACAATCGACACATTTTTTAAAGTTTACCCTGTAATCCTTATCGTACTCCACAATAATTGTAATATTTTTCACAAAAAATGGAGACCCGATTCCAACCTTTCGGTCAGATTCGGATCTCCATCCTCGTTATTGGTTTATTCGTAAGTCAAGTGAGTGTCCATCGCCTTCGCATTTGAAACAACATGATAATAAGTTACTCCAGGTAAGAACGGTAATTCCTTCCCATCCTTCATCAAGCGTATGACATCTCCAGCTTTTCGTTCCCATCGTGCTTGAATCACTTTGCCCTGTTGGAACAGCACTGCTTCTCCGCCACTGTTTAAATCTATATCTAACCGTCCTACATCATCGTAAACGGTATGTTTGGCTGACAATACAACTAAATTCGTCGCTGATAATTGTTCGTCATTATTTTTATCAATATGCGGTTTGTCATTGATTGAGCGGAGATACTTCCCTTTGGCAGCATCATACTCGTAAGATACCTTATAGTCAGATAGTAAAAACTTAAGATTGATCTTAGTTGCTGTTGGCGCTGTAATCAGTTCCGATGGAGCTGAATCGAACAACATCTGCGGAACAGTTACATCCTTCGTATATTGGCGCTTTTCAACAGCAGCACTTAGCTTTTCCAAAGTACTATATACGTTGTGTGGTGCTTTACGTGACTTATCGCGGTAGAAATAAGCTCCTGCATTATTAATCTCATCGAGCGTTTGTTTCTTCTGCTTCTGGAGAATCGCTAATGCGTCATTGCTCGCTCCCGCATGCACAAGCACACTGTTATAGAACTCTCCCACTTCTAGAAAATAAGGCCGGATACTCCGGATCGGTCCAATCGGATCCGTAAATTGTTTGCTTTGGAACACGACGACAAAACGGGTAATCCCGCCTTCAGCTTGCAGTTCCCATACGACGTCAGCTTGCGTCATTCCAGACTGTGGTCGCGCTGGGGCAAGATTGTTAATCAATACTGCGAATGGACGATTGTTCACTGTCTGTTCTACAGGCAACCCTGTTAAAGGTGCAACGAATGCTGCGATAGGTGAAGTTTGTGGCGAACTGCTTTCTGAAGCGGTTGGTGAACTATTCGTTGCGCTCTCCGATTGCTCAATAACGGGCTTTGACTTGCCGCTACATGCAGATAGTCCTGATAATGACAGTATAAGGGCGATAGCAATGAGGTAATTACGTCTACTTTTGTTTGTCATCAAGACAGTCCTCCGTCCGGTTCATTCAGGAATCATAATACATTCCCATTAAACCATACTGTCCACCTATTGTCTTGACTAGAATAGGAAAATCATATTAGATGCTCCAGTGCTGCCAATCCTGCTGACGTTGCTCGTGGCTATCCAGCCATTCTAATGTTGCCTGAAACAATTCCCCTTTGTGCAACCCTTGTGTGTAAGTATGATCCGCTTGGAAAAGAATACTTTTGTTACAGCGTCCTTCTCCACGAAGCCAAAATGTTTTTTCCAGGAGAAAGCTATAATCCGCTGGAATCACATCATCAGAAGTTCCATGTGCGATAAACACATCTCCGTGGAACCTGTGTGCTTCTTGAAAAGGCTGATGCTGCTGCAAGGATTCGAAAAATGCTGGATTAAGCTGATAGCCCAGATAGTCTGCATATCCTTTTTTCACCGCTTCATCGTAGGTACTGCGTCCAACAATTCGAACGATATCATTAAATGGATAAATAACTGGAGACCACAACCCGAGCGACTTTACGCGCTTATCCCTCGTACTTGTAAGCAGAGCAACTGCCCCACCGAGACTATGACCAAGTAACGTTACGCGTAGAGGATCGACTAGATCTATACTAAGTCCGTAATCCAATACCGATCTCGTTTGAGCAATCATTGAATCTAGACCATGCTCACCATATACCCCTTCACTCTCTCCTGTACCCGCATAATCAAAACGGATCACGAGGTAGCCCGCATTGGCTAACTGACGGCTTGCAAGTACGAACAGACGGTCGACACCAATCCGATTGCCAACAAAACCGTGACAAATGACAACGAGCGGTAACTTCTGATTATCCACTGAACTTTCCTTCGTTGGATAATGAATCGTTGCAGTCAACTTTATATTCTCATGAGCGATCGTAATTGGTTTCTCCATATTTCTCTCTCCTTAAAATCTTATATTCCGATAAACTTACTATGGATTAGATATTAGCACTGTCCTTGGGAGTTGTCAACCGTGTGTTTGTAGTGCGATAAAACCGTACTACTCGCCCCGATTTGCTACTTCGGCGGGGAGTTGTGCGATAAAAAAGCACGATCAACCGCTCGTTGGAGCTGGTTGATCGTGCTTTTTATCACTTACTGCAATTATACGAGCGCTTTAAGCGCAATGTCTGTGCGGTTTTGCTTGCCTTCGTACACAATCTTATCCGCAGCCGCATAGGCCTTTGCGCGAGCTTCAACAATACCGTGACCTCGTCCTACGACTCCAAGTACGCGTCCGCCATTCGTTACAAGTTGTCCGTCTTGGCTAGCGGTACCTGCATGGAAGATCAATGCCTCCTGCTCGCTAACCTGGTCTAATCCTGTAATCGGACGACCTTTCGGATACGAGCCTGGGTAGCCTTCGGATGCAAGCACTACACATACCGCTGCTTCATCGCTCCATGTAATCTCGATTTCGTTAAGACGACCGTTGATTGAAGCGAGAAAAATATCAAGCAAATCTGTTTCCAAGCGTGGCAACACGACTTGCGTCTCTGGATCGCCAAAGCGCGCATTAAACTCAATCGTCTTCGGACCATCCTTCGTAATCATCAGCCCCGCAAACAAAACGCCACGGAATGGACGACCTTCAGACACCATCGCTTTTGCAGTCGGGATAATAATGTTCTCAATCGCATCATCGATAATCGATTGCGCAATGTGCGGAAGCGGTGAATATGTACCCATACCGCCAGTATTAGGTCCCTTATCGCCATCGAACACAGGCTTATGATCCTGAGCAGGCGACATTGGGCGCACCGTCTCACCATCAACGAAGGCGAGGATAGACATCTCCTGTCCTTCCAGAAACTCTTCGATAACTACTTTATCGCCTGCCGCACCAAAGGATTTGTCAACCATCGTCTGCTGCAGCGCTTGCTCCGCTTCCTCACGTGTAAAACATACTGTAACGCCTTTACCTGCCGCAAGTCCATCTGCCTTAATGACAATCGGCAATGCTTGTTGCTGTAAATAATCACGTGCAGAAGCATAGTCCGTGAACGTTTCATACTTCGCCGTAGGGATGTTGTATTTACGAAGCAGGTTTTTCATAAAGATTTTGCTGCCTTCGATTTCAGCCGCATTTTTACGTGGTCCGTATACAGGGATGCGAGCAGCCTCGAACTCGTCGACGATTCCCGCAGCCAATGGATCATCCGGTCCAACAACTACGAGGTCGATGACATTATCTTGCGCGAACTGGACAAGCTTAGCGAACTCAAACTCTCCAATATCAACATTATCAGCTAGCTGCGCCGTTCCTGCATTACCCGGCGCACAATAAATTTGCTTCACCTTATCACTGCGTTTGAGCGACCATATTATGGCGTGCTCGCGACCTCCGCGACCGATAACTAAAATATTCACGGCTGGCTCCCCTTTCACAACGTTAATCGACACTTAATTCCACAACCGATTTGATCAATACGCTCAATTAAGTTACTCCAGTTAACCTATTCCCCCACCAATGGCGCTTCGGAGCAGGTTTTAGACAAATTAAGTTACTCCCAGTAACCTATTCGCACACGTTTCGCACATTACGCTTAATTAAGTTACTCCGGTTAACCTATTCCACCACCATGGTGCTACAGAGCAGGTTTTATACTAATTAAGTTACTCCCAGTAACCTATTCGCACACAATTCGCATATTGCGCTTAGATAAGTTACTCCAGTTAACCTATTCCCCCACTATTGGCGCTTCGGAGCAGGTTTTAGACTAATTAAGTTACTCGCAGTAACCTATTTGAAATTTAGCGGACATGAGAGACCTTATTTGCTTCATTTTGCACATTTTTGAAACTTTGCGGACATGAGAGACCTTATTTGCAACAAATCAGGTGATTTGGGTGCTCAAATGTTCAAATAAGGGCTGTGGTGTCCGCTACTTACTCGGAACGCCTCTTAATTCAAAAATAGCGTCTCTCATGTCCGATAACCTTGTGCCATCAGGACTTCGCGCACTCGAGCCTTCGTTCTTCGCGCCTTCGCGACCGCGTGCCCGCACGCCCCCACCGTCCGAGGACGGAGGAGGGGCATCGCTACATAACTCGCGAAAATAGCGGCAACGAATTGCCGCTATCCTTTATTAGTGCTTGAAGTGACGAACGCCCGTCACGACCATAGCAATATTGTGTGCATTCGCTGCCGCGATTGACTCTTCGTCCTTGATCGACCCGCCTGGCTGAATGATTGCAGTAATGCCTGCTTTTGCAGCTAGCTCAACCGTATCGCCCATTGGGAAAAATGCATCGGATGCAAGAATGGCGCCACGTGCCTTCTCACCTGCTTGTTCAATGGCAATACGTGCAGCACCGACACGATTCATTTGGCCTGCGCCTACTCCAACCGTACAGTTGTCGCTCGCGAGCAAAATCGCGTTGGATTTCACATGCTTAACGACCTTCCAGCCAAACATGAGCTGCTTCAGCTCTTCGTCAGTTGGCGCACGGTTCGTCACCACTTTGAGATCCCCTTCACTCAGGCTGTGTACATCGCTCTCCTGAACGAGCATACCGCCCTCGACACTCGTTACAAGCCACTCAGACTTACGCTCTGCAGCGGATGGCAGCTCACCAATCCGCATTAAACGAATGTTCTTTTTCCGTTGCAAAATTTCAAGCGCCTCTGGCGTGAACTCAGGCGCGATAACAATCTCAAGGAAAATTTCGCTGAGGCGTGTTGCTGTCTCTGCACCAATCGTCCGGTTAGCAGCGACGATCCCACCAAAGATCGACGTTGGATCTGCCTCGTAAGCTTTCACATACGCTTCGTCGATGTTGCTACCGATGCCTACGCCACAAGGGTTCATGTGCTTCACCGCAACGACTGCAGGCTCATCGAATTCTTTAACGATTGCGAGTGCCGCATTAGCATCATTGATATTATTGTAGGAAAGCTCTTTGCCGTGAAGCTGCTGGGCAGACGTAATGTTGCCACTCGTCGCAATCGGCTTCCGATAGAACGCAGCCTTCTGGTGCGGATTTTCTCCGTAACGAAGCTCCTGCACCTTTTCATAAGTAACCGTTAAGCTCTCAGGCAATGGATTGTCCAACTGCTTGGCAAAATAATCAGAGATCAGTGCATCATAAGCAGACGTATGACGGAACACCTTCGCAGCAAGACGCTTACGCGTGTCCAGCGTTGTATCGCCACCTGCACGAACTTCTGCAACAATACCCGCATAATCCGCCGCATCAACAACGACCGTCACGAACGCATGATTTTTCGCTGCTGAACGCAGCATCGTTGGACCGCCAATATCGATGTTCTCAATCGCATCTTCATAAGATACGTTCGGCTTCGATACCGTTTCCTTGAACGGATACAGATTAACGACCACTAGATCGATATAGTCGAGACCAAGCTCTTCCATCTGCTTCACATGCTCAGGCTCGTTGCGAACCGCAAGCAGTCCGCTATGTACTGCCGGATGCAGCGTCTTCACGCGGCCATCAAGAATTTCCGGAAATCCGGTTACTTCTGAAATTCCGATGACAGGCACCTGTTCTTTTTCCAATAACGACTTCGTTCCGCCTGTTGAAATGATTTGTACACCTTGCCCAGCCAGCTCCCGACAAAATTCAACGACTCCTGTTTTGTCCGACACGCTGACGAGCGCTCTTCTGATTGCCACGCTTATTCCTCCACTCTATTGTGCTACCCTTACTTTTCGTCCACTTAAGGTGACTTTGCCTTCTGAGATCATGCGCACAACCTTCGGCAGCAATATGTGCTCCACCTGCTGTATGCGATGCGCTAACGTTTCTTTCGTATCATCCTCGCGGATTTCCACCACTTGCTGTGCAATGATCGGTCCTGTATCGGTGCCCCCATCCACAAAGTGAACAGTTGCTCCCGTAAGCTTCGCTCCATAATCGAGCGCCTGTCCGACTCCATCCAATCCTGGAAAAGAAGGCAAGAGCGCCGGGTGTATATTGATCATGCGACCATAAAAAGGTTCCACGAGCACGTTCGTTATAATTCGCATATAACCCGCCAACACGATCAAGTCGATTCCATCAGCTAGCAGCTTGTTGACGATTTCTTGTTCATAGTGTTCACGAGACGCGTATTCTTTCGGTTTGAAAACGTAGGTAGCTATGTTCAGTTGGTTGGCACGTTCGAGCACATATGCAGATGGCTTATCGCAAACGACAAGCTCGATAGATGCATGGATGTCCTCGCGTTTAATCGCTTCCGCTAACGCTTGAAAGTTGCTCCCGCTCCCGGAAGCGAATACCGCAATTTTCAGCGGCTCGTTCGACTGGCTCATGGAAGCTCAACACCTTCGAATGTGACGATGTGCGATCCCTCAGTAACTGTTCCGATGCGATAAGCTTGCTCACCAAGCTGCTCAGCAATTGCTAGTGCTTGCTCTGCTTGATCAGCAGATACAACTAGCACCATACCAATGCCCATATTGAACGTCGTGTACATATCGCGATCAGAGATACCACCTGCTTGTTGCATTAAGCCGAAGATCGGTAGCACTGGCCATGAACCGCTCTTGATGTCCACGTTGACGTTGTCCGGGAGAACGCGTGGAATATTTTCGATAAAGCCGCCGCCCGTAATGTGCGCCATGCCTTTAATTTGAATACTTTCTAGCAACTTCAAAATTTGCTTTACATAGATGCGAGTCGGCTCTAGCAACGTTTCGCCTAGTGTCTTGCCTTGAAGCTCAGCAGGCTTGTCCGTTAGGGCATAACCTTTCTGTTCTAGCAAAAGCTTACGCACTAACGAGAAGCCGTTGGAATGAACGCCGCTGGAAGCAAGTCCGATGACTGCGTCTCCAACTTGGATCTTGGAGCCGTCAATCGCTTTCGGACGATCCACGATACCGACTGTAAAGCCAGCGATGTCGTACTCGCCATCCTGATACATGCCCGGCATCTCAGCAGTTTCGCCACCGATCAATGCGCAGCCCGCTTGCTCGCAGCCGTCAGCGATCCCTTTAACGATAGCTTCGATTTTTTCTGGAATGATTTTGTCGCATGCGAGATAGTCGAGGAAGAAGAGCGGCTCTGCACCTGTTACGATCACATCGTTTACGCACATCGCTACTGCATCAATACCTATGGTGTCGTGCTTATCCATCGCAAACGCAAGCTTCAGCTTCGTACCTACGCCATCCGTTCCGCTTACGAGCACGGGCTCTTCATATTTGTCCTTATTCAGGCCAAAAAGACCGCCGAAACCGCCGAGTCCTGTAAGCACCTCAGGACGGAATGTGCGCTTAACGTGCTTCTTCATCCGTTCGACTGCCTCGTTGCCTGCCGCGATATCGACGCCGGCTTGTTTGTACGCTTCGGACACTAAGATCAACTCCTTTATTAATAGTCGTATAGAAACTGACTAGAGTGACAAAATCCAATCTATCTCTGACCCATCATCGCCGCTGCGCGACTAACCATCGTGTTACACCTGCTATTGCATTCGTGTGATCTGATTAGATTTTAAAGTAATCACACGAACGCAAATGCAGGACGTAAACTTTCCACACGATGGTTGTCACTTCGCTGCTCTGGGTTTCTTTATACTTAGTCGCAGCCGCAGGATGTCAGCTTCGCATCTTTGAACTCCACTGGAGTTGGATAGTCATTGTTAAAGCAAGCGAGACATAGTCCGCGATTATACTCGTTGTCGTGACCGCCAACGGAATCAATCAAGCCGCGTTCGCTTAGGAAATATAACGAGTCAGCATTGATCGCCTGACGAATTTCTTCGACGGTTTTGCTCGATGCAATCAGATCTGCCGGATTCGGCGTATCGATACCATAGTAGCAAGGGTTCATGAATGGAGGCGATGTAATCCGTACATGGACTTCTAATGCGCCAGCATCCCGAAGCATGTTGACGATCCGTAGTGAAGTAGTCCCGCGCACAATCGAATCATCGATCATGACGACGCGCTTGCCTTCCACCACTTTTCGGACTGCAGAAAGCTTCATCTTTACACCTTTTTCACGTAGTTCCTGCGAAGGCTGGATGAATGTGCGTCCGGTATATTTATTTTTGATAAGTCCAAGCTCGTAAGGAATACCGGTTTGCTCAGCGTAACCAATTGCAGCTGAGATGCTCGAATCAGGCACCCCAGTTACAATATCCGCATCGACAAAAGCTTCCTGAGCAAGCGTCTGACCCATCCGTTTACGCGAAGTATGCAAGTTCACACCGTAGATGTCACTGTCTGGACGTGCGAAGTAAATGTACTCCATCGCACATACCGCACGGCGCTCCATCGGAGCGAACCGATCCTCGTGTAAACCGTCCTTATCCAACACGAGCAATTCACCCGGCTGAACGTCTCTTTCGTAAACTGCACCAATCGTTTCTAACGCACATGATTCTGATGCAAAGATGTACGACTCGCCTAGTCGGCCCATCACAAGAGGTCTCAGACCGTGCGGATCGCATGCTGCGAGCAGCTTGTCCTGCGTCATGATCAAGAAGGCAAAGCCCCCAATTACAGTGGAAAATGCATCCTTAACTGCTTCAACCAAATCTTTCGGCGAACGTGCGATCAGATGGGCAATGACCTCTGTATCGCTCGTCGTCTGGAAGATCGAGCCTTTTTCCTCAAGCTCTTTGCGAATGCCTGGCTCATTGACCAGATTGCCATTCGTCGCAACAGCCAAATCACCGCCACGATATTTGAAAACAAGCGGTTGCGCATTCGCTAATTGACTTGATCCAGATGTCGAGTAACGCACATGTCCGATCCCTTGATTACCGACGAGTCCCGTCAGATTATCGCGATCGAACACCTCTTTAACGAGTCCCATCCCACGATGATAGTGGAACGTTCCATTGTCGGATGTGCAGATGCCACAACTTTCTTCGCCACGGTGTTGCAATGCATGCAAGCCGTAATAAGCTAAGTTTGATGCTTCAGAATTACCGAATACACCGAACACGCCGCATTCTTCTTTTAACTTGTCAAAAATCGAATCGCGACCGCCGTTACCCTCGTTGTAATAGTCCCCGGTCCAGAAGCGTGTCACCTTTGTTCCCCCGTTCGCCTTGCGAGTAGTTATTTTGAATTACCGTTCATATAAGAAGGAATCGCGTCTTTCCACTCGTGGCGCAATTCTGCAACTGTAGCATCGATTGCAACATGTCCACCTACGGAAATCGTTAAGCGATCACCTGATACTTTACCTAAAAGCTGTACTTTAATTCCCGCTGCTTTTAGTGCATTCGCCAACGCATCAGCCTTCTCAGGCTTCGCACTGAGCAAAATACGAGACTGCGATTCGCTGAATAGTGCAAGATCAGGACGAAGGTTCGTTTCGAACGATACGTCTGCTCCTAGACCGCGACCAAATCCGGATTCGGCCAACGCTGCAGCCAAACCTCCTTCAGACAAGTCATGAGCAGAAGCGACTAACCCTTGCTGAATTACACTCAACACTGCACCGTGCAACGCACGTTCAGTTGCCAAATCCAATTCTGGTGGACGACCTTCGGTTACACCATGAACAGCATATTGGAATTCACTACCGCCGATTTCAGCCTTCGTTTCGCCCAACAGGAAGATGATATCTCCCTCAGCTTTAAATTCTTGCGTCGTAATATGATCCACATCATGGACTAAACCTACCATACCGACAACAGGAGTCGGGTAGATTGCGCCCTTCGTATTTTCATTATATAGCGATACGTTACCGCCAATAACTGGCGTGTCCAGTACGCGACAAGCTTCCGCCATACCGTCAACCGCTTTCTCCATTTGCCAGAATACTTCTGGCTTCTCTGGACTACCGAAGTTCAGGTTGTCCGTAATCGCAAGCGGCTCTGCACCGGAACAAACGATGTTGCGACCCGCTTCAGCTACTGCAATGCGACCGCCCACTTCAGGATCGAGATATACATAACGACCGTTACAGTCCGTCGTCATCGCAAGACCTTTGCGCGTACCGCGAATCGTTACGACGGCAGCATCAGAACCTGGGCGAACAGCTGTCTCTGTGCGAACCATGTAGTCATATTGATTGTAAACCCACTCTTTGCTCGCAAGCGATGGAGAACTCAAAACCTTCTTCAACGCACCGGTCAAATCGAAAACTTGCTCGTAACGATTCGTATCGATCGCACCATTTTTCAAGTAGTATTCAGGAATTTGAGACGGTTTGTTGTAGATTGGGCAATCGTCAACCAAAGCCTTAACAGGCATATCGCCTACAAGCTCGCCTTTGTGGAACAGCTTCAAGCGGCCGTCATCGGATACTTTACCAACTTTAGCGCAGTGCAAGCCCCAACGTTCGAAGATGCCTTTCGCCTGTGCTTCATGTTGCGGTTCGCAGACGAACAGCATCCGCTCCTGCGATTCAGATAGCATCATTTCGTAAGCAGTCATGCCTTCTTCTCGCTGTGGAACTTCATCCAAGTACAGCTCCATCCCGTTACCTGCTTTGCTCGCCATTTCCGCACTGGAGCAAGTAAGGCCTGCTGCACCCATATCTTGAATTCCGAGCACGATGCCGGAATCGATTAACTCTAGCGTTGCTTCCATTACGAGCTTCTCCATGAACGGATCGCCGACTTGTACAGCCGAACGCTTCGCTTCGGATTCAGCAGTCAAATCTTCAGATGCAAATGTCGCACCGTGTATGCCATCGCGTCCAGTTGCAGGTCCAACATAAAATACCGGATTGCCAATCCCTTTCGCAACGCCACGTTGAATCTTATCGTGATCGATCAGTCCGACGCACATCGCGTTAACGAGCGGGTTGCCTTCATAAGCTTCATCGAACATGACTTCTCCAGCAACTGTCGGAATTCCGATACAGTTACCGTAGCCTGCGATCCCACTAACGACATGCTCGAACAAGTAACGAGCGCGATCGCTTTCGAGGCGACCGAAACGGAGCGAGTTCAATAATGCCACAGGGCGAGCTCCCATGGAGAAAATATCGCGAATAATGCCGCCGACGCCCGTCGCTGCTCCTTGGTACGGTTCTACAGCAGAAGGGTGGTTATGTGACTCGATTTTAAATACAACCGCTTGGTTGTCACCAATATCTACGATCCCAGCACCTTCACCAGGACCCATCAACACGCGTGGACCGGTAACAGGGAATTTTCTCAATAATGGCTTTGAGTTTTTGTATGCACAATGCTCAGACCACATAACGCTGAACACACCGATTTCGGTGTAGTTCGGTTGACGACCCATGAACTCACAGATCAGCGCATATTCCTTGTCGGATACGCCGAATTGCTTGTATATTTTTTGCTCCGCAATTTGGATTGCGGTAGGTTCCTTAGCGGACACTTGCTGCGCCATTACGTTCCCTCCAACTCTTAAGTACAGACTCGAACATACGAACACCGTCAGCCGAGCCGAGAATATCTTTCACAGCCCGCTCTGGATGCGGCATCATTCCAACGACATTGCCCGCTTCGTTGCAGACACCTGCGATATGATCGACAGAACCGTTTGGATTATCACCGGAATAGCGGAACACGATTTGATTGTTGGCTTTCAACGTCGCCAATGTAGCATCGTCTACAAAGTAGCTACCTTCGCCATGTGCAATCGGAATATCGATGATATCGCCTTGTGCATATGCATTCGTGAATGCTGTAGTCGCATTTTCAACGACGAGATCGACTTGATGGCAACGGAATTTAAGCGAGTCGTTGCGAATCAGCGCGCCTGGCAGCAAGCCTGCTTCGGTAAGGATTTGGAAGCCGTTGCAGATGCCTAGCACGAACTTCCCTGCTTCTGCAGCTTTGCGAACTTCAGCCATAACCGGTGCGAATTGTGCGATTGCGCCGCAACGCAAGTAGTCTCCATAGGAGAAGCCGCCAGGAACGAGAATCGCATCATATTTAGATAAATCAGTTTCAGTATGGAACACATAGTCAACAGGTTGTCCGATCGTATCTTCAACCGCTTTGAAGCAGTCGATATCACAGTTGGACCCTGGGAACACGAGAACGGCAAAATTCATAGCGTCTCAGCCCTCCAATTCGATGCGATAGTCTTCAACAACGGTATTTGCAAGCAACTTCTCGCTCATTTCCTTCAATTGCGCCTCTGCTTGTGCACGATCGTTCGTCGCGAGGTCGATTTCGAGGTACTTACCGATCCGTACTTTGCTAACATCGTTAAAGCCCATCGTATGCAGTGCGCCTTGCACCGCGTTTCCTTGTGGGTCGAGCACGTTTTCCTTAATCGTAACGTAAACCTTTGCCTTCATGAGTTCTCCTCCTGAAAATGGGTAGTTGGTAAAATAGTTACTTTGTTGCGGTCTGCGGGCGCTGCGCGGGGCTTTTAAGGCGATTTTCTCGCCTTATTTGCCCCCTGCAAGCTCCGCGCAAGCATTTAAGGCGATTTTCTCGCCTTATTTGCCCCCTGCGGGCTCCGCGCGAGCTTTTAAGGCGATTTTTTCGCCTTATTTGCCTCCTGCGGGCTCCGCGCGTGCATTTAAGGCGACTTTTTCGCCTTATTTGCGGTCTGTGGGCTCCGCGCAAGCATTTAAGTCGGTTTCGCCGACTTATTCGCCGTTTGCGGGCTCCGCGCGAGCATTTAAGTCGATTTCACCGACTTATTTGCCCTCTGCGAGCTCCGCGCGTGTATTTAAGTCGGTTTCACCGACTTAAATGCACCCCGTTGGCTAACTAGCCAACCTCAAACATCTTTCAAACCGTCAAACGACTGTAAATTTCCCGGTATCTCGAGCTGGTCGCTTCAACAACCTCTGTCGGTAGTGGTGGTGGCGGACTATTCTTATCCCAATCCGAGCCTGCCAAATACGTGCGTACCGGCTCCTTATCCATGCTATCAATCTCAATGTCGAGCGCGTAGTTTTCCTCTGCCCAGAAGCGCGAAGAATCTGGCGTCAACATCTCATCAATTAAAATAACCTGTCCATCAATGAGGCCGAATTCGAACTTGCAATCTGCTAAAATAATGCCACGCTTCGCGCAGTAATCACGGCCGAACTCGTACAGCTTCAGACTGCGGTCACGCAACTCTTCCGCTACCTCGCGTCCTACGCGGTTAACCATCTCCTCGAACGGGATGTCCTCATCGTGTCCGACGTCATTTTTACCCGCAGGTGTGAAGATTGGCTCATCCAGCTTACCGTTCTTGCGCAACCCTTCCGGTAGCTTAATACCGTTGACCTCACCCGTTTCCACGTACTGACGCCATCCGCCACCTGTTACATAACCGCGCACCACACACTCAATATCGACGCGCTGCGCTTTGCGACTGACCATAATGCGTCCTGCCAACCGCTCTGGTTGTTTCACAAAATCTCCAAGCTTCGTCACATCGGTATGCACCACATGATTAGGCTGAATCTCCTCAGTTTGCTCGAACCAGTATGCGCTCAGTCCATTGAGCACATTACCTTTGTCCGGTACAGGAGGGTCAAGCACATAATCGAACGCCGAGATGCGATCTGTCACAACGATAAGAAGATGCTCGCCAAGATCGTACAACTCTCTCACTTTCCCCTTATGAATAAGCGGGGCACTAATGAGATCTACTGCTGTTGCTAATGCCGGGGTATTCATAGCTTCCTCCTGCGTCGACTTATTTCAATCCCAAACGATCAAAGATTGTATCTACATGCTTCAAGTGCCATGTCGGATCAAAGCAATCTGCAATTTCCTCTGCGGACAACAGGCTTGTAATGTCAGGAGACGATTCCACGATATCGCGGAAATCTCGTTGTTCCTCCCACGCTTGCATGGCGCGAGGCTGAACTGTATCGTACGCTTGCTCACGCGCCAGGCCCTTGTCAATCAGCTTTGTCAATACACGTCCAGAGAACGGAACGTTAAACGTCCGTGCCATGTTGCGCTTCATGTTCTCAGGAAACACAGTCAAGTTCTTCACAATATTGCCGAAGCGGTTCAACATATAATTCAGAAGCATTGTAGCATCAGGCAAAATAATACGTTCAGCCGAGGAGTGCGAGATGTCGCGCTCATGCCACAATGGCACATTCTCATATGCAGTGAGCATATGTCCGCGAATAACACGCGATAGACCGCTCATATTTTCACAGCCAATTGGGTTGCGCTTATGCGGCATTGCCGACGAACCCTTTTGACCTTTGCCGAATGGCTCTTCCACTTCACGGAACTCACTCTTCTGCAAGCCGCGAATTTCTGTTGCAAACTTATCAATCGAAGTTGC
The DNA here is from genome assembly GCA_029203125.1 of Candidatus Cohnella colombiensis. GTDB lineage: Bacteria > Bacillota > Bacilli > Paenibacillales > Paenibacillaceae > Cohnella > Cohnella colombiensis. Next base: position 2,981,395 of record CP119317.1, read on the forward strand.
TATTAATGCTAGTGTAGCCATATATTCTGCATGACGATCACGTTGTAATGTCTGAGTCGAGATCGGTGCTGCCGTAATCCCAAGCTTGCGACATACGAACGATTCTACAGCCGGGTCGATATTCGCATATGTACCCACCGCTCCCGACATTTTGCCAAATTGAACGCCATCTGCCGCACGCTCGAAGCGCTCTAGGTTACGCTTCATCTCTTCGTGCCACAGGGCAAGCTTCAAACCGAAAGTTGTTGGCTCAGCATGAACGCCATGCGTACGACCCATCATTGGAGTATCTTTATATTTAATAGCCTGTGCACGTAAAATTTCGATAAAAGCCACGATATCTTTTTTCAAGATTTGGTTCGCTTGTAGCAGTAAGTAACCGAGTGCAGTATCTACAACGTCTGTTGAAGTTAAGCCATAATGTACCCACTTGCGCTCAGCGCCCAAACTTTCGGAAACTGCACGAGTGAACGCGATAACGTCATGACGTGTCTCTTGTTCAATTTCATAGATGCGCTCGATATCGAATTTCGCATTTTTACGAAGCTCGACGGTATCCACGTGAGGGATATGACCTAGCTCTGCCCACGCCTCGCAAGCACACAATTCGACTTCCAGCCAAGCTTTGAATTTGTTTTCTTCTGTCCAGATGGCCCGCATTTCAGGGCGGCTATAACGTTCGATCATGATCGGTTAAACCCTCCATATTGGTGATTGGGATACCCATTCTAGCGCCGCATCCACATTCGGTGCGAGCACGTTCACGTGACCCATCTTACGCTTATGTTTTGCTTCTGCCTTGCCATAAAGATGAACCTTCGGGGTGACGCCGAGCTGCTCAGCAGCATCATCTTTCTTACTCATCCACGCTAGCAATGGCTCCATATGCTCGCCGAGCACATTGACCATCACTACCGGTGTAAGTAAGGAAGGATCGCCGAGCGGCAAGTTGCAAATCGCACGTATGTGCTGCTCGAACTGCGACGTCCGACATGCTTCCATCGTGTAGTGACCCGAGTTGTGTGGTCTTGGCGCAAGCTCATTGACGAACAGCTGTCCATCTGCAGTTAAGAACATCTCTACTGCGATCAGACCGACTGCTCCTAATGTTTCTGCAATCGATACAGCCAATCGCTCTGCTTCCGCCAAAACTCCTAACGGCACACGAGCGGGAACGATTGATAGGTGCAAAATATTGTTGACGTGAATGTTTTCTGCCGGAACAAATGTCCTTACTTCACCCGAAGGGCTACGCGCAGCAATCACGGAAATCTCTTTATCAAACTTAATGAATTGTTCAAGTACAAGCTCAGTGCCAGCTTGACTCGCTTCATTCCATGCTAGCTCCAAGTCGGTCGCTTCACGTAGCACCCATTGTCCTTTGCCATCATAGCCCCCGGTTGCGGTTTTCAATACCGCAGGCAATCCGAGATGTGCAACCGCATCTTGCAGGCTATTCAAGCTGACAATTTCCGCATACGGTGCAACCGTAGCACCTGCAGCTTCGACCGCTCGCTTCTCGCGCAACCGATGCTGTGTCGTATATAGCAGCTTGCTGCCCTGCGGTACATACGATTCTGCTTCTAGCATTGCAGCGACATCTGCATCTACATTTTCGAACTCGTACGTAATGACGTCCGAGCGTTCTGCTAGCTCTCTTGCGGCGTCTCGATCATCGTAGCTTGCGATGATTTGGGCAGCTGTTTGCCCGCATGGCGAATCAGGTGTCGGATCAAGTGTTACAAAACGATAGCCGAGTCGGTTACCCGCATGAGCGAGCATCCGTCCAAGCTGACCACCACCTAATAGACCAATCGTCGCTCCAGGCATTATTGTCCGAATCTTTTCATTGATATTCGGCACCTCACAGCCAAGCGGTCCGCAAGCTTCACCTGAGCCCGCGAACAGGCTGTCCAGCTTCATCAAGTCACTCATAACAACTCACCATTATCGAGAACATCCTGTGTGATCCGTGCCCGGCGCGCAGAAACACGAGCCTGTACTTCGGGGTCGAACACTCCGATAATTTGCGCAGCAAGTAAGCCTGCATTCGTCGCACCCGCCGCACCAATCGCTACTGTTGCAACCGGGATGCCTCCAGGCATCTGGACGATCGACAATAAAGAATCAAGCCCGTTCAAGTTCGATGACTTTACGGGCACACCGATGACAGGTAGAATCGTCTTGGCTGCAACCATACCCGGAAGATGCGCTGCGCCCCCCGCTCCTGCAATTATTGTTTTTAAGCCGCGCGAGGCAGCCGTTTCTGCATATTCAAACATCAAGTCCGGCGTACGATGCGCCGAAACAACCTTCTTCTCGTACGGAATGGCTAACTCGTCTAACACATCACATGCTTTCTTCATCGTTTCCCAATCCGACGTACTTCCCATGATGACACCTACGAGTGCAGACATGCTTCCACCCTTCCTTTTAATAACGAGATTTATGTAACGCTTGTATTGAACAAAATAAAAAGGACGATATGAACATTACGATGTCCCTATTCGCCCCTTAACCTACTAATCGCATGGCACTACCGATGGGTTTCAACATCACAAAGCCCGAACCAGAACCTGGTTCGCGCTATGAAAGATGATCCCTCAATCTCATGCCGCGTAGTCCGGAAATTAGGGTTTCCAGGTAGAGACGATCGGGCCAATTCCCGACATTATACGCGTCGTTATTCTACATTCAATTTACACTTCAAGCTAAAGCTTTCAACGTATTTTAGTTTAACCCAGAACATAGGCGCATGTCAAACAAAGACGAACACTTTTCATCCATTAAAATATAATCGTTCGGATTTAGCCGAGTTTTATATCTATTTACTTCTACTAAACTTAAAAACCCGCCCCACCTCCCAAATTCGGAAGTGAGACGGGCTTTGCGATTTAATCGTATTTTAACCTTGAGAACCAACAAATACGTAACGTGCGATGACAACAAAGAACAATACCCACATGAGCCAGTGAATCTTGTGCGTCTTCTCGCCCTTCAAACCTGCTACGAAAGCAAGCAGTACGTACGAAACGATTCCGAAGGAAATACCATTTGCGATGTTGTAAGTAAACGGCATCAATGCAATCGTCAAGAATGCTGGAATCCCGATCACCAGATCGGAGAAGTCGATTTCTCTTATCGATTGAATCATGAGCACACCAACGATAATAAGTGCTGCACTTGTTGCTGGTGTTGGAACAAGCAAGGCGATCGGCGCAAGGAACAATGCGAGCAAGAATGCTGCACCCGTTGTTACTGCCGTCAAACCTGAACGACCACCTTGTGCAATCCCTGCGCTACTTTCCACATAAGCAGTTACTGTACTCGTACCGAGCATAGCGCCACCGCTTACTGCAACAGCATCTACGAACATTGCTTTACCAACAAGCTTCTTGCCTTTTTCTTTATCCTTGAAGAAGCCTGCACGGGTCGCTGTACCTACGAGTGTACCGAACGTATCGAACAATTCAACGAATGTGAACGTTGCGATTGCTGTCAGTAGACCGGTCGTTAGCAAATCACCGAAGTCGAAGTCCCAGAAGTTCAATTTATCGAACTGTGGAACCCAGTCTTTGTCTTTCAAGCCATCAAGGCTAACAAGATCAACCCCTGGAATCAAACCAATCAATGTAATGATGAGAATTCCGTAGAGGATTGCCCCACGAACCTTCATTACCATCAGGATAGCAATGATCGCAAGACCAACAACCGTCAGCCATACGCTTGGATCCGCCAAGTTACCCATGTGAATTACAGTGTCAGCTCCACCGAGATCTTGGAAATTACCGTTGGAAGTTACCCATCCTTCGATCCCGATCTTCAACACGCCACTTGTTTTCAAACCAATAATTGCGATAAAAAGACCAATCCCTACCGTAATCGCATGTTTCAAGCCATCAGGGATAGCAACAATTAGCAATTGACGAACTTGAGTAACGGTAAGAATAAAGAAGATAATCCCTGAAATAAATACTGCCGCGAGTCCCATCGATGGTGAAATCGGATGATCAGTTGCTGCAGATGTAATTATCGTCGTTGCGAAAAATGCGTTGAGTCCCATACCAGGCGCTACCGCAACAGGGAAATTAACGAATAGTCCCATTGCAATTGTAAAGATACCTGCAGCAAGTGCTGTTGCTAGGAAGACCCCATAAGGATCAAGTCCTGCTCCCCCTAGAATAAGCGGGTTGACTGCTAGTATGTACGCCATGGTCATAAACGTTGTTAAACCTGCCATGATCTCTGTGCGTACGTTCGTTCCTAGTTCTTTCAGCTTAAAGAAACGGTCCATAGTTTCGACAAGCTCTCCCTTCAATTTTCGAATGAGTTTTTACAAACCAAGTTTGAACATAAGCAAAAACGTCATTGACGTCCTTGTCGTCGGTGAAGCTTTGCGGAAATTATACAGAGATGGAAACGAGTGCAATCTGTAATTCCTGTACAATAAAAAAAATCCCAGAAGATCCAATATCTCCTAGGTTCCGCACAACTGTGAAAAATCATACTTCGGAGTGCGCATCTCCTTAGCTGTATTTTTCACTTTCCGTAGACAGATCATTGCGGTGACCTCGTAGAGACTCCCGAGCCAATTCCCGGGATTATACGAAAAGAACTATTCAGTTGTTTGTCCATATTTATTCTAGGTGTTACAGCGTTAACTGTCAACGATTATTTACGAATATTGTAAACGCTTAACCTGTATAATCGTTCGGGAATTGTATGAATTTAACTATTATTATACATAAAAACACCTCAACCGTTCGCTGGTTGAGGTGTTTCCATAATATACTTCGTTAAATATGATTTTATTCCCACTCAATCGTGGCAGGCGGTTTAGACGTTACGTCGTAAACGATTCGGTTAACATGCTTTACTTCGTTGACGATGCGATTTGAAATTTTCTCAAGTACATCCCACGGAATACGTGCCCAGTCTGCAGTCATGCCGTCGATGGATGTTACGGCGCGAATACCAACTGTGTAGTCGTATGTGCGTCCATCACCCATTACGCCAACGCTCTTCATGTTCGGCAACGCAGTGAAATATTGCCAAATTTCACGATCAAGACCCGCTTTAGCAATTTCCTCACGAAGAATAGCATCGGATTCGCGCACAATTTCAAGCTTCTCTTCAGTTACTTCTCCCAACACACGAATCGCTAGACCAGGACCAGGGAACGGTTGGCGCCATACGATCGCTTCTGGAAGACCGCACTCCTCACCAACTTTGCGCACTTCATCTTTGAATAGCGCCTTCAAAGGCTCAATCAGCTTAAACTTCATATCTTCAGGTAAGCCACCAACGTTATGGTGAGACTTAATCGTCTGCGCAGTTGCAGTACCGCTCTCTACAATATCCGTATATAGCGTACCTTGCGCGAGGAATGTGAAGTCATCAAACCTCGCAGATTCCTCTTCAAATACACGAATGAACTCTGTACCGATAATTTTACGCTTTTGCTCGGGATCAGATACACCGCTCAGCTTACCCAGAAAACGTTCCTTCGCATCGATCTTCACGACATTCATTTCAAATTTGCCAACGAATGTTTCCATAACGCCTTCGCCTTCGTCCTTACGCAGCAAGCCATGATCAATGAACATGCAAGTAAGCTGATCGCCGATTGCGCGGTGAATAAGCGCAGCAACAACAGAAGAGTCTACTCCACCGGACAGTGCACACAACACTTTCTTGTCGCCGACTTCTTGACGAATTTCGTTTACTGTATCTTCAATGAACGACTCCATACTCCAGTCGCCCTTGCTACCGCAAATTTCATAAAGGAAGTTGCGGATCATATCGTTACCTTGCACAGAGTGACGAACCTCTGGGTGGAATTGTACAGCATAAATCTGTCTGCTCACATCGCTCATCGCAGCAACAGGCGCATGCTCTGTGCTTGCATCGACGCGGAACCCAACGGGTAATTCAGTAACATGGTCGCCATGACTCATCCATACCGTTTGACGCGCATCGAGACCTTGAACAAGTGCACTATCTGCGACAAAATCCACATCAGACTTGCCGTATTCGCGCTTGCTTGCAGGCTCAACCTTACCACCTTGCTGGTGAGTGATGAGTTGCATGCCGTAGCAGATTCCGAGAATCGGTACGCCGAGCTTATAAATTTCCGGATCTACCTGTGGTGCCCCATCCGCGTATACACTTGCAGGTCCACCGGAAAAAACGATCCCTTTAGGAGCAAGCTCACGTAGCTTGTCCGCTGTTGTGTTGTAAGGAAGTAGTTCACTGTACACGCCAAGATCACGAATTCGGCGAGCGATCAATTGGTTGTATTGACCTCCGAAATCGAGTACGACAATCATTTCATGCGCATTGTTATTTTCCACTGTACTTTACAAGCCTCCTGTGCGTAAACTTCAAACACGCCAATCTGATAGCGATCATGTCCGTTCCGCGGTTAAAATCAATGAGGTAATTATAGCTTTGGGATTTGATAAGCGTCAAGGCAACACCGGTTTGTTGGTGCGTGAAGTACGTCGTTTTTTGCTAACGCTTAGCTCCTCGACTACTTTTTCCACATGTCCCTTTACCTTGATATTGCGCCATTCCTTAAGCAGCTTACCTTTCTCGTCGATGAGAAACGTCGAGCGAACGATACCCATAAATACATGGCCATACAGCTTCTTCTCCTGCCACACGCCAAACTTCTCGCACACTTTATGATTGGGGTCAGATAAGAGGATGAAGGGTAGCTCGTACTTCTCGATGAATTTATTATGCTGTTTAAGATCATCTGTACTAATTCCTAGTATGACGGTATCTTGAATTGTGATTGTTTCGTTCGCATCTCTAAAGTCACATGCCTGCTGCGTGCACGCCGTCGTCAGATCCTTGGGATAGAAGTAGAGGATGACCTTTTTATCGCGAAAATCACTCAACTTCACCGTTTCTCCATTCGATGCTAGTAGCTTAAAATCCGGGACTTTCTTTCCGATTTGCAGTTGTGACATAGATTGGAGACTCCTTGGTGAATGGTTTTATATCTTAATTCGATGAAAGAAGCTTCTGAACAACAGTATCCTTGAAGAGATCGCTAATGATGAACGATACACAAGGGAGCTTATCCGAGATCACTGGATCGTCACCTTCGAACAAATTGCCTAGCTCATAGTGATCACCTGCTAACAGATACTGTTCGAGAACTCGTGATTCCGAATCGATGATCCAATATTCTGGAATCCCATGCTGTACGTAAATTCTCAATTTCTTGACCTTGTCCCTGCTACGCGATCCTGGCGAAATAATCTCGACAACAAGATCAGGGGCACCTTCAACTCCACGCATCGTCACGAGATTGAGCCTTGTGTTATGAATCATGAGGAGATCGGGTTGAACGACATTTGTCGGGCTTAAAATCACATCCAGTGGTGCAATAAGTATCGTATATTCAGAATGGCAGGTATTTCTTAGAATGAACTGCAGTTTCCCAACGATTCCTTGATGAACCACTGATGGACCTGGAGACATCATCTCCAGTTCACCGTCGAAAATTTCGTACCGATATCCATCTTCAGGCATCGCCGCATAAACCTCATAGGTCACTGATTGCTCCTTAATGCGGTTCTTATCGTCCTGATTTCCAGACATCCCCTTCACCTTCCTCATCAAATAAAAAACACCCCGACAAAGCAACACATCTTGTGTCCAGCTTTGGCAAGGTGCTTCCCCGTCCATCTTCATATTAGTATTATGTCCAACGCTTGCGTTGATGTCAACTACAGCATCTCTTATAGCTTCAAGACAACTCGCTTAGTTCTCGCCCCCCCACTTACCCCAGAACCTCCACACTACCCCCGTCGATGACGCGGATGGGAGCGCCAGACTTCTCGATATCACGCAGATCGGACATAAGCTGCGTTAAAGCGCCGTCCTTGTACTTAGCTTCGATCATGAAGTCGATTGCGGGGGTCGACCCAGCTATCTCATACATAAAGCGCAGCAAAGGTTCTGGATCGACGAGGTCGGCGTGACTACGCGGATCAGTCAAGCTTCTCGGACTAGATACATGTAGCTTTGGTGGCAACCATTCCGCATCCCCTATCTCTACGCCATTACGATAATTCCACCCTGCCCTCTCCCACGTCCGCAAGATGCGTGGCCATAATGCCACCTCCGACTCATTGCCTGGATTAACCGCATGGTGGTGAATATCGAGCACCATTGGCGCACCGACGGCCTCGCTGATTTCCAGTGTTTCAAGCACAGTGAACGTTTTGTCGTCATTTTCGAGTGTGATTCGGTTAGTGATCCGATCTTCGATCGTCTGATATTGTCGAATAAACCGCTCAGCCGATGTTTCCTTATCGCCATAGCTCCCACCAACATGAATGTTACAGGTCGCGCGATCATCTAGACCCATCGCCTCTAGCATACGCACATGATGGTCTAGATCTTTAACCGAATTGCGGAACACTTCCTCTCTCGGTGTACTAAGCACAGTAAAATGATCCGGGTGAAAAGAAACCCGCATCCTATGCTCCTTAGCGTACGAACCGATCGACTCAAATGCAGGCGCGAGCGTCGGATAAGGATTCCAATCAGACATCGCTTCATGTGTAAGCAGTGGAATGAGCTTAGAAGTTATTCTGTACACTTTCACATCCATATAGAAACAATGTTTAAGCAGTCTTAAAGTCGTATTCAAGTTTTCTTCCGCTAACTGCTCTAATCTACGCAGTCCCGCATCACGATCTTCTAGCTTAGAGAAGCTCTTCATCGTCATCGTCCGCGATGGAGAAGCATTCTGTAACAAAGTGGACATCGCCACGAATCCGAACCGAACAATCATTTCCGAAGCCTCCTGCTGCTGAACCTACTAAGAGAATGAAACAATCACACATTTATCATGCCCCTAATTCCCAACAAACTGTTAGCTCCCCGCACCACGATAACGACGTACTCCCCGGTTCCAAACGATCAGTCCTATCCCTGCAACGATAATTCCAACAACCGGTGTAAGCCATGCCATCGTCAAATCGTGATGACGATCAAGAAAGAATGACGCAGGGTATACGCCAACGAACGCAAATGGCAATAACCACGTCAGCAAAAAGCGAATCCCTTTGTTATAAATTTGTATCGGATAACGTCCATAGTTTTGAATGTTGAACATGAGCGGTACGATGCCCGTCGGTGCATCCGAGTAAAACGAAATGGCCGCGAGAATCGTGTACAAGCCCGCATAGATAAGAACCGAACCAATTACCATTACAAGCAATACGAGAGGATCATACCAGTCGAACGGCATTCCTAGCGTTGCCCATGCAGAGCCCATGATCGCAACACCAACCAACGCGCCGATCATCGAGGGCGGGTCGACATTTTCGAGCATAATTTGGGTCAAAGAGTGTGCGGGGCGAGTGAGTACTCGGTCCATTTCCCCCTTCACAATGTAACGTTCACTAAAGTTCCATAGATTGAAAAATGTACTGAACACACCGAATGGAACCATGAAATAACCATATACGAATACGACCTCCGCCTGACTCCAATCGCCAAGCGAATCCGTGTGCTGGAATACGACGAAGATGAAGATGAGATTCATCGCAGAGAACAATAAATCCGACATCACTTCGACCCAAAAATCAGCGCGATAGGTAAGCTTAGTCTTAATATAGTTAGCGATATATTCACGGAAAAGCGATAACGTAAATTTCATTTTTGCTCAGCCCCCTTGCACGAATAGCCGTCTTCGCGCAGACCGCCACATCAATTGAATCGGTATGATGAGCACGATGACCCATATGACTTGAACGAGCAAAGCCTGCCACACTTCTACCCCATTCAAGCGTCCAGTGAACACTGAACTTGGTAAGTAGGTGATCGCCTGAAAAGGCAACCATTCAAGCACTGATTTCGCCCAAAGTGGAAAGAATGCAAGCGGTATGACAACCCCTGACAGCAAATCAACGGTTACTCTCTTCATCCGCATCAGGCCCTCATTATTTTCAACGAAGAAAGCAAACAGCCCTGTCATCAGATTAAGCTGAGAATTGATAAGAAAGCTGAACCAGATCATGATGAAGAATACGATCCAGCGCTCTGGCTCTGTCGGGAATGTAATCGGAAAGATTAGTGCAACTACGACCATCCCTGGTGCCATAAAAAGAAAGAGTCGGAACAAGCCTTCACCGAAGCCTTGCATCATTTTCACAATTAAGTAGTTGTAAGGACGCGTCATCTGCACAGCGAGACTGCCATCACGAATATCATTGGAAATTTCTCGATCTAGATTGTTGAAGTAGAACGCACGTGCCATCCAAGAAATCGCCACATAAGTAGTCATCTGCAGGACGGTGAACCCAGACAACGTCTCTGCATCACCGTATATCGCCTTCCACATAAAATAATACGCACCGATATTGATCGCATAAATGATAATTCCGCTATAATAATTGACTCGATATGCAAGCATCATTAAAAAACGCATCCGAATGAGTTCCAAATACGCACTAACCACGTGTTGCCGCCCCCGCTTCAGCCTGTTGTTCAGCTTGCTTAGGCGCTTCGGCACTGCCGGATTGGTAAATTTCACGGACGATTTCATCCGTGTTCGTCTCACTGATCTTAATATCGCTTATGTCTAACGAGGCGCCAACGACGCGTGACAACACCTCCGACACATTCAACTCGCGCGGAATCCACACCTTGGCAGTTAACTCATTGTCCATCGACCACCGAACATCAAGCCCCGATGTGAGAACAGTAAGCTCAAGCAACGACACCGATTCTGAAAATTGCAGCATTACCTCTCGCCCTTTACCCCACTGTGCTTTCAGCTCCTCCAACCCACCATCGTATATGATTCGTCCATCATCTAGCATAATAACGCGAGAACAGAGTGCTTCGATATCTTGAAGATCATGGGTTGTCAGCAAAATCGTCGTTCCATATTCGCGGTTCATCCGTTTTAGAAATTCTCGGATTTCCGACTTTACGACAATATCAAGGCCAATCGTCGGCTCATCCAAAAACACGATGGACGGATTGTGGAGCAATGCTGCGACCAACTCACAACGCATCCGCTGACCTAGGCTCAATTTGCGAACTGGACGATTAAGTAATTCTTGAAGATGAAGCGTCTCCACTAGTTCGTCTAACCGTCTGCGAAAATCCGCCTCGCTCACTCTGTACACTTTGCGTAGCAACCGGAACGATTCAATAACCCCAATGTCCCACCATAGCTGGCTCCGCTGACCGAATACAACTCCTATACCTCGTACAAAAGTTTCACGATCCTTATGGGGTACATAACCATTAACGATCAGCTTTCCTGAAGTCGGGACGAGGATTCCGGTTAACATTTTGATAGTCGTAGATTTTCCGGCTCCATTTTCACCGATGTAACCACAGATTTCGCCCTGCGGAATTTGAAAGCTAATATCCTTAACCGCTACAACCTCGGTATGTTCACGCTTGAACAGATCTTTGAGAGCACCTGACACACCTTCACGGTTTTTTTGAACTTTGAATTGCTTTCGCAACTGTTGCACATCAATGGCTAACATATGACCCTCCTCTAAAACTTGCTTGTACTACTCTTATCAACATATAATTTCATAATAAGTAATGATACCGTTTAATACAAATGGCTAGGAACAACTAGAGAGGAATTGTTTCATGAATAAAAAGCTTAAATGGACAATTTACGGTTTTATTAGCGTCATCGTGCTCGTCCTCATTGTAGCAGGCGTGCGTGTATATCAACTAGAGCAAAATTTAGCTAAAGCTCAAAAACCAAAAGAAGAGTCTCGCTTCGCCAAGTTTGAAGAAAAGGCTGAGTATGTCCCGCCAGAGTGGACAGGCACAGAGCGAGTCAACATTTTACTCATGGGTGGAGATGAGCGGGGTCTTACTACAAACGAAGTTGCACGTTCTGACTCGATGATCGTTGCTTCCATTGATCCGACAGCCAAAACGATCCACGTCATGTCCGTCTTGCGAGATACTTGGGTCGAAATTCCAGGTTATCGCGACAATCGTGCGAATACTGCACTCTCGCTTGGTGGGCCGAACCTCGCTATGAAGACGATCGGCAACATGCTCGGGCTCGACATCCAATACTACATGTACGTCGACTTCCAAGGCTTTATTAAGCTTGTGGATGCAATCGGTGGCATTGATTTCTATGTTGAGAAGAACATGCACTATACGGATGCTGCAGACGGACACAAGTACGACATCGACCTGAAAGAAGGGCAACAGCATCTCGATGGCACAAAGGCATTGCAATATGTCCGTTTCCGGCATGACAAGCTATCTGATTTCACACGTACAGGGCGCCAACGTGATTTTCTAAAAGCGATTGCAGATAAAATGCAAACCGTGTGGAATCTCTATCGTCTACCTGACATTATTGACGAGGTCGTTCCTTACTTGGAGACGAATATGTCAACAGGCGATATGTTAAAGCTTGGAACACTCGGCTATAAATCGCATCAAGCAGGTTCTGCACAGATGCCTCCCAATGAACTGCTCGCAGACAAGACGATCAACGGCTCCTCTGTTCTTGCTATTCGGGACAAAGCGGCTCTAAAGGTGTTCGTACAACAAACATTAGCTAAAGATACGAGCAAAGTTACAGAAACTGGAGGAGACAAAACAAGTGACACAAAATGAACGAATTCTATCCGCGCAGTTATATGAAGAAGCTCAGCGGCATATCGTTGGCGGGGTGAACAGCCCTTCTCGTTCCTTCAAGGCTGTAGGCGGCGGTGCTCCGGTGTTCATGGAACGTGGAGCAGGCGCGTATTTTTGGGACGTAGATGGCAATCGCTACATCGACTATTTGCAAGCCTTCGGCCCCATTATTGCAGGACATGCACATCCCCATATAACCAAGGCAATCATCCGCGCTGCGCAAAATGGGACATTGCTAGGGACAGCTACTGAGCATGAAATTAGATTGGCTGAAATGTTGAAGGCAGCCATTCCTTCACTTGATAAAGTGCGGTTCGTCAATTCCGGCACGGAAGCGGTCATGACGACAATTCGTGTCGCAAGAGCTTACACCGGACGCAATAAAATTATTAAATTCGCTGGATGCTACCACGGACATTCCGATCTCGTGCTCGTTGCTGCAGGCTCAGGTCCCTCAACGCTCGGTATACCAGATAGCGCAGGCGTACCTGACAGTATTGCGAATGAAGTTATTACAGTTCCTTACAACGATTTAGAGAGCTTGAAGCAGGCATTAGCACGATGGAGCAATGAAGTTGCAGCTGTAATGGTTGAGCCGATCGTCGGCAACTTCGGCATGGTCATGCCTAAGCCTGGATTTCTTGAAGGACTCTGCAAGCTTACTCGCGAGGCAGGGGCACTCGTTATCTACGACGAAGTAATTACCGCATTTCGATTCCATTACGGAACGACTCAAACGTTCGCGGCATTTCCGGATCAAGAGGCCATACGCCCCGATCTGACGGCACTAGGTAAAATCATCGGTGGAGGTTTGCCAATTGGCGCTTATGGCGGTCGAATCGAAGTGATGGAGAAGGTTGCTCCGCTAGGCCCTGCCTATCAAGCGGGGACGATGGCGGGCAATCCCGCATCGATATTGGCAGGAATTGCTTGCCTAGAAGTGTTACAAGCACCAGGCGTGTATGAAGAAATGGAACGCTTAGCCATTCGATTGGTTGATGGGCTTCAAGCATCTGCTAATCGCAATGGAGTTCCACTGACGATCAATCGGATCGCGGGGGCATTTTCCACCCACTTCTGTAATCATCCAGTTACCAACTATGACGAGTCTCAGAATACGGATGGCGAGCAGTTTGCGCGCTTCTTCCGCTTGATGCTCGATCAAGGAATCTACCTTGCACCGTCGAAATATGAGGCTTGGTTCCTGACCACTGAACATTCAGACGCAGACATCGACGTAACGCTTGCTGCTGCTGAAATCGCGTTTAGCAACTTTTAATTGTTACTAATAATTTTTGCTGGGACACCTACGGCGGTACTATTAGAGGGGACATCTGTAATTACTACAGCATTAGCTCCTATTTTAACGTTGTCGCCAATCGTGATATTTCCTAACACCTTAGCTCCCGCCCCTATGAAAACATGATTTCCAATAATAGGGGCACCCTCAGAATTGTTGTTTTTGCCGATGGTTACTTGCTGATAGATAGATACATGATCACCTATGACAACATGCGGACTAATAATTACACCGTTGCCACCGTGCGGAAGTCCCAAATTAATGCCAATTCGGCACTGGCAGGGGAGCTCGCATTTCGCAACAATTCTAACAATCAACAAATCTAGTACACGGTACAATACGAGCAATATCTGTCTTAATAGAGGAACCCTAAACTTATAGTGGATGATGTTTCCAATTCGATAAACGATGAATACGAAAAAACCAATAAACCCTCGAAGATAAATCGCATTTTTAATGATTTTTATCAATTCGTGGCTCCCCTTTATTGTTCCCGTTAATTATGCGTTTACTATCACTTTTAAGTTAGTTTAGATCCATACAATATAGATGAACAGCCTTCATTCAGGCTGTTCATCTATATGCTTATCATACCTGTTATCCACCTCACGAGCGAGAGTGCGATATTTCTTCGTCTCCTCTACGATCGGATCACGCTCCGATTGAATCCGAACTTCCCAGCGCGGGGAATTCGCCCTTACTGCGCTTGCTTCTGGATTATCAGTATCAAGCTCGCCCTCAGACAGTTGCTGAATCATCAGCTCCTCTAGCTCATCTCTTGATGTTCCCCCAGCTAATAACAGCTCTCCAACCAGTTCTTCGTGAATAGATTTGTTGCTCGCACAAATATCACGAACCGCTAGATGGTAAGGCTGTCCGGACAAATCCGTTATTCGCCCACCCGCTTCTTCAATAAGCAATGAGCCAGCCGCTAGATCCCATGCGCTAAGATTATGTTCCCAATAGCCGCTTAGTCTACCTGCGGCAACGTATGCTAATTGTAATGCCGCGGATCCTAAGTTTCTTAGGTTTCGAACCTTCGGCGCTAACGCTTGAATTTCTTTCATATTTGCTGGTAATGCATGATGAGGATCAACGGGATAGCCTGTTGCGATTAAGCTATTGCTAAGCGCTGATTCCGCAGACACTTGCATTTTCCGACCGTGAACATATGCGCCTTTTCCCCGCTCTGCAACGAACAATTCATCCCTAGATGGATCGTACACAACACCTACAATAACTTGACCTCGATGCGCCAATGCGATCGATACCGAGTAAAACGGAAATCCATGAATGTAATTTGTCGTACCGTCAATTGGATCAACAATCCATAAATATTCCGAGTCTGCAAGCTCTCGAATTGCCTTTAAAGATGCCTCAGGTCCTGGCTCTACTCCTTCTTCCCCTAAAAAATCATGGTCAGGAAAGTGTGTTGCAATCAAATTACGAATCATTCTCTCTGAGCCTTTATCAAATTCAGTCACTAAATCATTCATAGAATATTTCGTATCGTATTGGTTTACACTGCCTAGCTTGCTCTTAATCCACTCTCCAGCCTTCGCAGCACAGTTGATCGCTACTGCTGTATAGCTTTTACCGCCGATAACCGTTTCATTTCCTTGGTTTTCCATATGCCACCTCTATCTTCATTTAAGCTCTCGAATACCTTCGATGATTAAATAAATGGCCATCGCCAGCAGTGTTGCCCGCAATAACCACATCAGCTGCTTACCGCTTAATCGCGCTGCGATCAATGCTCCAATACGACCGCCGATAATTGCACCTGGCGCAAGGGCAGCAAACAGCAGCCAATCTACATTGCCGTTCCACACATGAACACCGCTACCTGTTATCGAAGATAGTAAAATTACAAACATTGAGGTGGCGGTTGCTACATGTGGAGGGAACCGAAACAACAGCACCATGATCGGGACGAACAACGATCCCCCACCAATTCCGAATAATCCCGAACATAAGCCCACAGCCGCTCCAATGATTAGTGCAAGTGAAAGATTGTAACCATAAGTATGTACAGTGCCGTTACCCTCAGTAAATGTACGTTTTATTCGCCAATTTATGTTCAGTGGTTTTAGTCGTTCCCTCGCTACCATCAACCCGAACATCACGAACATAAATAATCCGAAGGACAATTGAAACGGTCCTTGCTGAATCCCATTCGTCAGCTGCGCTCCGAGCATTGCTGCTGGACCGCTCGTTATGAATAAGAGCCAGCCTGTTCGAAAGTCAACCTTTCCCTGCTTGCGATACGTATACGTAGCTGAAAGTGCCGTGAAGATCAACACCGCTAATGAAGTACCTACTGCGACCTGTGAGGTCACGACTTCGCCAACGAGAGGCTTGCCCAGCAACACTAGAACGGGAACAATAATAATCCCGCCGCCTAAACCGACGATACTCCCAAATAAAGCAGCCACGATACCGACTAATAATAGGAGCATTAACGCCAACCACATCTGCTGTTCACCTCTAGCTCAATCATAACACAAACCTTAATACACTTGCTTCAATTGGGGTTCAACATATTGCTTCGCTTCTGAAATGTTATAGCGAATAATCGACTCTAAATGATTGATTTCCCTTAACAGTGCATCTTTATCTCGCGTAAGTGGCGATCCGATAAAGATACGATTGTTCATCGTCGTTGAAAGCTTCTCGTCATTTGTGAGCAGTTCCTCGTATAGCTTCTCGCCCGGTCGTAATCCGATAAATTGAATCTCAATGTCCTTATGAGGTTCAAAACCTGATAACCGAATCAAATCCTTGGCCAATTGATAGATGTTCATCGGTTCTCCCATATCCAAAATGAACAATTCAGCCCGCTCTGTATAGGCTCCCGCTTGAATAACAAGCTGAGCAGCTTCCGGTATGGTCATAAAATAACGGGTCATGTCCGGGTGTGTCACCGTAACGGGACCCCCTTCTGCAATTTGCGACTTGAAAGTCGGAATTACACTGCCCCGACTACCTAGTACATTACCGAACCGCACCGCTGAAAACTTCGTTGCACTGCGTAATCCAATCGTCTGTATAATAATTTCAGAGACGCGCTTCGTCGCGCCCATAACGCTTGTCGGATTTACTGCCTTATCAGTCGAGATTAACACAAATCGTTCAACGCCATAACGATCAGAAGCTTCAGCCACATTTATCGTACCGTAGATGTTATTGTGAACAGCCTGCTCTGGATTACTCTCCATTAAAGGCACATGTTTATATGCAGCGGCGTGAAAAACAACCTGAGGCATATCGTTTGCGAAGATGTCCATAATGCCTTCGCGGTTTTTCACATCCATAATTTTGGGACATATGTGCAGCCCGGGAAACTTTTTACGAAGCTCCAAATCGATTTGATAAATACTATTCTCTCCATGACCGAGCAGAATTAACTTCTCAGGCTTGAAAGGTGCAATTTGACGACATAATTCCGAGCCGATCGAGCCACCAGCTCCTGTTACAAGCACAACTTTATTTTCCACAAAATTGGCAATGCCCTCCAAATCAATTGAAACAGGACTACGCCCAAGTAAATCCTGAACCTCAACATTTCTCATCCGACTAATGGATACTTTACCCTGTATAATATCTCTAATCTGAGGAATGATCTTCAACTCACAGTTTGTTTCCTTGCATATTTTAACAATTTCCGACACATCTTCACGCTCAGCGGACGGAATCGCGATAATGATTTGATTAACTTCCCATTTGCGCGCGATCTGCCCAATCGCATTCCGATTTCCAAGAACTCGTAGACCCGAAATCTGACGACTTTGTTTACGAGGATCATCATCTATAAAACCGACAATATAACTATTGTTGACATGCTTATTCTGCTTAAGCTCTTTTGCTACTAAAGTGCCGCTGTCACCTGCTCCAATAATGAGAACTTTAAATTCTCCTGTGCCCTTCTTCCGATAGTTATCACTGCTTAAACGCAACACAAATCGAACTCCTCCAATTATAAGAAGAGAAGACTGATAGATGAATAGGAATGGGACAGGATCGATAACATCCCAAATTACAATATAATAGATGACTGTGGCTACAAAGGAGCCATAACTGACGGCTCTAAATACAGAGACAAGCTCACCGATACTGGAATATCTCCAGATCCGGTTATACATATTATAGCGAAACATGAACGCCATGACTGAGATGACTATAATCAATCCATATAAATATACGTACCCGCTTGCAATTTCAATACCAAATATCGCAAAGCTGATTATTGCTAAAATGTACAATGTACAAAAGTCGAACATAATAAGCAACGGATTTCTTCTAAATGTCATAATATCGCTCTCCCGACAGGGCATGATAGCGCTCTCAACTACTAAAAAAAGAAATTCACTCACAAAAAGAGGAATCATGTCAGATTATGTTGAATAATTCTGAAATTGTTCTAATATTAACACAAAATTTTGGAATTTAATAGCAAGTTTTATGTTGATGTTTCATATGTACTGTAATTTTTTATGCTATAATTTATGAGATTAATTGTTATCCAAACACAAGGATAAGGAGCAGATCAAATACAATGAAAGAGCTGGATTTGCATCAATATATCCGAATTATCCGAAAAAAGTCGTTATTTATCTTATTGCTGACCGCAATTGTCACTG